>NZ_CM132207.1:1222509-1833764 GCF_053667775.1 Cerasibacillus sp. JNUCC 74 | reverse complement strand
GGTAGCTTGGATGTATCAACACCACATATTTCAACTTTATGTCTTGTCATCTATGTTCAACCCTCCCAGTTGGTGATGCTGTTCATGGACAGTATCTCCCTCTGGAAAGGTTTTTATGCACAAGGAAATTTCTATCTAATTTTTAATAATATAGAAAACTTACAGCAACAAGGCTAGACCATTTTATTAAATTCTTTTTTTAGTCGGCGAATAATTTTTTTCTCTAATCGGGAAATATAAGACTGAGAAATTCCCAACATATTTGCAACATCTTTTTGGGTTTTTTCTTCTTCGCCAACAAGACCGAAACGCAGTTCCATAATTTGTTTTTCTCGAGGATTAAGCTGAGATAATGCTTTTCTTAATAAGCTTTTATCCACATCAGATTCTAAATCTCTTGTAATAATATCTTCATCCGTTCCTAGTACATCCGATAATAATAATTCATTCCCATCCCAATCTATATTTAATGGCTCATCGAAGGAAACCTCTGATTTCAATTTATTATTTCGGCGTAAGTACATTAAGATTTCATTTTCAATACACCTAGACGCATACGTTGCTAATTTTATTTTTTTCTCGGGGTTAAATGTATTCACTGCTTTAATAAGGCCAATCGTGCCAATGCTAATGAGATCCTCAATATTAATACCTGTATTTTCAAATTTTCGAGCAATATAGACGACTAATCTTAAGTTACGCTCAATTAGTATTGCCCGAGCCGATTTATCTCCTTTTGGTAATAATCCTAATAATTCCTGTTCTTCTTCTTTCGTGAGTGGTGGCGGTAGTGCTTCACTGCCACCAATATAATAAATTTCATCTGATTTTAATCCAAGTTTAATTTGTAGTTTATACCACCATAAACGCAGGCGTAATTTGATTGTCCTCAACTTTATCTCTCCTTTAAGCAGTATAAATAGTTGCTGAATGAATTATTTGCGGATGCAACAAACAATGGTAACTGGCATCCTTAGTTAAACGACCAAATTGAATACCGATCAAAACTTTGCTTGTTTCAATTCGCTCTTCTCCATAATAAATAATTAATTGATCAGGACGAAGTGTAAACAAAAACATACTCCTTCCTTCTACTCCTTGATAAGGAACCAATTGCATATATTTCTCCCACTCTTTCGGTAAATCATGCATCTGTAGTGATTGGTAGCACTCTTTGAGACGTAGCCAGTCTTCATCCGTAAACCATTGTTTTAAAAAGACTTCATCACATAAAATGACCGGCTTTTTTGTTAATGGATCTGTTAATTGATTGCCGCTGTCAATAAATCCAGTCGATGAATAACTTTTTCCTCTCATTCGAATGGTTACGGGAGTTAACTGATCGTATCTGATTTTTTCGCTTACGTGCTTGTCCATACGGGATTTAGTAAACAACCATACAATCGGAAAGCAAGTGATGATAAAGAGCCAGCTGACGGGATCTCCAAACCCACTATTATAGGTTAAAAATCCATTGCTACCCTGACTAAATGGACGTTGTAACAAAAAATGGATGCCGATTAAACCACCTCCAATGGCAAAACTAACAAAATAGAATAATAATAACAATTTAGACCAGCGATAAATATTCTGGTAGCCAAAAGCGGTTGTAATAATAATTGCGGAAAATATTATTTTCCCTGGAAAACTTATAAAAAAAGAATCAGGAAAATATAAGGAAATGGGAACAAGTAAGGATGCAATAAAACCTCCGGTAACTATACGGCGTTTCCTCGTAGCATCTCTAGCTAATGCCTGGGTTAGCAATAACAACATAATATCTAGCAAAAAATTAAGCGCCCAGACTGCATCCAAATAAATCTTCACAGATTTCCTCCCTTTCCATATTTTTAATGCTTGCCATCTTCCATAGTGATTCTAGTATACCTAAGGAAACTAGCAAAGTCTGTCATATTCTGTACGGTAATTGTGACTAGTTTTACCGAGTTATTGGAGTGTTTGTCGGGACTAGGATACGTTTGTTCGAAGCTAACAACTAGGGGTTAAGGATGTAGCAATTTGAAGTATATAAGATAATAACGGTAAAATGAACAGAGTAACTGGCTTTTGGTGAGTAATGATTCATTCCATGCTCGAAACTCAGACGAACCAGCGGCAAACATTAGAAAAACTTAGCTTCTCGCCAAGTCTTTAGCGAAAGCTATAGTTTTTCTTATACGATAAACCCAAAAAACTTTATACTTTCCTATAGTACAAAAAAGCAACCATTCACTAAAATAAAATGTCCTTTATCTATAGGTCATTTTAAAATTGTGAACAGTTGCTAGTTTACAAAAGCTAAAGTAAAGTTACTAGGAAGTCATTCATCATCCATTCCTGTGTGATTATTTAAGAATAACGTATCATCTATGATGTGACGAAAATTCAATCATAGTTTTTATTATTTAGCGTTTTCGGTTGCGGTTGCGATTTCTTAAAAACGTGGGGATATCTAACGTATCTTCCTCTTGTGCAGCGCGTTGTTGAGGCTCATGATCTCTTTCTCTTCTTGACGGAACTTCATCATTAGCACGAGTTGCTGCATGCTGATTCATTATGGATCGCTGCTGCTTTGGTTGTTGCTCTACTTTTTTATTTGATTCGTCAAATCCTGTAGCTATGACGGTAACTACAATTTCATCTTTTAAGTTTTCATTAATAACCGAACCAAAAATGACGTTAACTTCATTATCAGCAGCAGAAGTTACTAAATCAGCCGCTTCTTGTACTTCATAGAGGCTTAAATTCGTACCACCAGTAATATTCATTAAAATACCGTGTGCCCCATCTATAGAAGTCTCCAATAATGGTGAAGAAATAGCCTTTTTAGCAGCCTCGGTTGCCCTAGTCTCACCAGTAGCGACACCGATTCCCATTAAAGCCGAACCTTTATCAAACATAATTGTCTTGACATCCGCAAAATCCACGTTAATCAGGCCGGGCTTAGCGATCAAATCAGAGATACCTTGTACACCTTGACGTAATACATTATCAGCTTCACGAAACGCCTCTAACATTGGGGTGTTTTTATCTACAATTTCTAACAGTCGGTCATTCGGTATAACAATTAGTGTATCAACACTACCTTTAAGCGCTTCAATACCAGAAATTGCTTGGGTAGAACGCCTTCTTCCTTCAAATGAGAAAGGACGTGTTACAACACCTACCGTCAATGCTCCGAGATCTTTAGCGATTTGAGCAATAACTGGAGCAGCGCCCGTACCCGTTCCACCGCCCATTCCCGCAGTCACAAAAATCATATCAGCACCTTGAAGCACTTCTTCCAGTTGCTCTTTACTTTCTTCAGCCGCCTTCTTTCCTACTTCCGGATTAGCACCCGCTCCTAACCCTCTTGTAAGTTTGGCACCAATTTGTATTTTTAATTCCGCTTTTGATAGATTCAAAGCTTGGGCATCTGTATTAACAGCGATAAACTCAACACCTTCGACTCCGTGCTCAATCATTCGGTTAACAGCATTGTTACCTCCGCCACCAACCCCTATTACTTTTATTGTTGCTAATTCTTCCATATTCGTATCAAATTCCAACATAACTCGTTCCTCCTAATATGCAAAATTACAAGCGTTCTAGAAGCTAATTGGTTAAGAGGTTTCTATTATTGATAAACTACCGTATTTTTACAAGGTTAGATTATTTGTTAATCAAAAAAATACTTAAACAAATTAGCAATTCCAGATTCTTTTTTCTTCTTTTCTGTTGGTTCATGTGAATTTACTTGTTTTTTTATTCGTTTTGGTTTTGGGTCATTTCCCATTGGGATGAAGGTTGGGAATAATTCTTTTCCTTGTATTTTCGCATTCCTATACGCAAATTGCAAGATTCCTACGCCTGCTGTAAATTGCGGTTCACGTACACCTATATAATCTGGTATAGCGATCCGAACATTAGCTTGAAATAGATCTTGAGCCAGCTCCAACGCTCCAGGCATTGCCGTGGTGCCTCCAGTTAAAACATAACCGCCTGGTAATTCATGGTAGCCCATTCTTCTTATTTCTCTTTCAGCAAATGCATAGATTTCTTCCATTCTTGCTTCAATTATATCGGCAATTTCTAATTGATTTGAAGTCTGTTTCGAATTGCTGCCAATGATGGAAACATCAAAGACTTCTTCCTCTAGAGCATGGTCATAGAAGGCATGTCCATGATTTAATTTCACATTTTCAGCTTCTTCTGTAGAAGTTCGTAAACCTATGGAAAGATCTTTCGTTATGTTGTCCCCGCCTAACTGAACAACACTGGTTGAAGCTAAATGACCATTTTCGAAGATAGAAACTGTAGAACACCCACCGCCTACATCAATTAATGCAACACCCATATTTTTTTCATCTTTTGATAGTGCAATTGTGCCAGCAGCAAGAGGTTGAAGACAAATATCGGCTACTTGAAGATTAGCACGCTCTACACATTTTAAAATATTATGTAGAATAGTTTTGGAGCATGTAATAATCGTTCCTTCCATTTCCAAACGAACACCAATCATACCTCGCGGATCATTTATTTCATCTAATCCATCGACGATAAATTGTTTTGGAATAACATCGATAATTTCACGCTCTGGAGGAATAGACATTACTTGCGCTCCATCAATCACTCGAGTAACATCTTCATTCGTAATTTCCCTATCTTCACTCTGAACGGCTACAACGCCGTGACATGGCTGTAACTGAATATGATTTCCGTTGATACCAACGACAACCCGATCTATCTGCATACCAACCATTCTTTCCGCTTGTTCTACAGCATTGCGGATTGATTGAACGGTATCATCAATATCAATGATTGCTCCTTTCTTCATTCCATTGGATTTTGCAGTTCCAACACCGATAATATTTAATGAATCATTTAAAACCTCGCCAATAATAACTTTAATTTTTGATGTACCTATATCAAGACTTACTAAAACTTCACTGTTGTTCAAAGTAAAGCCCCCCTAAAATTCAGAAGCTGTGTAAAAAACACACTTCTCTATATCACCTATCGTCATCGAATCAATAAAAATAAAATATTATATAGGATATTCCACATAAAACCATGAATTTCCTTTATTTTTCAGTATTTTTTTAAAAAATCAAACCTATTCTTTTAACTGACTGACCAAGATGATGATTGTATTAAATAATTTCGTATAGTATATAGAAATTATGACTTTCTACCGAGTAGAAAATGATATTATTCATCTTGAAGTTAGCCGAATTACTTTTTGTTAAACGATTCAAAATATGCGCCTGCCCCAATATGAATAATGCCTTTACTATCATCATCCAATTGCATCACGATGGAAGGATAGATTTTCATATTTTCGGCAAAGTTTTGAATACTGGCATCAACTAAAAAACCATCATTCATATATAGGGTAATCTTATTCTGATTTTCCTTTGTTGGTGTCCAATGAACTTCAGAAATCAACTTTCTTATTGCTTGAGGTAGCTGTTCTAATTCCTTCGTCATTCTATGTAAATATTCTTCTTTATTAAACCCTATGATTAAGGGTGCGTCTCCATTATATGATGTTTGCTTCATACTTTGAAGTGCCGTACCATTGCCTAATATTGGAAAATAGTTTGTTCCCTGTTGCAAATAACCAACACGTTCATATTCCTTGATTATAATCGAAACAGTCCAAGGTAATTTCCGATTAACTTTAGCAGAAGCAATGATGGGATTTTCTTCTAACGCTTCTTCACTAGCTTTTTTATCAATTGTCCATATATTTTGATTGTTTGTTAAGTTGCTTTGTTTAATGACCGACTCATCGCTTAAAAACGTGTTGCCCTTTACGTGAATCGTACGTATATGACTTAATGGAGATTGTAAATAAACGATGATGGAAATTAAGATGAAAAAAATAGACAGATAAAATAGCAACCGTCGATTTGCCTTTTTTTTCCTTGCCTGCTTCAATTTTGGGATTCGGTCTTCAATAGAAACAATTTTCTTTTTTTCCATCTCCATTTCTTCCTTTATCTTAAATTAACAACAAGAAATGGCATAAATATGCCATTTCAACTTGTTACTATGAGTATATCATATTCACCCTTGAAACATGTAGTAGGACTTAGTAAAAATCAAGTTTTCCAGCTATAATATTTTGATTCGCTTTATACTTATTTTTAAAACTAAAACAAGCTGAAAATTCGCTAATTTTATAATTTCATAGTCTAGTAAAATTTCATTCCGCGGATGATTTCCTTCATCTCCTACTGAATCTTAGTTAAACAAAGCAAGCAATTAGGCACCCACTATCATTCACTTAGACTTTTTCGTATTTTGTATAACTCTTGAAGTAGAAAGTCTTACGGTGACTTTAGATATGGGATAACCTAGTTAAGGAGCTTTGTTACTTATAACTATCCAACAAGTTTATTTTTCTTATACAGGCGTCTGGTGAATTCTATATTTTTGTGTATCTACTAATATTTAACAAAATACCTACAGAACATAAGATTAACGTTAAAGAAGAACCACCATAACTTAAAAAAGGAAGTGTAATCCCGGTTACAGGGATCAGTCCGATAACAACACTAATATTAATCATTGCTTGAAGTGCCAGCATCGAAACAATACCCAATGCTAAAAAGCGTGAAAAACTATCTGGTGCTTCAAGGGCGATTTTAATTCCGCGCCATAACAACAGAAAAAATAACAAGAGAACAGCGGTTCCGCCGATAAAGCCAAGTTCCTCTCCTAAAATAGCAAAAATGAAATCTGTTTGTGGCTCTGGTAAATAAAAAAACTTCTGTAAGCTTTCCCCAAATCCAAGTCCCATTAAACCTCCTGGACCGATTGCGTATAGAGATTGAATAATTTGAAATCCATCACCTAAAGGATCTTCCCACGGATTAAGGAAAGCGGTTATTCGACTAATCCGGTATGGAGCTGATGCAATTAGTGCAATAAATCCTGCTAGTCCAACAGCAGCCAATCCAAAAAAATGTGACAACCTAGCTCCAGCAGTAAATATCATAACCATACAAGTTAATACAAGCACCATGCCTGTTCCTAAATCAGGTTGAAGCATAATTAAACCAAAAGCTGTAAAAACCAATAACAGAGATGGAAAGAAGCCCTTCCTTAACGATGTAATATATTTTTGGTTTACCGATAGATAGGTAGCTAAAAATATAATTAAGCCTAACTTCATAAACTCAGAAGGCTGAATGCTAAATGCGCCGATTCCAATCCAACTTTGTGCACCACCTCGTACCATACCAATTCCTGGTATCAAAACAAGTAATAATAAGCTAAAACAAAGCAGCAGAATCAATTTGGCATATTTTTTCCATGTCGTATATGGAAGATTCATGGTAAAAATCATCGCTATCATTCCAGCACCTGCAAACAGAGCTTGGCGTTTCACATAATACCACGCATCATTAAATTTATATTCTGCCCATACAAATGAAGAACTGTAAACCATGGCGATGCCAATAATTAATAAAGCAACAATAACACCCATTAAAATATAATCGGGAGAAGAATAAGGTGCATTGTTCTTTTTTGTAAGCAAAATAACACCCCACTTTACAAGATTGCTAGGGGGTGTTTAAAAAGTAATTTTTAAAAAGTATGTTCAAAAAGACTGGTAAATAACGGTTCGAATTTCTCCGTATCCCATGTTTCTAACTGAACTCGAACTTTGACACATAGGACGTGCTAGTATCAGCGCTGCCAACAGGAGAACAAAAGCTGGAGCACTCTTCTAGGACTTACAAACTGGAGAACTTCTAAAGAGAAATAAAGTGAACCTTGCTGTCGTAGTTCTTCTTGTCCTTGAAAAATCAAAGCGCTTTGATTTTTCAAGGACGCCTGCTACTTTAGCAGACATTAAGCCTTTTTATCATCTCTTTTGAACAAGAACTTTAATTATTTTATTTTAAACAAGCCCCTATACTAATGTATGCACAGCTTGTATAAACATGTCTCCTCTTTCTTCAAATGTTCGATATTGGTCCCAACTGGCACATGCTGGTGATAACAAAATAATATCTTTCTGTTGAGAAATTTCAAAAGCAATTTGGACTGCTGATTGAACATTTTCTGTTAACCGAATAACAGGAATATTCGCTTTCTTACCTATTTCTTTTAATTTATTTGCCGTTTCGCCAAAAAGTACTAATGCTTTCACATGCTTCATATATGGAAGTAAATCCGTAAATTCATTACCACGATCTAAACCACCTGCTAATAAAATAACCGGTTGTTCAAAAGCTGATAATGCCTTTTGCGTTGCTAAAGTATTCGTGGCTTTGGAATCATTATAAAAAAAGCGTTCATGGAAATTACCAACAAATTGCAAACGATGTTTAACCCCAGTAAACATAGATAAAACTGTCCGAATTCCTTCATTTGTAGCACCACTTAATTTAGCAGCTGCCACTGCAGCTAAAATATTTTCATAATTGTGCTCACCTAATAAGGAAATATCAATTCGATCCATAATCTTTTCATCTTTGAAATAAATGGAATTTTCATCCATCCAAGCCCCGTTAGCAAGCTGTTCTTTTACAGAGAAAGGAATTTTTGTTGCTTTGCATTTCCCAACCTCTGCTATGATGTTTTTATCATTCGCATTATATACAAGATAATCGTCTTCCGTTTGATTTTTAAATATATTAAACTTTGCCTGTTTATAGTTCTCAAAGGTTTTATGATAATCTAAATGTGCTTCAAATATGTTAAGTAAGACAGCAATTTTTGGTTTAAACTTATCAACTCCCATCAGCTGAAAAGAAGATAATTCTAAAACTAACCTTTCATTTTCTACCAAGTTTTCAGCTATTTCAGTTGCAACGATCCCTATATTTCCCGCAACTTTAACAGCCTGATTACTTTTCTTTAACATTTCTGTAGTTAACGTTGTCGTCGTTGTCTTCCCATTTGAGCCTGTTATACCGATGATCGGAGCATCCGTTAGCTGGGCAGCTATCTCAATTTCTGTAATAATTGGGATCTGACGTTCTACCGCTTCTTTTATAATTGGGTTTTCATAATTAATTCCCGGATTTTTCACAATGATTTCAATTTCATCAAGCACACAAATAGGATGGGAGCCGAGTATCATGTCTGCGCCCATCGCTTTTAGTTTTTTTACCTCTGAATCGTTTGCTGCTGCCTTTTGATCATTTACACGTACTTTTTTTCCATGTTGTAACAAAACTCTCGCGGCAGCAGTACCGCTTTTTGCTAATCCTAAAACAAGAATATGGTTATAGGGAAAATCTTTTAGCCTTGTCAATTTAAGCCCACCTCAATATAAATTCCTAAAGCTGCAAAAACAAGCCCTACTAGCCAAAAGGTTGTCACGACGCGCCATTCTGACCAGCCTAAAAGCTCATAATGATGATGTAATGGGCTCATTTTAAACACCCTTTTTCCAGTTGTTTTAAATGATATTACTTGAATAATCACAGAAAGTGTTTCAATGACAAACACACCGCCAACAATGACTAGAACGATCTCTAGTTTGGTTAAAATCGCAATGGTAGCAATCGCTCCTCCTAATGCTAATGAACCTGTATCTCCCATAAACACTTTAGCAGGATGTGCATTGAATACAAGAAAGCCCAGTAATGCTCCGACCACAGCTAATGCAAAAATAGTTACCTCATTTTGTGGGAAGCCATACCAAGCTAAAATTCCAAAAGCGCCAAACGCTATGGCAGCAGTTCCTGCCAGTAACCCGTCTAAACCATCTGTTAAATTTACTGCATTCGATGAACCAACGAGCATAAATATAATTAAAAGTGCGTAACCCCAGCCTAATTCTAACTGAATGGTTGTACCTGGAATAGAAATATACGTTGGAAATCCTTGATATCGTAAGACAAAAAATACAATAAGCGCAATAATTAATTGTCCTAGCAACTTTTGTTTTGAGGTCAAGCCAAGATTGCGTTTTTTTATAATTTTAATAAAATCATCTAAAAATCCTAACAGACCATATCCCACGAGAACAAACAATAAAATCCACAATTCATAGCTAACACCGACTGGATTTGTTTTCCATGCCATAATTAGAGAAGTTATGACAATGCTAAAAACAATCATAATACCACCCATCGTTGGTGTTCCAGTCTTTTTCATATGGGATTTAGGTCCTTCTTCCCTAATACTTTGTCCAAACTTCAATCGTCTTAAAAATGGAATAAAAATAGGAGATAAAAGGACGGTAATTAAGAATGCGATAGCCATGGTTATAAATAACACAGAAAAATTCATTATTATTCCTCCTTGTACGAAACCGCCCGACTATATAGACTGATTCAACTCAGTTATTAATACTTCAAACTTCAACCCTCTAGAAGCTTTAAATAAAATAATTGCTTTTTCATGTAAATGAGGTTGCAGCGCTTTGAGTAAAGCTTGTTTGGTTGAGTAATGTTCAGCAGGAATCTGGTTATTCTGCTCATTCATCGCCTCTGTAATATATTTAGCAGCTTTACCAAATGTGCAAACTTTTGTAATTGGTTTATCAATTACTTCTACAATAGATCGATGCATAGCTTCAGAATAAGCTCCCAGTTCTAAAATATCTCCTAGCACTAATACCCTTTCCGAAAATCCTTCCATTTGTTTAACAACCTGAATGGCAGCTTTCATCGATGTTGCAGAAGCATTGTACGCATCGTTAATGATCGTGACACCATTTTTTCCAATTCGTTTTTCAAACCGCATGCCTGTTTTCATGATAGAATCAAATGCTGTTTGGATTTTTTCAGTTGGTATATGTAAACATTTGCCTATTGTAATCGCCAAAGCAGCATTCTTAGCATGATGACTTCCTAAAAAGGGAATCGTATAAGTGGTGCCATCAAGTATTTGAAATACCGTTTGTTCTTGCTTTAATACAGTCGAAGTAATTTGTGTATCATTACCCGTTGTAAAACCACATGTTTTTACATAATTATGATGGTGTAGATGACTTAATAATGGTTCATCTCCATCGATTACTAATGTACCTGTTTTACTTAGTCCTGCTAGTATTTCCAGTTTAGCCTTGGCAATATTTTCCCTAGAACCTAAAAATTCGATATGTGATTCACCGATATTTGTGATAATAGCATAATCAGGCTTCGCAATGGCGGATAATAATTGAATCTCTCCAGAGTGGCTCATTCCCATTTCAACAACCAATGCTTCTGTGTCTTTCGGCATTGACAAAATCGTTAATGGCAAACCAATATGATTATTAAAATTACCAGCTGTGCAATGGGTCTTATACGTTGTCTTTAAAATTGCTGCAATCATATCTTTCGTTGTCGTCTTGCCATTGGAACCCGTGATACCAATCACAATTGGATCAACCAATTTGCGATACTCTGACGCTACGGTTTGAAGGGCTGTCAACGTATTATCAACCTTAAATACCGTAATATGTTCAGGTATCGTTTCCGGTAGTTTTTTTTCCTTACCCCATATAACTGCAACTGCTCCATTCGCAATGGCTTGATCGACAAACTCATGTCCATCAAAGCGTTCACCAATAATAGGGACAAATAAACCATTTGTCATTGTCTCACGACTATCTGTGTAAACGCCTTGAATCGATTGATCAATTATATTTCCCTTATAGTCTGGCAATACTTGCGAAAGCCACTTTACCGTAAACATCATTTATTCTCCTTCGCTAAAATTGCTTCACGGGCGACTTTTCGATCATCAAAATCATGTTTTGTATGACCAATCTGCTGATACGTTTCATGACCTTTTCCAGCAATTACGATAATATCTCCAGGTGCTGCTTGATGAACCGCTTCATAAATAGCTTCCTTGCGATCAACAATCACTTGATATGTGGAATCTTGTGATAATCCACTGATCATATCATCTAGAATCGCCTGTGGATCTTCCGTTCTTGGATTATCAGAGGTTAGAATTGCTTTATCTGCATATTCAACCGCTATTTTTGCCATTATCGGGCGCTTTGTTCGATCCCGATCTCCTCCACAACCAACAACTACAAACACACGTTCAGTGGCAAACTCTTTCACCGTTTGTAAGACATTTTCCAACGAGTCCGGGGTATGTGCATAATCAACAATTACTGCAAATGGCTGACCTTCATTAACTGGCTCAAACCGTCCATTCACGCCGCCGATTTGCTCAAAAGCTGTTTGAATAACCAAAAGTGGAATGTTTGCGGCTATTGCGGCTGCACTCGCTGCCAGCATATTATAAACATTAAATTTACCCATCAGTTTACTTTTAATATGTATATTGCCGACTGGGGTTTGCAGCTGAAAATGGATTCCTTTAGCTCCTAATTTAATATTCGTTGCCATCACTTGACTTGGTTTATTAATACCATACGTAATGACATGTTGTGCAGTGCTTTCTTTTAATACTTTACTTGCTGTTTCATCTTCATTAATAATCGCAAATTTTAGTTTTTCTTCCGTATAATTATTTCCCAGTTGAGCAAATAACAGACTTTTCGCTCGTAAATACTCATCCATATCTTTATGAAAATCTAAATGATCTTGGGAGAGATTGGTAAATATAGCCATATCATAATCACAGCCATGGACCCTCCCTTGCACAAGTGCATGAGAAGAAACCTCCATAATAGCTTGGTCTACTCCTTCATCCACCATATGTTTAAATGATTGCTGCAACATGAGTGCATCTGGAGTAGTATTTACAACCGGATACGTTTTTTCTCCAATCTTCATGTGTATGGTGCCTATAACACCAGTTTTTCGCCCAGCTAATTGAAAGATAGCTTCTAGCAAATAGGTTACGGTTGTTTTACCGTTTGTTCCAGTTACACCGATTAAAGGAAGTTTACTTGTTGGATTCTCAAAAAACTTTACAGCGAGCATCGACAAGGCCCGATGGGAATCGGCAACATATATAGTAGGAAGCTTTGAATCCACCGGCTTTTCTGCGACAATGGCAACAGCTCCTTTTTGTTCAGCCTGCTTAACAAAATCATGTCCGTCGACTGTATAACCAGCAATACAAACAAATAAATTGCCAGACACCACTTTTCGTGAGTCCATCACAATGTTCGTAACTTCTATGTTGTCGATACTTTTGTTTGTTTGATAAAAAGGTAAACAGCTTACTAATTCATCTAAATTCATTTGTAACATCCCATTCTTCTTGTTAAATTCTCACTATATAATAATTCTTTGTGACATTCATTTTTAAGAGGGTAGTACTACCCTCTTCTTTATTTTGCTATAGGAAAGTATAAAGTGAAACTTCATTCAGTAGGAGTTTTCTTCCACCTCCTACTGAATGTTAGCTGAACGAATCGGGCATTTAGGTGCCGTTTTCTCGTATAAGAAAAACTGCAGCTTTCGCTAAAAACTTGGCGACAAACCAAGTTTTTTCTAATGCCTATCTATTATAGCAAATATAAATCTGTTTAACGATCTTTTTTCGCTAAATAAATTCTAATTTTAGATCCTTGTTCAACTTTTGTTCCAGGACTAGGAGCTTGATCAACGATATAGTCTCCCTCTCCACTTGTTTCTACTGATAAATTTGTCATATACTCCGTTAACTCTTTCTTTCTTAATCCAACCAAGTCAGGAACTTCTACTTTTGGCTCATCTGGCCACTGGTATTTCTTTTCCAATCCTCCCTTTTGCGGTTTGATATCCATTGCTCGGAGGCTATCGCCAATAATAGTCCCTACAATTGGAGCTGCTACAACTCCACCGAATTGAACCGTATTTTTTGGATTATCAACCGCTACATAGACGACGATTTCTGGATCATTAGCTGGTGCAAATCCAATAAATGATACAATATAATTGTTTTCCATATATCTACCATCTGGTCCCACTTTTTGTGCAGTTCCCGTTTTCCCACCCACACGGTAACCATCTACATAAGCTGGGCGACCTGTTCCTTCTGCCACGACACTTTCTAGCGCCTGGCGAATTTCTTTTGAAGTCTCGGGCGAAATCACCCTTTTCTTTAACGTTGATTCAACCTTCTGCTGAACTTGTGAAGTTGTTGGATCAATCCATTCATCTGCAATGTAAGGCTTATACAAATAGCCGCCATTTACAGCAGCTGCTACAGCCATCACTTGTTGAATCGGTGTAACAGAAACACCTTGACCAAAGGAAGTAGTAGCTAACTCAACCGGTCCAATATTTTCTGGTTTAAATAAAATACCAGTTCCTTCTCCTTGTAAATCAATCCCCGTTTTCTTACCAAAACCAAAATTATGAATATATGAAAATAGCTTGTCTTCTCCAAGTTTTTGCCCAAGATTGACGAAACCCGGGTTGCAAGAATTTTGCACAACCTCTAAATAATTCTGACTCCCATGTCCGCCACTTTTCCAGCACCGCAGTCTTGCTCCTCCTACTTTAATAGCACCATCATCGTGGTAATGATCTTTTGTTAAATCTACCACTCCCTCTTCAAGTGCAGCAGCCAATGTTATAATTTTAAAAGTGGAACCTGGCTCATACGTACTCCAAATTGGTAAATTACGGTCAAAAATAGTAGAATCTACCTCTTGATAGTTTTCCGGATGAAAATTAGGACGTGATGTCATTCCAAGAACACCGCCCGTTTTAGGATTAACTGCAATAGCAATAGCACCATCCGGGTCATATTTAGACTCCGCTAAATCTAACTCTCTTTCCATAATCGTTTGGACCTTCGTATTGATCGTTGTTTTTAAGTCTAACCCATCTTTTGGCGGTGTGTAGATATCTGCCAAATCATCTAATCTTCTTCCTTTAGCATCTGAATAAAATGATAAACTTCCTTTTTCACCATTTAGTAGTTCATCATAAAATAATTCAAGTCCCATTAAGCCTTGATTATCAATCCCTGCAAAGCCTAATACATGGGAAAGATCATCACCATATGGATAATGCCTTTTTGAATCCTTTGCTAAATAAATACCCTCCATATTTAGTGAGCGAATTGCCATTTCCTGTTTTTCATTGATTTTTCGACCTTCTGGGTGTATGTTCACACTGGAAGCATTTCTTGTAATATATTCCAATGCTTTCTCCTCAGAAATATCTAAAATAGCCGCTAGTTTTTTTGCTGTTTCTTTCGGTTGTTTCACCTGCCTAGGGACAACAACAACAGAGGGGGCTGTTACATTCTCAGCGAGAACCTCTCCATTTTCATCTAGAATTCTCCCCCGTTCAGGTTCAAATTCAATATTTCTTGTCCATGAATCTGTAGCTTGTCCCATTAATTGATCACCTAATACAAATTGTACATAACCTAAGCGAATATCGATGATTAGAAAAATGACTAAACCAATAAGAAAAACAGCGACAATCCTTTTCTTCGTCGTCACAGCGGATACACGTTTCATACTACATCTCCTTTTTAAAGACATGCTTGTATTCACTATATGAACGTTGAAGATGGATTAGAACACTGTTTCTCTTGCATAAAGTGAAACTTCATTCAGTAGGAGTTTTCTTCCATCTCCTACTGAATGTTAGTACCTGGGCGTATGACCTAAAGGCCCTTAAACGAATTGGGCATTTAGGTGCCGTTTTCTCCCGACCTTTTGTATCAACTCAAGATTTGGAAGTGGGAGTCTTACGGCACCTTACATGCGGGATAAAACCTTTGGCTTTTATTTCCTTCATAACAGATTATTAGAAGAATTATAGTTGGTCCCCTTTATACTTTTTCACTTCGACTGTAGATAAGGGGTTCTTCAATGAAGACTTAGTTATTCTTTTGTTTTTCAAGTGGAACAAGTTCAATCCCTAAATAGTCACCTTGCTTAATTTTAGTCCCGACTTTAATATTCTGTGTCGCTACATAGCCATTACCAAATGTTTCTGTTTTTAAATCCAACAGTTGAGCAAACTGCATAGCATCCCGAAATGACCAGCCAATGATGTTTGGCATTTGCGGTTTTTCTGTTACTAAGAAGATATGGTCATTTGGTAGAACTTTATCTCCCTCAGCTACATTACTTTTTACTATTTTCCCTTTTCCAGTTGTTGTAACTCGTAAACCTCGTTTTGTTAATACGTCTTTCATTTGATCTACATCTTTGCCAATTAAACTAGGTATGGCTATTGCTTTTGTCTTATTTTGTTTATCTGGATCAATATTTAAATAATGCAAGCCATTTTCCATGACATTATTAAAAATGAACGAAACAGGTTCGGCACCATTCGGGATGGAGCCATCTTGTTTCGGCCTAAGTTTTGGCTGCTTTACAGATACATACATCATTAACTGAGGATTATCAATGGGGGCCATTCCTAAAAAGGAGAACACATAGTTTTCGTGACCGATTAAATAACCTCCCTTTGGATTAGGGATTTGAGCTGTCCCGGTCTTACCACCAACCGTATAATCGTCTAATTTAAAATTTTTTCCCGTTCCATGTTTTCCATTTACTACAGATTCTAGTAATTTCAGCATTTGCTGCGATGTTTTCTTTGAAATTGGCTCACCAACGACTTTCGGAGATTTTTCTTCAATTACCTGCTTTGAATTAGGATCGATTATTTTTTCAATAATATATGGCTGCATCATTTTTCCACCATTTGCCAGAGCGGTAGCAGCCTGCATTTGTTGGATCGGAGTCATCGTCGTTCCCTGTCCAAATGCAGTAGTTAGCTTTTCTGCGGGCCAATTATACAAAATCTCGCCTGCAACTTCATTAGGTAAATCAATATTCGTTTTTTGATCAAAATGAAAAGCTTTTAAATATTCAAGATACTTGTCAGAACCGATTTTTTCCCAAACCAGCTTTGAAGCAGCAACGTTGGAGGAGCGTTCAAAGCCTTCATCGTAAGAGATTGCACCCCAGCCATTTCCTCCATTATGGTCACGAATAGGCTTAATTTTTTCATTTGGCTGGTATTGTCCAGACTTATAAGCTTCATTTCCATTATAAACACCTTCTTCAATCGCAGCTGCCCACGTAAACATCTTTACAGTGGAACCTGGTTCAAAAGGAGTTGAAATAACATCATTGTACCAGTTTTCAACATTTGTTGGGTTGTTAGGATCGTAGCTTGGCCGATTACCCATTGCAATAATCTTCCCTGTTTTGGGATCCATGACCACAGCTGATATTCGCTCTGGCTCATACTTTTCCTCTACTTGAGACAATGTATCCTCAAGCAGTGTTTGTATTTTTTGATCAATTGTTAAGTAAATATTTTTTCCGTTCTCTGGTTTTTTCACAGCCTCTTCTGGATGAAGCAGTTTTTTATTATATTTATCTCGTTGGAAGGAAATATAACCATCTTTTCCGCTTAAATACTTATCCATTTGCTTCTCAATACCTGTTACGCCTTTGGTTTGTGTCTGTGGATTTTTCTTTTTACCAGTTTCCATTTTTTTAGCAAAACCAATAATTTGAGAAGCAAATGTTCCATTAGGATATGCACGTACAGCTTCTTTTTCAAAGTTGATCCCCGGTAGGTTCAATGCAGCAATCTCATCCTTTTTTTGTAAGGACAGTCCTCTTCCTTTTATACCGAATTCAACTTGGAAGCTCTTCTTTTCGATCCCTTTCTGCAATCGCTCTAATATGTCACTTTCCTTCATATCCAATAAAGGTGCTAATGCCATAGCCGTTTTTTCTGGATCCACTACATGTCTAGGCTTCTTTGCACCTTCCGAATAATCTTCTCTTAAAATGGCGTACAAGCGATAGGTTGGCTTATCATATGCTAATAACATTTTATTACTGTCATATATTTTACCTCGTTCAGCGGGTAATGGATAAGCGGAGGTACGTTGCTTGTCCGCCCAGGCTTCCAACGAAACACCGTCCACTTCTGCTGTTGCTTGAATATATAAAAACCTTCCCGATAAAACGAGAAAAATACCCACAAATAAGATGATTAATATTCCTGCCATGAAGTGAGTTGTTTTATTTTTTCTCATACAAGTCCGTTCCCCTTAATTGGTTAATTATCGATGACTTGTGCCTGCTTTACTTTTGTATCTTGTATTTTCAAGCCGTTTTTCTTCGCAATCCTAATAATTCGATCTGGATCACTTAATTCTTTAATTTCGTCCTCTAATTGTTCATTTTTCGATTGTTGAACATGTACTTTGCTTTCTAATTCCTGCGTGTTGCGATTAATCGCATCGGTTGAGGAAGAATAAGAAACCATATAGATACCAGCTAAAATGATGCAGAAACCAATGATGGAATAAATTACTTTTTCACCTTTCGTAATCCATCCCTGTTTTGAACTTTTAACAGGAACAGGTTGTTTACGATGCGGTGTATGTTGCGGTCTTGTTTGTTGCCAAGTTCTCGCATGATTCGCACTCATTATTTTCTCCACCCTTCTTCATAGGTAAATTGTTGTTGCCATTTTGCTTGTTTTTCCACGATTCGTAGTTTCGCCGAACGTGATCGTCGATTTTGAGCTAATTCCTCAGCTGTTGCAATAATCGGTTTTCTAGTTATTAATCGAAATGGTGCTTTATCCTGCTCTGGGATAATAGGTAGATTACGTGGCGTTTCTTTGTTTGAACTCCATTTTTTGAATGCTTGTTTACAAAGTCTATCCTCTAAAGAATGAAAGGTGATCACAGCAAGTCTTCCATTTATCCCGAGTACCCTCGCTGCTTGATGAAGTGCATCATTAAATACCCCAAGTTCATCATTTACAGCAATTCTCAATGCTTGAAAAATCCGCTTTGCTGGATGTCCGCCTTTCCGTCTTGCAGGTGCAGGTATTGCTGATTTTATTATGTCAACTAATTCATATGTGGTCGTTATAGGTGCTTTTTTTCGCTGTTCTTCCATCTTTCTAGCAACTTGTTTTGAAAATTTTTCCTCGCCATATTGAAAAAAAATCTTAACCAAATCTTGATAGGACCAGTTGTTAACAATTTCATAAGCATCTAACGTTTGTTCCTGGTTCATGCGCATGTCAAGCTTTGCATTATGTTGATAGCTAAACCCCCTCTCTCCTCGATCTAATTGAGGAGAGGAAACACCTAAATCAAATAAAACTCCATCTACATGAGTAATTTGGTGTTCTGCTAAAACCACTTCAAGCTGATTAAAATTGGCATGAACAAATCGTATCTGTTTTGCATAAGCGACTAATCTTTTTTGAGCAGCTTGTAAAGCCTCTAAGTCTTGATCAAAAGCAATGAGTAAACCATTATCATTTAGTTTAGCTGCAATTGCTTCTGCATGACCGCCACCACCAAGGGTACAATCTACGTAAACACCATCTGATTTAACGTTAAGACCTTTAATTGCTTCATCTCTTAAAACACTTATATGTTTAAACATCAAAAACACCCATTTCTTCCTATACGCTCATCTTTTATGGAGAGTTGAACTATCGCTAAATATCAAAGTCCATTAGATTCTCAGCAATTTCTGCAAAAGATTCTTCTGATTCAGTAACATACGTTTCCCAAGTGGAATGAGACCAAATCTCAATTCGGTTGGAGACACCTATAATTACACATTCTTTTTCTAAACTTGCATACGTTCTTAATGTTTGTGGGATGTTTATTCTTCCCTGTTTATCAATTTCACATTCAATTGCGCCAGAAAAGAAAAAACGCGTAAAAGCTCTAGCATCCCTTTTTGTAAGGGGGAGTTTTTTTAACTTTTCTTCTAAAATTTTCCACTCTGTCATGGGATAAGCAAATAAACATTGATCAAGCCCGCGAGTCACCACAAAAGTAGTTCCCAGTTCTTCGCGAAACTTAGAAGGGACAATGATTCTTCCTTTTGTATCAATGTTGTGCTGGAATTCACCCATGAACATATATTCCGCCCCACCTTCGTACATATTATATTACCACATCCCCCCACTCTGCACCACCTCATTTTCTGTTTTTCCATTATCATCCTCAAAAACAGGACTTTTTACCTAAAAAACAAAATAAAAAAAGGTTGTCATTCATTGATTTGACAACCTTTTATCCAATTCAGCAGCTGGTGGGGGTTCACAGCACTGTATATTCTTCACGATCTAATTTTTCCTCGTTTGGATTAAATTTCTAAGGGAGTGTTCGAATAAACTTTTGAAACTAGAGACAACATCGTTTCGAGTAGAGCATCCCTCTTCTGCAAGCCCTCTACACATAAACCGCATAATGTTCTTGTTCAAACGAATAGTCTTGATTTATCAGGTTTTCAACGAAATTAAATCCATAAGAATTCAGCCAAGGAAGAGGATTCCATATCCGTTCTTGCAGCCCATCTGCTGGATGTAGCGTACAATGAAGTAAATCAAAAGCAGCTAGCTCAATCTTATGCTTCTCTTCAAGTGCCTGCATTAATCTGGATTCTAAATACGAAATATGCTTCTGCAAGTAAAATAAATTTTTTTCCGCTAATGCTCCTAAATCACTTCGCATTGCCGTCGCTACTTCTCGTAAAGGCAACTGTGCCCGAGCAATCTTTTTCCGCACTTCATCGGCAGTTTGTTGAATAGAAGGGGTGTTTTTCCTTTCCAGCCATGCAGCTTTATCTTGAAGTACCCCATTATTAATTACTCGTTCTGTGTCCAGTTGGTAATGCTTAAGCAGCTTTTCAACAGAACGTTCTACGATAGTTATGGAATACCTAGGTAGTATAGGAGGCATCTTTATTCGCAACGCATGAAAGGCTGCCTTTAGTGCTGACCAATAACTAAGTTCCCCGGGACCGGCAATAAATGCTAAATTAGGAAAAAGTAGTTCCTGCATAATTGGTCGAGTAACAACATTATTGCTTAAACAAAAAGGATTAGTTTCTGCGATTTGAATCATTTCCGCTGTAGTTAAACGTATCTCATGTTGCTTTCCTTCCCAATCCCCATTCTCCATTCGATTCAATAATATCCGCTCACCCTCTTGATAATAAAACAAATGAGCATCCGTCAGTTCTCCGGTTAATAATGGAGAGTATCCCAGTTTCTGCAGTTTGGTTATTGCATCACTAACACCTTTACTTATTTGCGGTTGATGTTTAATTAATTGAACGAAATAATCGCTTTCTAGTTCACGTGTATGTTTATTTCCAGAATCAATCAACACGAGCCCCGATCGAGGAAACAGCCGAAAAATAAGCTTTGCAAAAAAATCAACATATGTCTTAGATGTTTCGAGACATATTCTTATTTCATCATATAGTTGTTTCGTATAGTTTGTTTCCGTCAACTGTTTAAATAGATCGTCAAGCCAAGGATTCATTATTTGCTTATCTATTTGTATATCAGATATAGCTGTCTTATTATTCACTTGCTGATGTACTTGATATTTATACATTTGTTGTTCTTGTTCTATAAAAATATGATTTATTTCAGCAAAATCGTGATCTTCACCAGCGATCCAAAATACAGGAATAACAGGAACATTCAGCTTTTCTTCCTGCTCTTTTGCTAATTTTATAATGGAGATGATTTTATTTATCGTGTACATAGGTCCTGTTAATACACCTGCTTGTTGACCGCCGATAACGGTTACTGCTTCAGGTGTTCTAAGTCGTTGTATATTTCGATATGTAGATTCAGGAGCATCCCACTGTCTATTCATGGTAAGTAAAGCGTTGCTTAGCTCCTCACGCTTAAAGTTTCTTTGTTGCAGATCATGATACCTATGGTCAAAATCATCCAATGGTTTGTAATCAAAAAAAGTGTGAATCTTCTGTTTATAGTCCCGGTAATCCCTTAATAATTTTGTTTGCTGATATAGATCGATAGGTTTGATCCGCATAAATTCCTGCTCCTTTTATATTAATCTCATCTAAGTATTGTACATAAAATAATCACAAATTTCATGTGATCTGTTTTTATTCCATGCTAAAGGTAAGGTGCCGTACGATTCTCTTTTCAAGAATTTTAGATATTTCATCGTAGATAACGGCACCTAAATGACGATTTATCCGGGGCGATAGAACATAAGCAGAAACGCTCAATTAGTGACGTACAAACGGGAGATCTAACAAGATAAAGGAAACATGCCTCTCAAACAGGAATATGCCGATGCCTAAAGCAGCAAAGCCCACTTTTAATCGGCCTTCCTTTAGATTCGAACTTCTTTCTATGATTAATCATAGAAAGAAGTTCGAAGTTTGCTACAACTCGAGCGCTTAAGCTGACGATGAAGCTACTTTTAAAAAATATAAAAAATATCCACAATGAAAAAATTTTATACTTTCCTATAGTAGAACAAAAAAACCTCGACACCAGCACATCGCACGAAGAAAAAATGCTCTTCTCTTTCAAAGCCAACAAAGAATCTTGAGCAGACTTCACGATTTACTAGAACAATTGAGATTTTAGCGTTTGTTTACTTCTTAACACAGTCGAGGATAAAGGAAAAAGCCCGCTGAATGAATACACTTTATAGGTTAAAAGAATATCCGCTGTACAATTCCTATAATTACAAATAAGCAGTACAACAAAAAAAATAATAAAAAGGTAAACCGCCACATTAATTTTACTGCTTTTATAAGCAATACTTCCGTGTTCCTCTTCCATTGGAACATAATAATAATTGCAATAGAAATAAGAAGTAAAGCCAAAATAATACCAACGACATTTACATCGAAAATGATAGCGATTAAAAAAATCACAGCAATTACATATAAAGGAGTTGTCCAAGTTACAGCAAAATGAACTGCTCTCAAAGGGTGTCTTGCCCATTTAGAAATAATTATATAGGTGAGCCATGTCGCAAATATCGGTATTGTTATAAAAAATGAAAGTAGGTAAATAAATCCGTTTAACATCTTCAATTCCTCCATTATTACAGTTACCAAGAAAATAGTTGGTGTGCTACTAGCAATTTTAGTAAAACAAACTAAACCAATATGAAATCTTAAAACAGAAATTATTTCCCTTAAAAACCAACGATCGTTTTATTCAGATAGTTAAAGGAGATTGACATCGGAGTATAGTTGTTTTTCATTTATTGAACCTTTATCTTCTTATGCTTTTATTAAACGGAAACTCTTTTTATTATCGGTAAAAATGTAATTTTATTAATTAAATTCCTACCTTGTTTTTTGAACGGCTCACGCTTAAGGTCGTTTTTAATTATCTAAGAAACGATATCCATTTTTACAGGAAATATAATTTTTGAAGGAAGTTTCGTCGTCTAGCTTATACCTCGAATGACTATTAAACTTCGATTCTCTTCAATTTATTTTCATCTTCATGTTTTTTATATTATAATAAAACCATAGAAAAAACCTAAACTATTCTGAATTTAAACCAGAATTTTTTATGTCAACAGGAGATAAGGGGGGCATGATTGTGAAACCGGTCAAAGTGGAGAAACTCATGATCAATTATAAAACATTGGAAAAGTTTAAGCATTTTAAGGAATATGGTAACCAAGAATTATCAATGCTAGAAGATTTAGAAAATAACCTAGTAGAAAATCAGAGCGATTCCCCGTTTTATGGTATTTATATCGGGGATAGTTTAATTGCAAGAATGAGCCTTTATAAAGTAAATAAGAAATATGATTACTATTTTGAGCCACAACAAGATTATTTAACATTATGGAAATTGGAAGTGCTTCCGGAGTATCAAGGACAAGGCTATGGAAAAACATTAGTAGACTTTGCCAAAAGCTATAATTTACCAATCAAAACGAATCCTCGCATCAATTCTCATGGGTTTTGGGAAAAAATGGGGTTCAAAAAGGCTCAATATGAAATGGAACGTGACCTGGGTGAAAACCCACTCATATGGATGCCAGAAGGAGTTAAAGAGAAACCTGTAGTTAAATAGAAAATGTTCGTAAAAAATTGAAAGACATGAATAAAGAAAGATTCATGTCTTTTTTACTGTCTAGGAACCGATATCCATTTCTACATGGTGGATATCTTTGTTGAAAATAACTTCATCTAGCTTATGCACTCAAGCAGCAAAAGAACAGAAAACTTCAGGCAGCATACATCGCAATCAACGATGCCCTTCGTCTTGGAACCACTCTTTCGTAGAGAGAAAAACACTCCTTCCAATGAAGTTTGACATTCTCTTCGGAAGTTCTCCAGTTTGTATGTTGCAAAACGAGCGCTTCTAGCTTTTGTTCCTATTTTTCATAAACAAATTAATTTAAAAAAACTGGAATAATTTACTTATCTATTTGTTGGTCGATATTAATCTGGTTTAACTAAATTTAACAACTTCCCTATTTCCTCCCAAGCACTTTCATAACGGGCTAGCTTTTCCTTTAAATGCAAATTTTCTCGTTCTAATTGTTTCGTTTGTTCTTGAACACGGTATTGACTAGCATCCTCCTGACCAATATTAGACTTCATTTTCTCTAATAACAAAATAGCAGTCTCTATCGTATCTTGATCGTGGGACTTTGCAGTACTCCAGAAATTATTTCTATTTCCTTTTTTCCGTTCTTCTTTTGCGCTTTGTACCTCTTGTTCATATTGTTTACGGATGGTAGCGTTCCATCTAAATCCACATGCAGCTGGTGTTCTGGATAGCTTTTGTGCCACCTCTTTAAAAGCTTCTAATTGTGTTTTTCCTTCTCTTATATAACGCAGGACCGTATCTGCTAATAGGATATCTTCATCCTTTGTCCACGCATCTTGTCTTGTTGCGTTCATCACACATCCTCCTTATACGTTTGCTATCAATGTATGCAAAAACTAGGTGTGATAGAATAAAGGATTATATTTTTACCAGATTTTTTAGTTTTATAAAGAAAACGCTACCAACAATGTCTACTTATTACCTAATGTTAGTTGGACTTTTGCGTTAAACTTAATGATTCTTATATGCCACTAAAGTGGTTCTCTGTTAAATGTACTGATGGAAGTTTGAACGTTAATTATATATCACATTCAGTATAGGACCAGATGTCGGTTATTTTTCACACAAAAAAACAGACCACCACTGTGACCTGTTTTCTCTACAACAGCTTTTATAAAAATCTTGCATGGAGTAATACCCGATAACAGTATTCCCCTCTTACACGACTCACTGTTTGTGATTACTGACTTACTACCTCTTTACCGTCATAATGTCCGCATGATTTACAAACATAATGAGGCTTTGTTAATTCTCCGCAATTTGAACATTCTACCATGCCAGGTACGTGTAATTTTTTATGCGTACGACGTTGATTTTTTACTTTTTTTGAAGTTCTTCTTTTAGGTACTGCCATGACTTACACCTCCTTCATAAGATTAGAAAACTTGGTTACGCCAAGCCTTTCACACAGGTGATTGCCTAGCTTACATTTAATACTTGAAAGACTAAAAACTTACGTTAAACTTTTATACTTTTCTTACGTATAAAAACGCTAAGCAATCAGCTTAATTGTGCTTCTCATCATCGTTAAATAATGATTCCAGTTTTTTAAAACGCTTATCTATCGTGTGCTCGTTCTTTTCTTCTGAAATAATTTGCCAGCCTTTCCCTGCTGTAGGGTTATTTTCTCGGCTTGTTTTTTCATCTGAAAATACGCGATATGGAACCTCTAATAAAATATTTTCCTTGATTAACGGTGTTAAGTCAAGGACTTCTCCCTCAATTGGATGGACTTCATCCTCTACTTCGTCTTCCGTTAAATAAGTTGCGGTTGTAAAGACCTCATCAGCTTGAATATCGAAAGGATATGAAACATCCGCTAATGTTCGAGCGCATGGAAGTATCATCTCACCTTTAATATGCAAGGAAAAAATAATGTTATCTCCTTGAAAAAAACACGTTCCCTGAACTTTAACTTCATCAATATGTCGAATATCGTTATTCATTGTTTTTAGTTCCTGAACATTTACAGTGTTTTCAAACGCAAAAGGTTCCTTATAAGCACTTTTTTTCAGCTGAGCTAATACAAATTTCATTATTATCACCTCAAGGCAACAAAAGTTATTTTAAAAGAAAAAAAGACTTTTGTCAACATATTCTCTTTACAGACTAATTTACAATTCATTGATTAAGTTTTTTCATTAACCATCTTTATAGTAAGACCATCTACAATATTGAACATTCACCTCTAACATAGTTAAACTCATCTTCTACCTTTATCCCGCATGTAAGGTGCCGTAAGCTCCCACTTCAAAATCTTAAGTTGATACAGAAGGATCTAAGGGAGAGAAAACGGCCACCTAAATGCCCGATTCGTTCAAAGGGCCTTTAAGTCATACCCTTGTGGTACCAACATTCAGTAGGAGATGAAGGAAAACTCCTTTCACTTTATTATTTTCCCCAGTAGAATTTTTCTAATGCTAATATTCATTATTTCTGCTACAATAAGACACATATTTATCCGTATCTAACGTACTGTAAGACTTCCGCATCAAGAGTTATCGGCGCCTACATGCTCAATTCGTTCAGGTTGACAGGACAAGGAAAACTTCGGTAGCAATACTTCGCACGCAGAAAAAGTGACTTTCTTTTTCAAGGACAGAGTTGCTACAACAGCAATACTTCGCGTTTCTTCAAGGACGACCGAGATTTTAGCTTTTGTTCGACTTCTATCAGGTAAAGATAAGGACAACCGCATTACTGAATAAAGGTTTACTTTATAAGGAGTTGGTGAAAATTGCAAGCTTGTGGTCTAATTGTTGAATATAATCCTTTTCATAATGGACATGTTTATCACATTCAACAGGCAAAAAAACTCACTCACGCAGACTGCATCATTGCTGTAATGAGCGGATCTTTTCTTCAACGGGGAGAGCCAGCAATTATTGATAAATTCCATCGCACAAAAGCAGCCTTGAAGCACGGTGTTGATTTAGTTATTGAACTTCCATATGCTTTCGCTGTCCAAAGCAGTGAACTTTTTGCTAAAGGTGCTGTTTTAGCTCTTGATGCTCTGGGAACAACTAGCCTTTGCTTTGGTAGTGAATCAGGAGAAATATCCGATTTCATTCACTGTTACAAGCAACTAACCGCTAAGCAAAATGAATATGAACAAGCGCTAAAAATGCATATAAAAAAGGGGTTAGCATTTCCTGAAGCAAGCAGGGCTGCTTATCATCATATCGATCTTGATCTAGCAAAGATTGATTTATCAAAACCAAACAATATTCTTGGTTTTAGTTATGTGAAAATGATTTATGATCTTCAACTATCCATAACACCTCTAACGATTGAACGTAGTCAAAGTGGATATCATGATAAAATAATAACGGGTACCATTGCAAGTGCTACTAGTATCCGCGACTCTATCATCGAGTCCGGAAACATAACTCAACCTGTTCGTAACGCTATACCAGAAACAACTTATCTACAATTGGAAGCTTATAAACAGACCGCTTCACTTTGGCACACATGGGAGCACTATTTTCCGCTGCTGCATTACCGCATAGTTACAATGTCTAGTAACGAGCTTTCTAAGATTCAAGGAGTAGATGAAGGCTTAGAGTATCGATTAAAGAAAACGGTTAAACAAGTACGTTCTTTTAATGAGTGGATGAACCAATTAAAAACAAAACGATACACCTGGACTCGACTCCAACGAATGTTTGTACATATTTTAACGAATACTACTAAACAGGAAATTAGGAGTGTATGCAGCCCGAATGAACTCCCCTATGTACGAATCCTAGGTTTTAGTAAAACCGGACAAACTTATTTGCATCAACATAAGAAAAAGCTAGCTACCCCAATAATTACTAATATGACACGTCAAATGCATCCATTATTGGAAATGGAAGAGCGTGCAAGTAACGCCTATTTCAGTGTAGTCCCACCAGAACGAAGATTACCGCTGCAAAAACAGGAACTACAGCCGCCGATTCGCATATTCTAGAAAAGCTCCTTCATGTACGATATACTATAATGACAAGGAGCACAAATACAACTGACCCTCTCAGTAACGATACCATTTCCCCGAACTGTCAAAAGCGATTAAGTTTACTGTATATCTTGCCAGTCTAATTATCAGCTAATCGTGTTTGTCTTTGCTTAACAACGTTCTTTAACAATAAGCATCATGAGTTAAACAAACTATTTTTAAAGTGTTATTTAAACTTTGTAAAAGACCTACTCAGAAGCAGTAGGTCTTTTACTTTCATCTAACGTTTTTAAATAAGTAATTGCATCATGAAACGTATCGACTGGAACAATTTTCATGTCCGTGTTAATTTCTTTAGCTTTTTTTAGAGCAACTTGATAATTAGAGTTTGCTTTTCCCTTCTCATTAGGCGCAAAGAAAATATCTACACCTTCTTTATCCGCTGCAACTACCTTTTTATCAATTCCACCAATCCGATAAACATTTCCATCATAATCAATTTCACCAGTACCAGCAATTTCATAACCTTTCGTAATATCTTCTTTTGTTAATTGATCATAGATTTCTAAAGAAAACATTAAACCGGCACTTGGTCCACCAATTTGTCCACTAGAAAACTTCACTTTTGGTTCCACTGAAACATCGCGATCTGTTACGAGTTGTATCCCAATTCCAGGTTTACCTCCAAGATCTGCTAATTTTTCTAACGTTATCATCTTTGTCATCTTCTTATCATCTCTTACAAATTCTACTTCTATCGTATCCTTTGCCTGTTTTGTAGCCACATAATCAAGTAAATCATCTGCTTCTTTTATTTTTCTTCCATCAATGCCAATGATTCGATCTCCCATTTTTAGTATTCCATCCGCAGGCATATCTTTCATAACAAGCGCTACGTATACTCCACTATATTTAATTTTAATTTTCCCATTTGCAGCTTTATAAGCCACAACAGTAGAGGCCTCCTGCGAGCTTTCCATCATTTGTAATTGTGCATGCATATACTCATCATCCGTAATACCGTCAGGAAGCACTTGATCTAATGGTAATATTTCGTGGTGTGGCAAAACCTTTGCCAATAAAAATTGCATCGGCGTAGCCTGCGCACCACTTACAGTTACCAAGTGCATATCTCCCTTACTAGAAAAACCATGTTCTACTTTAACAATTGGATTTAGAGGGTCAGCACTACCTGGTTTATAAATATAATATGGCAATTTAAAAAACGCCAAAAAGTATACAGCAACAAAAATAAGCAATAAACTTAATACATGTTTTTTCTTCATATATAACCCTCCACTCCCAGCCTTTCCATTTCATAAAAACAAAAACATTCTCCTTTATATTCGTTCGACCGTTTATAACCCAAGGATTAGGATCAAGAATTACTCACCAGTATAAGTTTATGTTAAGCCACGATCGCAAACTACAAATTTTGCTTTCAAAAAGACGAACTATAAAAAGTGTATGGCATAAAACCACTATGTATGTGCGTATATTGAAGTATACTTGTACAACATGCGAAGCAAAATGATTGGCTAACCAAACGGTATTCCAATTTTACTACTATCATTTGAATAAGTACAGAGTAAGGCTATTTTTTAGGAGGCTCAACATTGGCACAAATAATAAAAACAATTCTTTTTTCCGTCTTAACTTTATGTATCGCCATCTCTTTAGTCAAATTTCCCGATCAATCGCTTGAAGCAAGTATAAGAGGTTTAAATATTTGGTGGGAAGTCGTATTTCCTTCTTTACTCCCCTTCTTTATTACTGCTGAATTGCTTATTAGCTTCGGAGTAGTACGATTTATCGGTGTTTTATTCGAGCCAATCATGCGCCCCCTCTTTAATGTACCTGGTGTCGGAAGCTTTGGCATGTTTATGGGAATGGCAAGCGGTTATCCTACCGGAGCAAAAATAGCTACAAGATTACGTGAAGAAAAACAACTAACAAGAGTAGAAGCAGAACGTCTTGTATCGTTCACCAATGCTTCAAGCCCATTATTTATTTTTGCAGCAATATCAGTTGGATTCTTCCATGATAACAAATTAGGAGCTTTACTTGCTGTATGTCATTATGTAGGCAATCTGTTTGTCGGCTTATGCATGAGATTCTATGGGAGAAGTGAATATGAATGGAAGATGGAGCAAAAAAAGAAGACGCCGTCTAAAACATCCTTACGAAGAGCTTTTTATGCTATGCATCGCGCGAGAATAAGTGATGAGAGGCCCTTAGGCGAGATATTAGGTGATGCTGTCATTCATTCAGTAAAAACGCTTGTTATGGTTGGAGGATTTATCGTTTTATTTTCTGTATTAACGAAATTGATGTTTTTAATTGGCTTTACATCCGTTATTGCCGAATTGGTGGAACAATTATTACTGGTTTTTTCCATCTCAACAGAATTTGGGTTACCTATCATATCTGGTTTATTTGAAATAACAATCGGTGTTCAAAGCATTTCCGGTGTGAATGATACATTACTCGTACAAGCTATATTAGTAAGCTTTATTTTGGGGTTTAACGGTTTTTCAGTTCAAGCACAAGTAGCTAGTATCATATCAAAAACCGACATTCGTTTTGCACCGTACTTTTTTGCACGTATCCTACACGGTTTTTTCGCTAGTACACTGACTATCTTTCTCTATAAACCCCTATATTTAGATAGACAAGCTTTTGATATGTATGATGTCCCTGTGGTGCATACGACTTCAGAAAATATATGGATGGATATCCTTACAACAATTGCCACGGTTGGTCCATTTATTACTATTATATGTATCATAACTACCTTTGTTCTTTTATATCGACGGTTCATAAAATAAGCTTTAACTATATTGTGATAGCAAACTGAGAAAAGCTAGTGTAAGTGCGTGTTCAAAAAGAGGGCTTTACTACAGCGAAGCCCTCTCTTTACGTTTAAAACTAGTAACTGACTATCTGAATTTCTTTTCTAAGGCTTCTTGAACTACTTTTGGAACCATTTCACTCACATTTGCTCGATATTTTGCAACCTCTTTAACAATACTAGAGCTTAAAAACGAATATTGATTTTTCGTCATCATAAAAAAGGTTTCAATATCCTCATATAGATGTCTGTTCATAGATGTAATCTGCATTTCATATTCGAAGTCACTAACAGCTCGTAATCCACGAATGATTGCTTGTGCGTTTTTTGACTTAGCATAATCCATCAACAAGCTGTTCGATGAATCAACCGTAACGTTTGACAGTTCTTTGGTAGACTCTTTTAATAGTTCTATTCGTTCTTCTACCGTAAACAATGGATCTTTGGACTGGTTATTAAAAACAGCAACAATTACATGGTCAAATATTTTAGCACCTCGTTTAATAATATCCAAATGTCCATACGTAACCGGATCAAAACTGCCTGGACAAATCGCCAATCTAGTCAAGATAAGTGCTCCCTTCTAGTTAACTTTATAGAGGGTTATCCAAATGGTACCTCCATAGTTTGTTTGCTTCACAATGGATAAACGGGGATGGTCAGCAGGCAGTTCTTCAGATGCGTCGTGTTCACAATAAATCCACCCGTCAATTGCTACTAATTGAAGCTCTAATAGTTTATTTAAAAGCTTCTCAAGATTAATTTTTCCATAAGGAGGATCAAGAAGAACGAGTTGAAATTCTAATTGCCTTTTTGCCGCAGCATGTAAAGCACGAAAAGCATCAGTCCGAAATACTTCAGCTCGATGTTCAAGGTTTAATCGTCGCAAATTTTCATGAATGGTATGTATAGCAAGAGGATACTTATCAACAAATATAGTTTTGTCAATTCCTCTACTTAAAGCTTCGATTCCCAGGGATCCACTTCCCGCAAACAGGTCAATGGCGTAGCCTCCTTGAAAAAAAGGACCAATCATTTGAAAGGCTGCTTCCTTCACTTTGTCTGTTGTTGGACGAGTTGTCTTTCCGGGAACAGCCTTTATCGGTCTTCCTTTATATTCACCTGCAATAATCCGCATCGCAACACCTCCGTTTACCATTATTCGACATTTATCCTATCATAAAAACTGAAAAACGAAAACTAAAATATTCAACTGGGAAATTTTTTAGGTAAGATGTATATAAATTGCTCGATCGTCTATACTAAGATAATGAAACAGCTAGAGGTTACCTCGGTTGTTTCAAAACACGGAGAAGACTTACACTTCCCCATAAGTTCTTCTTCCGGTTTCTCCTCTCCCTTTGCCTTTTTGTTTTCTATGTAGGAAAACAGAGGGACCTGTAGATTTTTTCTGCAGGTTTTTTCTTTTTATAGGAAACGATATCATATTCCTACATTGTAGATAACATGTTTGAAAATTAGTCACCGCCGGTCAAGTATTCAAACTGTAGCATACTTCGATCGCCTTCCTACAATAAATCAACATCGAATCGAATCTAAAGGAAAGCCGACTAAAAGTGTGCTTACCGCTCAGGCGTTAGCATACCCCTGTTTTAGAGGCATGTTTCCATTATCCCGCATATAAAGTTATCTCTCACTTAGACTTTTTCTTCGTTCCCTATATTACTCTTAAAGTGGGAGTATTACGACCTTAAATAGGGATAAAAATTATATCCCCATTTTATAATCATATTGCTTCGCTTTATCTAGCTTAGCATTTTCAAAGTCTGTGCGAACAAACGGCTTATAGGAGCGCTCTACTTTGGTAACAAAGGAAAGTTTGACAAGCTTTTCTTCTACTTTGTCTATGTCCTCCTGATCCACATATAAAACCGCATATTTCATTTTTTTGGAACTGTATATGTAATGACCATACCGCTTTATTTGCTTCAGATTTTTCATATGCTGAAACCAAACAATTAATCCCTGTCGGTTAATTCGCATCCTTTTACCCTCACTTTCAAAAAATTCTCTATTTCTTTAAAATTTATATTTTCTTATCGTTCTAAACTTTGCTGTGTCGACCGTCAGTGCAAGCAAGAATGATTGCACGGACATTAAAAACATAAATTTCACACATCAAATTTTAATTTCTTAACTTGCAATATAGATTATAGCGCGTTTAGAGGGGGAAGATCCCCTCAACATGCACTGTTTACAGTATCTCTAAGGGTTCTTCTTTCTCAAGAAACTCCTTTTTTGCGAAATAAGGACTCCTTTATGATGCACAGCCGCAACCTCCACCGCTTCCGCAGCCGCAGCCTCCAGTTAATAATGCTCCTTCTCGTGGGACTTTAATTTGTTCACTCACGCTATGAGCAACAAACTCACTAATATCATCTAATAGTTGTTGCAGATTGCGCTCAGCAACTTTAAAGGAGGCTACTTTTTCATGCATATCCATCTCCCGCTTAGCCTTACGAACTTCTTTCATAATCGTATTATAATCGGGGTGGTATCTCCCAAATCGCTGAATCTCTTCATAATCCTTTTTTATTTTTAAAAAAGCACGGATTAGCTTTTGGGCATGTTCGTCCTCTTTCAACTCTTTTTGAGATTGACGATAGGCTTCCATGACCTCCGAATGAATAATCATATTACTTAATTGCTCCGAACGATCAAGCATGGCTGCATAATCCATTGTCGCTATCATCCTATACACCTCCACACCTTCATAGTATCACTTTTTACCGTTTGTGAAAATGTTTAATCCTTCATCGCCCCTGCAAATTGCATCAACATTCCGACCATTTGGATTTGCTGATTAACTTTATTTATTTGCTGGGAAAAGGTTTTCCCATAAAAATATTTAGCTTCTTTCTTCATCTCTGGGAGTAAGGAGGGATCTCGAGATAAATAACGATACCAAATTGGATTCATGCGAACAAAATGTAACAAGTCCGGATTCTGTTCCAAATAACGATAGCAAATTGGCTCCATTTTATCGCTCCTTAATCACGAAACCAACCCATTTGTTCATTTGGGGCTTGTTTCGTATCATTTGTTTGTTTGAATTGTCCAATAAGCTCTTGAATCGTAGAAATAGATGAGCTAAAATGTTCCATTTGTTGTTGAACTTTAGCTAAATCGATGGACTCTGTCATCTTCAACAATTGACTAAACAGCTCTGTGTTTTTGCCTTTTTTCGAACTATCTCGCTGCTTCTTATCCTCTTTATTGGATTCCTTTTTGGGTTGTTTATATTTTGTCCAATATGGATCATCTTCACCTAGTAAAGCCCATTTTTCATATATTTCTTGGAGCGGCTTGCCACTTTTGCGAATTTCCTCAATCAGTTTCGGATGGCTATTAATAAACTGTTTAAATTCGATCACTGAAGGATGTAGGGACCGATTACTCATACGGATCACCTCTCAACTACATAGTCATATGCACTATATTCTATGTAAGTACCCATAGTTTGTGATTAAAAAAGCCGGATGCAGCAATAATTCAGCTGCATCCGACTTTTCGGCATCGACTTCTAAAAAGGTTTTGCTAAAAAGTTTTGCGTGTAGTAAAGACGATATACCCCTACTCCTAAATGCGTATATTTTTCATTTAATAAAGCCTCTCTATGTCCTTCACTATTCAACCATCCTTCCATCGCAGCAGCTGCATCTGGATACTGTGCAGCAATATTCTCCCCCGCTGCCACAAATGCGACCTCTCCTTCCTCCAGCCGTTCTTTCAACCCTCGTCCATCTAAACTAGAGTGTGAGAAATAATTATGTTCTTCCATATCTTTACTATGTCGAAATGCAACTTCTCCAACAGATTCTTCCCATTTTAATTTATCTTTTCCGTGTTGCTGCCTGATAATATTAGTAATATCGAAAATCTGTCGCTCCATCCCTGCCTCAACCTTTACCCATTCTTCTTCTGTTAAATTTGGCTTTTCCGGCAGTTTTCCCCGATATTGCAATTCATAAGGCTGATGTTTTAACAGGATATCTACATCTAATATACGGACAGATGAGAGTTTTTGTGTAAACGTATCAAAATAAAGCTGCATAAAGACAGAATCGGATATTTTTACAAGTGGACGCATTTTTCTATCTTCTTCCTTAAGTTTAAAGGTATAAGAAGCCAGTCCATTACGATAGTTTAGTTCTTCAGGAAAACTAAAATGCTGCTGTACCTTTTTATAGCTTTCTCCGATGGTAACTGGCTCTATATTCGTTCCCTTTCCTGTTGCGTAAATTGTTTTCACCCGATCATTAACGATGCCAAATTGGATATACTGATCAACCTCATTGGTATAAATCCACCATGTATATCCATACGCACTTGGATCCTTTCTAACAGGTTCACCAAGTTTTTTAACCAATTGATCCGTCGGCTTTTCATACCATTGAAATAATTCCCCTTCTAACGGCAATGCGTCTCTCTTTTCCGGAACGTTTTTTGATTTAAGCATTTCTTGTTTTTCTTTTACGGTTTCACTAATCGAATTCATTTTTTTATCAGGAGACATATCATTTTTTTCTAAAAGATAGAATCCTGCTATGGCGATAACAGACAACAATAATAGATTTCGTATAAAGCGCATCGCTCGTTCTCCTTTTTTATACGATTATATGTTTACTTCATAAAATAAATGTTAGCTTACTCTATTATTACAAGTATAATAATAAAAAATTCACGCTTCGGCAAACGTTTTAATTTATCTTGTTCATAATCTAAGAAAACATGGTGGATATCTTTTCTTTTGAAAGGAGCATCGTCTAGCTTAAGCGCTCAAGTTTTACCAAACTTCGCGCTTCTTGCTACATACAACATCGGCATCGAATCCAAAGGAAGGCCGACTAAAAGCGAGCTTGCCGCTCAAGTATCGGCATACACCTGTTGCGGGGGACATGTTTCCTTTATCCCCAATGTAAGGAGTCGTATTCTCTTATTTGAAAAATCTGCTTATTATTTTGAAGCTTTATGAGAGAAGCGGTTTCTAAATTTCCGATTCTTTAGCGCGACAGGACAAGAAAAGCTTCTTGAATAGACTTCGCACGCAGAAAAAGCGTTTTTCTTTTTTAAGAGAAAAGCACTCCTTAAATGGAGCTTCCCTTATTTCGGTTAGAAGTTCTCCAATTTGTACACCGCCAAACGATCACTTCTCGCTTTTGTTCTTGAAAGTTGTTACGTTTCATACTAATATAGTATCATGAGGACAAAGAGGTGAGGTGGGAAAATGAAATTAGAAAATACTGGATTAGAGGATCTGGTCATTGACATAAAAGCACTAGATCATATAACGGGAAAACACGCTTTTATCCGGGCAGAGCAATGGGACTATGAGCGTGTGACATACGATTACCGAATTGATTCTTCAGAAAAAAACATTACATACTATATTCGCATTCAAGGTTATGCCATTGAAGGTGATGTTGACCGTGGAAACGCTATTATTAAACTGATGACGCCATTATTAGGAAAACATTACTATCCTCACGGTGTTGAATATGGTGAAGAAGAAAACTTTCCAGATAATATTGTAGAACGAGCTAATCATTTAGTTACTAAATTAAAAACAGAAATCGAGCTACTTAAACAATAGTCTGTGCAGTTATCTTCTCATTTATCATTCAACACAGAATTTTATTATCGAATGCAATGTAAATCACGATCCCTGCTCTCCTTGGACTTTAAGTCGGGAGAAAAGGGATCAACTATCCTTTAAACTAATTTTAGAGTTAATATTACCGCCAATGTTGCCATAAATGAAACTCCTTTCAGTATTAGTTTTCTTCTGATAGAAGTAGAATATAGGCTATCAGCTCGGAAGGCGTTGAAAAACACGATGTTTAACCAAGAAGTCTTACTTGTCCTTGAAAAAGAAATGCGACGTATCGCTGTCGAGTTTTTCCTGTCGACCCGAAGGAATTGGGCATTTAGTGCTTATCCCCAAGACTTCTTCGTATTTTCTATAATTCTTCAAGCAGGCATCTTACGGGGGAATAAATACTTCTTTAAGCTACTCTTTTCAACACTTTATTTCAAACTTTCTCCTCCATACCAAATCTTTTAATCTGTTTCATTTACTGCATGATAAAGATAAAAATAATTTTTTTCTATCCAAATTAATTCTTCTGTTCAAACGCGTTGATTAATGCTATATTTTTTATAAGTATGTTTTTGTTTGTCTGATGAAAGGAGCTATTTTATTACGTTGTTTCGCAATCTAACTAAACGCCATTTAACATTAATTCTATTAGTTATATTAGTAATTCTATTTTTTATTTTCATTTTACCGATTTCTATTCCATTGATCGTTGCCTTTATTACTGCTCTTTTTCTAAACCCAGTTGTACGGCTCGTCCAAAAACGCTTAAAAGTTAATCGTAAAATATCTGTAACTATCGTTTTCCTACTATTTTTAATTATTTTTGGTGTTTTAGGTACGTTTACTATTACAAGGGTCGTGACACAAGTTGTTAATTTTGTTGAAGATGTACCCACACACTTCAACGAACTGAATCGGATTTATGAAAATTGGGAAGCACAACTTCAACAATACACCGATGATTTACCAGATGAATTTGTTAAACAGGTTTCTTCTAGTATTGAAACAAACCTTCATGCATTAAGTACGACAGCAAAAGAAACTATCACCTTTGAAAGGATTGCGCAGCTTTTTGCTTCAATTCCCCAATATTTAATTAGTTTCATCGTATACTTAATCGCCTTATTTTTATTTATGTTAGAATTACCAATACTAAAAGCAAAAATGTATCAGATGATGACAAAAGAAACAGCCGAAAAGGTCTCATTTATGAATAATCGACTAGCTAGTGTCTTTCTAGGATTTTTTAAAGCACAGTTTCTTGTTAGTCTTATTATTTTAGCAGTCACGTTAATTGGATTGTTCATCATTGTACCAGAAGTAGCGATTATTATGTCTTTAATTATTTGGATCATTGATTTGATTCCTATAATTGGTTCGATCGTCATCCTTGGACCATGGTCTTTATTTATGCTGATGGCTGGGGATACTACTGTGGCTATACAACTGGCTGTATTAGCTGTTATATTGCTTGCTATTCGTAGAACAGTCGAACCGAAAGTCATGGGGCAGCATATAGGACTTTCTCCATTAGCAACCTTGATATCTATGTTTATCGGCCTGAAATTGCTTGGTTTATTAGGATTTATTTTAGGACCACTTATCATTATCGCGTTTACTTCGGCAAAAGAAGCAGGGATAATAAAATGGAAGATTAAAATATAAAAGTATGTGAACAGCACTCTACACGAGGATATTTTGTCTTTCTCTAAAAACGAAATTTATCTCTGAGGGGCTTCACTTTACTGAAAATAAAGAACAACAGCTAGAAGGGAACTACTTTAGATTATAGCACTTGAATACATTCAAATTAAGTCTTGTCAAACTAAAAAAGGTTGGAACGTTTTGTTCCAACCTTTTTCAGGTACCCAAAATGGCCTTAATTAAACTTGTTGTTTCGCCGCCATCATACAAAATATATAATAATAAATATACCGCTATCCCAGTTACAGCAGTAAAGAACCAAATAATGCTAGTTACAGGTCCAACTTTTCTATGCACACTGATTTTTCGTTTGAAAGCTAACGTCAAGGTTACAATACCAAAAATAGCACCTACCGTAGCAAGTATAATATGGAAGATTAGAAAAATCGTATAATAGATTTCCAGGTGATCTGGACCTCCAAAGCTAGTATTTCCAATAAAGATTGTTCGAGATGCGTAAATGATAAAAAACAGCAATGCACTAATTGCAGCAGCTATCATTGTTTTTTTATGTTTTTCTGGTTGGCCTTTTATTATAAAACGCCAACCAATTGCTACTAAAATAGCACTTAATATAATAAACGAAGTACTTATCGTTGGTAAAACAGGCATCTAACTACTCCTTTCTCTCTATATCCAATATGAAGCCAAACAACAACTTACGCACAAACGTACCTCTTAATGACATATAATTAAAACAAAAACTTCATTCAGTATACTTTCCTTTATCCCCTACTGAATAAATAGCAGAAACAAAGGTATAATCGCGATGTATTGCTGTCGTAGCAACTCTGTCCTTGAAAAACCGCGATGTATTGCTGTCGTAGCAACTCTGTCCTGTCAACTTGAACGAATCGGGCAGTAGATTTCCGTCATCTCCCATTTAGACTCCCTAGTATCCTCTATAGTCTTAAAGCAGAAGTCTTACGGCACGTGGGATAAATATTCCTATTTATGATGTCTTTTACTTTACTTTTAAATGTTAAAAGAAAGGAAACGTTCCCGCCCCTCAATTAGACATAGACAGGAACTATAAATCACTGTATGTGTTGAAGTTCTGCTGGTACTGGATCGATCTTCTTTACACTTTCATCACTAAACCATTTAAAGAATACTCTCCCCAAAATAATACCATACGTAATTTCCTGCATAACCTTCATAATGATTCCGCCTAATTGCTGATCTTCCAAGATACTCATCGGTGAAAACATTTCCGGACCACTGATTTGTACAGCAAGTCCATCAAGTACATCTCCAGGTACACACAATGCAAGTGCTTGTAACCAGGCTCCATCTTGAGTATACGTTGCAAATAATGGCTTATCAGCAAATATAATAAGCGCACAAGCCGGTGTAAGCAATACACCATTGGCAAAAATATAAAAGATTTTAACTAATGGACGCATTCTATTTAGTTCTTTAATTGGTGCGAGAACTGGCATCCAAACCATAAAGGCAGCAAATAGGATGATTAAAGAAATAGAAGTATGCGCTAACTGTGATGATTTAGCAAAATTAAACACTGCAGGAATATGGTAAAATGAAAATAACCCATTAAATAGCAACAAAGAAATTATCGGCTTCGTTAACAACTGAACAACTGGTTTAATAATCGGAGCATATAAAACCTTTCTCCAAATCCATTCCGGAATTCCTTTTATAACAAGAATTGGGAAGACCAAGAAAAATATTGCCATTTGTATCATATGTGCGGTCAACATGATATGCGATAGTAAATCCGTTGGTCCGCCCTTTACAGCATACAACAGTACCATGGCGGAATAAAACATAATTTGCTGTTTAGCTGTTGGTCTCTTTCCTCCGCTAAATTTATGGCGAAATGGCCCGGTTATAAGAAAATATGCCAGTGCTAAACTTATAACAAACACCATAAAGTAAGGACTCCACAGTGCACGAAAACCAAATATCTCTAACTCTAGCCACATGAATATTCACCCCTAAAAAGGATTGTCCTTTTATTATAATTTATTTTGAAAACACATAAACATTTCTAATTTGACAACTTAACAACAGATTGAAAGAACTGACGTACAAACGGCAGACCTGACTGGTTAAAGTAACGGCAACGGAAAGTACCATTTTAACCTATCGTAGGAAAGATCGAAATTTGCTAGTAGCACAAAGCGCTTAAACTAGACGAGGCGTTCTCGCAAAAAGAAACGGATACCCTAAACAGTAAAATTAGAAAAACTTGGCTTGTCGCCAAGTCTTTAGCGAAAACTGTAGTTTTTCTTATACTATAAAGCCTAAAGTTTTATAGTTTCCTATAGTACAAAAAGATCGGGATGTTCTCCCCCGACCTTTCTACCACCAAACAATTGCTACAAGAGCAGCTATGGTTAATATTGCTGCCCATACACCGCCATAAATCATTAAAGAAGGAAACTCATGCCCTTTGTCCTTCATATGCATAAAGTAGTAAAATTGAAAGCCAACTTGAACAACAGCCATAATAAGCAGCAATGGAACTGCGAACATTTTTTGCATGGAACCAGTCGCTACAATTACAAAAGCTACTATTGTAAAACCAATCATTAATACAAATGTAATCAGTTGTCTTTTCATTTCCTCTTTATTTCTCTGCTTTTGAAATGAGTTAAAATTCGTATTATCTGTCATCATTTAACCCACCTTTCCCATCAAGTAGACAACGGTAAAGATAAATACCCATACAACATCAATAAAGTGCCAATACAAGCTAAATGTATTGAATTTTGGTGCGTTATATAAGTTTAGTCCTCGCTTTGCATTCCGAACCAGTAGAGCAATAAGCCAGCTTAGTCCAAATACTACGTGTCCTCCATGAAAACCTACAAGAGTATAGAAGGCAGAGCCAAACGCCGATGATCTAAACGTAAACCCAAAATCAGTAATATAATGATAAAATTCATAGATTTCAAAGCCTAAAAATCCAATACCTAAAAATGCAGTAACAGCAAGCCATAATTGCATCTTTTTAAAATCATTGTTTTTCATATGGTACATAGCATAAACACTGGTTAATGAACTGGTTAGTAGCAGCATTGTCATAATAAAAACAAGCTCTAATCCAAAAATTTCATCACCAGTTGGACCATTTGCTGTCGAGTTACGCAGAGCTAAAAACGTACCAAAAAAGCTAGCAAATAGTACTGTCTCTCCACCGAGAAAGAACCATAGACCAAAGAATTTATTTTTTCCTTCTAGTGTTGCCTTCTCTGGTTCTTGCGGCATTGTTTCTGGATTTAAGGAATGATCGTGACTCATTTAGTCCGCCTCCTTTTCAAGTTCTTCCTTGCTAATATAATAGCCGTGGTCGTCTTTTAATGAACGGATTAACATGGAGCCTAATGCAATTCCCATACCAATAAATACCGCTAATAGCCATGTTCTATTATCCGGTTGATAAATAAACCCAACGCCGGCAATCGTAAATCCAACAGACATAATAAACGGTAGAATGGAACCATTTGGCATATGGACATCTCCAAGCGGCTCAGCAGGCTTTAATTTTCCATTTCCTTCCCGTTTTTCGATCCACAATGAATCCAGACCACGAACAAGAGGCAATTGCTTAAAATTATAATATGGTGGCGGTGAAGATACAGCCCACTCCAGGGTGCGACCATCAAACGGATCAGCAGGAGCTTTTTCACCTTTAGCAGCTGTGTAAATAATATTAATTAAAAACAGAATTCCAGCTACTCCCATTAATAGGGCCCCTAGTGAACTAATTAAGTTCCCTAAATCCAGATCTTGATCTTTTAGAAATACCCAATATCGACGCGGCATACCCATTAACCCTAGAAAGTGCTGAATGAAAAACGTTAAGTGGAAGCCGAAAAAGAATAGCCAAAATGTAATTTTACCTAGTGTTTCATTTAAAACTCTACCAAACATCTTCGGCCACCAGTAATGAAGACCGGCAAAAATACCAAACACTGTTCCACCTACAATAACATAGTGGAAATGAGCGACAACAAAATATGAATCATGATATTGATAGTCAGCAACAGAAGATGCAAGCATCACCCCTGTCATTCCCCCGATAGTAAAAGAAGGAATAAATCCAAGCGCCCATAGCATGGCAGTGCTTACGGTAATATTTCCGCCCCACATTGTCGCCAACCAGTTAAAGATTTTAATTCCTGTTGGAACTGCAATAGCCATTGTTGCTACCGCAAAAATTGAGTTGGCTACTGGACCTAGCCCCACCGTAAACATATGGTGTGCCCATACCATGAATCCTAAAAATGCGATCAGCATCGTTGCAAAGACCATTGCGGTATAACCAAACAGACGTTTTTTAGAAAAAGTTGCAAACACTTCACTAAACACACCAAATACCGGTAGAATCAAAATATATACCTCCGGATGTCCAAATATCCAGAATAAATGCTGCCAAATAATGGAGTTTCCGCCTAATGTAACATCAAAGAAAGCCGAATCAAACATTCGATCAAACATTAGTAGAAACAAGCCAACTGTTAGAGCCGGAAAGGCAAATAAAATAAGTGTACTTGTTACAAATGTTGTCCACGTAAACAGCGGCATGCGCATATATGTCATACCCGGCGCTCTCATCGTGACGATAGTCGCTAAGAAGTTAATCCCACCCATTAGTGTACCAGCACCGGATATTTGCAAGCCTAGTACATAATAGTCAAGTCCATGTCCGGGTGATTCAGTTGCTAACGGGGTATACGCAGTCCAACCCGAATCAGGCGCATCTCCCATTATCCAACTAAAGTTTAACAATAACCCTCCAAGCATAAACAACCAAAATCCAAGCGAATTTAGAAATGGAAACGCAACATCTCTTGCACCAATTTGCAATGGCATAATGGCGTTCATTAAACCTAATAACAACGGCATAGCTGCAAGGAAAATCATGGTTGTTCCATGCATAGTAATCATTTCATTATATAAACCTGCACTTAAAAAGTCATTCTCAGGCTTTATCAATTGAATACGAATTAATAACGCTTCCAGTCCCCCAAGGATAAAGAAAAAGCCCCCACCAAATAAATATAAATGCGCTATTTTCTTATGGTCAACAGTAGTTAAATAATCCCAGAGGACTGCACCAAAACCTCTTTTTTGAGCAGTAGCAGTACTCAAATCATAAACCTCCCTTTTAAGTTCCATCCTTTGTTTTTACTCCCCTGCACTCTCTGGTGTTATATCAGAAGGCTTCAACTGCAGCAAATATTCTGCTATGCTATCCGCTTCTTCTTCAGACAGTTTAGGGTAATTGCCCGTCATTTTGTTACCAGGTTTAATTGCCTCCGGATCCTGTAGCCATTTAACCAAATTTTCCTTGGTCGGTTCGAGGAATCCAGCAATTCTTGACCGGTCACCAAAGTTTGTTAAGTTTGGCCCCACTGCTGCCGGTGATGATCCAATTGCATGACAAGCCATACAGTTATTTTCCTCAAACGCTGCTTTTCCATCTTGAGCAACTGCATTTTGCGGCTCTGCTTTCGGATCTACGCTTTGCATATCTTCAACCCATTTTTCATATTCTTCCGGACTAACTGCTATTATTTTAAAGTCCATTAAAGAATGGGAAGGACCACAAAGCTCAGCACATTTGCCCCAATAAACCCCTTCTTCATAGGCTTCAATATACATCGTATTTTCATTTTCAGGATTTACGTCCATTTTACCTGAGATACTTGGTACCCAAAAAGAATGAATCACATCAGTTGATTTCATATTTAAGAATACTTTTTCTCCAGTAGGGATATATAAATCTTGGCTTGTTTGAATTTCTTCATTTGGATAGCTGAAATGCCACCAATATTGGTTTCCAGTAACATCAATATTAATACCATCTTTTTTACCTGATTCGTTAGCTAAATCAAATGTTGCTGCAACGGTCGGTACTGCTAGAATTAGCACTAAGATAATTGGTATTATTGTCCAAACTGTTTCAAGCTTTTTACTCCCTTCCACTTGTTTGGGGATGTAATCCTCCTGCCCCTTCTTTTTTCGAAAGCGAATAATCGCAATCAAATAAACAACAAAAACAACTACAAAGACAAATGTCATAATTGCTGTCGATAGAATAATTAAATCCATGGAAGTCTCTGCACCATACCCCTTTGGTACTAGAGCTGTTAAATTTTCCTTACCACAACCAGCTAAAACGACTGCAAGGAAACTTAACAGGGATAACGTTTTAATTTTTCCCATCCAACCTTTCATTACCTATACCTCTCTTTCTTTTCTTGATGCTCCTTATATTTTAAATTCATTAAGGACAATATTAACTAAATGGAGAACTCCAAGTTACTATAACCATCATCAAAAAGAAGATCGTTAAATAGTTTAAAGAATAAACAAACATGATATTAGCCCATTTAATATCGTTTTTAGCATAAAATCCACTGATACCGATTACTAGCCAAACGATATTTAATACGGTAGCTACAATTAAAAATACCGTTCCTAAGGAAGCTAAATAAAACGGCAGTGGTAGTAAACAAGCAATGTAAACAACAATTTGCCGTTTTGTAATTGCAAAGCCATGTACTGCTGGCAACATCGGTATACCTGCTGCTTTATATTCTTTGCGTTTTCGCATAGCTAGTGCTAGAAAGTGTGGTGTTTGCCAAATAAACATAATTAAAAACAAAACAAATGGAACAATGTGAAAATTCGGATCTATTGCCGCCCAACCAATTAAAGGTGGAACTGCTCCCGACAAACTTCCAATTGCTGTATTTAACGTAGTTTTTCGTTTTGACCACATCGTATAGAGAACAACGTATACAAACCAACCTAGAAATGCAAATAATGTTGCCTGTATAGTTGTAAATAGCAAGAAACCAAACCCAAACGCTGAAGTAAGCATGCCTAAAATGAGTACGGTCTGCAATGAAATTGTACCGGTTACCGTTGGCCGGTTTTTTGTTCTGGTCATAATAATATCAATATCGACATCAAACCAATTGTTAATTATACATCCACCAGCAATGACAAGTGCACTTCCAAGCATGGTTATAATGAATGTCCCAATGTGATCCATGAATGAAAGTCCACTAAAATATAATGCGAGCCAAAAACCGGCAAACACTGTAATCAAATTGGAATTAATAATACCTATCTTAATTAATGATTTAATATCTGCCAATACTGAATTTGAGCGCTGTTCCCCGGATACTGTAGCATTTCCAACAACGTGTGCAGCTGTTGTTTCAGCTTTTTCCATTCCATATCCCCCCTTTAAGCGCCAAAAATAAAAAGCATGATGTATGGTTCTTAATGAAATACATAGATAGATAGCAAACATCATTGTATCATGGAACAGTTTTACATTCTAATAACTGCTTACAAAATAAAGCTTCATTTCTATTTTACTTCATATCTCGTAACCTTTTGTGACTTTTTTGTGAACCATTTGTTACGAATGCGAATAATTATAATTAAAAGTCCAAATATGTACCACCTATTTATCTTCTAAACAGAACTTATCATACTTCCCTCTACACTATTTCTAGCAAACAAACGAAAACATTGCAAGCGTTTTTTCTTTTTAATAGTGAAAATAATAATAGAACATGTTACGATAGATACTGGTTTCCAAAAGAAGCAAGTTAAGAAAAAACAGTCATTGCAATTTGAGCACATTCCTATTTTCTGGCGGACCTTCTATAATATAACTTAATACCTGAAGTGAAAGCAACCATTTGTTTACATTACATATTTATCTGTAACGACTTTGTGTCTCCTTAAAATCATTTCTAATTAATTGCTTTTTTTAGGTCATTAATATTATCATTAATTTACTAACTAGTAATGCTCTAAATACATTTAATAAATAAAATTGAAAACGTTCTATACCATATCTAGTTATTTATAATTGCGTGGTCTAACAAGTTACAAAGAACTGGGAAGTTGAAGTTAAGCTTGTTTGCGGAATGGATGTATTAAAATACGTGCTATTAATGAGGAAGTTCGATGTGTCCTTGAAAAACCGCGATGTCTATTCAAGAAGCTTTCCTTGGCCTTGAAAAAGAAAAACACTTTTTCTGCGTAATGAGAAATATACGGGTCCTTACATCCGGGATAAAGAAGGCGTGGCAATGTTGCCCATTATAGGAAGAAGATCGAAGTTTACCGTTACTTGATCGTATAACTTGACGACAAAGCTACTTTTTAATGATATCTAACATGCAGAAAACGAATATAAATTTCTAGATAATAAAAAAACCCGTTGTTAGATGCTGTGAAAAATTAATTATCTATTATATGTCGTAATGAAAGTGTTTTAACGATTAGTTATAGATACTCGTTTCCAGCAAATTTAAAAATGGTTAAGAAAATCTAATACAAAAAAATAGATTAAAAGTGGAGGCTATAAATAATGAGAATCTTAAAGTGGTTATCTGTAGTTGCAACACTTGGGATGGTCTTTGTGTTACTGGGAGGTGCCTTAGTAACGAAAACAGATTCTGGAGATGGTTGTGGGGATAGCTGGCCATTATGTGAAGATGAATTAATCCCCTCTGAAATAACACCCGAATTAATTATTGAATTAAGTCATCGATTAGTAAGTGGGGTTGTTGGCATTGCTGTAGTTGGTCTAGTAATTTTAGCTTGGAAAAAAATCGGACATGTTCGCGAAGTAAAGTTTCTGTCTCTCTTTTCTTTGTTCTTCTTAATTTTTCAGGCACTGTTAGGTGCAGCAGCAGTAAAGTGGGGGCAGTCAGATGCTGTATTGGCAGCACATTTTGGAATTTCTCTAATTTCATTTGCAGGTATCTTTTTATTAACATTGCTTATATTTGAAGTAGATAAAAAATTTGATGCCACTTCACTTCACATTAAAAAACCGCATCGAGCGGAAATTTACGCAATTACTATATATACGATACTTGTCGTCTATACTGGTGCATTAGTACGACATACGAATGCAAATTTAGTCTGTGGAAGTTGGCCATTTTGTAACAATAATGCGCCGTTAGCATTTTCAGCCTATTCCGTTCCGCAATGGATACAAATGGGACATCGGCTTGCAGCAGGAATTTTATTTCTTTGGACAGTAATTCTGGCTGTTAGAATGATACGTCATTACCGAAATAACCGTATCATGTCATGGGGTTGGGGAATCTCTTTAGCATTAATCACATTGCAAGTAGTTTTTGGTGCATTGGTAATCATCACTAGATTGCATCTAGGAACTGCACTTTTACACGCTTTATTTATCTCACTTTATTTTGCAATGTTGACTTATTTTATATTATTAGCGGGTAGAAGCAGAAAATATGCGGAACAAATAGATACCAAAGAAAACGTACAATCCCTCTAAGTAAAACTGCTATTATTCAACTATAATATAGGTCTTTTCCTACTTAAATATGAAAGGAAAAGACCTATATTTATCAAAACAAATCACGTTCGCATAATAGTAAAAGTGATCAAAAACATTCTAAATGGAACGGATCTTCTGAGATAGCCTTTTGATATCTATAACTATTGTGAAAATATATCACAAATTATTCCAGCTCCACTACTTTAAACGATGGCAGAAAGAGACTTACAGTTTCGTATAGATAAAGTGAAACTTCATTCAGTAGGAGTTTTCTTCCATCTCCTACTGAATGTTAGCTTGAACGAATCGGGCATTTAGGTGCCGTTTTCTCCCACTTAGACCCTTTTGTATCAACTCAAGGCTCTTGAAGTGGGAGTCTTACGGCACCTTAGATGCGGGATAAAGATCCCTTACAAGCAGATCTCTTTGTACCTGTAAGGGATTAAACTATTGCTTTTTATCATTATTCTATCTATTCAAATACAATCAGTAAGTCATCTACTGCTATGCTGTCTCCTTCTTTAACATTCACTTGTTTGATGAGCCCGGTATATGGAGCTTGAACCGTAGTTTCCATTTTCATTGCTTCATTGATAAGTAAATGATCTCCTTTGTTTACTTTATCTCCTTGATTACAAAGCACTTTGAGCACCGTTCCAGGCATTGTCGCACCTATATGCTTTGCATTGCTTTTATCTGCTTTAGCGCGCATTTCTACTTCTGATTGGATACTTTGATCTTTTACAACAATTTCTCTTGTCTGACCATTTAGTTCAAAATAGACAACGCGTGTCCCATCTTCACGTGGTTCGGAAATAGATACAAGCTTAACAATTAATGTTTTTCCTTGTTCTATTTCTACTTCAATTACTTCTGCACGTGACATACCATAAAAGAAAGTTGGTGTATCTAAAACCGACACATCCCCATATCTACTATGGAATTTATGATACTCCATAAACACTTTTGGATATAGTGCATGTGAGATGAGATCAAAACTGGTCACTTGACGATCCAACGTTTTAAATAGCGTTTCTTTCAATTGGTTAAAGTCAATTGGGTCCAATAGTTCCCCTGGACGAACCTTGATTGGTTCTTTTCCTTTTAAAATAATCCGCTGTAATTCTTGTGGAAAGCCTTGATAAGGTTGTCCAAGATAACCTTGTGCAAATTCAATAACCGAATCTGGGAAATCAATCGTTTCTCCACGCTCGTAAATATCGTCTTCATTTAGATTATTTTGTACCATAAATAATGCCATATCACCAATTACTTTGGATGACGGAGTTACTTTTACAATGTCGCCAAACATATCATTAACCCGTCTATACATTGTTTTCACTTCATTCCAGCGATCCCCAAGACCTACTGCCTTCGCCTGCTGCAATAAATTACTATATTGCCCACCAGGCATTTCATGCATATAAATCTCAGTATGCGGCGCTTTCATGCCACTTTCAAAATCTCGGTAATATTCACGAATTCCTTCCCAATAATACGACAACTTTTCATATGCATCTACATTTATATTCGGCTGACGCTCATGATCTTCTAATGCATGATATAATGTTTGTGCACTTGGTTGTGAGGTCAAGCCAGCCATTGGACTTGCTGCTACATCAACTGCGTCAACACCCGCATCTATCGCCCTAGCGTATAAATAAATTCCGTTTCCGCTTGTATCATGTGTGTGTAAATGAATTGGTAGGTCAACGGTTTCTTTTAAGGTTGTAATTAATTGGTATGCAGCTTCAGGTTTTAATAAACCTGCCATATCTTTAATGCCTAAAATATGTGCACCGGATTTCTCAAGTTCTTTAGCTAAATTTTTATAATAAGACACATCGTATTTAGCGCGCCCGGTATCTAAAATATTTCCCGTATAACACATTGCTGCCTCAGCAATTTTACCATTGTTACGAACGGATTCTATAGCAAGCTTCATACCTTCTACCCAGTTTAAACTATCAAATATTCGAAAGACGTCGATTCCAGCTGTTGCACTCTTCTCAACAAATTCTTTAATTAAATTGTCTGGATAGTTTTTATAACCTACTGCATTACTCGCACGCAACAGCATTTGCAACAATACATTCGGCATTCTTTCACGCAGCTTTAATAATCGATCCCATGGGTCTTCTTTTAAAAAGCGATAAGCAACATCAAAGGTTGCCCCGCCCCACATCTCTACAGAAAACAAATTTGGCAACATTCTGGCTGTAGGTTCAGCAATTCGACATAAATCTTTTGTCCTAATTCTAGTTGCTAATAATGATTGATGAGCATCACGAAAGGTTGTATCCGTTAATAATACTTCTTTCTGCTCTTTCATCCAAGCAGCTAACCCTTCAGGACCACGCTCGTCCAAAATTTGCTTTGTTCCTATTGGAATTGGCTTCGATTTATCGATTCGTGGGATTTGCAATTTAGTGAACACAGGCTTTTCTTTATTACCATCTTTATCAACACCATTAACCGTAGTATTCGCAATATACGTGAGCATTTTAGTTCCTCGGTCCTTGCGCTTCGGAAATACGAATAATTCAGGGGTGTTATCGACAAAAGTGGTATCATAAACACCTGTTAAAAATTTTTTATGCCTAATTACATTTTCTAAAAAAGGAATATTCGTTTTGATTCCACGTATGCGAAATTCTTTTAAGTTTCTGACCATTTTTTGCGCAGCCTGTTCAAAAGTTACTGCCCAAGTTGATACTTTTACTAATAATGAATCATAATGCGGAGAAATGACAGATCCCTGAAAAGCGTTGCCAGCATCTAAGCGGACACCAAAGCCACCACTAGAACGATATGCCATAATTCTTCCAGTATCAGGCATAAAATTGTTCAAAGGGTCTTCTGTTGTAATACGACATTGTATTGCATAACCATTTGTCACAATTTTTTCCTGTACTGGAATATCAATGGATGAATCATGTAAGTTTCTACCTTCCGCCACCTTGATTTGTGTTTGAACAATATCAATACCTGTGATCATTTCTGTGATTGTATGTTCAACTTGAATACGTGGATTTACTTCAATGAAAAAGAATTGATCTCCAGTTACTAAAAATTCAACCGTTCCCGCATTCACATATTCCACATTGCGCATTAATTTAACGGCAGCTTCACAAATATCTGCTCGTAATTTTTCTGATAACGATGTGCTAGGCGCCACTTCCACTAGCTTTTGATGTCTTCGCTGCACGGAACAATCCCTTTCATATAAATGAACGATATTACCATGAACATCACCAATAATTTGTACCTCTATATGTTCCGGATGTTCAATCAGCTTTTCTAAGTATATTTCATCATTACCAAAAGCGGCTCTAGCCTCTGACTTAGCTCGGTCATATGCCTCAGCAAGGCCTTCTTTACTGCGGACAATCCGCATACCACGTCCTCCGCCACCTAGTGAAGCTTTAATAATGATTGGAAAACCATGAGAATTAGCAAATTGCTCGACTTCCTCTAATGAATGGACTGGCCCATCACTTCCTGGTATAATTGGCAGCCCTGCTTTTATAGCTTGTTCACGAGCCTTTACTTTATCTCCAAACATGTCCAAATGCTTGCTTGTCGGACCAATAAAAATAATCCCTTCTTCTTCACAACGTTTAGCAAACTGAATGTTTTCTGATAAAAATCCGTAGCCAGGATGAATAGCATCGACCCCAACTCGTTTTGCTAACGCAATAATTCCTTCAATATCCAAGTAAGCATCGATTGGCTTTTTACCTTCACCAATCAAATAGGATTCGTCTGCTTTATAACGATGATAAGCACTTAAATCTTCTTTTGAATAAATAGCAACCGTGCGAATATTCAATTCGGTACATGCCCGAAATACACGAATTGCAATTTCCCCCCGATTGGCAACTAAAATTTTGTTGATTTGTTTGAGTTGTGCCATGTTTTTCCTCCTTGATATGTGTGTAATACTTTTGTATTATTATACTGCTTTTCTGCTGTGGGTTCCATTTCTCTTTTATTAATTTGCATAGCTATATTATTTAAAATCCCCATTGATATCATTAATACCAAAAGAGATGAACCACCATAACTTACAAACGGAAGAGGTACTCCTGTAATAGGTAGTACGCCACTAATTGCACCTAAATTAATAAATGCTTGGATCCCTACCATGCACGAAATGCCAATCGCTAACAATGCTCCGAAACTGTCCTTTGCTTTTCTAGATATAAAAATTCCTCGCAGGACAATAATTGCAAGCATACCAATAACAATTAACACACCGATAAAACCAAGCTCCTCTGCGACAATTGCCATGATAAAATCCGTATGTGCCTCCGTTAAATAGCCTAATTTTTGAACGCTTTGACCAAGACCCTCTCCAGTAAGTCCACCATTACCTATAGCAACATACGACTGGATCAACTGATACCCATCAGAGTCAGGAGTTTCAAAGGGTTGGTATGCCCCCGTAAAACGAGCAATACGCACATCTGTAATCATATATGGCAATGCAATCAATACAAACACGATACCAATAAACATTAATAAAACTAAATGCTTCAAGCGTATACCAGAACTAAAAATGACGGAACAAGCAATCAAAAACACGATGGAAGCTGTCCCAATATCTGGTTGCATAGTGATAAGTGCTAATATAAAACCAGTAATAATAAGAGGAGGTAAAACTGCTCTATTAAACTCATTAATATATTCCTGTTTTTTCGAATATACAGATGCTAAATACATAATTAATGCTAATTTAGCAAACTCTGCAGGCTGAATTCCTAGAATCCAAGATTGAGCATTGTTAACAGTTGAACCAAATAGTAGTACTGCTATTAGTAATAATATCACACCTAAGATAATTAGTTTAATTAATTTTTGATAGTATCTATAAGGAAAAACAGAGCAAACAATAAAGCCTACTAAACCCATTCCAAATCGAACAGCCTGCTGTGTTAAGTAATAAGTTGGCGGGTACCCTTGAACAACAGCAAACACCATACTCGCACTATAAATCATTACTAGACCGAATGCAGATAAAAGGATTGGTGTTATAATCAGTGTATAATCGTAGTACTTTAATTTATCTAACATATTCCTTCTCCCTACTATTATGTAATACAGAAGTAATTGATTCTTCAACCAAACGACAAATCGACTAACAGCAAAAAGCTTACTATTATTATGATCCATAGCTAGTTAAATGCAAATATCTATCCGCTTAGATTACTTCCTTAAACAAAAAAACCTTGCCAATAGCACATGTAGGCAAAGTTTTTGCTTCCTTCATCGTCTCGCAAAAACCGAACGTAAGTAGGATTATACGGAATTTTGCGCTGCTTCATGCAGTATATTCAACTTCCTCTCTAAATCCTCTAAGAGTGCTTTACCTTCATTTTCGCTGATTAAATTCAAACGAACAGCAAAATCAATTTCTCTGGAAAGTCCAAACATCTGTGTATCCAGTACTTCTTCATATAATGGGCATTGTGGCATTGTTAAGTTATCTATTTGAACTTCAATTAGTCGCAAAATTTTTTCAGCATCAGCCTTAAGAAGGGCAAGGGCTTTTTCACGATGATCTACTTTCACCTCTGGCATCAATACAATCCCCTCCGTTTTCAAAGACTTCTTTCTATATTATATTATCGTTAGTCCCAATAAAATGCAAATAAAAAAATACGTTTAATTTGTAATTAATCTGCAAAGGTTTTAATGTGTATGCAATAACAATTTTACCAATCATAATAAAGTTAGAACTCGCTTTCTTTTTTACCGGTATCGACTTACTTAACCTGTCTCTTGCTCTATTAGTAAAAAGTAGATAGGGAAAAATAACTCGCCTGAAGTGAAAAAATATACCATGTCTGCTATCCTAAATGAGGAAAACTACTATGAGGTGATAAAAATGATCATACCAATCAAAGGAAAAGTTACATACCCAATAACACTAGACCCATCTGTGTGGATTTTTGATGACAGAAAAATTGAATTAGAACACGCTTTTACAAATAAGGCGATATCTGATAAGAAAGATGATATCGAGCAGGCTTCCAAAAGATGGGATAGCGAGGTGACAGATAAAGCAAAGCCACCTGTAAATCGAAGCATCAAGCGGTTTGAAAGGGAAAAAATTTTGAAAAGTTCTTATGTGATGCCACTTGACGATTTTCTTAATCATGCAAAAATAAAAGAAGACGCAACGGAGGCAATTTTAATTCGCAATGGTGAAAACGAAGCCATTCCTTTAGCTGACTTATATAAAAGTTATTTTTTATTTTCTAAGGATGGAAAACCATTAAAGGAAGACGGACCTGTACACCTTTACTATAAGGACGGTTCCAATAAAGATAATCCAATAACGAATATTACTGGAATTACGATTCAATAAGGATAAATCCTATAAAAGTCCAAAATCTTGCAAGATAATTATTGGTCACTAACAGACCTCACCCACCCCCGACTATGTACGATTCTTGTATGGTGGAAGGTACGTCCATAAGAGGAGTATTCGTAAACATATATCATTTTCTTTTATATTTTGCATAATATCGCAACTTTTATCCAAAATAATTGTATCGATTATTTTGGATGGAGGAATAGCGATGAAATTATTTCACATGGTAATCATCCTGTCTTGTGCACTTTTATTCGCTGGATGCAATCAACAACAAGAAAAATCAATTGAAGATACGGACAACAACAAGGAATTCACTCAAATAAAAAATTCAGAACCAAGTGAAAAGAAGAAACTAACAAATACAGAAATCGCTAATCATTTAGCTAATATTGCTAGTGATGTACCTAATGTTAATGATGCTGTATCCGTAGTTGCCGGTCCATACGCGGTGGTAGGTATTGATGTGGACAAGGATCTGGACCGTTCCCGAGTAGGTACGATTAAATACAGTGTATTAGAAGCATTATATAATGACCCTTATGGAAAAACCGCTGTTGTTGTCGCTGATGCTGACGGGAATGAAAGAATACGAAACATGGCTAATAAAATTCAGCAAGGACATCCTGTATATGGGGTAGTTGATGAATTGGCTGCAATTGTTGGGCGTTATATGCCGGAGTTTCCAATTAATAAGAATCGGCCAATTGAACCTGATCAAAATAAAGAAGTCATTCCTGAAAAAGAGAAAGAGCAGTTAGAAGATGTAGAAGAAGAACAATCCAATCATTATAAAAAATAATGAAGAAAGTTTCCGTTAATTGACGGAAACTTTCTTCATTAATATTCCATAACAGTTTATTGGTGCTGTTTTTCTGCTTTGTTATTTTCTTTCTTTTCCGTATAGTATTGAACACCAAATTGCGAGCCTTCAGATACCATTTTGGCGTTTTCCAATTGTGCTAAATCTTGACTAGGAGATTGATCTGGTACTCCAGCATTTTCAAAGGTTGATCGAATAGAGTTTTGATATTTTTTGTATCTCTGCTTTAATTTTTCTCGAGCATCCTTATTACTAAAAAAATATCCAGCTACTGTTGCTCCGATAACTCCAGCTGCACCAGCTGAATACAAATATTTCTTTTTCATGGAATCGTCCTTTCTTTCCCGCTCTTTGTAGTCTATTTACCCATCCTAATACTTCATCAAACATCTTTATTATGTTATACTAAATGAAACTTTGTTCTGATAAGTTTTACATCCTTAAATTCAAAGAAGTTAAATAAACGAACAGCTCATATCCTTTCCAGAAAAGCAGACCGCTTTTTCTTTAATATCATACTAATTCAAGGGATTATTCACCTTACCATTTTTAGCTAGCTTGACACGTTAGAATTAAAAATAATCTTAGTTACGGTAATACCTAAGATTAAAATGAAGGATCAAGTAAAACATTTCGACTGTGCTTGATTAAATTAATGAAGCTATATTGGTGGTATACCTTATCTTTTGATTGTTGAGGTGAAATTATGCAAGTAAAATGTACAATTTGTGATCAAATAGAAAGTATTGAAGATCATTGCTTCGAGGCTAAACGTTTACGTAATCGGCGTATTCATATGTACTTATGCAATGATTGCTATAATAGAATCGAAGAAAAAACATTGCAGCGTCACGCAACAGGAAAATTCCGCTTGTATGAAGAAAAAAAGGCAGCTAATGATTTTATTTAGTTTTTAAAACCAAAGGAGGGAAAGCATACCTTTGGTTTTAAAACTTAAGTAAATAAAACATTATATGAATTATTAAAGAGGATTGTCAAAAAGTCTGGTAAAAATCCCTCCATATTATAGAACCATATTTCTTTCGTCTCTATTATCGTGATAACTTTGCGAGAGAAGCAACATCTAAATGCCCGATTCGTTTAACGCGACAGGACAAGGAAGACTTCTCGAAACGAAAAGAATAGTCACGATTTTTTCAAGAACATTGTGACGTTAGCTGACAACATGTCCTTTACCCTCTTTTTGAACACAAACAGGTAAAACGATTCATACTTAGTTACAAGATATTATGTAAACTATCTTGTTTTACGCTCTCGATGCAGTCTAAACCGATAAATCGCTAAAACAACAGAAATAACGATTAAGCTTTCCGTAATCGGCAGTTGCATAATGCTAAATATAGTTAGTAAATATACTCCAATGAAAAGCATTATGTATACAATAATCGTTTTTAATGCTGGTAGCTTTCGCGCAAAACCAAGCTTAAAGGAAATAATACTAAAAATTAAATTGATGATATATAATTTCAAAAAAATGTTTTTGGTTCCATACTGTTCTAAAAGAAAATCAAAAACAAAACTGAAACTCCCATCCATAGTCATCCCCCATAACTATTCATCCTTTATATATTGATGATCCTTGTACCATCATACTAAATATTTATCTGCTTCGCCAGTAATTATTATACAACTTCCCTATTCCTCCTTGTATAGAGGTTATACCCTTTGAACTCACCAACTCTTTCCGATATACTAGATTTTGAGAAAAAGAGGTGGAATGGGAAAATGAAAAAAATAAATTGGCCAATGTTATTATTGGCTTTTCTCGTAATATCTATGTTTATTGGCGTTGGCATTGCAATCGCCTATCGGAATATTTGGCTCGTAATTCTATTTCTGGTACTGGCCTCTGTTTTTATGGGTACAGGAATTAGTTTAAAAAAGAAAAGAAAGTGACTAATTGTCACTTTCTTGCTGTCTTTACGTAGTCGTTTAATATTGTTTGCTGGATACCTCGATTTCCTGTGACTACAGATGATTTATGAAGTATATTTATTGCATCTCCATCAACAGTAGTAGTCACCCCACCAACTTCATTAACAATAACAATACCAGCTGCATAATCCCAAGGAGAAAGACTAAGTGCTAAATAGGTATCAATAATTCCTTCGGCTACATATGCAAATTCTAATGCTGCTGATCCGTAAGTGCGTGCTCCTCTTACATCTTTTACAAGTTTTTGCATTACTTTTTCATCCACTAGTCGATTTTCACATAGCCAAAAATGGTTTAAACTTAACATTGTTTCATTAAAAGGAATATTTTTTCTTAACTTTGGTAGCTTAACATTATTTTTATAAACGCCTTCTCCCTTTTTAGCACTATAAAGAATATCTTCCATCACATTATATATAAAACCTATTTCTCCAACCCCATTATAATATATTCCAATAGAAATAGCGAAATTTCTTTTTTGATGAACGAAATTCATCGTACCATCGATCGGATCAATGATCCACACCGTTCCATTCATTGATTTTAAATTGTCACCATAGCCTTCTTCACTTAAAATGAAATGATGCGGAAAGGTATCTTTAATTTTTTTAGTAAAAAATTCTTCAGTAGCTTTATCCATGGTCGTCACTAAATCATTGGGGTTTGATTTTGTGTCGACAACTAATGGAGCGTGAATTTGATCTCTTATCTCTTTACCGGCTTCGTATATCCATTCTTTTGCGTGATTAAAAACCTCATCACGTTGTTCTTTATTCATTTGAGTTCTCCTCCATTCGAAAGCTCTTAGTATAATACTACCAAAACTTAGAGACTTCGTCATGAAAGGTCACTCTTAATTTAAAGAATACTTGCTGATACGTAAAACGCAACGACGAACCAACTTCTATGATAGAAATATAATGGACTCACTTTCATTAAAGATAGGGGTGTTGCCTGTTTGGATTTTTAGCTATAGCCATCTCCGTATAAATAAGCAATTTTTAAGTTTTCCTCTACCTTAACATTCTTAGAACTTTTTTAGCTATAACAAAGACATGATCGTAGCAAACGGCTTCCCTTCTTTACTTAGATAAACTTGGCTTGTCGCCAAGTCTTTATGGCGAAAGTTATCGTTTTTCTTATACGATAAAGCCTAAAGTTGGATCTACGTCAATATTTAGGACACAAAAAAGTTAACTTTTTATTGCGCTTTGAAGCTTTACTTAAATATATATGTGAAGACTTGACATGGATCCTCTGTGGGTGTGGTGATTTGCGAAAGAAGAAAGGTTAGTAAAACACGCTAGGCAAAAGCCTACCACGCCCACCTCTCCAAGTAAAGCCGTGTTCTAATATTAATTGGTGCAGTTATGCTGCTTGATGGAGCGCTGAATCTTCCATCTCTTGTGGAGTCAGATAGCCAATGCTGCCATGTATTCTTTTACGATTATACCAACCTTCGATATATTTAAATAACTCTACTCTCGCAGCGTTGAAATCTAAGTATTGTACATGATTTACTTCTTCTTTCCTTAAAATTGCATGAAAAGACTCGATACAAGCATTGTCATAGGGTCTTCCCTTATGACTGAAGGAGTGCGTCATCTTATAGCTCTGAATCTTTTCTGCAAAGGCATCGCTTGTATATTGTGAACCTAAATCGGAATGGAACATGACGCCATCATTAGGTTTCTGTGTGACATAAGCATTTTCTAAAGCTTTCTCTACCAATTCAGTCGTCATCGAACGTCCAAATGAGTACCCAATCACCTTTCTAGAATGCAAGTCTAAAACAGATGCAAGGTAACACCAGCCATCACGCAGTGTGTGAATATACGTGATATCGCCAACCCATTTTTGGTTGATTGTTGTCGTAGAAAAGTCTCTGTTAATGATATTTTCTCGTTCTTCCACCTTTTCTTTACTGGGTGTCGGACGGAATTTTTTAACGATAATAGAACGGATACCAGCTTTTTTCATGAAGCGTTGAACTCGCTTTAAACTGATTTTGTAACCTTGTTTTTCAAGGATTTCATGTATTTTTGGCGCACCATATCGTTTCTTACTTTCTTTATGAATCCGGACAATCTTTTCCGTGAACTCACGGTTCTCATGATCGCGATTCGACTCGGTCTTATTCAAAGATTGGTAGTAGGTACTTTTCGGTATATCAAGCATTTCGCACATGGTACGAACGGGATAATCATCTTTATGTTCTGTAATAAATTCAGTTAGTTCTGAGTCACTTACTTTCGAGCGAATATGGCCATAGCCTTTTTTAAGATTTCAAGCTCCTGTTTCAAACGAAGGTTCTCTTTTTCAATGGCATCGACTTCTTTTGGAGTGATCTCCTTACCGTCAGTTCCTTCAATTGGAGTTAAATCCTTAATCCATTTATAGATAGTTACATCTGATACGCCATACTCGCTGCTTAAATCTTTTACAGAATTTCCATATTGATAAAGATCAACAACCATCTTTTTAAAATCATCGTTATATCGTTTGCCATTATTTCTGGTACGCATGGGACACATCCTCCTTGAAATTCATTGTATAAAATTTAACTTAGATGTGTCCATGAAACTATACTAGCATCAAGTTTTATACTTGCCTATCGTGTAAATGAAAACCAAATTAACCTATCTAATTAAACCTGACTTAATTCCAATAATTGTTTTCTTAACTGGTTTAATCTTTCCTTACTTTTTATTACCGCTACTTTATCTTCATTTTTCATAGCATCGTATAGTGTAACCAGTTCATAATCGATTTCCATACGTATGACAGGTAATTTTTCCTCGGCCTCTTTACGACGCAAAACTTCCATTACGTATTTCAATTGGTACACACCCTTTCATTCCCATTGCAGGGTTCCTTTTAATATATTTATGAATACTCGTAGGGATTGGTTCGATACAGATTGACCTATTCTATAAAACAAACCTTTGTTTATACATACGTAGATTTTTAACTATTCCATTCATTGAGAAAAACAGGTAAAACCATTACTTCCTTATTAAAGGGAGCATACTTATTTAAAATGTAATCTTAAATACTATATTCCCAATTATAGATTGTTCTTAAACATTTGATTTTATGCTTTGAGCAACATTTTACTGACATTAATTATTAATACGTATAGCTTGACTTGTTTAAATCCATACTTAATAATAATTATAAAATGTAATATAGTGAAACTTCACTCAAGGGGTTTTTTTCCTTGAAAAAGAAACACGCTTTTTCTGCTTGCGATGTATCGCTGACGTAGCTTTCCTTGTCCTTTCGATCCAACGATTCAGGCATTTAGGTACCGTTACCTTTCAATTAGACTTCTTTGCGTTCCCTATCCCTCTAGAGGAAGGCTTACAGCTAGATACAGAATAGAGCTAAATAGCTGATTCCCTTAACAGTAAAGTTGATTAACGAAAGGAAGAATAAGATGTCATTTACAGGTTTTGAAGAGAAAGATTTTGATACATTTACAATTGCTGGACTTGAAGCTCGCATGGAAGCCATTCAAGCTCGAATTCAACCTAAGTTTAGAGAAATAGGTAATGAATTAACTGATTATTTAGCAACTCAATTAGGCAATGAGATGTTCTTACATATAGCTAAACATGCCAGAAGGACAGTTAATCCGCCTAATGATACGTGGCTAGCAGTAGCCAATAACAAACGGGGCTATAAAAAACATCCACATTTTCAAGTTGGATTGTTTGATGATCATGTATTTATTTGGTTAGCACTTATTTATGAATTGGACCATAAATCAGCAATCGCTCAAGCATTTCTTAATGATTTTAACCGTTTAAAACAACTTCCTGAAGATTTCGTTATCTCTTTAGATCATACTAAAAAAGGTGCTAAGCAGATAAGTGATTTAGAGAAGAAAGATGTGGAACGTTTTCGAGATGTAAAAAAAGCTGAATTTTTAATTGGGCGACATTATTCTAAGGAAGATAATCGTGTTTATAATGGCACTACTTTTTTACAACTAGCAAAATCTACTATTGATTATTTATTGCCATTTTATAAACTTGCTTTAAATAGTAAATAATTCTTTACTTCACACAAAACTAAATAAATGATAACAATTAACAATATAAGGATAAAAGAGGAAAAGCTTATTAACGAAGCTTTTCCTCTTTTCTTATGGATAGAAAAGGTTTTTCAGTTGTTCTTGCCTGCTTTACAGCTTGATAACTTGAATAACCAGAACTTTGTTCAAAAGCCTTAAATAGTTTCTTTTCTTCGCTTTTCGAAGGTACAATCTGTTTAAATGCTCGATAAGCAGCCAATAATACATCACGTTCTACTTTTTTCTCATATGCCTGCTCTATCAGGGTAAAAAATTGAACCACTTGTATCACTTCTTCTTTTGTCCATGTTTCATCTATTGGGTAATGATAATTCATTAAGCTACCTCCCATGCAACAAACGTACTGTCCAAAAGTTTTTTAATTAAAATTTGATATTCCTTAATATTTGTACACTGTGGGCAAAAACGGGCCCCTTTATGAAAAGAATTCTGAATGCCTCTTTACCACTGAGGCTATAAATCAAGTAATGAGCATGATAGGATCAAGGTCCTTACGCAACAAAGTTTGGCTCCCGTCTTTGTGTAAAGATCATTCGTGGAAACTTAATGTCGAGGAGTTTTCCCTTTGACACTACTTAAACAAAAGCAACTACTTAGTCTAGTGTAAGTAAAAATACTCCCACGTGCAAGTAGATTTCCTTTCAATCAATATATAAATAGTGATTCTTACGTTGAGTTGGCGTATGTTTATGTTTACAAATGTAAAAGAAATTTGCAGTAAATTTTTCAACATACAAAAAAGCTTGTAGAGAACAACATTCTCTACAAGCTGGTAGCTATAACGCTTATTATTTATTTTTGCGACAAGTCGGACAAGTACTATAAAGTGTAACAACTTTTTCATTTTCATATTGTTCAATGATCTTATGACAATCTTGGCATACAATAGTGCCCATTCGTGCCAACCCCTTTGCATAATATGATAGCGTATTCATATTATAATATGTCACATTTAAAAAATCAACCCTATATAGTATGTCATATTATATTATTATCAGTTAAAGATTATGAGCTTCTTCTTTAACTTTAACGTTTAAAGTTAATTTCCCTACGGCTTTTAAAAATTGGATCAACCCTTTAGGATTTTCATGACTGCCAATTGCGTATATAAATGATGCAGGTAACTGTTAACTAACCTATCCCGCATATCTAAGATGCCGGAAGACTTCTGGGCAACGCATTTGTAATCGACATCCTTAAAAAAGCAAAGCACTTTTTCTGCGTGCGATTTACTACAGCACATAAGCTTGACAACGAAGTTTTTCAAAAAAGATATCCACCATGTAGAAACGAATCTTAGATAGTAAAAAAACGGCTCTTGACAGGAGCCGTTTGAAACTTATATTTAATTTAATGTTTTAATTGTATGCGGATCAACCATTTCATAGCCTTTTTCTCTTAAACCCGTCACAATATCTTTCAATGCTTGATTTGTCCATTCTCGATCATGCATCAGCAGATTCGCTCCTGGTTTCAATAATGAATAGGGTACTTCTACTTCAGGCCCTTCCCCGCTTACCATAGCCTTTGTTAGCTTTTTAGCGTCTTGATAAGGAGCAAAATAATCATAGCCATATGTCCAGTTCATAATGATCATACCCTCTTCTTTAGCAACCTGCTTGGAGTGATCTGTATTCATACCATGTGGAGCACGGAAAAATTTAGGGCGTTCTCCAATTATTTCTTCAATTTGATCACTAACTTTAACAATTTCTTCTGTTTGTTCTTGTACTGTTAAATCTGGAAGTTTTGCATGACTATATGTATGGTTACCAATAACAAATCCCATGTCGTGAATTTGTTTAAGGACATCCCTTTGTTCTTTCGTTTCTAAAAAATGTCCATTAACAAAAAAAATAGCATTGGCATCTAGTTGCTTTAATGTTTTAGCCATGTCCAAAGCATATTTATCGGGAACGTCATCAATTGTTAATAGCACTACCTTTTCGTTTATACCCTTATTAATTGGTACAATTGTAGCATTTTCAGCTACTGTATATTTAGGATCGTCTTGCTCTGTTACTTTTTTTGTATTTACTTGTGCATTTTCTTGCTTATCTTCAGTGTTTTGAGAGTTATGTTCTACTTGAGAGCCTGCCTCTTTTACTGCTTTTGGATTTTCTCCCTTTGTAGATTGATTATTTTCACCGTTTTCATTGGCACACCCAGCGAGCAAGATAGCGATAATAAGTGCTATAATGATTCCGATTTTCCTCATTCAATCCCTCCTGATTATACAATGTCGAATATTGTCTCCACTATTATAAACTTCTGGAAAAATATTGACAATGGAAAATAAAAAAGCTGATATTTTTAACATCATATTTTAGTTTCTTACAATATTTGGAACTGGTTTATTTACAGTTTGTCAGGGAATAGTAAAAACAAGTTTTGTTATTTGAATAAATACCATGCTATATGTTTTAATACAATAAGTACGTCTACATAGTTAACCAAAAATAAAAATAGAAAGGATTATTTTTGTGAAAAAAGTAACACGAGTATTCTATATTTCAGCAATTGTTGTAGCATTATTTATTATTTGGGGAATCATTCCAAAAGACGTATGGCCAAATGCCAATTTGGATAATGTTACAAACATTATTCAAACATTTCTTGTTGATAAATTTGGTTGGTTTTATTTATTAAGCGCAACCGCATTTGTTGTGTTTTCGATTTACCTTATTTTTTCCAAATATGGGAACATTAAATTAGGGCGCCCTGGTGATAAGCCGGAATACAGCTATTTAACTTGGTTCGCCATGCTATTTAGCGCCGGAATGGGGATTGGGCTAGTGTTTTGGGGAGCTGCTGAACCAATATCTCATTATCATGCACCACCGTTTGGTGCGGAAGAAACAGGTGATGCGGCTAGCACTGCCATGCAATATAGCTTCTTTCATTGGGGCATTCACCCTTGGGCGATTTATGCAACTATTGCACTTGCACTAGCGTATTTTAAATTTCGTAAACAAGCGCCCGGAGTTGTAAGTGCTGTCCTTGAGCCGATTTTTGGCGATCGAATTAAAGGTACATGGGGCACAGTAATTGATTTTATAGTTGTATTCGCAACAATATTTGGAGTCTCTACTTCACTTGGCTTAGGAGCGATCCAAATTAGTGGAGGGCTTTCCTATGTAACTGGAATAGAATCCACTATCACCGTACAGCTGATTATTATTGCCATTGTTACTGTGCTTTATATAACTTCAGCTATGACAGGACTGAATAAAGGGATCAAATATTTGAGTAACGCAAATCTTGCTCTTGCAGTATTGCTTATGTTATTCGTTTTATTTTTAGGTCCAACTAATTTTATTTTGGATTATTTTACTACTACATTAGGAAGTTATATCCAAAATTTGCCTAGTATGAGCTTGCGCATGACGCCGTTTAGTGAAGCAAAATCAGATTGGCAAAATAAATGGACCTTCTTTTATTGGGCTTGGTGGATTGCATGGGCACCCTTTGTAGGGACGTTTATAGCAAGGGTTTCACGCGGGAGAACCATTCGCGAATTCGTCTTAGGTGTTATACTTGTACCAACAATTTTCGGTGCCCTATGGTTCTCTGTTTTTGGCGGTTCCGCTATTCACTTAGAAGTCTTTAAAGATGCAAATATAATTCAGACGATAAATGATCTCGGAGAAGAAACAGCATTATTTGCTGTTTTAGAAAACTTTCCAATCGGTAGTGTAATCTCGGTTATCGCTATTTTACTAATCTGTACCTTTTTTATCACCTCAGCAGATTCAGCAACCTTTGTGCTTGGTATGCAAACAACTGGAGGAAGCCTTGATCCCGCAAACTCTGTTAAATTTATCTGGGGTATCATTCAATCAAGTGCCGCAGCTGTACTTCTTTGGCAGGGTGGATTAAGCGCACTACAAACTGCATCAATTATTGCCGCCTTTCCATTTGCAATTATTATGATTCTGATAATTTTCTCCTTAGTAAAATCGTTTAGGAGAGAAGCAAAAGAATTTGATTTAACCGGAAAAAGAAAAGGTTAAGGAGCTTAAACGAACACTATGTCTAGGACAAACCAAAAAAGAGTTGTGCATCTAGAAGATGATTTCTATATTGAATAGGAGTCATCTTCTTTAACTACTATTGATAGCGGATTTATTTTGCCTTAACTTATCTAATGTTTGATAAGGATTTATAATCTACTTTGTCCTTGGAAAAAACGCTCTTTTTTTCGTGCATTGTCGAGGCCATCTTAGCTTTGAAAAAGAAAGGCACTTTTCCTTCATGTAGCGTGTACTGCTAACGAAACTTACCCTATCCCTATCCACCTAAATAAATTGGACATTTAGTTACCCTTTTCTCCCACTTTCACTTCTTCGTTTTCTCTATAACTGTGAAATAGGAGTCTTACGAAATCTAAATGCAGATAGAGCTTCGTCATTATTCCACCTTTCTCTTCTTACATAGATAAAACACATATTCCATTACGCGAAAAGCGAAGATACTTCCACGCAACTGGTCCATTCTGTCTTATTTCTTCCCAAGCTACGAATCGTTTCTAAAAGAATGGGTCGACATATCCAACTACTTATATATAGAATTTGCTAGTACATTCGACAAATAGCGATTATTTATTACTGTTTCATGTTAGAATTAGTAAATTTATTACCAAATCTAACATAACACTTTCAACTTGATAACAGTTTATTTACAGTAAAGTTTAGCACCTATATATTTGTTAAACTAATAAATAGGAATACGACATTAAAGTAGGTGAGGATAATTAAACGAATCGTCCCCTTTTTTATTTCTTTATTGCTACTGTTAGTTAGTTGCGGAGAGTCAAATGCTTCTATCATTAATATTATATCTTTTCAACCAAAAGAGTATGATGTGGTATTCTATACCCATTCCACTAATAATAAATTGGAAAACATCTATTACGATGCGATTATTGAAATTAAAGCTAATTATCCAAACGAATTTAGTCCTGTAGAAACCGAGAAAAAAGAACTTTCTGAAGTAAAAGAACTCATAGACCCTGCCTCCCCCACCTTGCTAATCGCAAAAAACGGAAAGACAGTTGAACGAATATCCGGGCAAGTATCCAAACAAGAAATTATGAAGAAGTTGAAACAAATAGTTGTAGAGGAAAAAACATAATTATATAATGTATCGCTTGATTCTGTATATGTATTTTTCATATCAGGAAAACTGCATTTCGCTATCGAAACTTCTCTGATCCTTAAAAAACATTAATTCTTCGCACAATGTATTTACTCTATTTGTCGACTCCGACGAATCGAGCACTTAGGTACCGAATAAAATGACGTGAGGAGTCCGTATCGACTATTTGTTGCATTAACTAGAAGAACTACGATATCCACCACGTAAGAACGGATACCGTTTGCCAGATAATAAAAAGGAGAGCAATCTTTAAAAGATTAGCTCTCCTTTTTATTTTATAACATATGAATTGGTGTACCTAAAGCAACTTCAGCAGCTTCCATGGTAATTTCTCCAAGCGTTGGATGTGCATGAATGGTTAAGGCGATATCCTCTGCTGTCATTCCAGCCTCGATAGCTAGTCCTAATTCTGCAATCATATCACTTGCGTTAGGGCCAGCAATTTGTGCACCAATAACTAAGCCATCCTCTTTACGTGTGATCAATTTCATAAATCCATCACTATCGTTTAATGACAACGCACGGCCATTAGCAGCAAATGGGAATTTAGCAGCTTTTACATCAAACCCAACATCTTTCGCTTCTTGTTCTGTATAACCAACGGTAGCTAATTCTGGTTCAGAGAATACAACTGCTGGCATACCAATATAGTCAATTTCAGCTTTTTCACCGCTAATTGCTTCAGCAGCTACTTTACCTTCATAAGAAGCCTTATGAGCTAATGGCATTCCTGGAACAACATCACCAATAGCATAGATATTATCAAAGTTTGTACGACATTGCTTATCAATTTTAATTAGACCACGATCATCCATTTCAATACCGACTTGTTCTAGTCCAAGTTCGTCTGTATTTGGACGGCGACCAACTGTTACCAATACATAATCAGCTTCAACGGTTTCTGATTTTCCATTAACTTCATATGTTACTTTTACACCGTCTTTTGACTCTTCCACACCTTTAGCCATTGCTTCTGTTATAATCGTAACATTTTTGTTTTTCAGGCGCTTTTTAACCACCTGTCTCATTTGTTTTTCGAAACCGCCAAGGATATCTTTCGTTCCTTCCAATACCGTAACTTCTGTACCGAAATTAGCGTAAGCAGTTCCCAGCTCCGTACCGATGTATCCTCCACCAATAACAACCATTTTTTTAGGAATTTCTTTAAGGTTAAGCGCACCTGTAGAATCTAAAACACGGTCGGAAAATTTAAAGCCTGGTATTTCAATTGGTCTAGAACCTGTTGCAATAATACAGTTATTAAATGTATATGTTTGGGACTTTTTATCATCCATGATTTTTACTGTGTTTTTATCTACAAAGTAAACTTCACCTTTAACAATATCAACTTTGTTCCCTTTTAATAGTCCTTGGACTCCAGAAGTAAGCTTTTTAACGACACTTCCCTTCCACTCTTGCACTTTGGCAAAATCTACGGACACATTTTCCGTTTTAATACCGAGTTCTTCATTACCTTGTGCATGTACAGCTAGATGGCCAGCTTGAATCAATGCTTTTGAAGGAATACATCCTACATTTAAACAAACACCACCTAATGCGCCTTTGTCCGCAATCGTTACTTTTTGTCCAAGTTGAGCAGCACGAATAGCTGCAACATATCCACCAGGACCAGCTCCAATAACAAGTGTGTCTACTTCAATTGGGAAATCTCCTACTACCATACCTTACGCCTCCATCATAATTAATTGTGGATCGCTTAATAATCGCTTGATTTGATTTAGAGCATTTTGTGCCGTAGCCCCATCAATAATGCGATGATCAAAGCTTAATGATAATGCTAGTACAGGTGCAATAACTACCTCTCCATCACGAGCAATTGGTTTTTCTGCAATACGTCCAATACCAAGAATTACTGCTTCTGGATAGTTTAGTACTGGAGTGAACCATTGACCGCCTGCAGATCCGATATTAGTGATTGTATTCGTTGCACCTTTCATCTCATCTGGTGCTAGTTTACCATTTCTAGCCTTGTCTGCCAATTCATTAATCTCTTTGGAAATTTCAAAAATAGATTTGCGATCAGCATGTTTAACAACTGGAACTAGTAAACCTTTATCTGTATCTGCTGCAATCCCAATATTATAGTAGTGTTTGTGAACAATTTCGTTTGTTTCATCATCTACAGAAGCATTAATGATTGGATACTTTTTCGATGCAGAAACTAACGCTTTTACAACGTATGGTAAATAAGTCAGCTTGATTTCCTGTTCGGCTGCAATTGGCTTAAATTTCTTACGATGAGCCACTAATGCAGTAACATCTACTTCATCTAGCAAGGTAACGTGAGGCGCTTTTGTTTTAGAATTAACCATTGCATTGGCTATTGCTTTGCGAATTCCACTCATTGCTTCACGAGTTTCTGGGAAGTCGCCTGCAGTAATTGGTGCAGCTGTTTTCTCTGCATTAGCTGTTTCTTCCGTTTTAGCCTCTGCTGCAGCGGGTTGATCTCCATTTAGATAACTATCAATATCTTCTTTCAGAATGCGGCCATTCTTTCCTGATCCAGTTACATCCGAAATGTTCACACCATTGTCGCGAGCATATTTTCTGACAGATGGCATTGCGATAACTCGTTTATCTTGATCTTTGTTGTCAGTAGCAGATTGAGTAGTTGCTTCTTTTGTTTCTTCAGCTTTAGGTGCTGGTGCTTCTTCTTCTGAATCTTCTGATGCCTCATCATCAGACTCATAACCCTCTGCATCAAATGAAATAAGTGTATCACCAACAACTGCTACTGTTCCTTCTTCAACATGAATTTTTTCTACTGTACCATCAACTGGAGAAGGGATTTCAACAACTGCTTTATCATTTTGAACCTCACATAGGACGTCATCCTCTTTTACTTCGTCACCTTCTTTGACGAACCACTTGACGATTTCACCTTCGTGAATTCCTTCTCCGATATCAGGTAATTTAAAATTAAAAGCCATAAATTTTTACCTCCTGTCTCTTATTAAAAGTTCATGACACTGTTTACTTTTTCAATGATGTCTTTGTGATTAGGCAACCATACTTCTTCCGCTTCAGAAAATGCATAAACGGTGTCAGGAGCGGTAACACGTAATACAGGAGCTTCTAGATGCAAAATGGCACGTTCTTGAATTTCTGCAATAACATTTGCAGCAACCCCTGCTTGACGTTGAGCCTCTTGAACAACAACAACACGATTTGTTTTCTTTACGGATGTAATAATTGTATCAATATCTAGCGGTGAAATAGTACGTAAGTCAATAACTTCAGCGCTTATTCCGTCTTTTTCCAGTTCGTCTGCTGCTTTAAGGCAAGCATGAACCATTGCGCCATAAGCAATTAATGTCACATCTGTACCTTCTCGTTTTACATCAGCTTTATCTAAGTCAATGGTATACTCTTCTTCAGGAACCTCTTCACGAAATGAGCGGTACAGCTTCATATGTTCTAAGAATAACACTGGATCGTTATTACGAATTGCTGAGATCAACAAGCCTTTTGCATCATACGGCGTTGATGGAATGACTACTCTAATTCCTGGTTGTTGAGCAATTAATCCTTCTAAAGAGTCAGCATGTAATTCTGGCGTATGCACTCCGCCGCCAAATGGTGAGCGAATTGTAATAGGATTGATGTGTGTACCACCAGAGCGATAACGCATACGTGACATTTGTCCGTTAATTGAATCCATTACTTCATAAACGAAGCCGAAGAATTGAATTTCTGGTACAGGGCGAAATCCTTGTAAAGCAAGTCCAATGGAAAGACCGCCAATTCCTGATTCTGCTAGTGGTGTATCAAATACACGTTCTTCACCAAACTCAGCTTGTAATCCATCAGTAGCACGGAACACACCGCCATTTTTGCCGACATCTTCCCCAAATACAAGCACATTTTCATCATTTTTGAGTTCTGTGCGTAACGCGTCTGTAATGGCTTGAATCATTGTCATCTGTGCCATGATTTACTTCGACTCCTTTTCTTTATATTCTTCCATTTGTTCTTGTAAATTATATGGAAGTTCTTCAAACATATTTGAAATTAAATCTGTAACTTTTTGTTTTGGATATTGGTCAGCTTGTTTAATAGCTTTCTTAATATCTTCTTTCGCTTCTTCAATCACTTTATTTTCTTCTTCTTCTGACCAAAGGTTTTTACTTTCTAGAAACTTACGGAAACGAACAAGTGGATCTTTCTTTTCCCATTCGTTATCCAAGTCTTCCGTACGGTAACGAGTTGGATCGTCCCCAGCCATTGTATGTGGACCATAACGATAAGTTATTGTCTCAATAAGCATTGGACCATTACCGCTAATTGCATGATCTCTTGCATGCTTCGTAGCAGCATAGACAGCCAGTACGTCCATACCATCAACTTGAATACCTTCTATCCCAGCAGCTACCGCTTTTTGTGCGAGTGTTTTAGCATTTGTTTGCTTTTCAACTGGAACGGAAATAGCGAAGAAGTTATTTTGTACAACGAAAATCGCTGGTGCTTTAAATGCTCCTGCAAAGTTAATTCCTTCATAAAAATCACCTTGAGAAGTTCCGCCATCACCAGTATAAGTAATTGCAACATTTTTCTTGCCGCGCTTCTTCATTCCTAATGCTACACCAGCAGCTTGAACATATTGTGCACCAATAATAATCTGTGGACTTAGTGCATGAACTCCTTCTGGCATTTGATTTCCATGAAAATGACCTCTAGAAAATAAAAATGCTTGGTATAATGGAAGTCCGTGCCAAATTAATTGTGGTACATCCCTATATCCTGGAAGAATAAAATCTTCTTTTTCAAGCGCAAATTGGCTTCCTAACTGTGATGCTTCCTGTCCTGCAGTTGGAGCATAGAAACCCAGGCGACCTTGACGATTTAATGCAATAGAGCGCTGATCTAATACTCTAGTGTAAACCATTCTGCGCATAAGCTCTTTTAATTCATCATCTGAAAGATCGGGCATATCATCTTTATTGACAATCTTTCCATCTTCGTTAAGAATTTGGAACGTTTCGAACTGACTTTCAACACTTTCTAATACGTGTTTCAAAATAGTTCACCTCTTCCTTTCCTATATCCTTTTAGTATTATTATTTCTAGCCTACCCCAAAAACGAAAAAAACTGTACTTCTTTTAAAGGTGTTCCCTTTTTTGATTGTGAATAATCCCCAGAAGACGTACAATCATACCATTAGCTGTTAACTGTTAATGATTATTTGCACTTACTAGAGAAAGATATTCACAAAACTGTTACATAAAAACGCAAAAAAATATTAGTACAATTTCTTTTCATCTAAATTCTAGCCTAATTATTTGTAACGGTCAAACACTTTGTCTTCATTATGTACTTTTTACATAAATTGAAAAATAACCATTTTTATTAAAACGCTTTCTTCTCTCTCTGTTATAGTACTTTTTATTATCTGTATTATTACAAGCAATTATTTTCCAATATGGAAATTGCTTGCTATCTCATATCTTATACAGCTTGTTAAGTTCGCGAATTACAGCCGTGCTCTCCGACCTGTTGTGTATTCGATGCTTCCCACTTGCATTTATACTTGTACAAAAAATTACGGAATGCATGTTCATATTTAACTTTTCACGAAAAAAAGCTAGAAGCGCTCTTTTAGCAGTGCGTAAATGGAAGCTCTTCTGACAAGACAAAATAATGGAAACTTCATTCAAGGTACAATTTTCTCCTTGAAAAATCGTGATGCTTATTCAAGAAGCTTTCCTTGTCCTGTCAATCCGAATCGAGATTTAGAAGCAGTTTTTCTCATCCGTACGCAAAATTATAAGCACATTTTGAAATAAGAAAAATAGGGTCTTTACATTCGAGATAAAGAAAATAGGCCACTGTTGCAGGGGTATGCCAACGCCTGAACGGCAAGCTCGCTTTTAGCCGGCCTTCCTTTAGGTTTGAGTCGATGTTAGCTTATCGCAGGAAGGCGATCAGAATGTGCTTATACGCTTAAGTGCTTAAGTTAGAAGAAGTTACTTTTTTAGAAAAAACTTGGCTTGTCGCCAAGTCTTTATGGCGAAAGCTGTAGTTTTTCTTATATGATAAACCTAAAATTTTATGCTTTCCTATAGTGCAAAAAAGAAGTTATCCACCATGTACAAAAGAAATATCGTTTTCTAAACTTAAAAAAGCACCTCCTTTTTTAGAGAATGCTTTTAAACCTTACTTTTCTTCAGATGGTTGCTTGTCCGTATCTTTATTAACTACTTCTATCCCTGCCTGTTTATAAAAGTCTTGCTTAGCTTTATTATATTCTTGTGTATATTGATTAAATTCTTTATTAAACTCAATTACTTTACTGTAGGTTTCATTTATTTTATTAACTTGATCTGTTAAAGTCTTTTGTTCTAGATCTTTTTTAGGCAGCATTTCATATATTTCTTTTTCTAACTTTAACGCATCGTTGTAGGCTTTATTTAATTTACCATAGGAATCATAACGCTGAGTCATTATTTTGTTCATTTTTTTAGCGGTTGCTTTTACTTCTTTATCTTCCAGATCATTTATTAATTCCTCAATATTTGAAAATTCTTCTCTAGCCTGTTTAATACTTTCCTGCTCTTTTTCAATTGCATCTTTTCGTTTATCAACCGTTTCAAGTGCTTGTTCCGAACGTTTTTTTATTTGATCCATTTCATCCATGCCTAGATCGATTATTTCATTATAGATTTTTTGTTCTTGCTTTTCTAAATCTGTTATTTTACTTTGCTGTTTTTCAAACCCTTCTTCTAAAGCTACCGCTTCTTCCAAATGGTTCTGGATTTTTTCTTCTGGGGTTTTACTACTACACGCAGTGGTTAAAATTGAAAGTATAATTACTGCGATAATTGTTAACTTCTTTATTGACATGAAACTCTAACCTCCTACAACTTTGCTGAATCAAATATTATGTTTTTTAGTATAACATAAATCAGTTTGTACAAAAATTAAAAACGGACAAGGTAATTTTTCTATTCATAAAGTCAAACTCCACTCATGAAACGTTTTTCCTTACGAAAGAGTAGAACACATTACAGGAGACCTTGAAAAAATCATGTATCGTTGTCGTAGTACCTTCTTATTCTTGAAAAACCGCGAAGTATCGCTGTCGTGGTTGTTTCTTGTCCTTAAAAAATCGCGATGTTTATTCAAGAAACTTCTCTGTCCTGTCGCCCGAACGTATCGGGGATTTAGGAGCTGTTACTCCTCCGTATTCTTTTCTACAACTTTTGAAGTACGAAATCCTTACGGCGATTAAGTGCGGGATGAAACGTTCTTCCGATCTAAAAAATTTGTAATATAACAGTAATCGCGCTTGTCTTCTTTTTTAAAATGAACATATTAGCGCCCCCGTCTCTATCCAATAGTCAAAATATGCTATAACACATATAAATATGATAAAATAATTAATGGAAAGTTGGAATAGGAGTGGTACGTTGTGATTACTATGAAAGACATTGTTCGAGAGGGTCACCCTTCACTGACAAAAGTTTCTGAAGAAGTAACAATCCCGCTAGAAGGCGAAGATAAAGATTTGCTAGAAAAAATGCTTCAATTTCTAAAAAATAGTCAAGATGATGAAATGGCTAAAAAATATCAATTACGTGCCGGTGTTGGCTTAGCTGCACCCCAGCTTGGAGTGAATAAACGTTTAATAGCAGTTCACTTTGAAGCACCAAATGGAAGAAAATATAGCTATGGACTGGCTAATCCTAAAATCATCAGTCATTCTGTAGAAAAAACGTACCTTCCAGGCGGGGAAGGCTGCTTATCTGTAGATCGTGATGTGGAAGGTTTTGTTCCACGGCATGCACGGATAACCGTAACCGCAACAACGATGGAAGGAGAACCTGTGAAATTACGCTTAAAAGGCTATGCAGCGGTTGTTTTTCAGCACGAGATTGATCATTTAAACGGTATTATGTTCTATGATCACATTAATAAACAAAACCCGTTTGCTGTTCCTGAGAACGCAAAACCTGTAGAATAAATATAGCGGCAGCTGTCTAACTGCCGCTATATTTTTTTAAATTAATCTTAACTGTTTTAACCCCTTAGCTATCCCATCTTTTTCAACATGATCTGTTGTATAATCAGCTACTGTTTTCAGTGCCTGAATAGCATTACCCATTGCTACACCAGTGCCGATTTCCTTAATCATCTCCATATCATTTAAACCGTCTCCAAATGCATACGTATCTGCAATATTTAATCCGCTTGCTTCAATTAATTTTTTAACTCCAACAGCCTTTGAACCGCCTTGAGGTATAATATCGCATGAATACTCATGCCAGCGTAAAAAGTGTAATGCTTTATGGTCCTTTGCAAATAACTTTTCTTCTTTCTGTTTACAAAATAGTAGTGCTTGATAAATCGACTCCTGTTCATAAAAAGCAGGGTCGACATCCGGGTAACTAAAATCTAAGCTTTTTAGACTTTCATTAATAAACGGGTGATCCGGAACTGTTGCCTTCATTTGTTGGTGATTCATAAAAACGATCGGAAATTTATGTTTCAGAGTTGCTTGGTACAAATCCGCCAGTTCATCGTTGTTGATCGGATTTGTATAAACCTCTTCTCCTTCAAACACCACATATTGTCCATTAAAGCTAACAAATGAGTGAATATTTAATTCTTTACGAATATGTTCAAACATAAATGGAGCTCTTCCGGTGGCTATGGCTACATAAACTCCATTATCCTGCAGCTGTTTAATCGCTTGCTTAGTGGAGCTTGGGATTTTGTTTGTTTCGTTTAATATAGTACCATCAATATCAAAGAACACAATTTTTTTATGCATATTTCTTCCCCTTCTTTCTCTCAATGTATAAAATATTTTTCTCTGCTTAAACTAAGTATAGTTATAAGAATACTTCATTCAGTAGAACTTGCCTTTATCCCCTACTGAATTCTCCCTGCCTCTTGTCGACCCAAGCGATTGGACAATTCAGCACCATTACGTTAGCTTCCACTTAGACTTCTTCGTACTCTCTATAACTCTTAAGTAAGAGTTTGACAGCTTAGATGCAGGGGAAATTCAACGGAAAACCGATGAAGGTGTATGCTTATCTTAATTATTGTCTCGTAGACGATGAACAAATAAATCTTTTTACGAAAAAAGTATAAAGTGAATCTTCAAATCAGTGGGGGGTTTTCTTTTATCTCCCACTGATTTGTTAGAATGAACGGAATCGGGTATTTGACTCGCAGTTGGTTCCTCCACTTATCTTCCCAGGGTTCGGCTCATAAAACATGGAAGTAGAGGTCTTACTGCTAATTACATGTGGCATAAACAACTATAACAGGTAATTACGGAATGGGCACCAATCAAAATTTCCAAGCATACTACCCAGTTGCCATCATAAATATTTTTAAGAAATAACGTATTTTTATTTCAAAATTCCTCAACTCATACTATACTATAGGTAAGAGGGATTGGATCGGTAGATTGTATTTCTTGCTTTTCTTAGAATTTTGAAAGGAGCTGACACGTCATGTTAAAGCGTCTAAAAGAAAAGCTTAAGAAACGCTGGAAAGACTTTTTAGGTCAAGGACGTGTACCAACTACTTGTAAAAAAGACTACCATTAATCATCGATATTATTACCCAATCACAATAAAGGTACCATAAATATCGGGAAAAAGACAAAAAATAACGTGATTTGGAAAAATGACGGAGCCGTTTTAATGGTGATTTAAAAAGGTAGGATATTTGTTTAGCAAAAAATCGTGTTCAATTATAGAAATAAAAATGAAACAATCAAGGAGAGATGAGATGATTTATAAAATATTATATCAAGAGCGGGCTGATGAAATTCCTGTTCGAGAAAGAACAAAATGTGCATACGTTGAAGGAGAATCTGTCAGAGAAGTTAGAACAAGAATAAACGAACGCAAGTATAATATTGAATATATTCAAGCACTAGATGAAGCACATTTAGCATATGAAAAACAATCCGAAGATTTTCACGTGGAGAACATCTAACCAATGAAGTTTGTAAAAAATGACCAAGCTGCTGTTTTTGCTCTAGGCGGACTTGGAGAAATTGGTAAAAATACGTATGGTGTTCAATTTCAAGATGAGATTATTTTAATTGATGCAGGGATTAAATTCCCTGAAGATGAATTGCTTGGAATTGATTATGTTATTCCTGACTACACGTATTTAGTGCAAAATCAGGACAAAATCAAAGGATTATTTATTACTCATGGGCATGAAGATCATATTGGAGGCATTCCTTATCTTCTCCGTGAGCTTAATGTGCCAATATATGCTGGTAAACTTGCGATAGGATTAATACGAAACAAATTAGATGAACACGGTCTATTAAGAAATGCTAAATTAATCACCATTGAAGAAGACGATTATATTAAGTTCCGTAAAACCTCGGTCAGCTTTTTCCGAACAACCCATAGCATTCCCGATTCATATGGTATTGTTGTAAAAACTCCACCAGGAAACATTGTTCACACAGGTGACTTTAAATTTGATTTTACACCCGTTGGTGAACCTGCTAACTTAACAAGAATGGCAGAAATTGGCAGTGAGGGAGTACTTTGTCTACTATCAGATAGTACGAATAGTGAAGTTCCCGGGTTTACATTATCAGAAAAAGTGGTTGGAGGTAATATAAAAGATATTTTTAGCAGAGTTGATGGAAGAGTTATCTTTGCTACATTTGCATCAAATATCTATCGACTACAGCAAGTAGTAGAAGCTTCTGTCCAAAATAACCGAAAGATTGCTGTATTTGGCAGAAGCATGGAGTCGGCTATTAATCTGGGACAAGAATTAGGCTATATTCAAGCTCCAAAAGATACGTTTATTGATGCAAATCAAATTAATCGTCTACCTGCTCAAGAAGTAACTATCCTTTGTACCGGATCCCAAGGTGAACCAATGGCTGCTTTATCACGAATTGCTAATGGTACTCATCGACAAATTCAAATCATTCCCGGTGATACAGTTGTATTCTCTTCGTCCCCAATCCCTGGAAATACAATTAGTGTTAGCCGGACGATTAATAAATTATACCGAGCAGGAGCAGACGTTATTCACGGCAAACTTACAAACATCCATACCTCTGGTCATGGTAGTCAAGAAGAACAAAAATTAATGCTACGGTTAATAAAACCAAAGTTCTTTATGCCGATTCATGGAGAATATCGCATGCTAAAAGAACATGTCAAATTGGCGGCTGCTTGTGATGTTGATCCAAATAATTGCTTCGTCATGGACAATGGAGATGTTTTGGCTTTAGGAAAGGATATTGCTACGATTGCTGGAAAAATCCCTTCTGGCTCCATTTATGTTGATGGAAACGGAGTCGGAGATATCGGTAATATCGTGTTACGAGATCGCCGAATCCTTTCTGAAGAAGGTTTAGTGATTGTCGTAGTAAGTATTAATATGAAAGAGTTCAAAGTTTCTGCAGGTCCTGATATTATTTCACGAGGCTTTGTTTATATGAGGGAATCTGAAGACTTGATCAATGAAGCTCAAAAATTAGTATCTGCTCACTTAGAAAAAGTAATGGAACGTAAAACAACTCAATGGTCAGAAATCAAAAATGAAATTACCGATACAATCGCCCCATTTCTTTATGATAAAACAAAGCGCCGCCCGATGATCTTACCAATTATTATGGAAGTATAAAAAACAAACAGCCAGATCCTTTTCTGGCTGTTTGTTTTTTATTCTTCTATAACTAAATGCTTTTCAAACCGAGAAATATCTTTATCCGCACCTATTACAATTAAAATATCGCCTTCTAAAAAACGATGGTCAGCACTTGGTGAAACATTAATATCTTTTCCATGCTTAATTGCGACAACGTTACAGCCATAATTTGCCCGTATATCCAGTTCCACCAATGTTTTACCAAGCATCTTTTCTCCAACCTTCACTTCTACAATACTATGGTCATCCGAAAGCTCTAAGTAATCTAAAATATTATTGGATATAATACTATGGGCGATTCGTTTTCCCATATCCCTCTCCGGATGTACAACTTGATCTGCCCCAATTTTATTTAAAATTTTGGCGTGGTAATCATTTTGTGCTTTGACGGTTATTTTTTTAATTCCTAACTCGGTTAAAATAACTGTCGTTAAAATACTAGCTTGAATATTATCACCAATTGCAACAATAACATGATCAATATTTTTAATTCCTAACTCTTTAAGAGACACTTCATCCGTTGCATCAGCAATTACTGCATGAGACGCTATATTTTTATATTCATTAATACGATCTTCGTTATTATCAATAGCAAGTACTTCCATTCCTTCCATGCTTAACTCTTTACAAATGCTTCCGCCAAATCTTCCTAAGCCAATTACTGCAAATTCTCGTTTCATGCTGTTTCCTCCATCTTTCTTCTTTGTTCATAACTTATCATCGTCACTTTAGTTCTACTATACTAAATTATGTCTCGTAACAAAAGACTTTTATCCCTTTAATAATCAGCTACTAACTGTACATCAAATCCAGGGTTAACTCTTAGAATATTGAATTAACTTCACTTCCCTATATTACCGATGTTATTGTTTCTTGTACATTATTTTTGAATTAATAAGTATACATTTTTATGAAACTTGACTAGCCTGAAGACTTCGATACCGTAACCTGACAGTAACGCATTTAATACATAATACCTACTGATTTTCACCCTCAACTTTTATACTTTGATTCACTACCCTATTTTACGTAACAAAGCGTCAAGTGCTCGGTCAGTGATTACAATCTGGAAAACTTCTGACGAGATAGAATGAAACTTCATTCAAGAGTATTTTCTCCTGGAAAAAGAACAACGCTTTTTAGACATATATTCTATCGTGATGATACCAGTACCGAATAATTCTTTTTCCCATTAAAAAACGGCGACTTTGTATTAGTACATCCTAAACCTATTTTGTATGCCACCTTAAAAGTTTAAATTTTGACATATGATCGGCAAGCTAATTTGCTTAAAGTTTAAACCTTTAATCCAAGCTAGGATTTTGCCAGTAAAAAGAGACTGGGACATAAGAAATACTAAATAGCAAAAACCGAACAATTCATTTATGTGATTACCCCCAAAAGTTAGAGTTTTATTATACAGTTGATTGGCTGGATTGCGTTCGATACTCGACTGGGCTCAGCCCGGCCAATTTTTCTTTTATTCGTTCATGATTATACCAATAGATATATTCTTCAATCCGACTTTTTAATTCTTCATAGCTTACTAATTTTTCTCCATAATACATTTCTTGTTTTAAAATGCCAAAAAAATTCTCCATGGAAGCATTATCCGCACAGGTTGCTTTTCTAGACATGCTTTGGAATACTTTATTCTCTTTTAATGTTCTCACCCATTGGTTGTGTTGGTAATGAAAGCCTTGGTCAGAATGGATGGTGGTGCGATAGGTTGCATGATTCTTTATTATCTCTATCGTTTCTTTTAAAGGTTCTATGACAAGATCTAACGTTGGACGTTCCTTGATTTTATACGCAATAATTTCTCCGTTATAAAGGTCAAGAATCGGATTTAAATATAACTTCTCTTCACTTAGACATTTGAATTCTGTAATATCGGTTACTAATTTTTGAAGAGGAATTGGCGTGTTAAAACGGCGAGACAATCGGTTTTTCGCCACTTTTCCAACGTTTCCCTTATAGGAATTGTATTTACGGGATTTTCGCATAAATTTCACACATTTCAATCCCAATTCGCACATAATGCGATATACTTTTTTATGGTTGATAACGTATCCTAATTTATTTAGTTCTCTAGTAATACGTTTATAGCCATAACGTTCATGGAACTTTTTAAATAAATCGATAATGATTTTTTTTAGTACTTTGTCTGAATCTTCTCTGCCAAAATTTTTCACATGATAGTGATAGGTTGCTTCAGGTATGCCCACAATAAGGAGAATATCTTTTAATCGGAATCCTTCTTCTTTAAGTCCAAATGCCACCTTTGCCTGTGCTTTTCGTGGAAGGCATTTGGATTCTCCCGAAAAGCTCGTAGCTTTTTTAGGTACGCATTTTCTAGCCTTAATAGTTCATTCTCTCGTTCTAATATTTCTTCACGTGTTAACTTTTTTTCTTCCTTTTTCTTCCGTTTATTGGGTTTCTTAGACATAGAAGACTCCCCCTTTGGTTTCAGGCCTTCTACTCCTTGTTCCTTAAATTCTTTCATCCAGCGTCTAATTAAGGAAGGGTTGTTCAATTTAAATTGAACAGCAGTTTCTAAAAAAGTAGCACCTGTCTTTAACACAAATTGTATCGTATTTAATTTAAATCGAACAGGATAAAACTTCCTAGCTTTTTTTCTTTTTAACCCATCCATTCCCTGAGACTTATAGACTTTCACCCATTCAAATATTGGTGTTGCGCTACCCATATTATATTTTTTTGCCAATAATTTATATCCTAGGTTGCCATATAAATACTCGGTGACAAGATTTATTTTAAATTCTTCACTATATTTAGCCATAAAAACACCCCCGAAAATTAGATTTTCTACTCTAACTTTCGGGGGTCGGCACCTTATAATTGTTCGGTTTGTTTGTGTTTAGAAAAACTTGACTTGTCGCCAAGTCCTTAGCGAAAGCCGCAGTTTTTCTTATACGATAAAGCGAAACTTCATTCAGTAGGAGTTTTCTTCCATTTCCTACTGAATGTTAGTACCTCGGGGGGTATGACCTAAAGACCCTTAAAACGAATTGGGCATTTAGGTGCCGTTTTCTTCCACTTAGACCTTTTATATCAACTCAAGATTTTGAAGTGAGAGTCTTACGGCACCTTACCTTACATGCGGGATAAAGCCTAAAATTTTATACTTTACTATAGTACAAGGACGATTTATGGTTCGTTTTTTAATCAGCTGTTTTCGTTTTGTCCCAGCCTCTTTGATCAGACTCATTTTCTAAAATCATTATATTGTATAAGACGTCTAAATCCCCGATTCGTTCGGATCGGCATAACAAAGAAAGCTCTAAAACGACACATTATACGTAGAAAAAGTGTTTTTCTTTTTCTAGGACAAGGAAAGCTCCTTGAATAAACATCGCGGTTTTCCAAGGACGTTGCGATTTAAGCATTTATCTTATTTTCTTTCGTGGAGGAAAAAAGTGCTCCACAAAATGAAGTTTCACTTTACCTAATTAGCCGCCGTATTTGTTTTTCCAGCAACTTTGCATTTACTTTACCTCTCTGAATATAACGTAACTTCCCGGAGTGGTCAAATAAATAATATGCGGGAACAAAATGAATGTTAAAAGCTTTGGATAATGATTCTTCATTATCGATAGCAATCGGTTCGGTTAAATCATTTTCAGCTGCTACGCTACGAATTTCATCCAAATCCAAATCCATATCATCCTCAGATAAAGGGGTATGCACAGAAATTACTTGCAATGTATCAGCATAAGTATCTCGTATTCGCACAAAGCTAGGCATTGCTTTTTTGCAAAGTTTACAACTTACTGACCAAAATTGGACACATATTGGTTTACCACTAATTGTTTCCGTAGTTAATGGTTCCGTATTTAGCCATTCTTTCACTACACCAAATTCCGGTATTTTTTCATTTAAACGCATCTTCACCCATTCCTCCTGCATCATCCTCTTAGAATTTGCTAATACCACTATCTTTATATGATTATTAACATAAAAAGGTTCTTGTAGGAGGAAACAGGTGAATAATCACGATAATTTATGATTTACCATTTGACAAACTTCTTCGGCACTCATACCCTGTGCATTAATTACAGACCCAGCGATTGCTGCTTCTGTGATTCCCATTACATCCTTATCCTGACCCGAAATAATACAGCAATCACAGTAAGCAGCATCTTCTCCGTTTCGTAAGTCTACTACTTCATGACCCATTTCCATCAACGCTTCTTTTACATTAGCAAGACTTTCTTCCACACCTATTCTCGCCATTCTAATGCCTCCTCTAATTATGTTGTATTACATAGATAGATTCTGCATTAGTATAAAAACTATACACCGGTCATTCAGAAAGCTGAGAAATCATCCGGGTTACAGCATCTAAACCAACAGTTAGTGCCTCTTCATCTGGGTTGAGCTGTGCATCGTGAAGACCGAATGGAGAATTAACACCAAGCCAAAACATAAAGCCAGGTATCTCCTTCATAAAATAACCAAAATCTTCACCAGTCATAGCCGCTTCCGCTTGTTTGTATTCTATACCTGAACCGTCCAGAGCCTGTTGAAATTTTTCTACCATATCAGCTCGATTATACACTTGATAATAATTGGCGCCATAATCTACCTGAATAGAGCAATCATAAGCAATTTCGAAACCTTTCATTAGCTTTTCCAATTGCTTTTTTACGATGTGAATTGTCTCTGGATGCTGGGTTCGAATCGTTCCTTCCAGCCGAGCAGTTTCTGCAATAGCATTTTGGACGTAGCCACTCTCCATTTTTCCAACTGTAACAACAGCACTTTCCAACGGATTTATATTTCTGGAAACAATTTGCTGCATTTGAACAATAAAACTGCTCGCAGCAACCGTCATATCTTTGGCTATATGTGGATATGCAGCATGTCCTCCTTTACCAATAAAATCAATAAATAATTCACTCGTATTTGCAAATAGTAAACCTGGTTTACTTGCTACCGTACCAACAGGTAATTCTGGAGCAATATGCAGGGCAAAAATAACATCAGGACGCCAAGTATTAAACTCTTTCGATTGTAACAATGGAAGAGCACCGCCTGGACCTTCTTCCGCTGGTTGAAATATAAACAAACAATCATCTGTAATTGGCTCAGAAATCACACGTTCTAAAGCACCAAGCGCAATGGTCATATGAAAATCATGTCCACAAGCGTGCATTCTCCCTTCATGCTGTGAAGCGAACGAAAAGTTTGTTTTTTCTGTGATCGGCAATCCATCGATATCAGCTCGGAAGCCAATTATTTTTTTTGGTGCCGTTCCCTTTACAAAGACTAATATTCCCGTCTTCCATAACTGGATCGACACACGTTCCGTTTGCAGTCCTTTTATTTTACGTACCAAGTATTGTTGGGTTTTCGTTTCCTGAAAACCCAATTCCGGTATTTGATGTAAATCTCTGCGGATTTGTTGTAAGTTTAACATATTAATACCCTACTTAATCATTCAACTTGCGAAGTTCTTGTTTTATTTCAGTTTTCGATTTCGTATTTTCGTCAATCTCCTTTAATACTCTTGCAGGAGTACCTGCTACTAATGTGTTTGGCGCTACATCCTTTGTGACAATTGCTCCGGCAGCAACAATTGCACCTCTACCAATCGTTACCCCTTCTAATACTACAACATTTGCCCCAATAACTACATCGTCTTCAATAATTACCGGTTTTGCAGATGGTGGTTCAATTACACCAGCTAATACAGTACCTGCTCCAATGTGGCAATTTTTCCCAACCGTTGCTCGTCCACCAAGTACAGCATTCATATCTATCATAGTTCCTTCGCCAATAACAGAACCAATGTTAACTACTGCTCCCATCATAATGACGCAGCCATCACCAATCTCTACTTGATCACGAATAATAGCACCCGGTTCAATTCGTGCATTTATTCCTTTTAAATCAAGTAAAGGAATCGCTGAATTACGACGATCATTTTCGATAACGTAATCCGTTATCACATCTTGATGGTCATTTAACAGTCTTTGTACCTCATTCCATTCTCCAAACAAAACACCGCTTTTTGATTCTAAAAAAGCTTGGATGGAATCATCAATCGTTAATTGATCTAATCCTTCTCCCTTTACATACACTTTTACAGGTGTGCTTTTCTTACTATTCGAAATAAAGTTGATAATTTCATTTCCATCCATCATTTTCATTATTCGTTACCTCCCAATTATGTACTATCTTCTAATTTAGCAGATCGCTTTTTTTGTCGCAATAATTAGCTGTTTTTCATTGTCATATTCTCAGTTCTCAGTAAATCCATTTACCGTATTTTAAAACTGTTGACTTTTTTCATGTCCCCTTCTTGTAACTGAAACTAGCACGTTCTATATGTCAAAGTTAGAGAAGGCTTGACTTCAAGTCGACATGCTCACTAATTACGCGTATACGTATAACAACTGCATCGACCTAACTTCTTCACTAAATTTTTCATACATTCTAACCCGGCGATGAAATTCCATTGTGTTATTTTTATCAGACTTTTTGACATCACCTTAAAAACTTCGATTAAGATTCAATTAGAAAAACTTTGCTTGTCGCCAAATCTTTATGGCAAAAGCTATTGTTTTTCTCTATACGATAAAGTGAAACTTCATCAGCAAGGGTTTTCTTCTACTGAATGTTAGTACCACAAGAGTATGACCTAAAGGCCCTTGAACCAATCGGGCATTTAGGTGCCGTTTTCTACCACTTTGACCCTTGTATCAATTCAGGACTTGATGTGGGAAACTTACGGCACCTTACATGCGGGATAAAGCCTAAAGTTTTATACTTTCCTATAGTGAAAAAAGAATTCAACCCCTGTAGCTACAGGGGATTCGTTTAATCATTTTGTGCATACAAATCTTTTTTTACTTGCTTAAGAATCGCTCTTCTCGTCAAAATCCCATCAAAATATTTATTCTTATCAGCAACACAAACAAACGGATGATTTATAAGCGCATTCAATCCTTGTAATAAGGAATCTTCTTTCATTAGACATGGAATATCCTCATTGAGCACATCTTTTACTACAATATTTGAAAGTCGTTCAAATTCGAAACGTTCTAATCCGAGAATCTGGTTAAGAATCGCAGTTTTTCCAATTGTACCAACTAACTTATACGATGAATCAAGAACAGGTACAGCAGAATAACCCGACTTAACCAATACAAGTAAGGCATGCTCAAGCGGATTATTTACTTGTACATGTGCCACCTTTTCAGAAGGAATCATTATTTCTTCCAATGTTATGCCTGTTAAATATTTCTCTTGTAACATACTCAATCATATCACCCCTTTTTCTTCATGTAGGAGGTTTGCTGTTTACTTTCTCTGTAATATAAGCAAACTTTAGACGGAGAACAGACTAACTTTATTTTACCACAGTAAGGAAATAAGAAAAACGAAACCTATTCATTCAATTGAAATTGATTCTATTTTAAGTTATAATATGAACATATGATCATATAGTATAGGAGAGACGATTATGGATTACCAACCAATTGGTGAACATTTAATTGAACATGTATCGCAAACCTTTAAGGCTTTATCAGACCCCACCCGAATCAAAATATTACATCTGCTTTCTCATAAAGAATACTCTGTAACTGAAATTGCTCAAAAATTAAGCATGCATCAATCGACTATTTCACATCAATTGAAGTATTTAAAACAATTGCGGTTAGTAAAGAATCGCCGTGAAAAAACGACTTACTACTATTCACTAGACGATGATCATGTTATGAATTTATTGAAACAGACGATTGAGCATAGTGAACATACAAAATAGGGGGGTAAATTATGTCACATCAACACAATCATAGTCATAGCCATGATCATGGCCATCATCACCATACGACTAGCAATAAAAAAGTACTGTTTTTTAGCTTTTTGTTAATTACCTTTTTTATGATTGTTGAAGCTGTCGGTGGCTTTTTAACAAACAGTCTCGCACTGCTTTCAGATGCCGGACACATGCTCAGCGATGCAGCAGCCCTTGGCTTAAGTCTTCTGGCATTCAAAATCGGTGAACGTCAAGCAACATATTCTAAAACTTACGGTTACCGTCGAGTTGAAATCATTGCTGCCTTCATAAATGGATTGACATTAATTATAATTTCACTTTATATATTTTATGAAGCATTTCAACGGTTTATTGAGCCGCCAAATGTAAGTGCAAGCATGATGATTATCGCCTTCATCGGCTTAGTTGTGAATATCGTTGTCGCATGGATGCTAATGCGCGGCGATTCACAGGAAAACTTAAATATTCGCAGTGCTCTTTTACACGTCCTTGGTGACCTTTTAGGATCAATAGGTGCCATTATTGCAGGTATCCTCATATTGCTATTCGACTGGAATATCGCTGATCCAATTGCGAGTGTTATCGTTGCGCTCCTCATTGTGATTTCTGGAATTAGGGTAACAAAAGATTCGATTCATATTTTAATGGAAGGAAAACCTACCAATATTAACGTTGAAGAAGTAAAAAGCAAATTAATGGAGCTACCAGGAATTGAAGATGTTCACGATTTTCATATTTGGTCAATCACTTCTGAATTTCCGGCTCTAAGCTGTCATTTAGTTGTAGATAATACTGTAGATCGAGATAAAATCCTTATTCAAGCAAATAAACTGTTAAAAAAACACTTCGATATCTCACACAGTACACTACAAATAGAAGGGATAAACTCGCATATCAAAAACAACTGTAATGACTGTTCTCCTTCCTAATTAAGTTAACTTTGAAAGTGATAACTCTCATGTTCGTCACTTTCTTTTTTATTGTCATTTTTAAAAGCTAAATCATTCCACTAACCACTATAACTAGAAGATACCCTTCTCTTTTGAGCAACTCTAACTTGTTTGCAGCTTCTATCTGTTACGTTCAGTTTTCTATACTTTATACTATACGAACAAAGCATTTAACCCTCTCTACCATGCTCAGAAGATGATAGTTACAAAAGTAGGGATTCTATTTTATTCTATATTCATGTTATAATTTGATTCTAATTGATTGTTGAGAAAGGTTTGTCAGCCATGAACAGAAGAACATTTCTAAAAAAAGCGGTTGGTAGCTTGCTTGCTTTATTAGGATTAAGTAGTGGAACCTATTATTATGCTAGAGATGTAGAACCAATTCTACTTCATATTAATAAAAATACAATTGCATCGAAAAAAATCACAAACTCGTTTAATAACTTTAAAATCGTGCAGTTTTCTGATACGCATGTCGGATTTCATTATTCACTGCAACAATTAAAAGAATTAGTTCAAAAAATAAATGGATTAGATCCTGATTTAATTGTATTTACAGGTGACCTTGTCGATGAACCACAAAATTTCCATTGGGATTCAAAGATTATCAATATATTAAAACAGCTTAGCGCTTATCACGGAAAATTTTGGATATACGGAAACCATGATCACGGCGGTTATGGTACAGAGGTTGTTAATGATGCAATGAAAAAAGCTGGTTTTCAATTATTACAAAACAACCATACTACCATTAAAATTGCGAATGAAGAAATAGTAATAGCAGGAATCGATGATGTTATGTTAGGAAAACCAGACTTAGATGCTGCATTAGTTAATGCGAATCCTAATCTCTTTACTATTCTCTTAGCACATGAGCCAGACTTTGCAGATATCGCCAAAAAATACCCTATTGATGTACAATTATCCGGGCACAGCCATGGGGGACAAATTAGATTTCCATTGATTGGACATTTATATAGCCCTGCTTATGCTAAAAAGTATGTACAAGGAAAGTATAGCTTGAATAATGATAAATTCGTGTTATTTGTGAATAGCGGTATTGGTACAACCAGAGCTCCATTTCGTTTTCTTTGTAAACCTGAAATACATGAATATTCATTAAAGTCCCTTTCATAATCTAAAAATAACTTCGGTTCATCTTAAGATAACTGGATCAATTACACCTTATTATTTTCAAGTTGCATTTTAAAGCAAGCTTAAAATCAATTATTTTTGATTACTTTTTAATATTCCTTGCAAGCTAAACTGCTTTACGATAGGATGTATACAAGCATGATTACATTTTTTTAGGAGGAGCAAATACGATGACTGAACAAGATAACTTAGATGAAATTGCAAAAGCACTTTATACAATAAATCGCCATGCTAAAACTGCTCCTGACCCAAAACATTTATACTTTATAAAAAAAGAAGCCATTAATAGACTTCTCAAAGAAAAACATGCCACAAAGGTAGGACTTCATTTTTCCAAACAACCAAAATTTAGTAATCAATACTCTACTTTACTAGTACGTGTTGCCGGTTATTATTTTCATATACCACCAACTAAAGAAGACTTTAAGAAATTACAACATTTAGGAGAATTAGACGAGAGTTACCGTAACCCGCAAGCTAAAATGTCCTTATCCAGAGCAAAAAAAGTGATTTATCAGTACATGAAATGGAAAGGAAAAAAATCAACACCTAAAAACCATTGTAAAAGGAGTACGTCTACTTACTTTACACCATCTTCGCTTGGTAAAATGGAATGGCCGCCTACCAAATCACATCGAAGCTAAAAACACCTGTTAACTTTCAAAGTGATCTTAGAAAAGCAAGTACCGTACTTAAGTAAGTTGAAGTCAGAGAGAAATTGTCGTTTCTTTTATTCATTCTCCTTATATTATGGAAATAGTTGAATTAGTAGCTGCTGGCTGCTCTAGTTGTACTTTTAAGACTCATATTGACTTTTGCACCATTTTTTTATGTGTTCTTAACAACTAAACGGTATAAAATATATCTTTACTAAACTAATAATTATAGGATTACTGGCTTATTATTTATTTAACCAACGTCTTATTGTTGCTCCAATAATCAATAGACAACCAAAAAAAGCTAATGATTGCATAATTAGAGGAAATGAATAAAAGAATCCTTGATTGAGTCCGCCATTTAATAAACTAAGCCCGAAATAAATTGTAAAAATAAAAAAGCTAATGAATAAATAAGATAAGAGCATAAATGAACGTCGTTGTACAATCCAGCGAATAAATGAACGAACCATACTATATATTACACTTATTCCAAAGATCAAAAATAATAAATACCAATACTTTTGGTCCATTTCCCATAGACTAATGCTTCCAATCCACCATGTCATCAATTTCAATAACTCCCATCGTATCCAATCTTATTATTTTAGCTTCATACCATTTTTACCATTTTATCCCTTAAATATACGTAACTCACGCTATTAAACGTAACAGGAACTTTCTTTTACTATATTCTTCATCCTCCCCAATAAAGAAAATAAACCAGCTAGAAGCACTCGGTTAGCGTCGTATAAACAGCAGATCTTCTGATAGTGGTTAAATACTGGAAACTCTTATGAAAGTACGGATATATGTCAGGAAGTTAAATAGAACGGAGCAGTATAAATGAGAAAGAGCGACACTTATTGAAGAAAGCATATCTTAATGCTCGGAGCTTCATTATGGGAAACGATTAGTTGGTATGTAAGACACCTCTATGAATTTGGTTTTACTCAATGCAAATCGTTATTTTTTGGGACGGAAACTTTTATAATCTTTTTAAATTGTGTATTTACTGCCATACAGCTTAGTGATATCCGGGAGTTAGCTACTGCATTATATATACTGCTCTGGCATTGGATTCTTTCTTTTTTACTGTTTAAGTAGCCATTGACAAAAAGTAAACTTATTGCATTGATACTATAATATATATTACAGTTGTCGGAATCTTCCCATTAAATATCGGTATTGTACCTAAAAAAGCCATAGTATTTGGTTTGGAAGCAGGCTTAGGTTACTCATTATAGTATTTTTAGTAAACTTGCATTAAAAACGCATTCAACATTTAGCGTTACAACATTTACTTTTATTACGGCAGCAATTGCTCTGTCTCCATTTTTCCCGTATGCAGAAAAAGGAGCGCTACTGATTAATCCGCTTGTATTATTTTATGCCCTTGGACTTGGATTTTTACCAACTGCTTTCGCTTATATTTATACATATGTCAAACAGAAGCATCCAAGGCATCGATTCTAACAACCATTGAGTCGGTTGTCACCACATTGATTGGTACTTTCGTTTCAAGAGAACTTTACTGTATTGCAATTTAGGTATGTCCTATATTGTAGATGCTGTTTTATTTAATTCAACACTCTCCTTCGAATAAGGTTCATATACAACAATCTGCTTAGAAAATGCTATAGTTTGTTTCAAATTAATTTTAATAACTCAACAGCATCGGAAACTTGCAAATGATTCCTACTAATGCAAACAACAGGAGACCCAATTATTTTACCCTCCTGTTGTTCCTGTCCATCTTTTTTCAGATGATGTTAAGGGCATATGTGCACTACCCTTACTGTTGTCATGTACAATCATCAGTACATGATTGAACTTAACTTTCATTTTAGATGTTGACTTCTTTTTTTGCCTGTTTCTTTTCTACAAGTTCCATTTTTCTTTTTTCTAATTTTCTTTCAATTCTTGAAATACTATTTTCATCTTCAAGCAATTCTTGTTTATTTTGCTTTACTAGTTGCTCAAAACTTAACGTTTTAGGTCGCATATGATACACTCCTTTTATACTTCTATCTTAAGTATACCGTATATTTGTATATGATATATCACAAATTTTTAAATATTTTTTAACAATTTTATCAATTAATAATTGGAGGTCATTTTATGCAACACTTATTGAATAAACATGTATTATCAATTGAAATTTCTGGGATTCGTAAATTTTTTAATTTGGTGGCTGATGAAGAGGACATTGTGTCTTTAACAATTGGACAACCAGACTTTCATACTCCTGAACATATTAAAGAGGCAGCTGTTCAAGCAATCTATGACAATAAAACAACTTATACACATAATGCTGGTCTACTTGACTTACGAAAAGCTATTTCTCGCTTCTATGAAAAAAGCTATCATGTATCTTATCATCCAGAAAACGAAGTGATCGTAACTACAGGTGCTTCACAGGCTATTGATATAACGTTTCGCACTATATTAAATCCTGGTGATGAAGTGTTACTCCCTGCTCCCATCTACCCGGGATATGAACCATTAATACGGCTAGCAGGAGCTAAACCTGTACATATGGATACGACCAAAACAAATTTAAAGTTGACAAAGGAGACACTTCTCCAATATATTACACCCAAAACAAAGTGTCTAGTGCTTCCTTATCCATCTAATCCAACTGGAATGTCATTTACTAAAAAGGAATTAGCTACACTAGTGGATGTATTAAAAGGTAAATCTATCTTTATATTAGCTGATGAAATTTATAGCCAGCTTGTATATGACCAAGCCCACACTTCTATCGCTAGCTTTCCTGATATGAAGGAAAAAACTATTGTTATTAATGGTGTATCAAAATCTCATTCCATGACTGGTTTTCGGATTGGCTATGCTTTAGCCCCTCAATGGCTATCTAGACAAATGCTTAAAGTACATCAATATAATGTATCCTGCGCAACATCAATTAGCCAATATGCTGCATTAGAAGCACTAACAAACGGCCTAGAAGATACAAAGTTAATGCGAGAAGCTTATCAGAAACGTAGAGATTTTGTCCTTAAACGGTTACAAGCAATGGGACTAGCTTGTCTCAAACCTGAAGGAGCCTTTTATATGTTCCCTCGCTTTCCTTTAAAAGAAAAGACTTCATTCCAGCTCGGATTGGATCTTGTTCGAAAAAACAGGGTTGCATTAGTACCTGGAGATAGTTTTTCAAGTTTGGGAGAAGGATATATGCGATTATCCTACGCTTATGATCAAGCCACATTAGCATTGGGTCTTGATCGCTTAGAAGAATATTTAAAAAATCATTTGCTAAACTAAATAAAACAGCATTAAAAATTTTATTTCTTTGTTTCATGCTGCTTTATATTTTCATATAAATTTAAAAGTCTGTCCAATTCTTGACTAATTTTAATGGACTCTAAATTTGTAAATCCTTTTTCTAAAGCGACCATCGTCATTTTATTGCGTAGAAATTCAATACGTTTTAGAAGATTGTCTGTTGTAGTCATTTTATTGAAAGTATACCTCCTTATGCATGGTTGGGCTGAAGCCCCTTACGCAAATTATTACAGGTATATAGGTATAATTAATTATGAATTCGATTAGTGCAATTAGCCCATATCGAAACCATACGTCCGGGATTACTGAACATGATCACTTTTTTCATATGTAATCAACTACATTACAGTGTTGTTTGTAGCTACAATGGAACAGGGGCAGACAAATAAAACAAACAGAATACTGTTACTTTAGATTAATGTAGCACAGCGTGACAGAAACTGACAAGCTTTTTTATCTATACTTGCGTTCCTATAGGTTTTAAGGCTCGATTAGTTTCTTGCTGTGTGCTACTATAATAATGAAATGTTATTTGGAAAGGATGTCTTCGGTGTCAGAATCAAAAAAGAAAAATGAATGGTTGGAATGGGTAAAAGCATTAATTATTGCTATCTTGATTGCTTTCTTTTTAAAGACGTTCATCTTTGCAACTTCCATAGTTGAAGGTGAAAGTATGGACCCCACGCTTCAAGACGGAGAAAGGGTTATCTTTAATAAGATCATTTATATCATTGATGAGCCAGAGCGCGGAGACATTGTTATTATTGAAAAACCGTATAAAAATTATGTGAAACGAGTAATTGGACTACCCGGAGAAACCATTGAGATTAATAGTGGTAATTTATATATAAATGGGGAGCAATATGAACAAACATTTCTCGATGAGGATGCCCAACGACAAACTGGTAATTTTGGCCCGCAGAAAATACCAGAAGGAAGCTATTTTGTAATGGGAGATAATCGTGCAATTAGCAAAGACAGCCGTAATGGACTTGGGTTTATTGAAGAAAATGAAATTATTGGACGTTCTGAATTTGTTATTTTTCCATTCGACCAATGGACACTGACTAGATAAAGTAAACTTTATTCCTCACTTAGATCTTGCATAATTTATCCAATACTATGAAATCCAAACAAGGTCAGACAAAGTCTGACCTTGTTTGGATTTACTCGTCTATTTTTCTCTATCAAAAATACAATAGCCAATATTTAACAAAATAATCCCAAAACAAAGTACCCCAAATGCTATCTCCCACATAAACTGCACCCCCTCTAAAGAAACCAATCTTATTGATACTTTTTATGATAAGTATATCTTTATATATCATACCAATTTCTGATCGCCGAGAAAAGCTAAAGTATGCTAAAATAAAGTGAAACTTTATTTCGTAGGAGTTTCCTTTATTTTCCACTGATAAAAGTAGAACAAAGGCTAACATCGCAGGCGTCCTTGAAAAATCGCAATGCATCGATACGTCGCTTTCCATGTCCTTAAAAAATCGCGATGTAGTGCTGTCGAAGCATAGCCTGTCCTGTTAAAATGCCTTTATGATTTGACATCCGGTCGACCCGAACGATTCGGGCATTTAGGTGCCGTTTTCTCCCACTTAGACCCTTTGCACGAACTCAAGTCTTGAAGTGGGAAACTTATGGCATCTTACATGCGGGATAAATTGAAACTTTCTTTGTTAGAAGTTTAACATGTTTTTCTCTAATTGAAACAATGATTGACTAACTGCACGTAACTATATATTATTTTTCATTATGGATTGCGTTATAGGGTTTGTTCAAACATTCTTTTGAACACACATGCACACATGTACGTATAACTTAAATTTTATCAAGCAGGTGATTACTATGGTCTATTGTCCTTATTGTGGGACACAAACAAAAGAGGATGAGCACTATTGTGTAAAATGTGGTAAATATCTTCCTGAAGATCGATATAATCGAATTAATAATAAATCTCCATGGATAAAACGTTGGAAATCACCATTATTATCAAGTGCTATCGTTTTGCTTTCCTTCCTTTCTACGTATATCATACTGGAAATCAACACCGCAAAAGCCAAGGATCTATATATTGAAGGTGAAGAAAAGGTCTTGAAACAAGATTATCAAACAGCTAAAACTTTATTTCAAGAAGCGTTGGATCATAAAAGTAATTTCTATCAAGCGCAAAACTCATTGGATTTTATGGATACTGCGTTATCTATTCAAGCCGTTATAAAAGAAGCTACAACACTCATGGAAAAGAAACAGTTTCAACAAGCATTAACGATGCTTAACAAACCCGAACAGAAATTAAAAAATTTTAATGGCGAAGCTGTAAATCAAATTATTGAATTAATTACAAAAAAACGCAATACTATTAAACTAAATCAGATTAAGTATGAATTAGAAAAAGAGCCTAATATTGATAAACTGAAGCTGTTATTGTGGGAAGCAGCATCCATCGAAACAGGTGAAGCATCAACAATTACGGAAAATATCCGAAATCAAATTATTAGTTTCGTATTTACTAAGGCAAGTGAACAGTTGAATAATAAACAATTCAACGATGCCCAATTGATTGTGAAAGATGGATTGAAATATGCACCAGAGTCAGAAAAATTATTAAGCTTACAAACTACAATTGATAAAGAAAAGATAGCCTTTGAAACAGCACAGCAAAATAGGATCGAACAAGCTATGTCAACTGCAAGTCAAGAGCAACAAGCAAATAAATCAAATGCGATAACCTTAAAAAACATCGACCTTACTAACGACGATCAGGGAAATATAGTTGTTAAAGGTCAGGTGCAAAATAAGGCCGCGATCCCAATTAACTCGATAGTGGTGAAATATGCTATTTTAACTAAAAAGGGGAAAGAGATATTAACAAATGAGGTCTATATCTATCCAGATGAATTATATCCCAATGAAAAAGGGAAATTTGAATTCACCCATTATGACCTGGATGAAAAGTATATGAATCTAAAAGCTGAAGTCAAGGCAATAACATGGTATACAGAGTAATAAAGCTATTACTAATGAGGTGAACATCACGTGAACAAAAATAAATATGCTGCCATCATTCTATCAGCTGCTATTCTTATGATTGGTTTCATTGTAATTGTTTATTTGTTTCAACAATCAAAACACGAAAATATTGTAATTAGTAATCCTGTTATTAATAAAATTACAAATACAAAGGAACTTGATTTAAAATCGATTATTCATGAAGCCGAAAAGAATGTGATACAAATCGAAGGGCAAACGAAAGACAGTACAACGACAGGCTCCGGGTTTCTGTATAACAAAAAAGGCGACATTATTACCAATGCGCATGTAATTAAAGGTTCGGATGTCATTTATGTTAGAACTGCTGATGCAAAAGTTTACCCAGCAGCAGTTGTAGGTATTGGCGAGGAGACAGATATTGCTGTTATCCGTGTACCTCAACTTGCAGGAGATTTTCTAACAGTAGAAAAAGAAAAAACACCAGAAGTAGGAGATGAGGTAATGGCGCTGGGAAGTCCGCATGGTTTCCAAAACACGGTAACCTTAGGGATTATTTCTGGTAAAGAACGTGATTTTGCTGTTGATGGCTTTAACTATAATAATGCTTTTCAAATCTCTGCACAAATTGCTGAAGGAAATAGTGGTGGACCTTTAATTGACCGAAACAGCGGTAATGTTATAGGTGTAAATTCAGTTGGAACCAAGGATGGGACAATTGGATTTAGTATTCCAATTAAAGATGTAATTAAACAAATTGAAATATGGTCTAATAAAGCACAAACAGATGAATTAGATTTTGCCAGTACTTCAGATATTATTAGCACCACAGACCCGAAAGAGCTAAAACAAGACGCAGAATATTTAATCTCCTACTTTCTCGACAGTATTGAGTTAAGAGATTATGTTAATGCCTATACACTTCTAAGCAGCGAAATGCTTTCAAAAACCTCATATGCTGAATTTCGAGATCGTTACATTGATTTTATTAAAATAAACGATGAAAAGCCAAAGAGCATGGCGACAGACAGTAATCAGGTAAAAACGACATTAAAAGTAACCATCGAAACACGTTCTAAAAAGGAAGAAAAGCCAAGTAAAACCACATATAATTATACGTTTATAACAAAATATGAAAACGACCAATTAAAGATCTTTAGCATTGCGGCAAAGAAATTGTAAATTGACATTTAACTGTATTGTAACAACCTGAGGGGTTTTTCCCCTCTTTTTTTGAATTGTATTAGAACCTATATTCGTTTCTCATGGACATATTTTTTGAAAATCGTTTCTTCTAGCTTATGTGGTCAAGCTCTAGAAACTTCCCTCCTTTTCTACGATAAGTCAATATTGGTTCAAATCTAAAGGAAAGCGACTAAAAGCCTCGGCATCATGCTACCCCTGTTGCAAAGGCATGTTTCCTTTATCCCGGATGTAAGGATCCGTATTTTTCTCAATTCAAAATGAACTAATGATGTTACGACCATGATGAGAAAAACGGTTCCTAAATCCCCGATTCGTTCATCTAACATTTCTTGGGAAAAACATCCCAAGAAATGAAGTTTCACTTTATCCCGTTAGGAGTTATCCTGTTTAAACGTTGCTAAACGACCGCTTCTAGCTAAAAAAGATTGTAATTCTTTAACACAAGGCTAGTGTTAGAAAAATTACATGAACCAATCAGCTTCTGCTAAAAAACAAAATTTCATCAATGAGTGAAATAGAATTGGGTTAAACGTCCAAACAAATTCTATACAAACGCATATTGTATAACTGTAAGATTAGGAGGTGAAATTATGGGCTTCGGATTTGGTGGTGGAGGCTGTTGCCATCCAGGATATGGATATGGCGGATACGGTTATGGAAGTAACTTTGCGCTAATTGTAGTACTTTTTATTCTATTGATCATTGTAGGTGCTGCATTTTTCTATTAATACGATTAACAGCTTGTGCCGATAAATGTGCACGAGCTGTTATGTTTTTTACATTAATGATGTTTTGTCAATAGACGTGAAACCTCATTAGGCGGTAATGGTTTACTAAAATAAAACCCTTGCAATTCATCACATTGTTGTGCCTTTAAAAAAGCAAACTGTTCCTCCGTCTCTACACCTTCTGCTACAACTCGCATGTTTAATAAATGACATAAATGGATAATTGATTTAACAATTAATTGATTCTCCTCATGTCTATTCTCCATAAAAATTTTATCAATCTTTAATTTGGAGATCGGAAAAAGGCTGAGTAATTTTAACGATGAGTAACCTGTACCAAAGTCATCAATGGAGACAAGAATCCCTAAATCTCTTAATTTATGCAATATTTGTAGTGCAGCTTGTTCATTCGTCATCGCCATTGTTTCTGTTATCTCTAATTCCAAATATGCTGGATCAAGTTTAGTACGATTTAAGATATGCTTTATTCTTAAAATTAAATCCTTTTGATGAAATTGTATTGCTGAAAGGTTTACACTAATAACAAAAGGTTCAAATCCCTCATCCTGCCATGCTTTATTTTGTTTACAGGCTTCATAAATGACCCATTCACCAATTTCAATAATCAATCCTGTTTTTTCTGCAATCGTAATAAACTCGTTTGGAGGGATACATCCTTTTTCTGGGTGCTTCCAGCGCAACAGTGCTTCCATCCCGACGATACGATTCGTTTGAAAATCCACTTGCGGTTGGTAATGAAGTTCTAACTGTTCATTTTTAATCGCTTCACGTAGTTCACTTTCTAGCGTGATTGTAGATTGAAATTTTTTTGATATGGCAGGTTCAAAGAATTTATAGTTGTTCCGATGTTTATTTTTGTTATCATACATGGCTGAATTCGCATGTTTTATTAAATCTTCTGCTTCTTCTCCATGTTTAGGATATAGGCTAATTCCTATTGTTACAGATGTGTAAATATCATAGCCATTAATTTTAATCGGATGTTCAAACGTCCGAATTAACCGTTCGGCAAATGATATAATCTCTTTTTTATTATTAATACCAGATTGTAGTATGATAAATTCGTCTCCCGCCATACGTGCAACAAACGTATCAGATTGTAAAAAGTTCTTCAATCGAAGGGCGCTATAACGGATTAGTTCATCACCAACCGAATATCCCAATATATCATTTACTTCTTTAAAGTAATCTAGATCTAATGTATATACAGCCACCTCCTGTTTCATAATGGCAGCTTGTTCAATTGCTTGTTGTAAAACACGTATAAAATAATTGCGATTAGGTAAATCAGTTAGCTCATCATAATAAGCTAAATATTCAATCCGCTTTTTATTTCTTACTTGTTCCGTCATATCTTTTAATAAGCAAACGTTAACCATTATTTCCTTTAATAATGGATATTGCAGCATTTCCACATAAAATTGATCTCCGTATTTGGTAAATGCTGTTAACTCGTGAATAAACCCTTGTATATGATAGTTTTTATGAAATGCATGTAAACTGTCATTAGTAAATAGATCTGTCAGCTTTTTCGTTTGTAATTGCCGCTTTGTATAACGAAACATAGTAGCGCAATTTGAGTCACAATCAATAATTGCACCACTATTCTCATCATATATAATAATTCCTTCGAGATAGTTAGCCATAAAGTTAGTCATATATTGTTTTAATTCCCAAACCTTATCGGAAATTCGTAATACCTTTAAGTAAAAACAATAATACGTATCGTCAACCTTGATTCCTTTTAATTCGATAAACGTACCTTTGTTTTTATACAGTTCAACTAGCTGATGCATTTCCTCAAATGCACCAAACGACATATCTATAAATTCATCGATTCGCTTATTCACAGCACATTCTGTATTTAATAACTTATAAGCAGATGGATTGCCGGTCACAATGATACCGTTTTGATCTGTTAGCAGTATCGCTTCTTTTAGATGATCCAGAATACATGGAGCAATTGGTAGAACATTTTTCTGTCCAGGCATACTATTTCCCCCAACTGATAAATTTAGCCAATAATTAATTTTTCCTTTGGGTAATGATAGTTACCACTTTTTTTATTTGTTTTAAAAATGAATAGGAAAGTAATAATTCCTACACGTCCAATAAACATTAACAGCATGAGAATTAATTTACTAATTACTGTTAAATCACTCGTTATTCCTAATGATAATCCGACTGTACCAAACGCTGAGGTTACCTCGAATAGAATCTCAGTTAGAGTGAATGGTTCAACAATAGCCATGATTAGGATGGAGGTGAATATAAGTATCAATGCCATTAACGTTACAGTTACTGCTTTTAATAAATCTTCATCATATACTTCACGATTAAACAGTCGAATACTCTTTCCTCCTCTTGCATATGTTATGATAAAAATCACGACTAATATAAACGTAGTAGTCCGAATACCTCCCCCTGCACTGCTTGGTGAAGCTCCGATAAACATTAACAAGGACATAAACAAATGATTTGGTTCTGAGAGCAGACTAACATCCATCGTTGATATTCCGCCACTTCTCGTCGTTACGGACTGAAATAGCGAATAAAATAACACTTCATGCCAAGATTTATCGGCAAAAAAATTAGTTATGTCCAGTAAAAACATACCAATTGCCCCAACCACAATCAGTGCCATAAAGGTGGTCGTTGTCACTTTCGTAAATAGGCTAAATCGGATATACTTTCGCTGCTCAGATTTTGCAAATATGTATTCTTTTACTTCAATTAATACCGGGAAACCAATAGCCCCAAAAATAATTAACAACATGTTTATAAATTGTACAAAATAGTCATCTTTAAATGGAATTAATGATGCGCCGGTAATATCGAATCCTCCATTTGATATAGCACTAATTGTACCGAAGAGTCCATGTAAATAAGCTTCGCCTGCAGAATCAAAATATTTCAAATAGTAGGTTCCTAAGACAAGAAAGCCGATCCCTTCTATCGTTAAAAGCACATAAACAATTTGTTTTATTAATCGAACCATTCCTCCAAACGTAGATTGATTTTGGTCTGCCATAATCAATCTACGTTCTTTTAAGCCTATTTTTTTACCTAATAATAGCCAGATAAAAGTGCTAATAGCCATTACTCCAACCGCACCAAGCTGGAGTATACAAGCAAGGAAAATAATTCCAGTTGTACTTAATGTTTCTGAAAGATTTATAGAACTTAATCCTGTCACACTTAGACCGCTAACTGCAGTAAAAATGATATCAATAAAAGCAATATCCACCCCATCTTGATATGCAACAGGCAATGACATAATTACTGTTGATAATAATACTGCTAAAAAATAAAATAATAATAAAACCTGTACAGGTGATAAGCGATTCCCCCAGCGAAACACTGGCTTTTGGTATTGCATTATAATTTACTCCTTATTAACTATCATAGTTAGTATCTGTTAGTAAAAATCTAAGATATATTATAACAGGGGATAATGGAAAATGCCCATATTTTATAATAATAGTTCTTTTACATAATGAGGCTTCTTTCTCTGTTTAAATAATGTCTACAGCTTTCTAGTCAAAATGATCTGAGTTGTTCTTTTATAAGAATACATTGCTTACACCGAACTTGGACGAATAGAGAAAACAAAGCTGCTTTATTCAGTTAGGCTTTATCTTCATCCCTTACTGATAAGAAGAACATAAGCTAGAAGCGCTCAAGTTAGCGGCGTACAAACCGGAGATCTTCTGACGGGATAAAGTGAAACTTCATTCAAGGAGTGTTTTTCTCCTTGAATGCTAGTTGAACGAATCGGGGATTTAGGAACCGTTTTTCTCATCTTGTTCGCAACATCATTAGCTCATTTTTGAATGGAGAAAAATACGGATCCTTACATCCGGGATAAAGTGAAACTTCATTCAAGAAGTGTTTTTCTCCTTGAATGCTAGTTGAACGAATCGGGGATTTAGGAACCGTTTTTCTCATCTTGTTCGCAACATCATTAGCTCATTTTGAATGGAGAAAAATACGGATCCTTACATCCGGGATAAAGTGAAACTTCATTCAAGGAGTGTTTTTTTCCTTGAAAAATCACTTTGTGTCGCTGGCGAAGTTTTTCCTGCCTTGTCAACCAAACGAATCAGACATCTCCCCGATAAGACTTTTTGTACTCTTTTATAACTTACAGGAGGAGTGTTACTTGCCTCACATGGGGGAAAAAATGCCTTTTTAGGAGGATGAGCTTGATAAAGATTGTTACATAATTTCTTTAAATTTATCCAACAATTCTTCTCCTTGATATCCCTTGTCGATTAATGTAGTTAAGAGAGCTTCAATACTTGCCTTTCTTTTATCGACAATATTTCCTAAAAATAAAACATTTATATGCGAGCCAATCTCATTTATATCTATAATCGTGGTAATGAATGTTGCAGTATCGTTACTCTCCTTGGTAATTTTTACTTGAATCAAGATTTCCGACTTCTGCTTCCAGAGTTCTTCAAAAAAAGGCAAGTACGATTTGTCCAGGTATGCTTCTATTGTCCATTGATTATTTTCATCCTCCCGATTAATAATTAAACCATCTAATAGTTCAATTTTATGTGGCATAATTTCTCCATCTTTTTCTTCCATTATGTTTAACAACTTTAGTTTAAAGGTTTTCATTACTCCCATCTCCTTTAATTATAATTATTTATCGAAACAGGGTTTAAGCAAACTTTATTTTAAAGTAGAGTGCTTTGTAAAATTCACCACAGTTTGTCTGTTTCTTCAGCTCGTTATGCTTTAATACGTTCATCGAGCGAACAAATCGCATTATTTTACAGCGTCACCTTACTTCAGCCTAAACCACTTTAATTTTACCGGAATTTTTGAACATTACTATAAGATCAGTGTAACAAAAAAAGCCTCACTTTGATATTACTTCTTCTTTATTAGAGCATTCCAATTGACAGTAAAATTTAGAACCTCTTATGATATAGAGGAGTATATTAAAGAGGAGAATAAACGTGACAAATTCAGCAATTCAAACTATTATGAATCACCGATCTATTCGCAAGTTTAAAGATCAGCCACTTACAGAAGCTCAGATTAAAACAATCGTTGATGCAGCGCAAATGGCTTCTACTTCTAGTTATGTAATGGCCTATACGATTATTGGAGTAACAGATGAAAAGATAAAAGAACAACTCACTGCTATTTCCGGTCAGCCTTATGTTCAAAATAACGGACACTTATTTGTTTTTTGTGGTGATCTGCATCGGGTAGAGCAATTAGGAACTACGGAACAACAAACTGCTATGGAAGAAAGTCTAGCATCCTCGGAACAATTTATTGTAATGACTGTTGATGCGGCACTTGCTGCCCAAAATGCAGCCATAGCAGCTGAAGATTTAGGGCTAGGAATATGCTTTCTTGGAAGCTTACGAAATGATATTCATCGTGTAAGTGAATTGCTTCAACTACCTGAACGAGTTGTGCCTTTATTTGGACTAGCTGTAGGTTATCCAAACCATGAGCCTGAACAGAAGCCGCGTTTGCCGTTTGAAGTAGTTTATCATGAAAATAAATATCAACCATTTGAACAACAACTTCCATTTATTAAGCAATTTGATGCAAAATTACAAAAGTATTACGAAAAACGTAAACAAAATCGTCGTACAGATAATTGGTCAAATCAAATCATTCGTAAATTTTCTAATCCTATCCGTATGGATGTAACTCCATTTTTACACCACAAAAATTTAAATAAAAAATAAAAAAACAAAAAGGGATAAGCGTCTTGATTCGCCTCGACAAGCACTGGAATCATAACAAGAGGATCGTCTTACTTAGGTTTGAAACAATCTTGAGGGGCTAGGATCTGAATGTGGATAAACTCAATACAAATATTTTCTCCCTGAACAATTTTATTATTTCTTGAGCAACAAAAATAGCCAGTATTCTCCTTTTAAGAATGCTGGCTATTCAAATTGCAGCCTTTCTGAATGTTTAATAATAATTTCTTCATCATCTACCTTAAAACGGGCTTCAAAGTGTAGTTCATTTGCTGTTTTCCTTGAAATTTCAAACTCATTTCCATCACTAAATGGATGATAAATATTTCCATGATTAAGCTGTTTCGTTTTTGTTTCACCGGAAAAGAAATGACGTTGATTTCCTGAAATAACAGATATTAACGGCTCCTGATGTTTTAACTTAATGGTCCCCTCTCCAATATATTGCAGGGAACTATATACCTTAATACCTTCATCTGCATTCTCAATGTACATATGTAAAATAAAATCTCCTACCTCCTTCGATTTTGTCGTTTCTTTTATCGTTATATTACGGTGACCAATACCCCCAACCATAATTAAGATAGAACATAAACCAATGATGACCAATAGTAAGGTTATTTTCCTCTTCACGAACTATCCTCCTATACTCCCACTTAGTATATAAGACGAAATTTCACTCGAAAAAGTTTCATTATTTAGTACTTTTTTCATTGAAAACAAAGAATTTCCTCTTTATTTTCCTACTTTGCCTGTTTGGCTTCCAAAAGATTAGTAATAACTGGTGATAATAGGAAAAACATCCTCTGTATATTTCGTACGTTAACAACTCATTCTAACTAATGAACAGTTTAAAAGGAGGAAACCTATATGACTGTATCAAGTCAAATAAAGCAAACAGTTGCTGGTCTTAAAAGTGCTCAAGCCAGTTTTGAACAATTTGCTTTACAAACAGAAAATAAACAAGCAAAGCAGCTATACGAAAACGCTGCTCAACAAACGATGGCTATCTTACAAAGTATAGAACCACGCATACAGCAAATTGAACAAGAAGAACCTCAATATAAAGGTTTTTAAAGTGCATGTTCAAAAAAGAGGTCAAAAGGACTAAGGTCGGCTAAGAACGCAGGCATCCTTGAAGAGATGTATTGCTTTGACGTTTTTCGTATCCTAGAAAAAGAAAAAGCACTTTTTCTGCGTCGATGTAGAGCTGTCGAAGCATACTTCTATCCTGTTGCAACGCCGATACTCACACGCCCTTTTCCTTCAAGATGGCGTAGTTTTGACGAAAGAGTCTATCACTTAAATACATGAGTAGCCGGAAACAAGCCAACAAATTTCTATTTTTGAAGGGTTTTTGAACAACCTTTTAAAACCAAAACAACTGTTGAAGTGAGGCTGGTTCATCACCCCAGCCTCCTTTTACTCCATTAAAGTAGGTGAAATAATGCAAATTGGCAAATGGATGGGAATGGTAGCTTTAGTTGTGTCATTAGTTGCTTGTGGGAATGATTCCGCACTAGAGCCCCCAACAAATCAGAAAAATGAAAAAATAGATTTAGCAAAAATCTCTACGGAACAACCCGTCAGTCAAAAACCAGCGAATGAAGCAAAAGACTTACTTAGTCATTACCCGGAAATAACAAAAATTAATGCTGTTAATACAAATAAGGTTTTATTATTAACCATAGAAATTGAACATATGAAGCGATTTAAGCTGGCGGATATTCGTAAAGAACTCAAGAAAAAGATGAAAAAAAGTTTTCCCGATTTAAAGGTAGAATTATCAACTGATAAAAAAATTGTTATAGAACTGGAAAAATTAGAAAAGCAAATCCAAGAAAACAAACTTACTAAAAAAGAAATAAAAAAAGAAGTTAAACGACTCATTGAATTGTCTAAAGAACAAACTTAATGGAAAGAGGGAGTATAAAATGGCGGATAAGAAAAAGAAAAATGCACCACCTGAAGCTCAAGAATACCAAGCATTTCAACAACAAAGAGAAGTAAAAAGACCCATTTTTAAAAATTGTGTCAAAGCTTTTTTAGTAGGTGGTTTTATTTGCTTCATCGGTCAAATTATCTCTACCTTTTACATGTATTTTTTTCGTTTTACAGAACAAACAGCTGGTAATCCAACTGTAGCCACTTTAATCTTTATCACTATGTTGCTAACTGGATTTGGTTTATATGATCGAATTGGTCAATTTGCTGGTGCAGGTTCTGCTGTACCTGTTACAGGGTTTGGAAATGCGGTCATCGCTTCAGCAATTGAACATCGAACAGAAGGTTTTATTCTCGGAGTTGGTACAAATATGCTAAAGTTAGCAGGGCCCGTAATCGTATATGGCGTATTCGCAGCATTTGTCGTAGCGCTTATTAAAACAATCCTCATCATTTGGGGGGGGCTATAATGTTACAAGGACATCAAACATGGGTTTTTGCTAATAAGCCGGTGATTATTTCTACAGGTACAGTGGGTGGACCATTCGAAGCTGATGGAAAGATTGCTAAAGATTTTGATTTGCTACATGAAGATATGTGGTTAAAACAAGAATCTTTTGAAAAAGCTCAGCAAACGTTAATGGAAGAAGCTTGTCAAATAGCGCTTAAAAAAAGTCCAATTGAAAAAGATCAAGTTCAATTCTTTATAAGCGGGGACTTAATAAATCAAATTACACCTACTAACTTTGCAGCAAAAACACTGAATATCCCTTTTTTCGGCTTATTTAATGCCTGCGCTACTTCGATGGAAAGCCTCGCCCTATCAGCAATGATTATTAATAATAAAGGGGCCAACTATATTCTTAGCGGGACATCAAGTCATAACGCTTCCGCCGAAAGACAGTTCCGTTACCCTACAGAATATGGGGGGCAAAAACCGCCAACTGCACAATGGACAGTTACTGGTGCCGGTTGCTCTTTGATAGCTCAGCAGGGCAAGGGACCGGTGATTACGTCCGCTACAATTGGCAGGATAGTAGACATGGGAATAACCGACCCATTTAATATGGGAGGAGCAATGGCACCTGCTGCTGTCAATACCATTGAAAATCATTTTAAAGACTTGAGTATTGATCCCTCCTATTATGATTTAATTATCACTGGTGATTTAGGTCGTATCGGTCGAGAAGTTTCCTATGACTTATTACTGGAAAGAGGGTTAAATATTAAAGAAGACCAATATGTAGATTGCGGTTTAATCATCTATCGAGAAGATCAGCCAGTCCAAGCTGGAGCAAGTGGTTCTGCTTGTTCTGCTGTAGTAACATATGGCCACTTGTTAAATCGTATGAAAAATGGAGAACTAAAACGTATTTTAGTTGTAGCTACAGGTGCACTACATTCACCGTTAAGCATACAGCAAAACGACCCAATTCCATGTATTGCACATGCAGTAGCTATAGAATCAGGAAGTGATGTATGATGATCTTTTTTTGGGCATTTTTAGTTGGCGGGTTAATATGTGTAATCGGTCAGCTTTTATTTGATGTTTTTAAATTAAACCCTGGACAAACATTGACTATATTAGTCGTATCAGGCGCAATTTTATCCGGTTTCGGTCTATATGAACCATTAATTGATTTCGCTGGTGCAGGTGCAACGGTGCCTATTACAAGCTTTGGTAATTCATTAGTTCATGGCGCTATGCAAGAGGCTGAAATCCACGGTCTAGTTGGTGTAGTAACTGGAATGTTTGAAGTAACAAGTGCTGGTATTTCCTCAGCGATTATTTTCGGTGTGATTGGAGCATTAATTTTTAAATCAAAAGGCTAGGAGGCTAATAACGTGACAGTCGGAGCACAAGTAAAAGGATGTTTTTCTTCCATTAAAAGTATTGAGGCTACTTTACAATTGCTTATAGAAAAAACCAAGGAAGAAGAACAACAAAAACAGTTTAAACAAGCAATGCAGATTGTAGCGGAAGTGAAAAAAGATTTGCAACAACAAGTCATTAAACTGACGAAAGAGGAACCGCAATATAAATGAAGTTATATTTTGAGCAATCGGAATGAAAAGGATCAATGTAAACTACACACCGTCCATGAAACTCTGTTGTACCGCTTTTTTCCCTATCCTTTAAAAAACCGCGTTGTATTGCTGTCGAAGCCACTCTATCCGTGAAAAAGCAATACACTTTTTATGCGTGCGAAATATCGATTCTATGTTTTTTCCGGTACTGTTGCAAGCCGACACAAGCAAATCCTGTCCGGCAAAATTCGAGGCAACATATGGTATACAGTGTATGAGTTAAATCGAAGAAAACCAAAGAAACAAGCCAACGAAGACATTCGCTTCGTCATTTTTACCAGTTTTTTATGAAAGGAGGTTTCTCAATGCCAGACTGGGTTAACGTAACCATTCGGTCGTTTTCTATGTTAGTTATTTTGTTTTTTATGACAAAATGGCTAGGTAAAAAACAAATATCACAGTTAAACATTTTCGAATATATTTCGGGTATTGTGCTAGGGGGAATTGCTGCTGTTCATGCTATTGAGCCAAATGCTAATTTTATGTATGCTTTAATTTCCATGTTTATTTGGTTTATTGTTCCCTTTATCGCCGAGTTTTTGTCATTAAAAAGTAAACGATTTCGTGATTTTACAGAAGGTAAAAGCACTGTACTTATTCAAGATGGTAAAATTATGGAAGATAATCTAAAAAAAGAAAGATACTCAACAGATGATTTGTTAACAGAACTACGACATAATAACGTTTTTTTAGCATCTGATGTGGAATTTGCTGTTCTTGAACCTTCCGGAGAATTAAACGTACTACTGAAAAAAGAAAATCGCCCATTAACAGCAAAAGATGTAGGAATAAATGTAGCCCCAGAAAAAGAACCACAAACGGTTATCATGGATGGAGAGATAATGTTAGAATCACTTGCTAATTTATCGTTAAATGTAAACTGGTTAGAAACCGAACTAGATAAACAAAATGTAAGCATTGAAAATGTATTTCTTGCCCAAGCTGATAACAATGGTCAGTTATACCTTGATTTATACGATGATAAAATTACTGTCCCTGAACCAACAGAAAAAGCGTTATTGCTTGCAAACTTGAAAAAATGTCAAGCGGATTTGGAGTTGTTTTCTTTAGCCACTGAAAACGAGGAAAGTAAGGATATATACGAAAAAAATAGTAAGAAACTCCAACATGCTATTGACCTTGTGCAACCGTATTTATAACCGAAATTTTTCACATTCCGTTGTTAACCGATATAGTTTGGTATCTTAGCTCTTGTTAAAAGCCCTATTATGACAATTATAATTGGTAAATATAGATGAAGTCCCTTTTGTTAACATTATTTTTCGTGTAGAATAGAATAGCTATCTTATTTCATTACACGAAAAAGGAATGAACTGATATGAAGGGTAAATTAAAAGCCTATCGCTTTCCGATCATATTAATTGCTTCAATCATTATCGGGGCCATTATTGGGCTTATATTCGGCAAAGACGCTACGGTTATTAAGCCATTAGGCGATTTGTTTATTAATTTGTTATTTATGATTGTAATGCCGCTTGTTTTCTTTACAATCTCATCTGCTATAGCAAGTATGGACAGCATGAAAAGGCTGGGAAAGATAATGGGTTCTATGATAACGGTGTTTGTGGCTACCGGAATCTTTGCTGCAGTATTTATGCTAATTGCTACCGTTATTTTCCAACCTGGTTCTGGTGTGGATATCCCACGAATAAAACCAGATGAGGTTCAAGAGAAAATGAGCTTTTCTGAACAACTAGTAAATACGTTTACTGTTCCTGATTTTGTAGACTTATTTTCACGCGATAACATGCTTGCTTTGATCGTTTTTTCCGTACTTATCGGTGTAGCAACTGGACTTACCGGAGAAAAAGGAAGAGTATTTACCACATTTTTAACAAGTGGCTCAGAAGTATTTATGAAAATTATACAACTTGTTATGTACTACGCTCCGATTGGTCTAGGCGCGTATTTTGCATCTCTAGTTGGGGAGTTTGGCGCAGAATTAATTGGTGATTACGCTAAAGCAGTAATTATTTATTATCCAGTATCTGTCTTATATTTTGCCATCGGCTTTACCTTATATGCTTTTATCGCTGGTGGTAAAAAGGGAATAGCCCGATTTTGGAAAAACATACTTGCCCCAGCTGCAACTTCACTTGGTACTGGTAGCAGTGTGGCCTCATTACCCGCTAATTTACAAGCTGCAAAGCAAATAGGAGTTCCTAAGGATATTCGGGAAACAGTGCTTCCACTTGGTGCTACCATACATATGGATGGCTCATGTCTTTCAGCTATGTTAAAAATCGCCTTTGTCTTCGGTGTATTTAATTTGGACTTTTCCGGAATCGATACTTTTTTAACAGCAATTGGAATTTGTTTATTGTCTGGTATTGTAATGAGTGGTATTCCCGGTGGAGGTTTTATGGGCGAAATGATGATTATTACACTGTACGGCTTGCCATTAGAAGCTTTACCAATCATTTCTGCTATTGGAATAGTGGTTGACCCTCCTGCAACAATGATTAATGTTACTGGTGATACAGTTTCCAGCATGCTGGTAACTAGACACTTAGAAGGTAAAGACTGGATAGAAAAATCTCCAGCCTAATATAAAAAATATGATAGATTCAAAAACAGGCTGTTTTGAACTGCACCCCCATTGTTAGACATAATCTACCAATTGGAGGTGCAGTTTTTTCTTGAATATCTTTCTTGAAAATAGCTTCGTCGTTTAGCTTAAGCACACTAGCAGTAGCAAAATTGGCACTTTCGTAGAAACCTCTGTTGCAGGGATGTTTCCTTTAGCCGGGACATAAGAAGCCGTATTTTTATTATTTCAAAAATGTGCTAATGATGTTACGAACCGAAAAACGGCTCCTAAATCCCCAATTCGTTTAAGAGCCTTTAGGTCATACCCTTGCGACAAACATTCAAGGAGAAAAGCACTCCTTGAATAAAGTTTCATTTTATCCCGTCATAAGTTCTTCTGTTTGTAAGCTACAAAACAAGCACTTCTAACTTTTGATCATGATATGGATAAATCAATAGCAATTTTTCCAAATTGGTTATTATCATTTAAATAATCCAGCGCCTCCGGCATAGCTTGTAATGAAAAAGTTTTATCGACGACCGGGTGTAATTGATATTGTTCAACATGAGCAAGCATCGCTGTTAACTCCTGTCTGCTTCCCATTGTTGAGCCAAACAGTTGATACTGACCATAGAAAAATTCACGTAAATTGATGGTCACTGTATCTTCCGTTGTAGCACCAAACACAACCATTCTTCCACCCTTTTTCAGCACATCAAGCGATCGTTGAAAAGTAGCTCGTCCTATACTATCGATGACGAGATCCACTGTTTCCGATTTTAACGCCACTTTCCAATCATTTTCATTATGGAGTAGTATATCGGCGCTCAATGATTTTGCTTGCTCCAGCTTTTCTCTGCTTCGAGATGTCACAATCACCTTTGCACCAATATTTTTTGCAAATGCAATTAAAAATGTAGCTACACCACTCCCTGCACCAGGAATAAATACCGTCTCTCCTGCCTTTATTTGTCCCTTTGTAAACAGTGCACGATATGCTGTTAACCCAGATAGTGCAAGCACTCCGGCTTCCTGCCACGTTAAGTGAGCAGGCTTTTTCTCTACTTGGCGATAATCAATAGCAATTTTTTCAGCAAAAGTACCATGATCAGGCATTCCTAATATTTCATACCCTGCAGGCGGTGCACCACTATTATCAAACCACCCTAGCGACGGATTTATGATAACTTCATCCCCTACCTGCACTCCTTGAACCTCTTCACCAACTTTTTCTATTACTCCCGCTCCGTCTGAGCCTAAAATAAGTGGTGATTCAACTCCCTTTCGTCGCTGAGGAATATATAAATCTCGACGGTTAAGTCCCGCAGCTTTGAGTTTAACTAATACTTCATTTGCTTTAGGAATTGGCTCTTCCATTTCCTTCACTATTAATTTATCACGTTCATGGACAAATGCTTTCATAGAAATCCCTTCCTCTTTCTAATTATTTTTTCAGAAATTTTTTGCTCATGTAGAGAAAAATTATAAGCACCAAGCTTCTAGGCATAGACCAAGGATAGTCCTCATACTCTAAAGAGGATGCCTCCGACAATCAAATCGAATTCTTCGTTGATTTTTTCTTACACTTCCTATTTCTAAACATAAGCCTCTCTTGCTGATACCTTTGCTACCATAAGTTTCTATATGCCTTTATTTTTGGGACTTGTACGCTAAAGGAATATATTTTAACGTACAATTTTTCAAACATCACCAGTGGAATAGAAGGAACTGAATTTTTCTAATTGTATTATATCCATAATATCATTAGCAAATAAAGGAACATACACTTTTGCTTGATCCGTAAAAGTGGTTTCTATTCTTTTCATATACGAACGTTCTATTTGTTTTCGCTGATGTAAAAAATCTCCTTCTACCTCCTCTGGTAAGACTTTATTTATTATTAATGTTTTCACATGTAGGCCATGTTTTACAAGAAAATGAATTGCCTTTTCTGTTTCTGTAATAGACAGGCTCTCTGGATTAACTACAAAAATAAATCCTGATGTTTGATCATCTAATAACAACTTACGAGCTTTAGCAAATTGTTCTTTTCGTTTAAGTAATACTTCATAAATAGGATCTTCAATCGGTTCTCCATCATTTAATAGTTGTGTATAGTTTTTACTCGTCTTTTTTCGACGTTGTAATAGACCTTCTATCCAAACACCCATTAACTCAGGTAATGTAAGTAGTCGAATAGTTTGACCAGTCGGTGCAGTATCGATAATGATTTGATCAAAATGATGCTTCTCTTCCAAAATGATGGACACTAGCTTATTAAATAGCGCTGCTTCATCTGCACCAGGGGATGCCCGTACTGTGTCGAGTTGACGATTTACCTCATCCATCATTTGTGGCTGGACTAAATGCTTAATATTTTCTTTTACCTCGTTAATATAGACTTTGGTTTCATGATCTGGATCAATTTCTATAACTTGTAAATGGTTACTGATCTTTGTTATTCGTCCTCCAATTTTTTGATTAAATATATCACCTAGATTATGGGCAGGGTCGGTGGATATAAGCAGTGTTTGTGTTTCTTCTTTTGCTCTGTTCCAAGCAAGCGCAGCAGCAGATGTCGACTTGCCCACTCCCCCCTTGCCACCTATAAAGATAATTTTTTTTAGGAAGTCTTCCAATTCTCTCCCCCCCTACTTGATAATTAACAGCAGCGAATACCGGATAAAGGCGATTTTTCCATCCCCATTCGCAGATGCCAGTCATGGAACTTTTCTAATAAATACGGATATAGTTCTAATGTGTAATAATAGACTGGATTAGGAATTCCAATCATCTCTGAATAAAGTAGTAATAAAAACATATCATCTTCATGCCTTAACTCCCGTACAATCTCTTGACGGTGCGGTAAACTAATAACTTCCTCATAGTAGTGAACAAGCTTTTTAATTTGTTCAAGCATCTTTATCTGTCCCCTTTAAATATGAATTCAAAAGCTAAATAACTGTTAGCTGTAGGTAACAAAGAAATTCACTAAAAACATACCAACTATTTAATCAGATCTTTGACACCCTTAAAGATATAAAGAGGATCGATTTAATCTCCTTTTATTTTTAAACGCCGTTGCTATTCTAATGGGCGTTCATGATCTTCCCGTAAAACGGAAAAAGCGGTGATAATAATCCAGATGGCAAATATAAATATAATCGCTCCTAAAATAAATAATAATGTGTTAGGTGCACTTCCCATCCATGACCATTCAAAAGCAACCTGCTGGAACATAGCATAAAGCGTCATTACCATCAAAAATATCATTGGGATCAGTACGAGTGCATAATTTCTTCCTAACCGCTTTAACCAAACTGCGATTAACATTAAACTAATTGCTGCTAAAAGTTGATTGGCAGTACCGAACAATGGCCATAATTGATAGCCACCAGAGCCAAATCCTTTTGGGCCTTCTGGGAGTAAAACAAGTGCGGCACTGGAGATAACAGCAATGGATGTTGCGATATGAACTTTAGTTAACGCTGGCAGCTTATATTCACTACCCAGTTCAGAAATAATATAGCGCATTAGTCGTACGGACGTATCAAGCGTTGTAGCTGCAAAGCTAACTACAATAATGGATACGATGGTAACTGCAACATCACTCGGAATGCCAAGTCCTCCTGCTAATACAGCTGCGCCTTCTACAAATACTCCTAAGCCATTCGCATTAGCTTCAGCAAAGCTCTGATATACATTGGAAAAGTCTCGAGTGCTGGTAAAAAACGTTGCAACTGCAATGATAGAAACTAGTGCCAATATCCCTTCGCCAACTGCCCCCAAATATCCAACAAATCGAGCATCCGTTTCTTTATTTAATTGTTTAGAAGAAGTTCCAGAAGATACAAGACCGTGAAATCCAGATATAGCTCCACAAGCAATCGTAATAAATAATAATGGCAGCCATGGTGTATCTGCATTAGCATTTGTTGCTGGCGCAGTCATTTCAGGGTTGGTAAACAGTAATCCTAAATATAAAATTCCTAAGCCAACAACAAGCTGATGTGAATTAATAAAATCCCGCGGCTGCAATAATTTCCAAACCGGCAACGTGGAAGCGATGTACACGTAGATCATTAAAATAATAATCCAAATAAAAAATGCTGAAGACACGGTACTTAACCCAAATATTCCAGTCCCCCCTTCACCCCCTAAATACTGGACAAAGTCCATTTGCAATATTTCAATCTTACTTGATAAAATGGCAACTCCATACATAATAACTAAAGCTACTACGGATGGAAGAAGCATCTTGGCATTTCGTTTGTATACCGCATATCCAATCCAAACGGCTAAAGGAATTTGAATAAACACCGGTAAGACACTTGCCGGGTAGGAAATAAATAAGTTTGAAATAACCCAAGCAAATACCGCATTTACCATTAATACAAGGATAAGAATAATGAATAAAAACAAAACCTTTGCACGTTGACCAACTAAACGATGAGCCAATGTTCCTACGGATTGCCCCTTATTACGCACTGATAAAACTAATGTACCGAAGTCATGAACACCAGCGGCAAATACGGTCCCTAAAACGATCCATAAAAATGCTGGCAACCATCCCCAATAAACAGCAATAGCTGGTCCAAGAATTGGTGCAGCTCCAGCAACAGATGTAAAATGATGACCCCATAAAACAAATTTATTTGTTGGAACAAAATCTATCCCATCTTTATAGCGATGTGCAGGGGTAACATAATTTGGATCTAGTTTAAAAATCTTTTTCGCTACAAATTTAGAATAATAGCGATAACCTAAAGCAAAAACAACTATTCCAATAACAGCCACCAGTATACTAGGCATCTCTTTCCTCCTTTTTAGTTACCGCTTTGAAAACGCTTTTAATTTTAATCTGATTTTAGCTTAATTTATTCAAAATGTAAAAATAGTTTTGAATAGTAAAATAAATTTATTTTCCCTGTATACTATATTATTCTTTTTCATTTTATATACATGTTTTAAGACATAATCCGTAACTAGCAGGATATGTAAAAACCTGAATCCCATGTTTTATTGAGATTCAGGTTAATAATTAACTATTGTTAAAAAATGATCACAGCAGCCAGCGTTGCTACAAATAAGCCGCAAATCACGGGGATAAAGTTTTTCCGAACAAGCTCCATTACGGGTACTCCACAAAATCCTGCAATTGCAATAAGTGAGGACCAGGCAACCAGAGCTCCTCCTCCCGTCCATATCGTTCCCATTTGTCCAATTGCAGCAAGAGTTGCTGTATCCATTCCACTTGACGAAAGAGAGGCTGCTAGTGCACCTGTTAATGGCAGACCTGAAAACCCTGAACCGTCTAATCCAGTAGCCATTCCGATTATTAAAATGCTTAATGCTGCTAACCATTCATTTTGCGGTAAATATGCTTGAGTCGACTGCACTAAATCAAATAAAAACGCTGGTGCTTGATTTTCCAAACTCAAAATATTTGCTGAGAAATCCGAACTGCCTAAAAAGAAAAATCCTGCAATCGGAATTACTTGTCCCATCGCTTTAAAAGCAAAAACAAACCCATCCGTAATATGTTTGGTGACATAATCCAGTGCTTGTTGTTTTCGAAGGACAATGGTCGATAATAGCAGAAGAATAACCGCAACTCCACCTATAAAAGCAGCACCATCTCCTCCTTCTAATCCACTCATTCTTCCAGAATTAAGTTTTTCATAAATCATATAAATGACTACCGTCACTAACGTTAGTGGAACAATAACAGCAAAGATCTTACTCCATGTTTTTAGTCTTGGCCCTTGTTGCTCTTGAGTTCTTTCTCCAATGTTTTGCATATTTTTAAGTTCTTGATTATTTAAAGGGTCTTCTTTTGTGCGAATGGTTTTTCGATACAATATATAAGCTAAACCAATAGCAATTCCGCCTGTGATTAAGGATAAAATTAACGCTTGTTCTGCTACTGCGGCTGTCTCAACACCTGCAGAAACAGCAGATAAGTTTGGAGCTACTTGAACAATATAATCAGAGGAAAGAGCCATACCTTGACCTGCAATTGCGATTGCTACTGCAGCTGTAGCCGCCGGTAATCCTGATCGTATGGCTGCTGGTACTAACAAAGTACAAACTAACGGAACGGCAGGTGTCGGCCAAAAAAACAAAGAAATAACATAGGTTACTGTAACTAAAACAAAATAAGATATATGCCCATTAACCATCCATTTTTGAATAGGCTGAATCATATGCTTATCTGCCCCTAGATCTCTAAGCGAATTTAATAAGGCTAACATAAACGTAATAATTAGAAAGATACTAAACAGTTCTTGTGCCGCAACTAAATTCGCTTTAAAAATTGCTGTAAACCCATCTACGATACTGCCTTTGTATAGCCAGGCAATAAAAAATGTACCTAATAAAGTTGGAAGGACAACACCTTTTCGCATGATCATGGTTCCGATTATGATTAATGTAAATAAACCATATAAAAAATGAGATAAAGAAAGCTCCATCATTAAACCTTCCTCTCCAATAAGTGTGGTATAACCTATGCATTTTTTGAGGGTTTAGTTCATTTTAAGATGAGGCTTTCTTAGCAAGTTTAGTGTTCTCATAGCTGTTTTAAAAGGATTGTTATTTTGTTGAACCCTTCACATTTCAGCTATGACAGAGGAAAATTTTAAAAATGCGGCTGTGCTTAGCCTCAAGTTTAGGCTCCTGATTTTTGCAGTAATGCCCGAGGTTGATTATGAAATAACAATATGATGACAACAGCACTCAGTAGAATTGCTGGAATCATGTAAGAAGCATTATAAATTAGTGAATATAACCTGACTGGCTGTCCTTTTATCGCTGATTTAAAAAAGGCAACTCCAGTAATATAATGGGCAATAAAACGTAATCCGCAGCCTAACAACACGCCTAAAACAATATAAGTCAAATACTGTTTGGCTTTGTTTTGCCGGACTGCCTGTTTCATTTTCTCAGCAAAAACACCTGTAAATCCTACTACGGTAAAGGCAAGTGCGTAATCAATCCCTGAACTGGGTATAAAAAATAAGCATAACCCAAGTTTAAAACTAGACTATCAAAAAGCTAATAATTCTTCTTATCTTTCAGAACTAATTAGTACGTTAGCTTGTAATACTTGTTGTTTCTCTTTTGTAGTTACATCATTGTTCTTAAGCCATGCAATAATCGAAGTAGGTAATATAATAGCTATTGAAATGGATGGTTCAAGCCTCTCTATTGACAAGGGTGATCGATTAAAAACTACTTACCTGCTACTAACACCTGATTAGCTAAGGCAACAAGTGTATTACAGTACAAATTAATGCCTCTTTATCCATTTATAGCCACTTCCCTTTTCTAAATAATCCCTTTCCCTCTACTACTTTCCATTTCCCTTCACTTTTGGACAGCGAATAAACTTTTGTTTTAAATTACTTTGCTGCGGGTAATCGAAATATAATAGTGACATTCTATCTCATATCAACTACTTAATGGAATGATTTTCCAAAAATTAGTTTTCTCTCTCACTAAGATCCTCTTTTCTCATACGACTTCTTTGCATGTTGATTTTGGATCCTTAACGAAAAAAAACGACGTAGAGATAATGATCAATAATTACTTGACAACATAAAGTTCCTATTTTATACTTGGTTACATAAAGTAATAAACAAAGAAAAAGTTATTAGAGAGGTGTTTATAGTGACGAAATCTATTTGGAAAGTGGATACTGTTCATAGTGAAATCAGCTTTTCAGTGAAGCATATGATGATTTCTCGAGCAAAAGGTACATTTAATGATTTTGATGGAACAATTGAAGCAGATTTGGATGCTTTAACCAATGCAAAAATTGAACTTACTGTTGATGTAAATAGTATTGATACACGCAATAAAGACCGGGATGATCATTTACGCTCTGCAGATTTTTTTGATACGGAAAAATTTCCAAAAGCAACGTTTATATCGAAGGAAATTAATAAAAAGTCGGAAACCAATTATGAGGTAGTAGGTGATCTTACTCTTCGTGGTACAACAAAGCCTATTACCGTGGCTGTTGAACTCGGGGGCCAAAGTAAGGACCCAATGAGTGGAAGCATGGTTGCCGGTTTTAATGGAGAAACATCGATTAGCCGTAAAGATTTTGGACTAACATGGAATCAAACGCTGGAAACTGGTGGCGTACTTGTTGGTGATGAAGTAAAGCTTAGCTTTGCAATCGAAGCCCATAAACAGGGTTAGAACGTTCTAGTAAGAGACGACTAGGTAAATCACCGCCCATCTTGTTCACAAGCCTTTAGGATTTTATATTTTTCCTCTTTGAAAAACCGTTTAATAGACACAAGAAAACTCCCCTTTAGGTCAAAAGATGTTATTTTTTAATCTATCTACCTAAAGGGGAGAACATATCCAATCTCAAGACCTTGCATCACACATCAGGGATTCGTTTACAAATTACTTTATTCTTGACCGACAAAATTCTCAGCTATATCTGAAGAAAAAATTCGTACTCTCATTTTTCCATTATTTGCATCCGCTCGAATTAAAAGGGGTTGATTATATCTATTTTTAAAACTGAAATCAGGCCCCCACCAGCTTACTGTCGCATCTTTTCCCGGAGGAACATACGGCACTTGCTTACTATGTGTGTACCTTTCCACAATTTCAATTCCTTGCAAATTAACAGCATTAAATAAGGTAGAAGATACTTGGCATATCCCGCCTCCGACATCTTCCGATAACTCCCCTTTAACAATAACTGGTGCTCGTTTATACCCTTTATCTATCGTTCTTTCGCCGACTACCTTATTAAATGAGAATAATTCTCCAGGGAATACAACATGATTATCAATTGCTTTGGCGGAAAGTTCAATATTACGTGTTCTTTCATGATTTGTTTCTTTATAGTGAGTTACATAGCTCCCTAATTGTTTTTTACTAATTTCTTCTAGTAATGTTTTATCAACACGCGGATAGACCGGCATCGTGGGTACGTTAAATCCTTTAGCTGTAGCATCATAAAACGTTTTATGAAACAAGATATGAAACTCATCTGTATCAACAGTAGTTCCTAATTGTTCAGGAATAATTTTTCCTCCCTTGTTAATCCTTGCATTAACAGGGGGCTGATATACTTTTTGTTTCAATTGTTGTATTAATGTTTGTAACCTTCGCTGATCAATAAACAATTGATCAATTTCATTTAAATTGTATTGATTCACTTCAACTTTTTTTATAAAAACATCGGATGGACGCTCGCTTTCAGCATTCACAAACTCCGGTATTGTCAAGCAAAATAACAAAGAAGCAATGATGATTACTCTCTTCATGTAAATGACCTCCTGTACGTAGTATTGCTAATTCATTATGAGGTCATTCATAGAATAAAAAAAACTTGCTCCCTCACCATTTATACGGAATAATGATTGGCGAAGAAATACTTTTCTGCTTTTACTTTTTTAATGTACCCAAAGTTTACTCAATAGCAAGTACTTACTTAACTCCTAGTTTTAAAAAACAGCGTCTAAGGAAGTTAGCTAATAGATACTTAAATAGATGTTCTAAAAGTCAGGTCTTTACCATGAAACAAAAGCTAGAGGCGCTTGGGAGAGCAACGTACAAACAGGAGAATTTCGGACGGGATAAAGTGAAACTCATTCCATGAAACGCTTTTTACACGGATGTAGTACCGCAAGGGTATGACCTAAAGGCCTTTAAACGAATCGAGCATTTAGGTGCCATTTTCTCCAATTTAAACTTCTATGTATTCTCTATAATCTTGAAGTGGTAGGCTTACGACACCTTACACGCGCGACAAAGGGCAACTTCATTTATGGCGTAGAAACTACTATAAACTGTTCAGCCTTGCCTCACAATAAGTACCTTGCGTTTCTCTAGTGATTGGTTAATGTGTACCCTCACAGCGTACTTCGCCACCTAGATAGTCAACATGCCTGGTGCACATGAAAAAACCATCTTATGACAAGTCATCAGATGGTTTCTCCTGAATGATTATCTAAAATCACGTTGATCTTCTAGATAATCATTTAAAAGCCTATACCCTATTAACGAAGCAATTACTAATAAAATACTACATAGCGTCTTATTTTTCATATTTGTAAAGCCTCCTTATAAAATTTAACGATCTAAGTTCTTAGAAAGGGCGAAATTTTCCTTTTTTAAGTACTAATTTCGGTCCACCGATAAGGAATAGTGAGCGATTATCTACTACTTTTTTCATTGCAGCAGCAGCTTTTCCTTTAAGCTTATAATCATTAAAAATGCTTCCAATACCATCAGAAAGACCAAGTGATGCGACTGTACCTTTACTTTCAAATACAAAATCAGTTAATGGCTCATTGTTAAGTAAAGCAACCAAGTTTTTTGCAACAACATCAGCTTCCTGCATGGCTAATTGAGCAGTTGGAGGATATGGACGATCTTCTTCTTTATTCCAAACCCAAGAACAATCACCCATTACAAATATATTTTCTTCTTCAGGCATACGTAAATCACTATTGACATTTACTTTTCCTTTTACTAATTCAAAGCCCGATTCACCTAGCACAGAGCTTCCCTTTACCCCACCTGTCCAAACAATAGTTCCAGCTTTTATTAGTTCATTATCTTCTCCAACGATAAAGCCTTCTGGTGTACATTCGGAAATAGGGGCACCAATTTTAATTTCTACCCCGCGATCTTCTAAGGACTTTTTAGCATAAGCAACTAATTCCTTATCAAACATTGGCAGAATAGATGGAGCAGCCTCTACATTGATAATTCTTACTTTACTGCGGTCGATATCGTATTTTTTACATAACTGCGGTATACGTTCAGCGAGCTCTCCCACAAATTCAATTCCTGTAAATCCAGCTCCACCAACAAGAATATTTAAGCTATGTTCGTCTACTTCTTCTCCACTTTGATATTTAGCAAATTGGTATTCTATGTGTTCACTGATTAAGCGACTTGTCTCAATATCTTCAATTGCAAAAGCATGTTCAGCCATTCCTTTAATTCCAAAATCATTTGATTCAAAACCAAGTGCAACAACAAGATAATCATATTCAAGTTCACTGTTTTCTAAAATGACACGTTGTTCATCTTTATCTATTCTTTTTACTGCATCAAATACAAGGCGAACTTTATTTGGGTTAATGACATCGCTAATCATCACTCGTGCTTGATTTGGATTAATTGTTCCAGCAGCAACCTCATGTAACCATGTAGATTCATAATGATAATTGTGTTTGTTAACTAAAATAATTTCTGCTTGTTCTGGAGATAGTTTTTGCAAAAGTCGTCTAGTTGTCGTTAGACCAGCATAACCAGCACCTAAGATCACTATCTTGGGTTTGTTAAAACTCATAAAACTTCCACCTTCCATATATTTACTTATATATTCACAGGAAAAGCGTTCTCTCTATAATATATGATGATTCAAATATACAATATAGAATCGCTTCTACCTATTTTTCAACATATTAATCATAACAAAATTTTTATATTTAATCTAATAACTAGAGACAATTTTCCTATTTAATAACTATTTACCTATTTCATTTGAAGCCGAATTTAATTCTTAGGTTTGTACATCTAGGAAAACCTAGTTGCACCTATTGTTTTTTAAACTCATAACTTGCAAGAAGAACTCGTCAAGAGATTTAAACCATTAAATAAAACGCTTTCAAAAAATTATGATATAATTTTTATAATACCGCATATGAAGAATAAAGGAAATAAGGTGGGGTTTTTATGAATCAAACAAAAGTACGTGTTGTTAATCATAAGGGAGAAGATGTTGCTCATAATGGGAAAGAAGTTGGTGATATTATCGTCAAAGGAAATGGAACACTACAGCATGCTCAGCTTCATCCAGTGCTGGAAGACGGATGGATTTTTACTGGAGATAAAGGAACAGTTGATGAAGATGGCCGCATTCATGTGAAAGAAGCTCGTAAAGATATCCCAGATGGAGGCATTTCAATTGCCTATTTAGAAAAGCTATTATTACAGCATCCCAAAATAGAAGAAGTGGCAATCATTCCCGTACCACATAAGGAAATTGGTGAAATTGCCCATGCCTTTGTTGTTCTAAAAAATAAACAACAGGTATCTGAGAAGGAAATCCTCTCATTTTGCAAAGAAAAATCTAAGAATTCATCATGTCCGCAAGCAATTTCATTTGTCGAAGAGTTACCTAAGACAACAAGTGGAAAGATTTTAAAAAGAGAACTGCAAAAATGGCTTTAGGTGTGCTTCTTATAAAGGAGTCAAAAAAACGGAGGGGGTTTTAAGGCTGGAGCTTCTGAAAACTCAGATGGGTTGCTGTTGATGCTTCCTTAACTATGAGAAAGCAACGATTATCGCTGTGAGAGTTTTACCTGTCCTTGAAAAAGAAAAGCGCTTTTTAAGAAATCTTACTTATCCGTTTACAGTCTGACACTAAGCACATCCCGCGCATAGAAATTCAAATTGGCATCGATTTGGAGTCCGAAATGGGTGTATTTAGAAATATAAGCCGTCAATGAGTTTGAATGGTGTCATTTGTGACAGATTTATTTTAATAGTTTGGATATTTCTAAAGTATGAAATAGCATACTGTGTTAAATTTTTATCTTTGTTATCATCAAACAATGATTGACAAACAGTTTATTAACTGGCATAATAATATGGATATATTTAGACGGTTACCTTTAATTCAGTCCTGTGAGGCTGCTAAGGTGAAACAGATGGAAATCTGTGAATAAGAGAAAAATTGTGTTTTGCTGATCTTTTATTCAAGCACCCTGCCCCTTACAAGGCAGGGTGCTTTTCTGTTTTTAAGTGGTAACTGTTGGGAAATTTCAAGGAGGAACTCAAGATGGCACAACATACAGAAATTCAAGTAGACGAGCGATTACCTTTTTTAACGAGTCTACCACTTAGTATTCAACATTTATTCGCTATGTTTGGATCTACCGTTCTTGTACCTATTTTATTTGGTGTTAATCCAGCAACGATATTATTAATGAACGGAATTGGAACAATCATTTATCTATTTATTACAAAAGGTAAAATCCCCGCTTATTTGGGGTCAAGTTTCGCCTTTATTGCTCCTGTATCTGCTGTTTTAGCAGATTACACAGGTGGTGATGGATATAGTTATGCATTGGGAGGTTTCTTTGCTGTAGGTGTTGTTCTATCTCTAGTTGCATTTATTATTAAATTTGTTGGAACTCGTTGGATCGATGTTATTTTCCCACCCGCCGCCATGGGTGCTATTGTATCTGTAATTGGGCTCGAATTAGTTCCTACTGCAGCAGAAATGGCCGGTTGGATTGCTCCTGCTGGTACAGATAAGTCATGGACAATAGATCCGGACACAGCACTTGTTTCTTTATTAACATTAGTTATAACTATTGTTTGCTGGGTAACGTTACGTGGTTTCTTAAAAATTATACCCATTTTACTCGGTATTATTTCTGGTTATATTATCGCCTATCTTTTCGGTCTTGTCGATCTTACTGCTGTTAAGGAAGCAAGTTGGTTTTCACTTCCTGATTTTTACCAAATGAAATTTGACTGGGGCGCTATCTTAACAATTTTACCGGCTGCTATTGTCCTCATTCCAGAACATATAGGACATTTATTCGTTACAGGAAATATTATAAAAAAAGATTTGACAAAAAAGCCTGGTCTTGACAGATCGTTAGCAGGAAATGGAATCTCTACGATTATTTCCAGTTTTTTCGGCTCTACACCTAATACAACATATGGAGAAAACATTGGTGTATTAGCTATTACACGCGTTTATTCTACATGGGTTATCGGGATGGCAGCTATTGTCGCAATTATTCTTTCTTTTGTCGGAAAACTCGCTGCCTTAATTTCTTCCATTCCAACAGCTGTTATGGGCGGTATTTCCTTACTTTTATTTGGAATTATTGCAGCAAGTGGCTTACGAATGCTAGTTGAAGCTAATGTAGATTATAGCCGTTCACAAAATTTAATTTTATCAACTGTGGTACTTGTAATTGGTGTCAGTGGTACAACCGTGCAAATCGGTACTGCTCAATTATCAGGAATGGGGTTAGCGACAGTAATTGCTATCATGCTTAGCTTATTCTTTAAGATTTTAGATGTCTTAAAACTGTCTAACGAAGATTAACCTCTTGCATTGTTAGAAAGATATCTTTTTTTATACGATAAACCCTAAAATTTTATACTTTCCTATAGTGGAACAAAAGCTAGAAGCACTCAAACCGGGAAGATAAAGTGAAACTGTTTTTACCCTAAATATTTGTTAGCAAATGGAGCATTTAGATGTCGTTATCTCCCACGTAGACTTCCTTTTTATCTTCTATTAGACAAATCGTAGTAAGATGTTTGAAGTTTATTACAGCTTGAGCACATAAGCTAGATGAAGTTAGTTTCAAAAAAGTAATCTCCAAACAAGTAAAAGCTCCACTTTTGAGTAACAGTGGAGTTTTTTATATGGATTATACTCTTTTTTCTTTTTGCTGCAATTTTTTCATCATCGGATAAACACCTGCGCTTTGAACGACAAGTGATAGTAAAATAGTTACAAAAATAAGAGCGAATAACAACATCTCATCATTTCCTAAAGTTGCCTTTAATCCAAGCACTAGAGCAATTGACATCGTTCCTTTAATTCCTGCCCATGTTATAATGCCGCAATCTTTTACAGAAATTGTTTTTTTCCATATCGGCTGAAGTTGTGTAATTATGATAATAACAATAAATCTAACTAACAGTGTTCCGATAAAAATGGCAATCGCAAATAACCATTCTGAAAAAGTGAGGTATGTTGCTGCTTGAATACCAATCAGCAAAAAAATGATTGATAAGATAGTAGGTTCTACAATCCCCCAAAAACCATCTAATTGTCTGCGAAATTCCTTTTCTTCTATGGTTTTCCCAAATTCATACGACAGCATCATGCCAGCAGTAATCGTTGATAGTACACCTGAAACCCCAATGAGCTCTCCTAAATAAAAGCTCCCATAGGCTACAATAATGCTAAGCATTACTTGGTATTGCCAATGATCCGTATAGTAAATTGCCTTACTCATAATCCAACCGAATAAAATACCAATTGCCGCCCCACCAAATGAAACAAGTAAAAACTTGTTCACAAATTCAATAAAGTTAAACCCTGTATTCTGTGTATACATCTGTAATAATACACCTAACACAACAATGCTCGTTCCATCATTAAGCATGGATTCGCCCTCGACTATCTCAGATATTTCCTCATCTCGAGAAGCTTGTTTTAAAATAGCAACCACTGACACCGGATCGGTAGGTGCTAATACAGCTGCTATCAGTAAGGCAGCTAAAAGAGATAGCGGTACAAACCAGTTTGCTACTGTGTAGATGAATATCCCGAGCAGCCCTACCGTTAAAAATAACCCAATCGTACCTAAAGTTATAATGATATACTTGCTTCTCTGCCATGCTTTGCTTGAAAATTGATAAGCGGAAATAAATAACAAAGCCGGAAGAAAAAATGTAAACAACATTTCTTTTGTAATCATGACATCATAAAAAAATGGGATTACCGACAGAAGAATACCAATTATTACAAGTACTACTGGAACTGGAAAATACGTTTGTTTTTTATCAATGGCAAAAACAAGGTACCCTATTGCTAATAATAGAAGAAGATGATATTCATTCAAAAAGCCTTCACCTACAAGCTGTTCAAAAGTTAAGCAAACACACCTGTTTCATATTCATTCGTTTCTGGCAGCTCCTTTGTTTAAATGCACGCTTGCACTGCTCGAAAGCTCACTGTCTGCCTACAAACTTTACCGATTCGTTTTACTCCTTTTTTGAACACCCATGAGATAATTATTTTTTCCCAAAATGCAACAATCCTACGAGGACTCCGATTAAGCACATAATCATGGCAAAAATTAAAAATGGAATTGCTCCAAATTGATAAATTAGCGGCACCGATAATGCCGTTACTAGTCCTCCACCAAGAAAGGGTTCATAAACTAGCTGTTTATAACCAAATCCCTCAAAAGCTGGTGTATCACCTTTAGGATCGACAATTCGCATTAATAATAAACCTGTAGCAGTAATGCCTGTTGATTGCCCAAAGTCACCAATACCTCGTTCAAACCAATAGGAAGGAATGATCCTCGGTGCTAACACTAAAAAGCCAACTACGTTCCACAGAAGACCTGTAGCAGCTAACAAGATAAATGGGATCATATAATCACCTATGACATCAATCGATACGGTACCGATAGCGGTTAATATTAAAATATCTAAAGCAAATCCTTGAATTCGATTAATCATATTGCGATCAATAATTCTTGCATTATCTATTTTATTAAAGAAAACCTGAACAAAAATCCCGCCAATCATTGCCAATGGAAATAAAGGAATATATGTCATAAAACGAATATCTATAAAATTACCAACAGTTACAGATTCTAACCAAATCAAAAACTGTAAAAGCAGATAACCAACCAGTATAGCTAGGCCGACGATTGCAAAATGTAATGAGAGCGGCTCAATCGATTCGGGGCGAACTGTCATTTTGGCTGCTGGATCTCTATTTTCGAATTCCATGATTCCTTGCTTTCTTAAATCAGAAAAACCTTTTACATCTTTAATCACACTTGTTTTTTCTCTTCTGACTGCCCAATTAATTAATATAATCCCGACAATTACTCCTGTTAAAATCCCTACTGTAGCTAAACCGACAGATAAATCATATCCGTCAGCAAATCCTATTTCTTTAAAAGTTCCTGCTAAACCAGCGGCTGTTCCATGTCCACCTTCAAAAGCAACTTCAATTAATGCACCGACTAAAGGAGGCATACCAAATACTGGACTTAACACGAGTAACGAAAGTAAAATCCCAATAACATACTGTCCCCACCCAATTGTCCAGCCGAAAGCCAATTGTGGACCACCGTAATCCCATATTTTCCTTAGCCCGGGGATCGTTGCACCTAAAAATAAAGCGGCAAACACGACATTGATTAATAGCCCTGGTAATTCACTCCATACCACTGTCACTTGCTCTGGAAATATTCCATTAACCCAGAAGGAATCTTTAGAAACGAAATTACTTAAAATCTTTCCTAACACTTGCGGTCCAAGAATTAATGCCAAAAATCCCCCTATAATCGAGGATGGTAGAAATAAGTTCTGTAACCAAGTCACTCGGACTCGAATCCACTTTCCAATTAGCAAAAATGCTGCTAAATATAAAAATGCAAATCCAACTTGGTTTGCTGTCATTACCTAAAACCCCTTTTTGTTTTTTATTGCTATTGCTTTTCCCTTGATAGCTGCCGTTAAAACGTACGCGTTTTGTTCTAAGCTTCAAATCAATCCATCTTCTTGGGACACGCTCCCTTCCCAAAAGAATCTACAAACGATATGTCATACTGCAGCTGCCCTTTTTCTACTGTTCATCAACATGATTTACTAAATCTATAATTTTATCTTCTATATCTTTTCCTTCTTCATCCAGTAAATTGTTAATCAAAATGGAAAAAATTAATTTTTCACCATTTTTTTATAAGTACTTCAGCAATTGTATTATTACTAGGCTTCATAAACAAAATCATTATTTTAGCTAATCGCTTCGAAGCACTTCTATACAATAGTTTTGGAATATCAGGCACTTGTCCATACCGGATTATTCTTAACTATATAATACCATGCTCCTTCAATGCCTTTTGAAACACGACTAAAGCTTATCCGGTCAGCTCCAAACGGCATCCATTCTTCCTTCATTTCACCATTTTTAGCTATCTTTCCTGATAGCTTGATCACATTCTCCTCCTCTGTAAATAGAAAATTTCTTTTAAACTGTTTTTTATACTATAGGAAAGTATAAAATTTTAGGATTTATCCCGCATGTAAGGGCCGTAAGTTTCCCACTTCAAGTCCTAAATTGATACAAAAGAGTCTAAGTGGGAGAAAACGGCACCTAAATGCCCGATTGGTTCAACTAACATTCCGTGTAAAAAGCATTTCACGGAATGAAGTTTCACTTTATCGTATAAGAAAAACTACAGATTTCGCTAAAGACTTGGCGACAAGCCAAGTCTTTCTAATATTTGTTCCCCATTAACAATGGTTATTGAGGAAGAAATTCCCACTAGTATTCCCATTGCTAGCGGCATATAATAAGAACATACGTTCTTTGATTGGAGGATTCATGATGGATTATAGTCCCTATCCACGTAACGATATCTTATGTATCGATATGCGTTCCTTCTACGCCAGTGTAGAGGCAATGAAATTAGGATTAGATCCAATGAAGGATTTACTAGCAGTTGTAGGAGATCCGAATAGATCGGGAAGCATTGTACTCGCCGCTTCCCCAGCACTAAAGAAAAAATACGGCATTAGTAATGTGAGCCGTTTTTTTGAGCTGCCGGATGATCCAAATCTCTATATCGTTCAAGCACATATGGCAGATTATTTAAAGGTATCAGCTGAAATAACTAAATTAATTTACCAATATGTTCCTAAAGAAGCTATTCACCCTTATTCCGTTGATGAGGTATGGGTTACGGTCAATGGATTGCAAAAATTGTTTGGCAATCGACGAGAGGTAGCTAGACGAATTAAAAATGATATTTATGAATGCTTTGGAATTACATGTTCTATCGGTATTGGTGATAATAAATTTCTCGCTAAAGTTGTTATGGATCTCCATGCAAAGCAGCAAGGTATCGCTGAATGCACCTATGAAGAAGTACAACAAAAAATCTGGCCTTTTCCTATAGAAGCAATGTGGGGGATTGGCAGCAGAATGAAAAAGAATTTGAACAGAATGGGGATTGTAACAATAGAACAGTTAGCCCGTTTTGATTTACGTTATTTAAAAAAACGCTTTGGCATCATGGGCGAGCAATTGTATTGGCATTCTTGGGGAATCGATTTAAGTCCCGTACTAGGAAATTTTATAAAAACAGAACAAAAGGGATTTGGACACGGTATCTCGTTACTACGTGATTATTCGAAAGCGGAAGCAAAAGTTTGCATACTTGATTTGTGTGAAGAAGTTTGCCGTAGAGCAAGAACCGCTAACATGGCAGGAAAAACCATTCAATTAGGAATTGGTTATTCAAAAGCAACAGGAGGCGGATTTTCACGTTCTCAGTCAATTTCCCTTCCTACTAATGTTACCATGGATATGTATCACGTTTGTCTAGATTTGTTTTTACGATTTTATGATGGAGTAAGTAGCATCCGGAGAGTTTATGTAACATTAACAAATTTATATGTAAAACAAGACACTCAGCTCAGCCTATTTGAAGATCGTGCTAAGAAAAATAATATTGGTTATGCCATGGACGCGATCCGTTCTAAATACGGTTCTACCTCTCTTCTTCGCGCTATCAGCTATACCGATGCTGGTATTACCATCGAAAGAAGCCATAAAATTGGCGGACACTATGCATAGGTAAATAGAACAAAAGTCAGAAGAACTCGTTTAACAACATACAAACCGGAGATCTTCTGACAAGATAAAGATAACATGCCTCTAAAACAGGGGTATGCCGACACCTGAGCGGCAAGCCCGCTTTTAGTCGGTCTTCCTTTATATTCGAGTCGATGTTGACTGATCACCAGGAAGAAGATCGAAATTTACTAGTCGCTGAGCGCTTAAGCTAGACGACGATACCCATGCAAAAACGAATATAATATGCTATACAATGGTAAAACGTTTCGTGAGGATTTATACCCCACGAAACGAAATCGAATTCTTAAGAAAAAATATCGCTAATAAGCTGTACATCTTCTTCAGAGAGTTGAATCTCTGCAGCACGCATATTGCTAACCACCTGCTCTGGTCGTTTAGCTCCAGGGATAATGACATCGACAGAAGGATGAGTAAAATACCAAGCAAGTACAACATGAGCAATTTCTGCATGATATTTCTCTGCAAATTGCTTTAACTTTTCAACTTTGGCGAGATTTTCCTGAAACTTTTCACCTTGGAAGTTAGGATTATCTGCACGTAAATCAGTAAAAGTCTGATTTTTATTGTATTTTCCGGCAAGCAGACCTGATTCTAAAGGAAAATAGGGAATAAAGGTAATTTTTTCCTTTCCTGTATAAGGGAAGAAGCTAGTTTCAGCATCGCGCTTTAGCAAATTATATTCAGCCTGCAGCACATCAACATACCCATCTTTATTTGCTTCTTTGAGCTGTTCTAATGTGAAGTTCGATACTCCAATGGAACGAATTTTTCCTTCATCTTTTAATTCTTTTAATGCCCCAACTGCCTCATCCTTCGGCGTATCTTCATCTGGAAAATGAATATAGTATAGGTCGATATAATCCGTTTGTAAACGACGAAGACTGTCCTCTACTGACTGTTTTAAAAAAGCTGGTGAGTTATCTATTACAACTTCATCACCAACAAATTTATGTGCTCCTTTTGTCGCAAGAACAATATCTTCACGTTTATACTCTTTAATAACTTCACCAATTAATTCTTCTGAACGTTTAGGACCATAAATAAACGCCGTATCCAGCATATTAATTCCATGCTCTAATGCAGTACGAACCACATTCTTTCCCTGTTCTTCATCTAGCATATCTGGGTAAATATTATGACCGCCAACAGCATTCGTACCTAGTCCAATTGGATAGACAGAAATATCAGATTTCCCTAATTTAACATAATTCCCCATTCAATAAATCTCCTTTCAAATATCATTGTACTTATAATTTACCATGAACTGTAAGTTTGATAAACCCTTTAATCAAAATAATTCCAACAGTTTATAAAAAAGAAAGCAAATATATTGTAAGTACGCCAACTGTTTATCACTTTTATCCCACATGTAATTGGCAGCAAGACCTGCCCTTCCCTGCTACGAGATGAAACCTAAGAGGACAAGTGGACGATTCAACTGCAAGTCAAATGTTCGATTCTGTTCAGAGGTCTTTATGTCATACCTTTATGGTACTAACAATTCAGTGAGATATAAAAGTCCCCCTCTACCTAATTGAAGATTCACGTTATGTTAAAATCATTCATACTTCCATCAATATTATTATAGAATGAATAGGTAGAGGTACTTTATTATTTTGTAAAAAGGGGATGTAAGTATGTCTAATAAAAAACATGTACTGATTATGGGAGGAGATGCAAGGTACATACATGTAATAAATTTACTGGCCGATACTACTGACATGCATCTTTATTTAATTGGATTTGACCACCTATCTTTTGAGAAAAGCAATATTAAACATACAGAATTAGAAAATATGAATCTTTCGCTATTGGATGCGATCATTCTTCCAGTTGGCGGAACAGACGAAAAAGGAAAAGTTGAAGTAACTTATTCGGATAAAGCTCTGTTTCTTACTGAACAAATAATCTCCTGTACACCAGAACATTGCACGATTTATACAGGTACTGCTAATCATTATTTACAGCATATTTGTACAGCCACTAAGAGAACATTAGTAAAAATATTTGCACGTGACGATGTGGCTATTTATAATTCGATTCCTACAGCAGAAGGAACCTTGAAGCTGGCAATGAAAGCAACGGATGAAACAATTCATAACGCAAATGTATGTATCTTGGGATTTGGCAGAGTAGGGAAAACGGTAGCACGGCTATTTGACGCAGTTGGTGCCAATGTAACGGTAGTTGCGAGAAATCAAGCTGATATTGCACGTATTACGGAGATGGGATTAACAGCAGTTAAACTCCAGAACCTAAATACAATAATTAGTGAAATGACAATTTGTGTAAACACTATTCCATATCCGGTAATCGATGAGGAACTTATCTCTAACATGTCATCCTCTATCGTCATTATTGATCTTGCCTCTAAACCTGGAGGTGTAGATTTTTCCTTTGCTAAAAAAGAGGGAATTCAAGCGATTCATGCACTCGGATTACCAGGGAAAACAGCACCTAAGACAGCCGGAAAGATTATTGCAAGCGTATTGTTAGAGTCAATGAACGTTTCAGCTTCATCCGTATAGAGTCTTCTTTCCCGGAACAAAAGCGAAAAGCACTTGTTTGAACGTACAAATTCCAAGGGGCAATTTTCTCCTTAAAACGTAGATCAGAGGCTATATCCGCAGATGTCCTTGAAAAATCGCGGTGTATCGTTTCCCTAGCTTCTCTGTCCTTAAAAAATCGCGATGCCTATTTAAGCAGACTCTCTTGTCCTTGGCCCGAACGAATTGGGGATTTAAGAGCATTTTTCTAGATCATGTTCGTAACCGCAAAAGCAGATATTTTGGAATAAAACAAAGGATAAATTTCTGATTATCTTTTTAAATTTCTTTAATGCTCGTTTAGCCCTATCCTATGGGCTTTTCGAGCATTGTTACTATCGGTAGATACTTCACGTTTCTTTGCATATTTTCTTATGTTTTGGCTTTCCATAATGGTAAAAGAGTAGTAAATTATATGCTACTAACGTATCATTTTAGCTTTTACACCATCAATTGAAGCATGCATATAATGACCCTATCATGGAAAGTGTTGCAAATGGAATCTTAAATCTAAAAACTCATCAATAAAAGTAAAACATGACTTTACTTTTATTTCTGTACTTTTTTCAGTTTAGATACAGCCAAAGTAAAGGATACAAGGCTTAGAGTAGTTAGCATAATTAGAATTGATAGTATATTAAACCATTGAATATTACTTTGAATTATCAAAGTTCTTAAACAATCAATCACGTATGAAAATGGATTGAACTTTATCGCAAACTGAAAGAATTCAGGCAACTGCTCTACAGGCATTATCGCAGTACTTAGGAAAAACAAAGGGAGTGTAATAGTATTCACAAAACCAATAAAGGCATTTTCATCAGGCAATACAAAGCTTAGAGCATAAGATAAACTCCCAACAAAGAATACACATAAGAATAGTAGAAGTAGAATCAGAATAAACCCTAAAAACCCAGAAGCAATACTTACAGAAAATGGAATAGAAATGAGAAGTAAAATTCCAATTCCAATAAATGATAGTACTTCTACGTCTAAAACTTGTCCTAATACAATAGAACTTCGTTTGACAGGTGAAATATAAATTCTATAGAAACTTCCACCACCTTTTAAATAATAATTGGCAATACCACAACTTACCCCAGCACTTGTTAAAACAGTCATAACCAGCAACCCAGGCAATAAAAATGTAGTATAATTTACATTTCCAATACTTTCTGCTGGAGTAAACATAGAACTAAAAAGTAATAACCAAACAATTGGCTGGATGATGTTCATAACAATCGTGGCTGGATTTTGAAAACGCCATTTTACATTTTTCCAAAAGATATTAAGCACTTCCATAACTAATTTTTCCTTTCATCAATAATCTCAAGAAAAATATCATCAAGAGTCGGTTCGATAATTTCTATTCCCTCGAAACTTATCTTTGAACGAAGTACATAATAATTTAAATCTAAAAAATTGAGTTGACTATCATTCACTTGTATGTCGAGGGAACGATCATTAACAGTAACATATTTGACATAATCTTTTTGAAGTAGCAGCTCTTCAAGTTTTCTAGAGTCTTGAATATCCGTGGTAATGATTCTGATTATATTTTTGCTTGTAAAACGTTTAAGATTTGCTGGCGAATCTTGAAGTACTTTTTTCCCATCTTTGATAAAACATATTGTGTCGCTTAACATATCTGCTTCTTCTAAATAATGGGTAGTGAGAAAAATAGTAACTCCTAATCCTTTTTTTATTTTTTTCAACATTTCCCACATGCTTTGCCTCGATTGAATATCCATTCCAACTGTTGGTTCATCTAAAAACAAAATTTTTGGGTATGACATCATACTCATGGCAATATCCAGTCTACGTTTTATTCCACCAGATAAAGCTTCCGTTTTTTTATCTATATAGTCAGACAAGTTGAAAATATCCACCAACTGATTCATACGTTTTTTCATTCTCTCTTTGTCTAGCCCATATAAACGACCTTGAAATCGCATATTTTCCTCCAAGGTAAGATTATCATTAGTCGAAACATGTTGTGCTACACAGGCTATATTGGAACGTATAAATTGTGTTTCATTTTCTAAATCTTTACCTAGTATTTGAACATTACCTGTTGTAGGCTTCAAAAAAGTGGTAAGGATATTGATTAATGTTGTTTTACCTGCTCCATTTGAACCTAATAAAGAAAAAATTTCTCCTTGTTTCACCGATAAGTCAAATTCATTTAATGCACTTTTCTTATCAGCATATGTTTTTGTTAGCTTTTTAATTGCAATAGCGTCCATTCTATACCTCCATTCTTTGAATTGTCTCTATCGTACACTCTCGGATAGTGTGAGAGTCAATAGCAGTAAACAAAAAAATCGCTACCACAATAAAAAAGAAAAAAACCCTTGACGTTATCACAATGTAATCGTTTATGATATTAGGTACAAGAAAGGAGTTGATACAGATGTTGAAGATAGGAGATTTTGCTTTATTATCAAAAATTAGTATCCATATGTTACGCTATTATGATGAAATCGACTTATTAAAGCCAGCCCAAATTGACAACTTTACAAACTATCGTTACTATGACGAAACACAACTACCCATTGCCAATCGAATTCAAGCGTTAAAACGAATGGGGTTTAGTCTTACAATGATTAAACAAATTTTAAATGAGTATGGTGACACCAATAGTCTTGAAGCATATTTAGAATTGCAACTTTCACAAAAAAATGAAGATTTACAAGCTTTACAAAGGCAAATCACTTTGTTAAAAAATACGATTCAGGATTTGAAAAACAGTAACAATCCCAAAAGTTTTGATATTGCTGTAAAAGAAATACCAAAAAGAAATGTAATTAGCTGTCGTAGTAAGCTATCATGGTATTCACAAGAGGGAGAATTATGGAATAGATTAAGGGAAGAAACAAAGGAATTAAATGTTCAGTTTGCAAGCCCAAGTTATGATATTGCAGTAATTTATGAAACAGATTCAGACGATAAGGTTGATGTAGAAGTACAGCAATCGGTAGTTGGTACTTATCCAGATACCGTACATACACGATTTAAAAAGATTCCTGCTATTTTAGTCGCTGCTTTAACTTGTGAGGGTGGTTATTCTCAACTGGAGGCTGTCAATGATGAGTTATCACATTGGATTTTGGAAAATAATTATGATCTATGCGGAAATATTATGAATATATACCATATTTCGCCTAAAACACAGAATGAACCAGAAAAATTGTTGACAGAAGTGTGCTTTCCAATTAGGAGTAGATAGTAAAAAAGGCTTACAGCATATCACAATATGATGTAAGTCTGCAAGATTGCTTTGCTATGAAACAGCAAGACAATCAGCAGAAATACAGCAAGGTAGCAATGGTAAAATGGAATACTAAGTCTTTATCCGTCGCATGAATCCGTTTGCCACGGGAAAGATACTTTTTCATGCTTGATTGTCTCCTTTCCGTTTACTTTGTATTAGGGCAACTATTTTGCCAGCTACAGGTGCGTTGTAGTCAAACTCTTTTAGGGGAACACTGGCAGGAATGCTCACTTGAATCATTCGTCCTTGTCCTTTGGGCTTTAAGTCATAGGTACGCTCTTTGATTTCATCTGATACCATACCATCTTCATTTTGAATTCTTACTTCACGATGGCAGAGCGAAAACTTCAACATTTCAAAACGTTGCGTCTTTATCAATAACAATTCCATTTGCTAATCTTAAAAATAAATTCCTCTCTTTCTTTATTCTTTTACCATGTCATCAGCATTTAAATGTAATTTGTGAAGCCACGAGTGCCGATTTTATAATTCTTTGCAGTAATATGTGGGTTAATCAGTTTTACACGTTTTTCAAAGTCAAAGTGCTTTTGGGGAAACCGCAAATATCATCTGCTCTTTGAACATTGGAGTAGAGATTGAAGCTGCGAGATAATACAGTCATTCACCATTGATTCTTCTCTACTCCGTCTTGTCTTTTCCAGTAAACTCTAAGTTGCCAAATATCTTTTCCATGTTTGAGATTACAAATTTAAGTTCCATATTTTTACCTATCCTTTCTTAAAATTGAATCTTATCTATCCAATTGATGTTATACGGTGGACAACGCTCCTGTGTGTTGTTTCGTGTTATCACGTCCTTTCAATTTGGGTATAAAAATAGACACCTCAATTTGAAGTGTCTACCTATTACATATTCAATTTCACAATGGAAGTATCTTTTATTATTCTTACTTTTCTAGGATATTTAGTTGTATCAAGACTCATTCATAAGTGGTAAATTAGTAGTAAAATGACTTGTTAAATCCTTAAAAAGCATTGATAAATCTAGTGTTTATGCGGATAAAATAATTTTTACTCTGTTTTTGGAATAAAAAATACAGTTCCTTACAACTTAGATAAAGAAAACATGCCTCTAAAACAGGAGAGGATCGAAGTTAGCTAACAGCACAAACGCTTAAGCAGACGAAACTACTTTTAAAAAAGTTATTCACCATTAGATACGGATACTGTTTTTTAGAGAGCAAAAAAACCGGAAAAGTTCCCGGTTTTTAAATGGATAATTTTTTATCCTCCCTTTAAAAGGAACGCACGGACATTACAGACAGCAAGTTAAACAGCTTAGACTCTAACATAAGTTTTCTTACACACGATGTTAACAGCTTTTCCCGACTCGATCTTAGCTATTATTCAGCAAATCCCTTGCTCCCATACACTTTGCTGCATCTAAATCCAATCATTCATCAGCATTATTTAATTAAAAACTTAGTTCTGCTAGAGCCTTCTTTAGACTTAGATACCTCAAGCACAGCAGGAAAAATCGTCTTTAATTCTTGCACATGAGAAATAACCCCAATCATCCTGCCTGTTTGTTGAAGATCAACTAATGTATCAATGGCTTTATTTAATGCTTCCTCATCCAGCGTTCCAAAGCCCTCATCAATAAACATGGTATCAATCGATATGGCTCCTTGAAAACTTTGGATTACATCAGACATTCCAAGAGCTAAACTAAGTGAAGCATTAAACTTTTCGCCGCCTGATAATGTCTTTACATCTCTCGTCTGACCCGTATATGCATCATAGACATCCAGAGCAAGCCCACTCTGTCTCCCATGGGATTCTTGGCGGTCACTGCGGATAAAGGTATATTGTCCATTTGATAATTCCTTCAACCGTTCATTTCCAGCAGCAATAATTTGCTCTAAATATTCAATTTGCAAATAGCGTTCAAATGATACTTTGCGATTATTTTGTCCCCGAATCATATCGTACAAATCGGTTATGATCTGTAGCTGTTGTTCTCGTTTATCGAATCTTTCGTTTGTTGTTTGAATATTTTGCTTTAAGGCTAATGCCTCTTGATAATATTGCTTGGATGCATTCCATTTCTCCATAGCTGTTTCATATTTATCCTTCAATTGGTTTAACTCATTTTGGATGCTGGATAAATCCAATTGTTGTTTATCCTTTAGCATTGCTTTTAATTCCTCTACTTGCTTCTCTAAAGTCGCTTGTGTTTGTCTAAATTGCTCCAGTTCTTCTTTTAATGCTAAACGGTGGGATTCTTTCATTTTAGCTCTTTGATAGCTTGCTTCAGAGGAAAAATGTTGTTTTTCCAATGCATGCTTAAATTGAAGAACTGCTTTTTCACGTCTATGAATCGTTTCTTGTAATTGCTTATGTGCGTGATTAACCTCTGATAGGGCCTTGGTTTGTGCCTCTTTCGATTGCTGTTGCTTCTTTTGTGCTTCTTCCCATGCCTTCTCCAGTTGCTTTAATTGTCTTTCTGTTCGCGTTATTTGTTGGTTTAGATCTATCAACATTCGCATGTTTTCAGGAATGGATCTTATTCTTTCCTGATAGCGTGCTTGTGCTTCAGCTAGCTCCCTCTCTAATTGATGATAACGTCGTTCTTGCTGTTTCTGGTTTTCTTCCAATTCTTTGTAGGAAAGTCTCAGCATTTCCGTTTGGCGTTTCAATTCGGTTAATTTATTCCGTCTATGCTTCAGCTGTTCAACCTTGTTGCTTAATTGTTTTCCTGAAAAAGCCAACTGTTCTTCTTTTTGCTTTACTTCGATCAGTTCTATTCCATGTTTCTCCACATCTATTGCTTTTTCTTTTATCTGTTCCTGAATGGCACTTAATTTAGCCGCCACTTCTCGAAACTCTTTATCTAAACTATCATATTGCTGCTTTGCTTTTTCCAATTGTTCTTTGGAAACAATCGCCTTTTGCTGATTTGCTTTATGTGGATGGTTTAAACTCCCACACACAGGACATGCCCCACCATCATGTAAATGTGTTGCCAGTAAAGCAGCTTGATTATTCATCCATGTTTGTTCCAGCTTATTGTAGGTTATTTTCATTTGCATGGCTACTTTTTCTCTTTGATTCACTTCATTTTTAAGTAGGATTTGTTTTTCAGTTAACCTGCGATATTCATGTACAAGTTTGTATTGTTCACGCATCATATTTAATTGTTCTTGCATATCAGGAAGCTTATCTACAAAACTCTCAAGCTTATTTATTTGTTTATCAAACTGTTCTATCTCTTTACTTTGTTTACCACGCTTATCATCGATCGTGTTCAATGCCTCAGAAGCAGCTTTTTTTTGCTTTTCTAATTCACTTAGATGCTGTTTCATTTTATCTATTTGTTTAACTGTTGGTAAATAATCATTTAATTTATCTAGTTGCTTATGAAGTGCTTCTCTTTCTGACGCGCGTTTTTCTTCCGTTTTGTACAATGCATCTGCCTGCTCAACCTGTTCATTGATGAATTGTTTATTTCGCTCTGCTACTTCTAAAGCCTGTGTTTTACTTTCTTCTTCTTGCAGCCATTCTTTCTGCTGCTGTTCAAAAGGAATGATTTGCTGAGCTCGTTCTGCTTTGTTTAACTGTTCCTCTTTCTGCTTATAAGCTGATTTCTGTTGGTCAAGCCCTTTTAAGCGTGCCTCTTTTTGCTTGAGTTCGATAAAACGTTCATTTATCGCTTTTGCTTGATAAAACTCCTTTTGCTTTTTATCATGATCCAGATAAGCACGCTCACACATCTGTTTATCTTCCGCTATTTGCTTCTGATAGTGCAAACATTCTTCATCAAGACCTTGTAATATCTGATTCATATTATAATTTTCTTGCTCCAACGTTTTAAATAGGGAAGATTCTTTTCTGCTTGGAAGTGTTGCATAAATATGAGCAATGTATTGTTGACGTTCTTGTTCTGCTTGCCTAAAAGCTTCTTCTGTCTCCTGCTTTTTTTGTTTAAACCGATCGGCAATGGCTTTATAAGTTTCCGTTTTAAATAGTCTGCGTAAAATTTCCTCTTTGTTTTCGGTTTGTGATGTTAATAATTTGCGAAATTCCCCTTGTGGTAACATAACGATTTGCTTAAATTGATCCTGAGTTAATCCAATTAGCTGTTCTATTTTTCTGTCAATCTCTGATACGATTTGTCTATCCACACAAGGAACTTCTTCATCATCGATTATTTCAAAAAACTCATATCGTTCTCCAGTTTTGGTCTTATTTCCTTTTTTTACATGACCCATTTGCCGCAAAATCCGATATGTTTTTCCTTTTAAATGAAACACCAGCTCCACAGCTGTATGTACATGATCATCTGCAAAGTCACTTCGCAGCATGGCGTTATTTTCTCGATCTTGGCCACTGGCAGCACCATATAACGCAAAACAAATCGCATCAAAAATGGTTGTTTTTCCCGCTCCAGTATTACCAGCGATAACGAACAAACGATGATCACCCAACTCATTAAAATGAATGACCTCTTTATCCTTATACGGCCCAAACGCAATCATGGTTAATTTTACTGGCCTCAACTTCACTCACCCTTTCCAACCCCCATCAACTTCACAGCGTTATTTAATTGGTTACATGAGTTAAATCTTTTGTTTCGTTTTGATCTGTTAAAAGATCATTCAATACTCCCTGGAACATCTTTATCGTTTCTTCATCTGGTTCATACCCTTTTACTTCTTTGTAAAAGGCTTGAAATAGTTCAGTATCCGTCATTTTTGTCCGTTCAACCGATTTAACCTGATTAGAATCACCTGATTTTGCAAAGTTGATTTTTCGTTCTACATGCATCGCATTAGGATAAACTGAACGTATTTTTTCCATTGGCGAAAGCACAGGCGTTTCATCCGTTAATTTTACAAACACATAATCTTCGTTAATCGACTGTTGCAGGATTTCTTTTAATGAACCTTCTACTGTTCGTATATCTCTTTTTGGTGTCAACCATTTTTTTTCAAGTTCAATATTCCCTTCTCCATCCATTTCTACCATTAAAAATCCTTTTCGATGATACTCTTCCGAAATAGAATACTTTAATGGTGAACCGGCATAGCGAATGGTTGGTTCATTTACATAATGAGCTTGATGGAGATGACCTAATGCCGTGTAATGAAAGTTTTTAAACAGTCCTGCATCCACATATTCAGAACCACCAATCGCTAGTGGACGTTCCGATTCACTTGTATTAGCTTCCTCTTCCCCATAAGGCGTAACAAACGCATGTCCAACAAAAACATGCCTTGCATCTGGTTCCATTGCAGCTTCTATCTGTTCAATAATTTTCCCCATTGCATCATTATGATTACGGATTTGATCATCACCAAAAGCGTTACGAACAACACTTGGATCACAATAAGGGATGAGATGAAAATGAACTTCACCATGCTTATCTTTTAAAACAACAGGTTTATTATGTTTAGACAGCTGTCCAACAATATACAAGCCGTTTTCACGCATGATTTTGCTGCCAAAGTCCAGCCGGCTGGGACTATCATGATTACCTGCTATAGCTAGTACAGGTATATTCAATTGCAGTACGATCTTATCCAAGATTTCATCTAGTAAATGCACTGCTTCTGTTGGCGGAACCGCTCGATCATAAAGATCTCCTGAAATAATCACAGCATCTGGTTGTTCATCCTCAACAGCTTGTACAAACTCTTGCATAATATGTCTCTGATCCTCTGTCATGTAAACACCTTGAACAAGCTTTCCAAGGTGCCAATCGGCAGTATGAAAAAATTTCATCTAAGAAACTACCTCCCCAAAATGCATGTTATATTAGAAAAACTTGGCTTGTCGCCAAATCTTTATGGCAAAAGCTATTGTTTTTCTCTATAAAATAAAGTGAAACTTCATTCAGCAAGGGTTTTCTTCTACTGAATGTTAGTACCACAAGAGTATGACCTAAAGGCCCTTGAACCAATCGGGCATTTAGGTGCCGTTTTCTACCACTTTGACCCTTTGTATCAATTCAGGACTTGAAGTGGGAAACTTACGGCACCTTACATGCGGGATAAAGTGAAACTTCATTCCGTGGAATGCTTTTTACACGGAATGTTAGTTGAACCAATCGGGCATTTAGGTGCCGTTTTTTGCCACTTAGACTCTTTTGCATCAATTCAGGACTTGAAGTGGGAAACTTACGGCACCTTACATGCGGGATAAAGCCTAAAGTTTTATACTTTCCTTTAGTATAAAAAAAGAAGATTATATTTAGCTAACAAACCATCTTGTCAACTAAACATATATCTAACATTGGTTTTTTACTATATTTATAGTATAAAGCAATTTCTATCGTCTAACCAGCTGTTCTAATTGCAACTTTTTATTACTTCTTGTAATAGTATTAAACCAAAATAAGTAATCAAAAGGTTATTAGAAAAACTTGGCTTGTCGCCAAGTCTTTATGGAGAAAGTTATCGCTTTTCTTATACGATAAAGCCTAAAGTTTTATACTTTCCTATAGTATAAAAAAAGAATTCCGCTTTATTTTCGTGAATGCTATTGTTGTCAACGACTTCTATTTCTGAACAAATCAGCTATTTAAATGCCGCTTTGCATGGACACACCACCATTCGCTATTCCGGTTCCGATATATGGGGGAAGTATTCACTTTGCAATTAAACGCTATTTTTAACTCCACTTTAATACCAGTGTTAATGAACAGCAAGCTGGTACGTTCTCTACTGTTTTTTGTCTGAATCTTAGCAGTAAATAATCGGGATTGAATTTAACATCCACGATTGACTTAATATTTAGAGATTCAATTAATCGTTTAACTTCCTTTTCGTCTGACTTTTGAGCTGCATTCATTACTTGCTTATCAAATTGTTTGGAAGTGGATAGTTTATTTATAACAATATGAGCATCATTCATTAACTGTTTAATTTCATTAGCTGAAGCAAAAAAATGTGTTGTAGTTACAGATGGAAACTGTTGTCTAGTACGATACATAGGGACCAGATAAATTGGCCCGGGATACATAAGATATGGATAACTTGACATAAATTTCTTCTCCTTTATATTACGTGTTGATAAGAGGATAAGCTCAACGACAGTTGTGAAGACGTTTTTACAGGTAGAATAGTACACTAGAACTCCAAAACATATAACAGAAAAATTGGCTACCCCATAATTACGCACTTTTCGAACACCCTCTTATATTTGAAAAACCTGTTCTATAGCCTATGCACAACAGTTTAGAAAAGCAACTACTGACAAAAACAAAAAAGATGAGCCCATTTCATTTGAGTTCATCTGCTAAGTGTAAAGTTGTTTTCCGAATAACACTTCCTCTACTTCTGTACTAATTCGTTTTTTGTGTTTATGAAACACTTGTTTCAATATAGTAATGATAAACGCTAGTTCCTTATCACTTATGGATAAGGGAAACACATTGTAAGAATATTATTACAATTGGTAATCGTATCCTCGTTCCTTTTAATAATTAATCCTTTTTCTTTACAATCACTCATTATTTTCCCAATTATATCAGGACTTATAGGCTGTTACGTTTTTTATCTTCAACTAATTCAATACCTGCTAATAAACCCAATTCTCGTATATCCCCAACATATGAATGGTCATACAGTTCTTGTAACTCCTAGCAGTTTTTCGCCATATAAAGCTTCCCGCTCGGATAAGTTTTCTTCCGCGATAATCTCCATATTTTTTAGCGCAACTGCACATACTGCCAGGTTTCCTTCAATTGGATTCACATGGCGAAAAGAAAATTCTTGTTGCTGTTTAAATACCTTATAGATATCTTTTCTTACAACCGTAATGGTAAGTACCCGCTTAATTCCTTTTGCCATTGTAATCATGTCATGTCAGGTTTAATTCCAACATGCATGTGTCCAAACATTTTACCAGTTCTCTTAAAACCGCACTTCATTCTAAATCGATATTCGTTTAAAAGTTTCCCGTCTCCTGCACATATAACTCAAATTTTCGCATGAAGGCTTCTCTTTATCAGAAAACTGGCAAGGGAGATTCGTAACCCTCACCTTGAGCACTTTCTATTCTTGCTGTTAGCTCTTTAACTTTAGATAATCTACCAACAATAACGAGACCTTACTTTACAAAACGAAACACAGAATAACTTATAGGCATCGCTAATCGATAAATGTTAAACTGCTCCTATCCTTTTTTATTTGCTTTCCTCTCTTACCGCGAACAACGAAATATTCGATAATGAAGTACATCCTTGTAAGCTTGAGTTAGCTCTTGATGTTCATGTAGTAAATCTAGTGCCTCATCCACTTGTGACTCAGAGAAATGAAAATCTTGCGCATCATCTAAGCTGATTGATAAAGGATCTATGATTGGCTGATCAACTTCAATTTGCTTAAAACCTGCCTGAAAAAATTTGTCCTTCCATTCCGTTTCTGTTAATAGTTTATGGAATCCATAAAATGACATAATCAACGCTTGATCCGATTTGGACATACTTGAATCCACTACAATTTCTACTGCCAACAACCGCCCATTTGACCGTAAAACCTGGATAGCGGAAGATAGAGATGATGAGATATCGGTAAACGCCAATACAGACTCTGCAACGATCATATCAAACTGCTGATCAAGTTTTAATTTCTCTATATCTAAACATATAGCTGTAATTGGTAAGTTGCTATCTTTAAATCTTTGTACAGCTTTTTCTATCATTAATGGATGATTATCCACTGCTGTGACCGAACATGAGTAGTTTTCTGCTATAAAAGCAGCCGTCTGCCCCGTTCCACAACCAATATCCAGCACAAATGTTTCTGGACCAATTCGTTCTTTTTTTAACATGGCCTTCGTTAATTGCAAACCTCCCGGATGTGCTCCACCCACTCCAAGATTAGCTAAACTGTCCAGATAATTCATTTTTTCACCTGACTCCCATTTTTAACTTATCTATATGAAGCTTCTGTTAATCAAAATGATTTTTCTCCAATACTCTATGTTAAAACCATCGAATTGGCTACAAATGAAATCTTTTCCATTCATTTGCATATGCTATCTAAAACTTCAACTTGTTTAAGGAGTGATCAAATGAGCGGAGTAGTTCGAACAGATGAATGGTTGTTAAAGGATTACAATCATCCGATAAAAATAACCAAGCGAGTTGAATCCTATTTTCCAAATGCAGAGGCGAAAGAGATTTATTCTCATCTTACTAAGTATGGAATGTATCGAAAACCATTATCGAAAAAGCGGATTAAACAAATGCAAGATGCACAAATTTGGAAAATAATTGATATCGAATACGCGAAATTAAAAAAGGAATGGAATGGGCCTGACGTGCCAATTTTTATATTCCCTTCTGATACGAATCATAGACTGATGAAAGAATATAATGGAAAATCGGGATTAACATTTAAAGATAAAATCTTTCTCTTTGTCCATGAAGGGAATACCGAAAGCGAAATACATGCACTTCTTACCCATGAATATAATCATGTCTGCCGTTTAAATAAATACCAAAAACCGGAAGAGAAATATACATTATTAGATACGATTATTTTAGAGGGAATGGCAGAATATGCTGTCCGAAAACGGTTAGGTAAAGACTATACAGCTACCTATATCGGAAAATATACAGATGAAACGCTAAAACGTTTTTGGAACAAACTCATATTGCCCAATGCTCGATTGAAAGCAGGAAGTAAAAAATACATTCAATTACTTTACGGTTCACAGTTTCATCCAAAAATGCTTGGCTATTGCGTTGGAGAATATCTTGTCCGAAATTATTCAAATACGCATAGCACGTCGGTAAAGGATCTTTTTCTAATAAAAAGTGAAGAAATTGCCGATGTACAATAATGGGAAGCTTCATTTAGAGGAACTTTTCTTGAAGTGAAGCGGAGAGGCTAAAAATGAATCTCTGTGAAAAGAAGAATACTCTTTCGACGTGCGAAGTGCCTAGTAATCTTACTTGTCCTTAAAGAAAAGCGTTTTTTACTTCATTCGCTATATTGTTGCCAAAGCTTGCTTTATGCCTATCCTATTGAATCTTTATAATGCTATCACAGTAGCATGCTTCGGATTCAAACCAATTCTACTTTTACAAAATTTATTCTATGATGTGGAACTATTGCCAGTAGAAGAAATTTAGGGAGAGAATTTTCTCTCCCTTGTTTTCGTTTAATATGAGTTTTATTTTTGGCGCATTCGACCAATAAACAAACTAGTACAAGCAATGAACATAATAACAGCGATAAATATAAAAGGAATCCCAAACAGTTCACTAATAGCACCAGAAATGGATGATCCTGCTACGACACCTAATGAGAAAGCAGCATAAAAAATTCCATACGCTTTTCCCCGATCCATTTGAGTAGAACCTTCTGCTACCATTCGGTTCATGGATGGAAAAATAAAAGCAAAACCGGTTCCATAAATAATCATTGCCAGTATCCCCGTCCAAAAGGTTGTGATATAGCTTAAGAACAGCAAAGAACAGCCTACCAGAAAAATTCCGATTTCCACTAATGTTAATGGTTTCATATGATCATAGATTCTGTTTATCGGAGTCAAAAAAATAATGATGGCAACAATACCAAACGTACTCAATAATGCTCCGGTCACACTAGTATCCAAACCAATGGCTTCGACCTTTAACGGTAGAGCAAATGCCAATGTTCCGTTACTTATCATAATTGCAAATGCAGCCAAGGAGGCTTGTAACAACATTGGATTTTTTAATAGCGGGATGAAATGTTTCATATGAACCTTCCCCCTATCACGCGAGACAAAAGACTCTTCAATATATCGAAGTACTAAAAACGATGTAATAACAAATAAGATGGCAACAAATAAAAATACATATTCTATTTCGGAACGTGCAGCCATAGCTCCGCCTATAGCCGGACCGATAATGGCAGCTAGTCCGATGGCAGCTCCAGTAAACGCCATTGTCTTCCCTTGCGCTCCTTCTTTTGTCTTATCTCCGACATACGCAAATGCCGCTGGAATTAAAAAGCCACCTGCCAGTCCATGTAAAAATCGAATCGCCAACAATTGATATCCGGATTGAGCCAGCGGATAGAGCAATAAAATAATGGTAACAGAAACCATACCGGTAAATAACATTCGCTTTCTACCATATTTATCAATCCAATGCCCGCCAAGAATATTTCCAACCATATTGGTAAGTGAATAAACAGCCACAATTGCTCCTGTTAACACATGAGAAGCACCTAAACCAACTGCATACGGAGTAATAATAGGTAGTTGGATAAAAGTATCAATAAATGCAACAATAATAATAAAGTATAATAGCTTAGTCATGGACTTCCTCCTCACTTTCCAACCTATTATAACTGAATTCCATTTCAAAACGATAAAAAAAGTAATGAAAATGCTTATTCGTCACAGTTTTTTCAAAATGTTAACAGCTTCCTATTTGTTGTACGGTATAAAGTAAAACTTAAATAGTACATAGAAACTGAAGGAAAGCCTTTTTTTTGGTACGATAAGAAATATATAAAATCAATATAAAAGAAGGCGATAAATATTATGCGTTTATGGAGACGTTACAAACAAACATCCTTTATAATAAAAATGACAACAGCATTTTTGCTTGGTATATTTGCAGGAATTCTTTTCCGGCAACAAACAACTATACTCGAACCGTTAGGAACATTACTTATACATTTACTTAGCTTAATTGCCATTCCGGTTATTTTTCTTACAGTCGTATTAGCAGTAAACAAAATGAATATGACTCAGCTAGGTCGCATGGGCGGAAAGCTTATTCTATACTATATAGCTACTACTGCTTGTGCAGTACTTATCGGACTTGGATTAGCCTTATGGATTAATCCAGGAGAAAACCTTTCTTTACCAGACACCACAGTAGAAAAACCGGAAACACCTAGCTTTTCCGATATTATTTTACAGATTGTTCCAGAAAGTATTTTTTCCGCCTTCACTTCTGGTAATCTAATGGCGATTTTATTTATTGCAGTCATTATTGGGATTGCTATTTCAACCATGAGACATGCTTCCGATAAAAAAATGATCGAATATGGGAATTTACTCAATACTTTTTTTACAGCATTAAATGAAATGTTCTACAAGATATTGCAAGGTGTGCTTTTATATGCACCAATTGGCATTTTTGCGATTAGTGCCACAGCATTTGGAAGCCAAGGATTGGCAACCTTTCAATCCTTATTAACGTTCACACTTGTCTTTTATGCTGGTATTGCATCATTGTGGTTATTCGTGTATACAGCCTTTTTAAAATTTTCGAATACACCTGTGCTTGCGTTTTTTAAACAAACAAAAGAAGCTTATACGACTGCCTTTTTTACATCTAGCAGTATCGCTACGCTACCAATCGCAATTCGTTCAGCAAAAAAAGTCGGGATTTCCGAAACTACTGCTAACTTCGCCCTGCCACTAGGTGCTGTTTTCAACTCAGACGGAGGAGCACTGCGCATGGGAGTATCATTGGTTTTTGCAGCAAATATTACCAATTTAAGTCTTTCCCCGCTCGATTTTCTAAGTATCGTAGTCATCGGTACATTGTTATCGATTGGCACTGCAGGCGTACCTGCTGCAGGACTTGTGACATTATCTGCTGTTTTAAGTATGTTTGGTCTGCCTTTAGAAACTGTTGCGTTAATTGCCGGGGTGGATGCGCTGATCGGAATGGCTGGTACTGCTTCCAACGTGATGGGTGATATTGTTGGCGCAGCTGTCGTCGACAAATCAGAGCGTAAACGTGCATAAAGTGAAACTTCATTCAGTAGGAGTTTTCTTCCATCTCCTACTGAATGTTAGATTGAACGAATCGGGCATTTAGGTGCCGTTTTCTCCCACTTAGACCCTTTTGTATCAACTCAAGGCTCTTGAAGTGGGAGTCTTACGGACCTTAGATGCGGGATAAAAAACAATAATTGAAGAAATTACTTTTGCATGTGCTTTTTTGGTACATGCTTTTTTTGTTGATTTGGTTAACATTAACTTTACTTTTTTATAATTTCTACATCCAAAACTACCCTTCCATGAATAATTACTGGAGACTAAGTTTATTTGGTTGATATTTTGGAGCCACCTCTATATACTATTCATGTGAAATTTTTCACATGATAAACAAGCTATTGGAAGGAGTTTAAAGATGGAAGCAGAAATAAAAAAACAGCAAGTTATTCAGGCAGGACAACTGCATAAGGTTGAGTACGTTTTGGGAATTATAGGAATTATATCAGTTCTTGTACTTGGTAATATCTTGCTAAAGACGGATCTACTTTTCTTTCGATTATTGATTGGAACAGGTCTAGGTTACACTTTGACACGTGCATATACCGGTTTTGCCGGCAGTATTAATCGTGCGTATACTACTGGTTCAACAAAATTGTTACGAGCGATGATGTTCATGTTCTTTATGACCGCTCTAGCAACAACTACTTTTTTATTTTTATCTGACCCAGCTAACTATGATCTATGGATTAATCCAATTAATTTTGGTGTTATAGCAGGTGGGCTATTATTTGGATTTGGCATGGCATTTTCTTCATGCTGTGCTTCAGGTGTACTAACAGATCTAGCAACAGGTTTCCCGAGAGCGTTTATTACACTATTATTCTTTGGTTTTGGTATATTCATTGGATTTCCAATTCAACATACAGCTACTTGGGTGACTAACTCTTGGGTTACATCTTCTACAGGCAATCAATTACAAGGTGGAGTTTTTCTACCAGACTTATTTAAATGGGACGGGCTTGGAGGATATTTAGGAGCTGTCTTGCTCACGGCTTTATTTTGTGGTATAACCGTTTATTTTGCTTATCGCTATGAAAGAAAACGAAAAGAGCATCATAGTTATCATGGACATCTAACCGAAAGAATGCAAGATTTACCTGATACGTTTGATAGTAAAGACTATAAACTATTCAGTTATGAAACATATCGCCGTATTTTTATCAAACCTTGGACCTTGAAGCAAGGAGCTATTGTGATTAGTATATTATTTGTATTATTAATGGGAGTTACCAAAGCCGGCTGGGGAGCTTCTACACCATTTGGGATTTGGTTTGGGAAATTATTAATGTTCTTAGGTGTTTCACCAGAGGCCATTGCTTCCTTTACAAAGATGTCTACAGAACCGTTTGTTATGCCATTTTTTGAACATCCAGTTTCAGTGCAAAATTTTGGAATCCTAGTAGGAACTGTTATCTATTTATTAACAGCTGGTAAAATGAAAACGATGTTTTTACAAGGTGCACATATTCGAAAAAGAGAAATAGCTTTATTTGCATTAGGTGGACTATCAATGGGATTAGGTACTCGCCTAGCTAACGGCTGTAATGTGGGAGCATTGTTTACTCCTATTGCCAATTTTTCCCTTTCCGGCTGGATCTTCTTCTTATTCTTAGCACTTGGTGGAATTATTGGGAACATGCTTGCTAAACGTGTATTTTAAATACTCAAACGTATTTTTTAATAGTTAATTTGTGAATCGTTGAACAAAAATCTTACTTACAAGTAAAAAAATAGTATACTTAATCGTTTGTGCATATACCGATACAGGTATGTGTACAAACTCACAATTATTTGCTATGATACTAGTATCAACTATGTGATTAATAGCACAATATGTTAATTCCAAAAACGAACTGAACAAGCAGGAAAAAAGTTTCTTAACTAAAGGAGACAGGAAAATGAATAAAAAAATTGTTGTTGTTGGTGGAGTGGCAGGCGGAGCTTCTGCTGCTGCAAGAGCAAGAAGATTGGATGAACATGCAGAAATCATTATGTTTGAAAGAGGACCTCATGTTTCTTTTTCAAACTGTTCCTTACCGTTTCATTTAAGTGGTATTGTTGAAAATAGTGATGATCTTGTACTAATGAACCCAAAGCAATTCAAAAACCAATATAATATTGAGACCCGTGTAAACAGTGAGGTTATTGCTATTAACCGCAGAAATAAAACAATCACCGTGAAGGATTTAACTACAGGTGAAAACTATGAAGAAACATACGACAAACTAGTATTATCCCCTGGAGCCAATCCAATTGTTCCTGATTTGCCCGGTGTAGATTACTCTCATGTATTTACCGTTCGTAACGTCGTAGATATTGCTAATTTAAATGCTTATGTAAAGCAGGATCACGTCAAACAAGTTGCAGTAATTGGCGGGGGTTTTATTGGCATTGAAGTTGCTGAAAATCTTCGTTTAGCTGGTTTAGAAGTGTCATTAATTGAATTTAGCAACCAAATTATGGCTCCTTTTGACTATGATATGGCGCAAATTCTTCATAAAGAAATGCTTGATAAAGGCGTAAATGTCATCGTAAATGACGGGCTAGCAAAAATTAAAGAAAATTCTATTGAACTACAATCTGGTAAAATACTAGAGGCAGATGCGGTTATCATGGCTATTGGTGTGAAGCCAGAAACAACATTAGCAGTAAATGCCGAGCTGGAGATTGGTGTAACTGGCGGTATTAAAGTGGATCATAATTATAAGACTAACGATAAAGATATTTACGCTGTAGGGGACGCTATTGAAGTTTACCATAAACTGACACATGAACCTACTCGATTAGCTCTTGCCGGCCCTGCCCAACGACAAGCAAGAGCAGCAGCAGATCATATTTATCATATACCACATCGTCATAACGGAGTCATTGGTTCTTCTTGTATTCAAGTATTTGATCAAAACGCTGCAGGCACTGGTCTAAATGAAAAACAGGCTCAGCGCGCAGGTATTCCATATGATTTTGTCTATATTATACCAAATGATAAAGTAGGATTAATGCCGGAAAGTAGTCCTATCCATTTTAAATTAATTTATGAATATCCAACTGGAAAAATATTAGGTGCTCAAGCAATTGGAAAGGGAAACGTAGATAAACGGATTGATGTTATCGCAACGATGATTACAATGGGCGGGACACTAGAGGATTTAAAAGAATTAGAACTCTGTTACTCACCAATGTTCGGTACCGCTAAGGACGTTGTTAACTTTGCAGCATTGGTTGCCTTAAATCGATTACATGGAGCTTTCAAACAGGTATCTGTAACAAAAGTACGAGAATTAGTAGAAAATAATGCATTTATTATGGACGTAAGAGAAAAACATGAATATGAAAAAGGTCATGTAAAAACTGCTGTCAATATTCCGCTAAGTGAGTTTAGAAAACGCTTAGATGAAATACCGAAAGACCAACCCGTCTATGTACATTGCCGTTCTGGTCAAAGAAGTTATAATGCTGTCACGGCATTGCAACATTTGGGCTATACTAATATATACAATATCTCTGGATCTTATTTAGGCATTTGTCTATATGAATATTACAATGATCAAGTAACTGGAAGAGACAAAATCGTTACAGCTTATAATTTTAAGTAATCTGTGATGTGTAATGAAAAATAAACTCAATCGTTTTGATATTTTAAGTTTAGTACTGGGATCTATTATAGGTTGGGGAGCTTTCACGCTTCCCGGGATTAAATTTCTTCCGGAATCAGGTGTTATCAATACGACAATCGGATTATGTATTGGTGGAATCGCCATTATTTTTATTCAGAAGGGCTATCATATTATGATGCAGCAACATGCAGAAGATGGCGGTGGTTTCTCTTACACATATAAAAATCTAGGCAGGTTACATGGCTTTATTGTAGGGTGGGCTCTAATCCTTTGTTATTTGAGCATTGTTCCCCTTAATGCAACAGCTTTTGTATTGGTTGTTAAAATTTTATTTGGTTCTGCCATCGACTGGATTCACCTTTATGATCTTGCTGGAAATCCAGTCTATTTATCTGATGTAGTTATGGCGAGTTTGATCATTATATTCTTTACTATCATTAATATTCGCGGGCTGCGTAAAAGTTCTAATGTGCAAAACATCATGGTTTTATTTTTAGTGCTTAATATATTCATTGTCTTTATCGCCATGCTATCTGAAACGGGTACAATGACTTTAAAAGAACATTATGTTAATCATTATAGTTTCCAGTTTAGTGAAGTAATAAAAGTAGTAGCTATTATTCCGTTTCTGTTTGTTGGGTTTGACATTATCCCTCAGGTAGCAACACAATTAAACTTCAAACCGGAAAAAACAACTCGGATAGCGATTCTTGGAATTTTTTCGGGAGTAATGATATACAGCCTGTTAAACTTTATTACTTCTCTAGCATTTTCCCCTTCCGAGGCGAAACACCTCGATTGGGCATTAGGTGAAGCTGTAATAACTCATGTTGGCAATTTTGGGTTTTTACTATTAGTTATTGCTCTAATGACTGCTGTATCAGGGGGAATTAATGGTTTTATGATTAGTAGCAGTCACCTGTTATCTTCATTATCCTCTTATAAGCTTTGTCATAGAAAATATATGAAGCAAACAGAGAATGGTGTTCCGATCAACAGTGTATTATTTATTACAGCTATTAGTTTAATTGCCCCATGGTTCGGACGAGAAGTCATTATTTATATTGTTGACATGGCTTCATTTCTTGCAGCTGTTGCTTATGTTTATGTTTGCTTGATTAGCTATAAAAAAGCAAGCACTCGATTCGATCAACTTTTAACTTGTATAGGAATGATCATTAGTTTCAGCTTTATCATTCTTTTGATTACTCCCCATTCTCCTGGTCAATTAAGTACGCCATCTTTACTTTTCATGGCAATATGGGGAATAATAGGTGTGTTCTATTATCAACGTTACGCTAACAAGCTGGCAGAGAAAATTTAAAAAATCAGGTAACATAACATGAACAACGGATTTGTTTGCTCTTAAAAGATGAGTGGATTTTTCAGGCTCTATACTAAATGTGGTGGTACACCTTATTGTGCCAATGCGCAGAAAGATGCAAAAAAATACACTCATCCCCTCTCTTTTGATAACCTTGAGTTTGTAAGGCATGACGTGAGAAAGTCCCGAAATTTTAATATACTCGACCGGACAGAGTATGCTCCAGTAGCAATACATCTCCGTTTTTTAAGAATAAAGAAACAGTAGTTTTTAAAGGTTATGTGATGTTAACTTTTAGAATATGCACTTATATAACACCACACGCCAACTATCTATGGTCGGCGTGTGGTTAGATAATTATGGTTTAATTAATATCTTTACTTGTGACTTATCGTTCAGTAATGTTTCAAATCCTTCATCGACGATATCATCTAAATCTATTTTTTTCGTAATCAAGTCAGTCACTTTCAATCGTCCCTCAGCAATAAGTTGAATGACGGTAGGAAAAATATTTCTATAACCAATCGACCCAACAATGTTCATCTCTTTAAATACAACCGTATTGGCACTTAGTTCAGGATTTGATTCCCAAAGGCTGACAATTACTACCTCACCAGCCATTTTTGTACTATCGATGGCTTGCTGCAGTACAACAGAAACCCCAGTAGCTTCAAAACTGACATCTACTCCTCCATTGGTTTGGTTTAAAATTTCTGCAACGGTATTAACTTCTAATGGATTAATGGTTATAGCTCCTAGCTTTTCTGCCACTTTTCTCCGCTCTTCAGACAATTCAACAACAAATACTCTTTCTGCTCCTGCAAGTAAACATGCTTGAATAGTTAATAAACCTATTGGTCCTGCTCCAAATATTGCTACTGAATCTCCTGCTTTTAATCTGCTTTGCCTAACTGCATGCAAAGATACTGCCATAGGTTCAACTAGAGCTGCCAGTTCATAACTTAATTTCTTTGGAATCTTATGTAACAGCAGCATACTCAGAAAATCCACCGCCAACACCAGACATCCCATAGCATCCGATACGTTCACAATTATTGTAAAATCCTTGGCGACAAGAATTACATTCCCCACAAGAAATAACCGGTTCAACGACAACACGATCACCGACTTTTAAAGTTTGTACCTCTTCACCGACTTCTACTATTTCTCCTGAAAATTCATGTCCCATAATTACTGGAGCTGTTTTATTGGTTAAAGGATGCGGCTCTTCTGTTGGAATCGTAATCGGCCCTGCAACATATTCATGAAGGTCACTTCCACAAATACCTGCCCAAGCTACTTTAATCTTTACTTCCCCTGGTTTCACTACTGGTTCTGTTACATCTTCAACGCGAATATCTTTTTTGGCATACCATACTGCTGCTTTCATTACTTTCACTCCTATTATTATATTTTTGTTTGAATGTTCTAAACGTGAATATATCATAAATCGCCACACGAAATCGGATACATTTAGCAATTTTTTATGACTTTTTTACTAGTTCTAAATACTCGTAAAATTTCATATTGAAATATTATAGAAAGATATGCACGAGGAACATTCAAACTCGCCAATAAACGGATGGATTTAGGAGAAAATATAATGTGGTAGTAATTAAATTTGATATTTATATAAAGTAACACACGTAATACTGCTAAGTAAGATAATTTAAGAATGGTTAATTTTTGAACACTGAACAACAGAAGAAAAAATAAGTCTAGCAGAAGAGCACAAATTTACAAAAAAATTAAATTCTATCAGTCCTGTTATCTAACACTGTACTCTGTTTCCGTCAGCATTTATATATAGACACGAAATTATGCCATCTCCCAATCGATAACTCATCTAAATTTCGCTCCTCTATATTGTGACTTTATGTTCTGTCTTTTTATATAAGATACATTCATAGTTATCATGGTACTTTTTATCACTTTTATGGAAATACTTTCTTGCCAGTTTGTTCGTAAGTCATTTGTTGAATAAGTTAATACATTGTCAAATGTTAGCGGTCTAATTTCCAGTTTCAACTCAAGCACCCTTTCTTCCCATTGGGTTTAATTCTCCACGTTTGTTAAAGTTAAAGCTATCAAAGCGGTATTTACAATATAAAATAACCAATTGCTCAGGGAGAACAAACATCATTGCATAAAAAAGCAAAATACATAAAGTAATCATAAAAATGGATTCAATATCTAAAAATCCAATATTCCTTATTAAAAATTGAACAAGCTATACTTCCTACTATAATTGGAGATAAGTAGAATTTTATTCCTTGCTCTGCTTTATATCTTATCTCACCTTTTTTTGAACCCGCTCTATATTCACCTTTCCTTAGTAAAATATAAAAACGAATAGATGTGAAAATAAATATCAATAAACCTAACGTCATAGTTACATAGGTGAATATCATTAGGGAACGAACATCAATTGATTGTTCCTGCCCAATTAAGAATACTCCCGCAATATAAAAGCAAACTCCGCCTATATTTTGTGATGCAAATATAGCAGTTAAATACTGTATTTTTTGAGCTTTTTTATAAAAAAATGGTATAGAATATATAATAGACATGATAAAAATAATACTTGATATAAAACCATGAATATAAAAGATGGTATTTTTATAGGGATAAATTGAGTCATCCGCTGCTACAATATAAACTAAAAAAATCATTAAAGGCTGAAAAAAAATTGCTATCATTAAAGCAAAAGCAAGAGAGCTTGAACTCTGCCTGCCTGATTCTAAAGGTCCTCTTAATACCGCAAAGTCTCTTTCAGATAATTTCTTCAACATAATTAACCCTCCAATAAATACATGCTGAATAATCAAAATAACCTATAACTCCAACTATTTAACTGTACTGATATTTTGATGTTATGCGATATATTGTACTTCTTATAGTTTTTACTATATTCCTGTTTTATATAATTTAAATCGTGCTTTTGAAAAGTTAGACGTCACAATACTAGTAGCCAAAAATAAAACAAAAGAAAGTAATAATAAATTTATTAAATTGTATAACAAAAGTAAAACAAAACATAGAATAGCACCTAATAAAACAATTGATGCAAGTATCAACTCAAAAACAAACCTTTTTTTCCTTTATTGAAATAGTCTTTTAGCGTCTCATTTGATATATATTTCTTTTAAACTGTAAGCTGAATTTTTATGAATATATCTACCTATAATAACACTCAAGACTATGCCAGTTGAAACTATAATCACCATATAAGCAGGATTGTCTGTGGATAGGCTGACATTTTGAAGATTTCTCATTAATATTAATGCAGTTAAAAAACACGTCCAATAAACTGTTCGGTTTACTTCTTTATGATAAGCTTTATATACCCTCAGGGTTTGAATATCAAGTAATATAGTATAACCTATTCTTCCTTTATCCTTATTTCCATAAATTGGAACCATCCTATTATTCACGCTTGCCCTCCTAACCAAATACTGAACCTAAACCTCCGAAAAAACCTTACACAGCTTCTCCAATTTTTGCACCAGCTAATCCACTCCTAAGTGTCCACCCGCTTTAACAACAGCATATGTAACATCTTCTCCTTTATAAACCATAGAACCAAAATCTATTACAGATGCTACAATTGGGACTCCATACCTCGCACCTGTTCGTATTGTTTGAATTAATGTTGATGGAGGTGCAGAAAATGTTTTAACCTCTCCATCGACCCCTGCAGCGACTAGTCCACGACTCATAAAAAAAGTAGTGTTCTTTTGCGTCATCTAATTATTGCAGATGCAATAGGGTTCGAGACTTCTTCCGTAATCGAATTTCTAATAAACCCAGTTCCACCCGAATATCTCCTGCTGGGATGTTCTTCTGTATCTTTTGTATCTGCTGTAATTTTTGGAACAGAATCTCGAATAGCCATAATTTATCCACTTATCCCCATTCTAGTTGTTTAATTTTGTTTAAAGCTGAAGCCTTCGACTATTAAATAAAAAGCATCTCATTTAAAGTCCTTTTTTATCCCTGGGTTCCCTTAAAATTCTCTAAATAAAGCAGTAATTTAAGTATATATATTTCCTACTTAAACTACTGCTTTATTAAAATCATCTATTTTTTTCTATCGGTATATCTTTTCTTTCTTCAATTATTTCAACGTCTTCTTTTGGAACCCATTTTTCATAATAATATTTGTCTGTTCGATCAAAATTAAACTCTCTTGCAAGTTTTGCATCTCCTGTTCCTAAGTAAACTTTTCCATCTTTTTCATTTGACATGACATTAAAAGGTTTATTTTTATAAATTGCACGAGATTCTATATAATAGTATTCTTCTAATTCTTTTAAATTAATTTGTTTTTTTGTATACATTTCCAGGATAAATTGTTTTAAAACTTTCATCACACTTATTTATGTCTTTAGTTATTACTGAAAAATTACCGTTCTCACCTTCACTAACTTTATATTCTTTACCTTCATAAATAACATAATACCCATTTTTTATCATATCTATCGCCTCATTTCATTACAGGTTCGAAAACTTCACCATTAAATGTTGCAACTAATTATTCAATTCCAGTTTTTACTCTATATAGTTTTACTCCTTCTTTTGGATGAACCCTATTATCGAATCTCCACTCTGGAATCACTTCGCCATTCCTTGAACCAGTAAATCCATTATGAATTTAGTATCTTCCAGGTAAAACCTTTTGCATACTCTAATACCTCATTCTTCTCTATTCTCTTATCAAAATCATCATCCCAAATAAAAAACTCTCCTAACCCCCCTCTTGGAGGATATAACTTATTGTTTAATACCTTTATTTTTTCAAATTTAATCATATCTTCTTCATTACTCTCTAATATGTTTAATATTTCTTCGATTATTAAAATTTGGGGCTTATTGGAATTGTCTCCATATTTCCGCAAAACATCTATTATAATTAAAAATTGGTTCTTAAGTTCATTTAGTTGATTCATAAAAAAACTCCTTATTTTATTGTTGTTTCCGAAATCACTTCAACACCTCTTATTTTCCAAGGTTCTTGAATTTAAATCTGATTTAACTCAAGCCCTCCTGAATACACTCCTCCTTGGTATCCAACTGGTCCTTCATAAATGGTAGTTCCTTTTGGAATTTTCACTTTATAGGTAGCATTTATTGGAGAAGTTCCTGTTAAAACTCCAGTTTTAGGGTCTATCCACTGAGGCTTCACTGCAGTATCAATTCTTACTTGAGCTATAGATTGAGCTGGGGTAGATGTAAACCATTGCCCCAAACCATTCTTTTGTTTTCCTGGTATTGTCAACCCCCCATTTCTCCTGAGCGATATAAATAAATATCTTCTGTCAAAACTTTTATATTGTCTTCCTCCATAAAAATTTTTAATTGGTTTCCCAATAATTTGTGCTAAAGATCCCGGGTTATCAAAGAAATTATAGTCATAATTGTAAATATCATCATACTTTGAAATAATACCAGTACTGTTAACGTTCTTCTCTCCAACAACTTTACCCTTCCCAACATTTACTCCTTCAGCTTTACTCAATGTATTCCGAATCGCATTCTCAAAGGAGCTAGTATTTCCTGCGGGCATATGGACTTTCCCTACCTCATCAATTGCCAATACCTGACGAGTGGAAGGAATTTGATGGACTTTAGCAATGGTTGTATCAGCTGCTTTTCTCACTTCAATAGCATCCACTGCCAATTTATCCTTAACTACTGCACCGGCATTTTTTATTCTCAGTTTGCTATATTGGCTTGCAGAGAGAACCGTATCCTTTACGTGCTTCCATTCCTGTTTTGCAGTTACTTGAACTCCTGTTTTCACTCCAAATTTTCTCATATTTGCTGCCTGATGAGCAAAACGGGCGCTACTACTGAATTTTTTGATTCCTGCTACTCCTATAGACTTAAGACAACACCCTCATTCAAACATTGTGCATTAGAATCCAAAAACTGTTGAACATTTTCTTCTAAAGTTTTGTCAATCCCGGTAACATCAGGAATTGAAGTTTAATCAAAAACAACAACCCAAGTAATATCTACCTAGATTGTTGTGTACTCTTTTTAATTTCTACTTTTGAAGTAGTAAATCTTTTCGTTCTTTAATAAATTTTTACTTCATTTTTTGGGATTTGCTTTTCATAATAATATTTATCTACTCTATCCATTTTATATGTTCTTGCTAATTTAGCATTTGGTGTTCATATAATTACATCTTGTTTATTTTCTTTGATTAGTTCAAAAATTCCATTTTTATAAAAAATCTTCCAGGTGATTTTGTATAACTCAATTAAAGAAGTTTTATCAACCTCTTTTATAAATAATCTTGGCAAGGAATCTTTGTTTAAATAAATATCTGGATATACTTTTTCTACAAAACCTTTTTAATATCTTGCTCATTATCGCTAACTAGTCTTACAATATTGTCTTTAATACTACTGACTCTATATATCCCCATCAAACTGAGCAAAAATAGAGCTTGTCATAATCAGAGCTCCTTTCTTAAAGTAGAAGTACCGCCACACTAAACATAAAAATTTTTCTCCGTTCCTCTGTTAACACTTTTAAAAATGGCAGCTACACTCCTACGCTCATTTCCACATAATGCCTTCCCATATAGCTAGTCTTATATTCAACAAATACAGGAGTTTTCTGTTTCATTCCATTCATTCTAATATAATTCATTAACTCCCAATACTTCGTTTGAGATTGCGATTCAAAATTATTCAGTACACGGGTCATTATCATCGGTTTAATGGACAAATAGCTGTGAAAATATATTTGTTCTTGATCGTCAATAGTAATTATATTTTCTATTATTGGCAAAAAAATTTCGGCATCCATAACCTCACTTGTTGGATCACTCAAAATAGTAAATAGTATGCTACCATTCAGTTGGTAACCGTTCTTTTCCAAAATTGATTGAAAGTCTTTTAGTGCTAGATCAATTTCTTCTGGAACAAACCGATAATATTTTGATGCGACATTGCGATAAGCTATATGATAATTAGGAGTAATCATTTTTTGTCTCCCCACTCTTTTTAATAGGAACATACAAATCAATGATAATATCTCCATAAACCTCCAATAGTACACAATAAAACGTATCTTCTATTGCAATATTTTCCCCCATTGCATAATTCTTAATTTTTCTATGAGCTGCATGAAAGTCTACTTCCTGATCTGCCTGACGTAAAGCAAGTGCCTCATCAATATGAAACCGCTCCTGAAATTGAAATTCAGTTGTATTCTTTAAATGGACTCGTTCATTAATAGGGAGATAGTACGTAAAGCGACCAAATTTTTTCTCTCCATTTTGGGGTTCTACTGAAAAAAAGATGGGGCCATTTTTATAAACGCCTTCCGCCAGTGTTATATCTTCCATTATAAAAATACCTTCTTGCCAGTTTGTTCGTAAGTCATTTGTTGAATATGTTAACACATTGTCAAATGTTAGCGGTCTAATTTCCAGTTTCAATTTAAGCACCCTTTCTTCCCATTGGATTTAATTCTCCACGTTTATTAAAGTTAAAGCTATCAAAGCGGTATTTACAATATAAAATAACTAATTGCTCAGGGAGAACAAACATCATAGTAGGAAACAGTAGTATGCAAACTGTTGCCATTATTGTATCTTCAAGATCATATAGTCCAAATAGACTGATTAAATATTGTAAAATAAAAAGCGTTCCTATACTTCCTACTATAATTATTGGTAAATAAGATTTTATACCTGTTTCATACTTAGACCTTAGTTTATCCTTAGATGATCCCTTTCGATAATGTCCTTTTTTAAGCAAGACATAAAAACGAATAGAAGTTACTATGAATACTAGGAAGCCAAACAATAACGTAATCAACGTAAAATTAATAAGTGGGGCTATCGTTATTGAACTCTTGGTACCTATAACAAACAATCCGCTAAGGTAGAAGAATGCACCAAATAGATTTTGAGAGATTAAAATCGATATTAAGTATTGCATTTTCTGTCCCTTTATATATACTTTTGGAATTGCATAGATAATGGATAATACAATTAATAATCCAGTAATAAATAAATGAAAGTAAAACAAATTCTCTTTAAAAGGAAATATTGAGTCATCTGCAGCTACAACATATGTTAAAAAAAACATTAGCGCCTGTAAAAAAACAGACAAAATAAACATAGCTGAAAAATTGGATGGACTTTGTCTTCCTGACTCTAAAGGACCTCTTAATACTGCAAAGTCTTCTTCTTTAAATTTTTTCAATATTCTTTTCCCTCCAAATAGTAAATTAGTTAAACCAATTTTTCACTTTTCTAAATGCACTCTTAGCACGATCCATAATGGATTTCTCACTTTTTCGAAGCTTTTTATTCCAATTTACTCCTACTCAGCCACAACACCATCAGGAGTTACACCAAGTGCTCTTAATGCATTTTCTGTAGCATTGATACGATAGTGAACTTTTCCATTTTTGTATGTTGAGTTACACTTAACCCTTGATTTTGCGCTACTAGGGGTTTCTTTGTTTCTACTTTCCATGCCGTTTTATAATCTATATCTTATATTTTTTTGATGGAATACGATTAGGTAACGACAGCAACCAAGGTCTTGCCAGTGGCTCAATCTGACATTTTTCTGTGAAAACAGCAATATAGCCGATAACGCTTCCGGTTCCATCGGTTTCTTCTCAACATTATTTTTGTGATAAGCAAAATAAGCCACATCAAATAAATAGAAGTGGCTATTTTTAGAATATGAGAGTACAAGAAAAGTAGACTTATAAGTAAAGCTTTTTATTCTAACTATCAGATATAAGTTTAATAAAAACGAAAATAGGTTCTTTAATTTGCCGTCTCTCTAATTTCCCCTAATATGTAGCTCAAAAAATTATTGGTAAAAAAGTGAGGATGAAGTTTTTTCGAATCTAACGGCTTCTTGATATAAAATATCATCTTCATAAAAACAGAAGTGATAAGGCCTTATTACAAATAGTAAGTTTTATTCGCTTAACTTATTGCAAAAAAGTAACTCAACAGACTTTTTTGTTAGTCTAACTCAAGACAATGCTATCGTACTTCTAACCCTTATATTCAAGCTGTCAGTATTAAATTTTAGTACTATTATTTTCTATGAATTGTTATTGTATAAAACTAATCATCTATGGTGAATCTTGGATAGGTGACATTCTTTATTTTCTTTTCATATTGTTTCTGAAACTCTTCTTCCTGCTCATCTTTATACCCTTCAAAATATACTTTCTCAATATTTTCATGATTGAAGAAATATACTTGATCTTCTACCTTCCCAGCAGGATAAATACATGCTGAATAATCAAAATAACCGATTACTCCACCTTTATTATATAGAGGTACTCTATTTAAAATCATTAATTTTACGTCTCCGTTTTTCAATCGTACAACAGTTCCAATTGGAAGGATTTTCATTTTTTCAACCACCTTGAATTTTAAGTATGTGAATGATAACCTCTTTTTATAACTCTATTTCCTTATTTTGGAATTCACGAAGTATTTTAATACGAGTGAATGGCTTATTTATAATAATCATAAATAATGGCACGCTTCCTAAGCATCCGATAATTAGAAGCTCTATTTGACTAAACATAAAAAATAATGTATACCCACCCCCTGCTAAAAGGAGGCTTAACCCTCCGCCTAAATTCAACTCAAGGCGAAATTGTTTTTCTCCTTTATACGCAAAGCTTTCCATACTTTCTTGATTATAAAAAATGGTTCTTTCCGTTTTAGGAATATAATAATGATTAAAGAAGTATCTAGCAATAATATAACAAATAATATTAACTATAAAGAATAAAGTGATATTAAGCAGAAGTCCCTTGTAAGGTTGATATATTGCATTTACAATTCTTGATCCATATAGAACTAAAATAAAAAGTAAAACGTAAACAAATGATGATTTATCACGATGTGGAAATTTATAGAGCTTATTATGATCTTTATCATAAAAAAGCGTATAAATTTCTTTTTCCCTATAAATTGGGATTAATTTGTTTTTCACTATCCCACTCCTTACTTCTCTGTGTAAATACTTAGCCCAAAACAGAGCCTAAGTTACCAAAAAAACCTGAAACAGCATCTCCGATTTTTTTACCCGTATCTTTTACCGTGTCAACTACATTATCACTTATATTTTTAAATGAAGCTGCAATCTTAAATCTATTATCATAATAAACATCAAATAACATAGAACCTGCTACGCCTATTCCAAAGCCGATTCCTGTCCCAATGCCTCCACCAATTAAAGTACCAATTTGTGCACCTATTAAACCTGCTCCTAAATGTCCAGTAGCTTTTACTGCAGCATCTGTAGCATCTTCTCCATTATACAATTGAATACTAAAATCTATTACTGAACCAACAATTGGCACAGCATTTCTAGCTCCAGCTCTTACCATTTGGCTTGTCAATGATGGAGTTTCATAAAATACTGTGTGCTTGCCATCTACTCCGACAGCAACAAAGCCCCGATCCCGGAAAAAATTTGTATTGTCAGCAATCCATTTATTAATTACATCTGCAATAGGTTTTGACACTTGTTCAGTAACTTTGTTAGTAATCGAATTTCTAATAAACCCAGCTCCCGTATTAATAACACCCGAATAGATTGCATCATATATTTCCTTATCAATTAAACCCTTATCATAATCTTCTTTAGCTTTATCTATAATCACCTTAGAATCCTTATCCAAGTTTTCAATCTTGTCCTTCTCGTCAGTTGAAGTGCTTATATAATCTTTTAAAACAGGTAACCCTACATAAGCTGTGCCAATTGTATAATTGGAAAAACGGGATTGCCCCCTACTTCTTCCAGCATTATTCATCGTGACTTCAATATGATGTAGTAGTTCCTTCGTTTGCGAATCATTTTGCTTACCTTCACTTGTGAACGAAGCAAGTTGATCTTTTAAGTCTGTAATTTCTTCGTTTACTCTATTTTCATCATTTTCAACAGAGGAAAAACTAGGCACAGATGCATTGGTTATATCTACCACATTGCTTATTGTTCTATTGATGGTTTGATACTCAGAGCTTAGTTGTGCATACTGTTCCTCTAAATCCATTTTTGTATCCGTTAAGTAGTTACTATCTATAACTGATATTTGACTGGAATCAACTTCAGATTGAAATAACTCTAAATGTTGATTCAAATTATTAGCTAAATCTATGAACAACTTATTGAATGTATCTAAAATTGTATTGTGCAAATCACTAAAGTAATTTTTAGCCTGCTTCGCTGCTTTCCCTGAAAAAGAATCCATTGCTACAATCTGATCAATATCTGATTTGATACGATCTAAGCCTGCTTTGATTTCCGTTGAAGTTGTCTTTAAATCATTTGATAATTCAATAACCTCAGATATGTCCACCCTATCTGCCATCTATATCCCTCCTAACTATAAAGATTGTGTACCAGATACTGGTATATTATTACTTGAATAATTGGCCAATCTTTCATCATTTTCCTGCATCTTTTCACCAATATCTTCCAACGACGTTATATCCACATTAAGCAGTGTCTTATATTTTATTAGTAACTCAATTGCATTAACTATATTTTCTAAGTCATTAGTAAAAGGTTTAATATTTGTTTTATCAAATGTTCTATTCGTTTTAATACCACTTTCTAAACTTGAAAGTGATGATCTCAACTTAGTTATATTTGAACGAAAAACATCTATATTTAAACCTACCTCTTCTCCCATTCATAGTCACTCCTTTAAGGCTGCACTTATCTGTTTATCAATGGTTAACATTGTATTTTGTAAATTTTCTATTCCAGATTCGTAGGAAGCTATGTTATTCTCAAACCTTGTAATATCTTCTTCAATTATTTGTTTAGCCTCCTTCGTCTTCGAAATGAAATTTTTCACACTGACTTTATAGAGATCATAATAATTCTTAAACTTGTCTTCCTTTTCTCCTTTCCATCTACTTTCATCAATAGCTAAACCATCCATAGAACTTTTTGTTATTTCCAGTTCAGAAATACTAGCTTCCAATGCTCTTACCGCTTCCTGTAACCTGCTAATTTTATCTTGCAAGGCTGATATTTGATTCCTTGCATTATCCATCCCCTTTAAAACCGTTGATCTTTGCTGACGTAGAAGACTTAATGATGTACTCATCCCCCACTCCCCTTTATTCCGGTATTTTCAATTTTACATGTTGATGATCCATGGTTAGATAGCATTCAAATGGATTTGGGTATTTTTCTTGCCTAATAAACGGCTGCTTAAATATATCCTGATCCCCAAGTCGCATACTCAATAATCCAACAGTGGATTGAGTTCGTATATATTTCGGTACTTGTTCAAAGCTCAGTCCAATATAATTGTAATCCCCTATTAGTATAAAGTGGATGCCTGCTTTTTTTCCTTGCTCCAACATGATTGTCATTTCATCCACATCTAGTTCACTGCGATCACAAAAATCTTTTACATTGGAAAGTAGAATCAGCCATTTCTTCGCAGGATTTTGTTGTTGGATACGCATATTTATTTCGGCAATGACATCATTTTTAACCGCAACAATTCCTTCTTGCTCAGAAATATATGCATTTAGTGTTTTTCCAATTTCAGATAGTTGTTGATCTGCTGTATCTATCAACATGGTTTGGTAATCGCCTGATAAAAGCGAAACATTTTTTGCTAATGATTGTTTCATTCTATCCAATCCATCTTGCCGATCACTTACGACAATTAGATGCCCCTGTTGAATGGGGTCAAAGGCGACTGGCTGCACTTCTTCAAATTCCAAGCCTAAAGGCAGTAACTGCTGCCTAATTAATCCTTTTGTCATTCGATTATTCTTGAATTTCTCAAAGTCAACTACTCCCTCTGGCACCATCGGAATTTCATCCGGCAAATCTCCATCCCAATATGACTCCATCTCTTTTGCAGTCGTTTGAATCGAGTTAATAATTTCTAGTGTTTCTTTACCTTCTGCAGGAAGCATCGTTTGGAATAAGGTTGGTTCTTCCAATTTGATAAGTCCTCTACCGGCAATTTCTTCAATTTCAATGTCTGTTCTGCCGACAATAGCACGTGCTTCTGTCTGTTCAATTAAGTACAGGGCAATTTGCGTTTTAATATTGGACAGCAATGGCATGCGCATTGCACTTTGTCGGCCGGCACTAATTGCTAAGTGGATCCCAACGCTTGCACCCTCCCTAGCGATTTGGGTAACCAGCTTCTCAAATTCATCGGAAAATTCAGCCTCACGAACAGAATCATAGTTGTCAATAACGATTAAAATACTAGGTACGGTCTCTCCGCTAGCCTTTTCATACATATCCATACTAGCGACACCATAATTACTTAGCTTCTGCTTGCGCTCCTTCATATTGCTTGATAAAAGGCGCATAAGCTTGCCAATTTTTTCTTCTTCATCTACCAGAATCGTATCGGCAACATGTGGAATCGCCTTTAATGGCAATAATCCGTTTGTACCAAAATCCAATAAATACACATGTAAATGTTCTGGATGATGTTGATGAACTAGATTCATTACTACCGTTTGTAAAAATGTTGATTTTCCATATCCAGGACTTGCAAAAACTGCGAGATGTCCACTTTTCATTAAGTCTAAGGTTAATCGTGTTTGCGATTGCAGTTCTGGTTGATCCAATAGACCTAAGGTAACTACTAGCGGTTTCTTTGCTTCTTCTTTCCATGCTGTTTTATAATCTATCTCTTGTATTTCTTTTGGTGGGATACGCTCAGGTAATGGTGGCAACCACGGTCTTGCCAGTGGCTCAATCTGACATTTTTCTGTGTAATCAGCAATATAATCGATAACCGCTTCCAGTTCCGTTGGCTGTTTCTCAACATCTTTTTTATGTGCTAAACCGCTTAAATCCTCTGTGAGAATATCATATTGACCAAGATCATTAATCGCGTAAATCGTTGTATCCACAAATTCATGATCATCTTTATCAGGCACGTAGTCTGCACCACTCCATGCACTTTGAAATAACTCGTAAATTTCATTGTTTCCTACCTGCAAGTAGGCACGCCCCGGTAACGTAATCTCAGCAGCATCGGGTGTTTTTAAAATTTCATTGGAATCACTTGCATTTTGCACCTTTAATGCCAATTTGAATTTGGAGTTCGACCAGATTTGATCATCCACAACACCACTTGGCTTTTGCGTTGCAAGAATAAGATGGATACCAAGTGAACGACCGATTCTTGCTGTTGAAACGAGTTCTTTCATAAAATCCGGCTGCTCTGACTTCAACTCAGCAAATTCATCTGCAATCAAAAATAAATGTGGCATTGGCTCGCTAGCTTTTCCTTGCTTATGCAACTTTTGATATTGATTAATATGATTAACATTATGCTCACTGAACAGTCGCTGTCTTTTTTGTAATTCTGCTTTAATGGAAGCAAGAGCACGCATGGATTGTACCTTATCTAAGTTAGTAATAGTACCGAGCAAATGCGGCATATGCTTAAATAAATTCGCCATTCCTCCGCCCTTATAGTCAATAAGTAGAAAAGCGACTTCATGTGGGTGAAAGTTGACCCCGAGTGAGAGAATATAAGATTGAATAATTTCTGATTTACCGGAACCTGTCGTACCCGCAACGAGACCATGTGGTCCGTGGGCTTTTTCGTGTAAGTTTAACTGCACGATATCATCTTTTCCGCGTAATCCGAGCGGAACAGCAAGGCTCTTATATGTTTCATTTGCCCTCCAGCGTTGTTCAATAGCTAACTCGTTTACTTTTTCTACCCCATACATTTCCAAAAAGGTTACTTTTTCCGGTATCGAGTTTTTTAAGTTCTGTAAATGGTTGATAGGTGCTAAAGCACGAGTAATATCTTCTTTATGAAAGCCATCTGGATAATGATCGAGATGAAACTTTTTATTAACTAATTCGCCTTCTTCCAGTAAAATATTCCCGTGTTTTGTATCTCGGATATCAATAACTGTTTTTACATGCTCTGGGAGGGCCTGCATGACGTCTTGAACAAACACTAAAGATACACCTAATTCACTTGGATCTTCATTAAAAAACTCCATTATGATATGATCAATGATCATCTTCTCATCCGTTATCAAAATGACAAAATGTGGTGAAAAATAAAGTTTCTCATTTTTATTACTTTTTTCTTCTATCGCTTGCCGGCGTTCTTTTAGTAATTGATACAAGGAATAAAGGACCTGGTCACGTGAACGTTCATGATAAACAAAACCGCGGACATTGACATCTCGTAAACTAGCATGTGGCAGCCAGCGCATCCAATCCCATTCTTGTTTTTCTTCTTCCGGAAAAATCGTAATAAATTGCACATCATGATAGCTGTGAAATAATGCGATTTGGGTAACTAATAGCTGCAATTGTTCCAATACAAGCGGACGGTGGCCGATATATCCGACAGGTCCTTTTGTTAAAGAAGTAACGACCGGAACATTTTCAATCTCTTGATATTGAGATAAAAGTTCTCTTGCTTGATCAATAAGTTCATCTTTCTCCTGAGAGAATTCTTCATCATTAAAATCAATTTCAAAGCTGGATTTAACGGTACCTAATCCAGCGCGAAAATGAAGAAAATCATGTTGATACATCGTTTTTTCATAAATTCTTGCCTCTACTTCTACAGCCATATCACGGATTGTCTCTACATCCGGATAGTGGTAAAACAGGGCATGTCGCTGCTCCTCACTTATCTGATGCAGTTCTTTTGTTTTTCTTTGCAAGTATGCTTTATACGTCTCATTCCGATGCTTCATGTCTTCTTTATATTTTTTGACGTTTTTTATATAAGAAGTAATGGAAAATATAATGGTCACAATCGTCATGGACAACATTACTATTATGTAAATCCCTCTAGGCTGAATAAGTGAAATCACCACAAGTGCAGCAACCATGACAAGTGGTGGAACAATCGTGCGCGCCAATTGCTCACTAGGTTTAGAAGGTTTATTAGCTGGCTTTGCAATTGTGCGACCCTCCTCAGGCTCCCGGTAAATAATCCGTGGTGAACGATGATAATCAGGGTATTCACCACTGTAAGGAGTACTCACTTCCACCAGCTCCACTAATCTACTCTCTAACTTTTGATTTGCCGTCATTAGCTGTAGTTCATTTTCACCAATAAAAACTACTGTTCCATCTACAAACAACTGATCTCCCGGAGTAAGAACAGCATGGCCATGAACACGCTGAAAATTATGAAAAACATTTCCCAGTTGATCCTCTAACATAAAGGTAATCCCATCTTTTTGCCTGTTCACAACAAAATCTGCCGATGTATGTTCCAACATAATATCGTCATATTCGTTGCTTCCTAACGTAATCGCATCTCTTCCTGCAATATCGAAAACAAACAACATATCCTGATGAATAAAATAAAAGTCCATTGGTTTGTCATTTATATCAATGGTCGTATGTTTATCAAGTCTTTTCCCATCGATAAATCCATTTGCTCCATCCCAATTTATAGTAAGTAATTGATTCAAATCAGGAAATGTAATACTATGAGACCACTCGCTTCCAATGGTTATATCACTAGCCTCTTCTGCTAAATGGCATTTATGCAATTGATTATTATAAGTGACCATAAGTGATTTCTGTGCCATCTTTTTCTCCCTCTCTAAACCGTTGCAATTAGTTCGCAATTTTACTATTTTTCTTCCTTTTTATCATCCTGAATTCAATCTTTTTCCGCATCCTTCTCTTTATCTTTTTCTTTCGTATTATTTGTGCTTTCTTCATTTGCCGTATCTGAATCAGGAGTTTCATCTTTTGCTTCTACATTTGTATCTACTTCTTCTTCTGTAATTGGTAAACTATCTGCTTCTTCATCTTGCAGGTTGTAATCTTCTCGATATTGATCTAATTCATCCTGTAATTTCTTAACTTCTTCTTCTCGCTCTGACCCGGTCAAATCAGGATTATTTTTAACTTGCTCTATTTTTTTAATTAGTCCATATATAATCAATTGAGGATCATCAAGATATTTAGCCTTATCAATGGAAGTTTCAAATTCTCCTCTGCCATTGTAAATCCAATAAAGTAAATAATCCGGATCACTTTTTAAGCTGACATTTTTTAAAATCACTTCTTTTTCATTATCCGACAAATTTTCGACATTAATATAAAAATCCGCCAAAATATATTTCGTCTGGTTTGGCAACGCTTCTGGATCCTCTTCCTCCAACGTAGAAATAACCTCTCCATAAGCTGATGCCAGATATTCTCCATGTGCCTTCAAAAGATTGTTCTGATATGGTGTTTTGATCAATCCATAATAAATAACAGGGACAGCTAAGAGTACGGAAACGATAATCATAATGATAGCAAGCTGTTTAAAAAGGCGAAAGCGTTTCTTTGGAACGATTTCCATTGTTCTTTCTGTTTTGCGTTGCTCTTCTTCATAGCTTTTGTGTAAATAATCAATGAGTTGCGCTAAATCTTCCATCTCACTAACTTGGCGTTGAAAATCTGTATCCTTAGCATTTTGTAATGAGCCGTGATAAAGCTGATCAAAATTATATTTTTTGGAAAATAATGCAATGATAAAACACTGAAATTGTTTAAAAAACGTTTCTTCTGTCATTTCATAAGGTGGTACCAGTTTTCGAATTCCTCTGTAAATAACACACGGCATGAAATTGTCATCAAATACAAGGTTATCGGGATGAAGAAAGAACGTTATCCTTGTATGTAAATAACGCTGTAGCTTTGTCATATTACATAGTAATCGTAGTTTTTCATTTCTATGTAAAGCTACCAATTGGTTCCATTTCTTCATTCTCGGTTCTAACGTAAACGAAAAATGATAGGAATCCTCCTCCTCTGTAATAGCTAGAGGAGCAAAAAAATCAGATGGATGAAGCATTAAATCCATTTGCCGAATATTTTTGACTGCGGTTTGAGATTTAGGTAAACTCATTCGCCAGTTCTCTTTTTCGATTTCAAATTGCAGTGTCAGCTTTTCAAATTGTATCGTTTTTTCCTTCATATCTTATGACTCCTTTACCTGCTTTCACAGCCATCTTTTTGTTTTCCAATATTAAAGGTTGTTCAAAAAGTATGACAATCGAATTTCTTCCGCGTTGGAACGAATAAAATTAGTTCTTCAACGTAGTTAAAAATTTTTAAGTTCTAAGTATACGTGCAACTAGGCTATCGTCTGCGCTTCGTTTGCTGCTAGCCAAGTTTTCTTTATTGGCTCGTTTCTCCGCTCCTTGGAAAGCGAACTGCTTTTGCGCTGGAATGGGTTTTCGAGGAAGTCGTCCTATTACTCATGAATTTACCAAAAGACCTTCTACTAAAAGCAACCACGTCCTGTGGGGAACATAGAAGTCAGTACGTCCTGTACAAGCGCTACTCGAAACTTCGCCATCTCCAACTTCTTGGCCCTATTTACCCCCTTTTTGAATACACTAATAGTAATATATGTATAGAAGGGCGAATTGCCCTAATTCGAAGCGATAACTATAGATAAAGTGAAACTTCATTCCGTAGAAGTTTTCTTCCATCCTCTACTGATACAAGTAGAACAAAGGTTTTATTTCGCGTGGTGATGGGTCTAGTGTCGAAGCATACTTTGTGGGAAAAGATCGCAATGTATCACTAACGAAGTTTTCCTTATCCTTGAAAAACTGCGATGTATTGCTATCGTAGCTTTCCTAGTCCTTGAAAACCCGCGATGCCTATTCAAGTAGTCTATCTATTCCTGTAAGTCGAATAGGAATTTAGATACCGTTGATATTCCCTTAGAGAATTCTTCGTATCCCCTACAACTCTTGAAGAGGGAGGCTTACGGCACCTTACATGCGGGATAAATATCGGTACTTGGTTATAAAACGAGTAAGATATCTCCATCCGTAACAGGGTAGTCTGCTATAAAATCATCATCAGCAATTAATAGATTTTTCGTTATCACTTTAATTGCAAAACGTTCACTTTTTTTCTCGGAAAGATTTAATGTATCCATCACATAGTAGAGTAATTGTTTTACCGATAATTGAATGGGGATACGGAGATCATATTTTCCGCCCCCATCTACTGCTTTACTAAAATCCATCGTTACATTGATATGTGTCTCTTTTGCCATCAACCAATTCTCCTAATTCAGCATTTTTTGCATCATGAAGTACAATCCTGTACTTAAAAGAAGAGCTACCCCTGCTAACGCAATTAACCATGTATTACCGGATTCTGAAACTGGCTCTTCTTCCGCCTCATTTACATCCGCTGCTTGTTTGCTAGTTGCAACATAATCATTGGTAAACAAGGAGTCCTTTGTCACTTGTAATGTTTTATTTGGCTCGGCATCCATCTTGAACAGCATATTCTCTAATTCTTCCATCGATTGCTTTTTTTCGGCAGCTTGTCTATTAATTTCCTTCGTCGTTTCTTCAGTAAATAAAGTTGGAAATACTTTGTCCAGTTCTGTTTCCTGATTAGAAGTTCTTTCTGATTCATCTTTCATAATGCGATCGATTTTCATTTCCAAATTTCCTTTATTTGAAGCAGTTGCTGCTGATGTTCCAAAGAAGGAAAACACCAGCAGACTTATGGAGATAATAAAGATGACTCTAACTAGCTTCGGTTTCACTTTCATCGTTTGTATCTCCCTTTCTTTCTAAGCGATGTACTACTAGTAGATTCGCTAAAGCACCTAAAATAATTAATCCGATAATCAGTAGAATAGACGCTTGATAATTGGCTTCCCCGAGTACCACATTCCATAATAGTGTTTCTAAATATTGAAGTGGGGAGAAGTCTTTTAAATAGTCCATTCCTTTAATTCCTGCACCGAACGCATTGGTAAAGAACAGGTACATACTAAGCACCATCAGCAGAAGAAACATACCGAACATTTTTAACTGTCTTAATAGATAAGTAGCAATGAGTAACATTCCGGTAATTAATAAGACGATCAAACCTGTAAGCATTAACATACCGTCATCGGTTATCTTCATCGTATAGCTTGACACAACTCCAATTACAATTCCCTCTAACACACCAATTCCTGCAGTTATCAACGTGATCGGTGTATTTTTATTAATGAGTGATTTTTCGCTAGAGAATGGATCCTCTTCTGCTTTTTTCTGATTGATCGTTGAGATAACATAAGCAGTAAATAAGACAACGATAAAGCAGATTAAGACTAAGAAATAAGGTGTAAATGTATCATCGGAAGAAGTTATTGTTCCTTCACTGCTTGTTTGGACTGGATTGGATAAAAAGTCATACAGATCTTCATTTGGTCGATCTCCAGTCCGGCTATTTGCCAATACACCAGTAAAGTTCTTCGCAAACTCCTGATCTTCCAATAATTTCTTCGTCATATCAACCGATAATTCTTCTACTTGGCTAACAATATCTTTTCCACTTTTCTGGATTGCTTCAGCCTGTTTATCAATGCTGTCAAATGTGTCATATACGATGTCTGATTCCGTCACATTTCCCTGTGCTTGTTCAGCTAATGATTGACTAGCTGTTAATAATGGTTGGAATTCACTATCCAATGAAACAAGAGCAGTTTGTTCTTCTTCTGCACTTGCCTGAATTTGTTCTTGTGCCTTTACTAAATTCAAACTGTTCTTCCGCCAATTGTCTACATCTTCTAGTGTTGCAGCAAGAGTTTCATTAAGTGCTGCGGCTTCACCGGCAGTTTTTTCAACTCGATTAACCAATTGATCTGCATTTTCCCTAGCAAACTGAACTTGTTGTTGATACGTTTCTATTTGTTTTTGCAGGCTTGCCCAAGGTGTGCGAATTTGTTTAGCTACTTCATCACTAATTTGTAAAACGATATAGTCTTTTATTAAGCCAGGAACATCTTTTTTATTAAAGAGATAATACAACGAATCTTCAGTAGCTAAATCTTTTAATAATTTACCTTTTATTTGTTCCGGTAAATTGGAGCTACTCATATTTAAGCCAAAATAACTTTCATAAGACGAAAATAATTTTTGGTAAGGTGTTACCGTATTCGTTACAGCTCTAATTAATTTATTTGTTGCTTTATCCATTCCTTCCATTGGTGTCATAATTTCATGGTTAATGCGGTTATTAATAATCTTAATTCTTTTGATTGCCGGCTTAAGTTCTTCAAGCGGCACACTATCTTCTTCGTCCGTTGGCTTCTCTTCATTTGGCTCATCTGTTCCTGTTTCATCAGGGTTGCCATCACCACCAGGATTTTCTCCGTCTTTGCTTTCACCAGTTTCAGTTCTGCTTTCTCCCCCATCACCTGGTTGTGTTGGTTCTTTTTCTGGTGTTGGCTTTTGCTCTGTTGTTTTCTTATCTCCAGCTTGAGTTTTCGTTTTATCTTGCTTTTGTTCTTTAGTTGCTTCAACCTTTACATTTGCAACAAGAGGTGTTTCCGCTGTTTCAATTTTTGCCGTTTCCGGAACATCTACATTTTCAATATCTTTTTGATGCAATTTCCAACCCCAAGGAATTGGCTTGAAAATGTCTACTTTTGACTTCTTATCAAGCAAACGAAGTGTAACCTGAACGGTAAATATACCTTCTTCATTTGCTGGAAGAATAATTTCACCGTCCTGGTATTGTTTTGTATAATCTACATCACCAATACCAGGAATCGTCAATTTTAAGTTTTCTACCTTATATTTTTCAAGAATGTGCTTTGGTATTTTTAATTTAAATGTTTGCGCTGATTTTTTATTTTTCGGCAACTTTACGGAGTCAGACATGGTCATCCCTGAAGTATGCAATTTTTCCTTTAGTTGATTGATCTGATATGATAATAACTTCGTTGGGTCGCCACCCGGTTTAAGATTTTCATTTGCACCAAGTCCCTCTTCCCCCATATATTTTTTTGTTACCGCAATAACATTCCTAATCTCTTTAACTGTATGCTTTGGCAGACCTACTTCTTCAAAGTCATCCATATTCAGTGAAGGCAACCGTCTTATTTGCTTATGAATATAATTTTTTGCATTTGCTGCCGGTTTTTGTAAAAGCATATTTACCAATTTATCATCTTTACGTAACACATTGGCAAGAAGACCGTCTAATCGATCTGAAATTACGCCGGTAAAACCACCCGAATAATCTGGACTTATTCTTCTTTCAATATCGCTATACGTTTTCTGTACTTGAGCTAATGAGTCGTCCAAATATTTCTTTAGCGTATCTGCTCCTGTTGCAATATTTGCTCCACTGCTTTTCCTGTACACTACTGACTTTACTGGCGGCTCAATTTCTACCATACCGCTATTTTTTAGCTGGTCATTAATTCGGGTGTTAGCAAGCTGTAATCTTTCCAATTGCTGTTCTACATCCTGCTGCTTTAACGATCCATCAAATTCATTTAATGTTTGATAGAATTCGAGTAATTGTACTCCGTTTTGTTCTTTTAATTTTGAAACATCGCCCAATGTAGATAAATAGTTTTCATCGAGTTTAGCATCAGCCATTAATTGCTTTTGGAACGTATTCATTAATTCTTGAAAATTACCAAAACTTTCTTTTGATAAATTAGTACTATCCTTAATGGTGCTAAACTGATTGGTATAATTTCCTAATGGATCAGACACTTCATTATTAAGTTTATGTGTATAAATCGCTTGCTTTTTAATAATTTCACCAATGTTGTCTTGGGCACCTTGCAGGTTACCAACGATACTGGCAAAGTAAACATCAATGATTCGGCGATTAAAATTATTTAACACGTTGCTTGCCGTTTTTTCAGCTTCTGCTGTTACATGCTCATTGTCAGAAGCGTTGATTTTATAATTTAGCACAACTGGTTCCGGTGATGGCTCATCAATAGCAAGAGCCTTCTCTGTAAAGTCATTGGGAATAACGATCATCATGTCATATGTACTACGTTTTAAGCCGCTCTCCGCTACCCCACGACTTACAACAAACCAATCATGCTCATTATCATTGTTTACGCTTTGAACAAATGCATCACCAAAAGCTAAATCGTCGCCATGTAACGTTGCCCCCTTGTCTTCATTAACAAGAGCAATTGACATTTTTTTCATATCTTTTGCTTCTTTCGTGCTTTCTGTTTGCTCTTGTTGATTTAAGGCGAGATAAGATAAACTCGAGGCAAGTACAATGATTAACAACAAAAACAGGAACCACCGTTTATCTAACTTTTTCATAAAAACAGCTCCTAGAATTGCATTAATAATTTGTTTTAAAACTATTAGCGGATATTCAAAAAATCAGGTTAAAATATGTGTCGAATTTTAACGCACGTTAGAACATATTAAATTTTGGCGTTGCAGTTCATTCAATGTAGTTGAAAATTTTTTAGTTCTATGTATACGTGCAACTAGGCTACATCTGCGCTTCGCTTGCTGCTAGCCAAGTTTTCTTTATTGACTTGGTTTTTCCGTTCCTTGGAAAGGGAAGACGCTTTTCCTTCGTAGAGTAGTTTTTCGAGGAAGCCACCCCCATGCTCATGCATTTACTAAAGGACCTTCTACTAAAAAGCGCCCATGTCCTTTGATTAACGTAGAAGTCAGTACATTCTGTACAAGCGCACTACACGAAACTACGTCATCTCGAACCTTGACTCGACAGGATCAGCTATATTGGACAGCACTAGAGAAAAACGTTTACCTCGATAACCCACGATTTTTTAAAAGGTTAAGGAAAACTCCGAAAACAATATGGAGAATTTTCAAGGTCTCTGCAATCTTAGCCAATCTCGGTCTTGATGATAACCTTTATGAACAGTTACTATGAAGTTATAACTCGTATTACTTTAATGAAATAAAAGAAGTTGAAAAAAATAGCTTTCCAAAAGCTTCTTTGTATTTTGAACATTAGTTTGATTTTAAAATATTGCTAAGAACACATGAGCTGCACAACTTAAGCCGTGCAGCTCTGAACCATGAGGACACGAAACGTTGTTTTAACACATTATTTCGCCAGGTATTATCTTAGACCAAAATTTTGAGATAGTGCTTCGTCTTGTTGTGCAACAGCTTCAGCAGTCTTCGTTAATTGCATTTCAATTTCTTGCATTAACTGAGCAAAATCCTGTACCTTAGGTTTGAGTTGCCGGAATTGATCATCAAAACGTTCAAATGCACGACCTTCCCATTCTCCGCGCAACTCCTCTTGTAAGTTAGATAAATCTCTTAATATTTGCTCAATTTGTTGAGCACTATGTCCATACCTTTTTGCTTTTGCCTGCAGCTGATCAGGCGTCATACGAATTTGTCCTGCCATTACACCATCATCTCCCTTTTTAATAAATGATTTCTGTTGAGGCGAAAAGTAAAATTTTAGCACCTCTCCTTCTTCAAGACTAATGAAGCATTTTTTCTATGTCAATTGACTTTATGTACTTTTTAGATAATTGATAACAAAGACCTACTTTTTCCATAATGTACATTTTTCACATGTTAAAAATGGGAAATATAACCTATCCTTTTGATCAGGACTTATTTCTTAGATAAGCAAAAATTATAGTTAATATTATTCTGAATATTAGAAATTAAACATCCGTATTTAAAACCCTACAGCATCTCCAATTTAAGGAATAAAACCGTCTTTAAATAACGGGCAATAAACTACTGGAAAACGTAATTTTAAAGATATTCAAAGTGTATAGAAGTTAAACGTCATAGTAAAAAATGTTAATATTTAACGTATAAGTGTAAACGAAGCAGTCTTCTGCACCAAGGCTTGTCGGCCACGGTTTATATTGTCCAGGAAATGATATACATTTTATAGGAAATTTTTTGAAAATTAGCATCGCCGTCTAGCTAATTTCGATCTCCTTCCTACGATAAGTCAACAGCGGCTTGAATATAAAGGAAACCCCAACTAAAAGGCGGGATGGACGCTCAGGCGTCGGAATCCCTGTTGAAGGGGTATGTTTTCCTTACCGCTTCAAAAAGCTCTCAAGTTTGTACTTGCTAAACGAGCTCTTCTGGCTTTTATTCAACTTAGCACACGTATACACTCTACTATTCAAAATTTCACCACTTCGAACTTCTTTTTCTTGAATGTTAGTAAGTAGCTTGCTGCCCGTTATAAATCATATAATAAGAACATACTCCTGTGTTAAGAATACAAATGTTACCAAAAGAAAAATGGCAATACAGCCAATGTTGCGATCGCTCCTAAAGCAACACCAAATCCAAAGCCAAATCCGTATCCATAGTAGCCAAGTCCAAAGCCACCTAGACCTCTTGTTCTTCCTAAAGGTCGTAAATATACTCTATTTGGGCTTACTCTTTCAATAATTCCCCGATGGACTCTACCACCATGTGTTCGAATTTCGACTGCTTTTCCCATGTGTCTCCTACATAAGGAATAATAATGTGATCCTGACATATGTTCACCCCCATTATCGTCAGCTACAACATCATATGTAATTATGTCCATCCTGTAAGAGACAAATGAATCAGGTAATCAGCGGAAAATCATTTGCCCAAAAAATAATAAACTGGGTTATTACCTATATCTTTTACTAGTAATAGGCATACATTGTTAATGTAAATGAACTAGAGGTGTTAATAACAACTGAAGCCGCCGTTGGTAGTTATTACTTGTAGCATTGGATTTACTTTAGTTGTAGTATTGTTTATTCTGCTAAACGTTGTACGTGCTTTTTATGTGTATTAACCTTTTATTAAAATGAGGAGGAAATTATATGGGTGGTTATGGCTTTTGTGGTTGCCCTGGATATGGGTATGGTTCAAGATGCGGTCATGGTATTGGAGGCTTTGCCTTAATCGTAGTTCTATTCATTTTACTCATTATTGTTGGAGCTTGTTGGTGCTAAATGTTCTAACTGATAACAAAGCAGGTCGTTTTACTACGACCTGCTTGAAAAATCATCTATTGCACTTTTTTTAATTTTGCTTCTATCTCTGTCATTATTTTTGCAGCTTTTTCCCAATTTCCAGCAGAAAGCTCTTTTTGATATGCCTCAAACATGCCCGCAATTTCTTGTAGAAGCTTTTCTGAATCACTTTTTGGTAGCTTTTCTTCTTCTACTTCTTGCTTTTTAGGATCTTTTTCATGGTTTTCCTTTTCTGCTCCCCGTTTTGGATCAATGTATTGAAGTATTTGATCTAATGCTTCTTCAAAGGTAGCTTCCATTACAATGTGATCTCCATATGCCATGACGATTTGTTTTACCTCAGGCAAAGACGTTTCGTTGGCAGATTCAATATAGATTGGCTCCACATATAACATCGTATCTTCAATTGGAATAGCTAACAGATTACCTCGAATTACTTCTGATCCACCTTGCGACCACAAGTTCAACTGTTGGGATATTCTACTATCTTGATTAATCCGATTTTCGATTTGCTGTGGACCATAAATATTCTTTTGTTTTGGAAATCGGTATACAACCTTTTCCCCGTAATTATCTCCGTCATTACGAACCCCCATCCAAGCAATCATATTTTGTCTTTTTTTGGGTGTATACGGCATAATTAGCATAAATTCTTCGTTATCGTATTCCGGTAGCTTCATCGTTACATAGTAAGGTTCCATTTCAATATCTTCATTATAATATTTCTCTGTAGGGAACTCCCAATAATCTTCTCGGTTATAAAATACTTCAAGGTTTTCCATATGATATGTTCCATACATTTTAGCCTGAATTGTAAATAGTTTTTCCGGGTAGCGAAAATGAGAGCGAATATCAGCTGGTATATCTTTTGTAAACAATTCTGGAAAAATATTGGCATATGTTTTCAGTAAAGGATCGTCTGCTTCAGCAATATAAAAGTTAACCTTTCCTGTATAAGCATCGACTACTACTTTTACCGAATTCCGTATATAGTTATTTTTGCCAGCATATGGCTCTGCAAATGGGTAACCATCTGTTGTAACATAGGCATCAATCAGCCATGCAAGGCTTCCATCTTCCCGTACAAAAATATATGGATCATCATCATATTGAAAAAAGGGTGCAATTCGTCTTACTCGCTCCATAATATTCCGAGTATCTAATAATTGACTATCCTTGTTAATTTGGTCAGAAATAAGCATACGGAAAGACCCTTCGTTAAGTGCAAATAACAGCCGCTTTAATCCTGTTAGCGATATTCCGCTATCCGCCTCAAAACGAGTAGACATATTTTCCTCACCTGAAGGATAGTCAAATTCATCTACTTTACTATTTACAATAACATTATTATAATTTTCTTCCCCAAAATATATTTGCGGCTTGTTTATGTCAAGCGCTCCTTCTGGTGGAATGTTTTTCACTAAATATTTCGGTTGCCCTTGCTTCGTTATTTTATTTACCTGACTCATTGCAATCCCATAACCATGTGTATAACGAAGCTTTTCATTTACCCACGTTTTTGCTTGGGATGGAAGCTTAACCGTGTTTAATTCCCTTGCACCGATAAATACTTGCTGGTATGCTCCATCAATCATATAACGATCAATATCTATATTCTGGAACTGATAATATGTCCTAAATGTTTGTAATTGATTATAAATCTCCAGTAACGGCCTCGAATCATTAATTCTTACATTATCTAGCGTCAGCTTATTTCTTGTCAACATCTCTTGATTAAGGGTTTCGCTTGCAGGATGCTCCTTCTCTTTTACCTCATCCAATTGATACGCCGCTCTTGTATAATTCAAGTTATGTTTTAAATACGGGGCTTCCTTGGAAAATTCATTTGGCGAAACGATAAATTGCTGCACACCTACAGAAACAAATTGGGCAGTAATGACAAAGATCACGTACATAACAATTGGAAAGATCATGCGATAATATCTTTTCCGATAAAGCTCGATAATCATCCAAATAGACCCCAATAATGCCACGCCAGCTAAGATATAAGCAGCGGGAATATTTACGAATCTATCGGTGTAACTTAAGCCATGAACGACGCTTTCCTGAAACATATTTACTTTATTTGTTAATAAGGTATGGAATGGCTGAATAGTATGTAAGACTGCTAAAAGCAGACCAATGATTGCTAAAGTAATGCCCATATGAAGCTGGGCAAGTCGACTCTTTTGATAAAGCTGGAAAAACGAATAAAAGCTTATTTCAATTACAAGATAGAAAAGACTTAAACCTAGCAATACGGAAATACCAATCTCAAGCATCGGTAAAATGAACATATAGAATGATAGATCCATCTTAAAATACGGGTCGGAAATCCCAAAAGACGAATGGTGGATTGCCTTTAACAGCGGCTCCCAACCTATGCCCTGAACAATCATACTACCGACCGTACCGACTAAAAAGGAAATTCCAAATAATAGCAATCTGCTCTTTTTATGATTATTTATCAAAGCTGGTAAACGTTCATCATGAAAATAAGCAAGATATGTTTTTCTAATCCATGCCAACGTGAAATAAGCACTTATAAAAAAGAGAAAAAAACCAATTAAACCAAGTAATATTTTACTTTTTATAATCGTGATAAAAATACTGCCAAACTGCAATGAATCCAACCAAATATAATTAATGCCCCATCGGAAGCTCAGCAAGCCGATCATCAATAAGATAATAATACACCCGAGTGTAATAGCGAATCTATTACCAATTCGTCGCCATTTATACGACCATACTTTTTTATGATTAACCTCCAAGATGTTACCTCCTGTGTAACATTTTCTTCTATTGTAACAAACTTACTCCAGAATAGTAGTTATTACGAAATTGAGTTTTTAATCTGATTTATCAAATATTAAGTAACATTTTACGAGACAACCATTTGTTTCTTTCCAAGGATAAAAGAGAGGTTTCTATAACAGCAACATATTATAACAAAAACATAAAAAGCCAAGCGCTCTAATCGTATGTCGATTTTCCCACTTACGACTGATAGTTGCAATTATAAAAATAATCTCTACTGGAAATATATCCGTTTCTTTAGAAAAACTTGGCTTGTCGCCAAGTCTTTAGCGAGAGCTGTAGTTTTTTTTATTATAAAGCCTAAAGTTTTATAGCAAAAAAGGAAGGATCTCGGTAAACAGCGTACAAATTGGAGAATGAATCACAACACGCGAGAGTGCTGGAGTATCGTAGGAAGGCTAGGTGCTTAAACATATACGCTATACAAAGCTACATTAAAAAGACATCCATCATGTAAAAACAGATGATGAAATAACTTATATGCCTTAACACATCTTCTCTCCTCTCCTCGGATTTCGGTATCTTGCTACTCAACTTTGATGGTTCAATCGCCTTCTTTACACATACATTTGACCGCAGATTTCAAATAACCTGACTGGATTAATCATTGTATCACATTTTTTAACCGTAAATTAACTAACTTCATAAATATTCGTTCTATTAAAAATAACATGTTGCATAGAATGTAGAAAGACTAGGAAAGGTTGACTAACTATGAAACGAATACTACTAACTATGTTTATTAGTATGAGCATCCTCTTTTTTATCATCACTTTTTTAACTATGCCTCGAATTCATGCTAACTTTTTCGAGATCCCTATTATTAATAAAATAACAAAATCGGCTATATTTACCGATGCTCTATTTATAATGATGAGCACTGAGGTTCCGCAATTGGAAACAGCCTTAGCAACAAATGAAGTGGAGGTTCCACAATGGTCCAAGTTACTGCTTGAAGGAGCTGCAGGTGTAACTCCAAGGAATTTCTCTAGTTTGTTAAACTTAGAGCTTCCTGGAAAAAACCCTATCTCTCCAATTCAATTAGCTGCAACCAGCTCTCATAGCGAGCATATGCCAGTCGAGTCCCCTCCTCCTGATTTTGAAGAACTGTTAAAAGAGGATGCTGAAGAAACGAAAGAAGAAAAACCGGAAGAACAAACTACCAAGCAAGAAGAGGCGACTATTTTTATCTACCATAGTCACAGTTGGGAAGCATTTTTACCACTGTTAGGGGATAAGCAAAAAAAACCTTCTAATGCTTCTAGTACAAATAATAGTAAAAACATTGTAATGGTAGGATCTTTACTGAGCCAACAATTGGAAAAACAGGGTATACCTACGTTCCATGATACAACCAATGTTACTGCAGGTTTACATGCTATGGGCGGCGACTATTATGATTCCTATGACTTCTCCCGAAAAACTGTTCAACAGGCTATATCAAATAATAAAAACATTCAATACTTTATTGATATTCATCGCGATGCCCAACGAAAAGATATTACAACCGCGACTATCGATAACAAGCCGTATGCAAAATTATATTTCATCGTCGGTATCGAACATAAAAACTATAAACAAAATCTAGCATTTGTTGAGCAATTAAATCAAGCTTTAGAAGCAAAATATCCGGGAATTAGTCGAGGCATCTTTTTAAAGGATAAATCAGAGGGAAACGGAGTATACAATCAGGATTTATCTAAGAAATCAATTCTGATTGAAATTGGTGGTGTCGATAATAATAAAGAAGAACTGCAAAATACATCAAGGGCGCTAGCTGAAGTAATTAGCGAATATCACTCGAATGCTAAAGAGGTAAATTAGAAAAACTTGGCTTGTCGCTAAGTCTTTAGCAAAAGCTGTAGTTTTTCTTATACGATAAAATGAAACTTCATTCCGTGGAATGCTTTTTACACGGAATGTTAGTACCACAAGGGTATGACCTAAAAGCCCTTGAACCAATCGGGCATTTAGGTGCCGTTTTCTCCCATTTTGACCCTTTGTATCAACTAAAGGCTCTTGAAGCAGGAGTCTTACGGCACCTTACATGCGGGATAAACCTTTAAATTTTATGCTTTCCTATAGTACAAAGAAAATTAGCCGGTAGCACTTTTTCAAGCTGCTCTATGCTAGAAAAAATAGCTGTGATAGTAACGATCTGATAGATAAAACAATATCAGGTCTTTTCTTTGTCAGGAAATTATATCCGTTTCTACCTTGCAGATAACTTTTTTGAGGATAAGGGTAGAATACAGAGCCCAAGAATCAAGCCAATCAAGAAGCCGAAGCTTTTGCGCTGAAGACCTGTTAGTCCACGTATAGGTTAGATATAAAGTAAAAATTCATGTAGGGAGTGATTTTTTCTCCTTGAAGGTTAACATTGCATTTATACCTAGCCAAGAAGTCTTACTTGTTCTTGAAAAAGAAATCCACTTTTTCTTTATGCGGTGTATTCCTGTTGTCGGAGCTTCTCTTTCCGGTCAACCGAAGAATGAACATTTTAGAGTCGCTTTTCTCACATAATTTAAGATATAAAGACATGCTAAGAAAAAAACAAGCCGTCCTGCGGTACTCGTATTGTCATCATAACTTCATCACTCTAAATTTTATCTAATTTAAATCAGATGAGATTCGCTTTTGCCATTTTTACCGGACTTTTTCGACAAACAAAAAGATGGAGAATTTTTCAGCTAAATATTCTCCATCTCCCTTATGATGAAACCTTGTTCTTTTTCATTAGTAAAAAAATCAAGAATAATCTTTTTTTTGAAACTTTTATAACGGTTTACTCGTATGATTATTAAACAACTTCATCATTCAGCAGGATATAAAAATTAGTTTTAAATTAATTCCCTGTTTTACTGCAGTGCTATGCTTCCAGAAGAATAATTAATGGAGGGGGTGATACATATGAGTATATTTGGAATTCCCATTGAAACCATCTACTTATATATGTTAACCATTGCTAGCGCGCTAATTCTTCTTTACATTTTCTTCGGAGATATGTTTGAAGGTATTGGTGAAATATTTCCAATTGCCAACCCTATTCTTATTTTAGCTTTTATTACTTTTTTCTCTGCTTCAGGTTATTTATTGGAAACAATGACTACCTTGTCCAGTTTACTAATTATAATTATTTCAGCACTAATTTCGCTTATTCTGGATATATTGTTACATGTATTTGTCCTTGTACCCTTAGCATCAGCTGAACAATCCTTAGGGTATACCGAGTCTTCATTAGCGGGTCGGATCGGAAAAATCATTATTGCAGTCCCTGCTGATGGATATGGAGAAGTTGTTATTGAGAGTAAAAGTGGAAGAATCTCGAAACCAGCAACAACCTTTAATAAACAGCCCATTGCTGAAGGTACAGAAGTCTTGGTTTTAGAAGCTAGAGAAGGGGTTCTTTACATTGAACCATATAATAACGATTTAGATCAATGAAGTGAAATTTGATTCAAGGCTTGGTGAAACAAAGGACAAAAGCATAACGTCCTTCAAAAACCACGATGCATCACTGACCTTGAAAAAAACAATTTTTGCGATATATCGATTTCGTCCATCGATTTCTTGTCCTTGAAAAACCGCGGTGTATCGCTGACGTCGTTTTCCTTGTCCTGTCTGCTCGAACAGCTAGAGTATTGAGATGCCGTTATTCCCCTTCACTGTCTTCACATCTCTATAACTATTGAAGTAAAAATAATATCACATCTTAGGTGCAAGACGATTCAGTTAACAACAGCATTCTCTTTTCATGGATTGTTTGTTAATAAATAATGCAAGTATAGGAGGATTCATATGTTTGAAGGATTTTGGATTATTATTGGAATTGTTGTATTTTTATTACTAGCTTTAATTGGTGTTTTTGTTTCTAAATACCGAACTGCTGGACCTGACGAGGCGTTAATTGTTACAGGAAGCTATCTAGGCGGAAAAAATGTACATGTCGATGAATCAGGAAATAAAATTAAAATTATTCGTGGTGGAGGCACATTTGTTTTACCAGTATTTCAACAAGCAGAACCTATCAGCTTATTATCAAGTAAATTAGAGGTAACTACTCCTGAAGTATATACCGAACAAGGTGTACCGGTAATGGCAGATGGAACCGCCATCATAAAAATTGGCAGCTCAATTAGCGAGATCGCTACTGCAGCAGAACAGTTTTTAGGAAAATCAAAGGAAGACCTAGAAGTTGAAGCAAAAGAAGTCCTGGAAGGTCATCTGCGTTCCATTTTAGGCTCTATGACGGTTGAAGAAATATACAAAAATCGAGATAAATTTTCTCAAGAGGTACAACGGGTTGCCTCTCAAGATTTGGCTAAAATGGGATTAGTTATCGTTTCATTTACCATTAAAGATGTTAAAGATAAAAATGGCTACTTAGACTCTTTAGGTAAACCTAGAATTGCTCAAGTAAAAAGAGATGCCGATATTGCAACCGCAGATGCAGATAAGGAAACAAGAATTAAACAAGCTGAGGCTGCTAAGGAAGCAAAGAAAGCAGAACTAGAACGAGCTACTGAAATTGCAGAGGCAGAAAAAGTAAACCAATTAAAAACTGCCGAGTATCGTCGTGAACAGGATATTGCCAAAGCGCGTGCTGACCAAGCCTATGATTTGGAAACTGCACGAGCAAAGCAAGATGTTACCGAACAAGAAATGCAAATTAAAATTATTGAGCGGCAAAAGCAAATTGAATTAGAGGAAAAAGAAATTTTAAGACGAGAAAGACAGTATGATTCAGAAGTTAAAAAGAAGGCAGATGCAGATCGTTATGCTGTGGAGCAAGCAGCTGTAGCAGATAAAATGAAGCAAATGGCAGAAGCGGAGGCTAATCAATATCGAATTGAAGCTGAAGCTAAAGCCGAAGCAGAACGGGTTCGCGTAGACGGTCTTGCAAAAGCAGAAGCACAAAGAGCTCAAGGTGAATCAGAAGCGGATATTATCCGACTAACTGGATTAGCTGAAGCTGAAGCAAAACGCAAGATTGCTGAAGCCTTTGAACAATACGGTCAAGCCGCAATTTTAGATATGGTTATAAAAATGTTACCAGAATATGCAAGGGAGATCGCAAATCCACTGGCAAATATTGATAAGATTACTGTCGTTGATACAGGCGGAAGTGACAGTGGCGGCGGTGCGAATAAAGTTTCAGGATATGCAACTAATTTAATGGCAGGTTTGCAAGAGTCACTTAAAGCATCCTCTGGTATTGATATAAAAGAGCTGTTAGAAAATATCAGTGGTAAAACACATTTGACAGATGATTATGACCTGAGTCAACCACTATTTAATAAGGAAGAAAAAGAAACTCAACTTGCTAGGACAGATAAATAATAAAACAACATATTTATTTAAAGCACAACTGAGGGGCATTTTATAATGCTCCTCTTCGTGTTTGTATTTTGTATAATATGCCTTTACATGTGAACAATGGCGTTAATATTTTTTCCTCCTTTTCCCATAAGCTGTACAAAATACTATACTATTTAAAAGAAGCAATGATATTCAAATGTTTAATTTACAGAGAACAACTGGATAATTAAATCAAACCATTATATACAGTTCTACACGATAAACTTTAACTTGAAAACAGATGGCAAATAGTTTTAAAAACCTTTCTTTTTTCTTTGCCAATATAGTGAAGTACTATATAAGTATAGGAATTTATCATTGTTATCGAAATTATTCCATTTCTAAAGCCCTCTCTGTATAAAATTATGAAACCAAGGTTCTCTATATTATCACGTTCTCTTATGATATACCTCGTTGAATTTGTCAACGATAGAAAATAAAATTTATGTTTATGTTTGAATTATTATATCTTAAATCAAAAAACTCCGGCAGTTAATGAGGCTAATCATAATTACTAGAAAGTTTATTCCATCTTCATGTTAGTCATCAGAGCCTCTTAATATTGCTTATGCTTCGTCGCAAACATCCTAACTACCTCCAACAAAGCTTTACCAATCTATTAAATTATCCCTAACGTTAAACAGGATTGCCTATTTGGAAGCAATCCTGTTTTTACAAAGTTACTATTTTACTACGATTTCATATTCCTTTTGCTCTTTTATACCATCATCCGCTTTAACTTGTATCTTTAATTGATAAGTTCCAGACTCAGAAAATACGTATGTTCCTGTATATTCTCCTGCTGTACCTTCCGTCGCCTTGATCGTTTCTTTATCTTCTTGTCCTTCTTTGTTTACTTCATATTGAACAGAAGCTTTTTGCAATGGTTTCTCATCCATTTGCAAGTGAACCATCAATTCTGTTTCTTTGCCTACTACAACATTTTCTGGTTCCATAAAATGGAGAGCAAAACCTTCTGTATTATCATGACCTTCAACAGCTTCCCCTTCACCTACTATTATTGCCTTTTTAGGCATGGTGTGAAGATCCCTAGCCGTCGTATGAGCATACATTTCGTACATCCCAGCTTCTTCAAACATCATTTCCGCTGTATAGGTTCCATCTTGATTATTCTTTCCATCTATTTTCGTACTGTCATCTTTTTTATCTTTTTTCCAAACTTCAAAAACAACTTCATTTGCATCGGTTACTTTCTCATCGCCATATGTAACAGTTGCTTTTAACTCAACGGTCTCCCCCGGTTCTGCAGTTTCTGGAACTACGAAATCCACCTTTAGTTCTTTTAATTCCTCTTCACCTGCTTTTGTATCTTCCCCTTTTTTAGCATTACCTTCTGAATTGCCGCAAGCTGCCAAAAACATAATAATCAAAATAGATACTAGTAATGATAATTTTTTCATGATACAACCATTCCCCTTTTATTCATGATTTTTACATTGAAACGTTCCACTCATTTTCTTCAGCAAAACTTCTGTAATATCTTCGTAAGAATATATCTTTCCCCCAAAGCCTTTGACAAATTTTTCTGCATGTTCGCACCACTCAAAGGTCAATATTTGTGGATGACAACATCCCATATGTAAAGTAGTATCTGTCACATACCACGCTAATGGAGCACTTATTGTTGTTTGTCTTAAAAAATCGGAACAAATTGCTTGTATGACTTGATTTCCTAATTGCTGTTGACGAAGTAAACCACAATGAGCACAGCATGTAACTTCAATGTTATTATTTATTAAAATTAAACGATAGGCTAATTTTTCATTAATTGCTCGACTACAATAAGTACAATGGTTCTTTTGCTGTTCATTTGCATCCGTTTCCACTAATGAAATGCCACCAAAAGTCTTGGTTAAAACCCCTTCCTCCTCTAATGCTTTAACATCGCGATGAATTGTCATTTCCGAGACACCAAACTCTTTACTTAAATCGGATATACGCAAATTCTTTCTTTCAAGTATAAGCTTTTTTATTCGCTTCTTTCTTTCAAGTGGTAACATGATTTCCCCCCCATCATGTAACATCTTTTAACACCTTAAAACATAATATATCATTTGCAATCGAATACATCAACGAAATTCATATGAAAACTTCGTGAATTATTCTGAAAAATTGTAGTTATCTAACGGATCATCAAACATTTATGAATAATTTTCATTTAGCTTCCTCACAATAACATTACTAACACGTGTTCAAAAAGTGGAGAAGCACGGGGCGTCCTGTTGCAACACCAACACTAGACTAGCACATTCTGTCGAGTCGAAGTTCGAGGATGGCGTAGTTTCAACAAAAGAGATGGAACAGCCAGTAGCAGTACAAATCGTTAAGGAAGTTAAACAACCCTATATAATCGGGATTGAAAAAGAAGCAGATGTAAATAATATAAAGTGAAACTTCCATGAGAGGGGGTTTTCTCTCATCCCCCACTCATGGTTAGTTGAACCAATCGGACATTTACTGGTAGTTATCTCCCACCTAGACTTCTTCGATCCCTCTTACTCCTCGAGGTGGGAGTCTTACTGCCAGTTAGATGTGGGATAAAAAATAAACTATTTCAGGAAAGATACATTCAGATAATTGAAAAAATATGACTTAACTCCAGACACTTTAAAGAACATTACCGTAAATTTCTCTTAGAAACGCAGGATGTTTCAGAGTGACCCCCTACCATTCAACCACACTACTTTCAATACTGCTTTTGATTGCTTTATGTTATTTAACATCAATGAGCAAAGCGTTGATCATCTATAAATCCAGTTGTAAAAAATTCCGGCGTATTGCTTTAACGAAAGATCAATCATACTTTAATAACATTTTGACAGGATTGATTTCCTCCACCGCCATCTTTCTTTTTTGAAGCGAAAAACCCTTTTGCGCATAAAATAAAGTGCTCAGGAAAGGGTCAAGCAATAATATGGTTATTCCCGAATAGCTGTTCATGAACATCCTGATAGATAAAGGATAGAGGATATAAAATATAGTTTGAACCGATAGCAGGCTTCACGATTTCCTTTCTTACAACATCATAAGAAGCCCATGTTGACTTATCTTAGAAGAATAGCGAAGTTTGTTGCAGCTTGAGTGATAGCTAGACGAAGCTACTTTCAAAAAGATAAATAGATATACATTAGATAAAAACGAATACCCTAGATAACTAAAAAATCGCCGAACCAGATCTACTTCTGTTCGGCGACGTTTCATCAGCAAAATGAATCCTTTGATTTTGGAACCGACAAACCAAACATCGGTCGAAGGTAGAGTGCAATAAATGTGCCTGCTAAAGCCAACATTCCCCAAATATATCCATGTAAGCTAAATGAAGCAATTCCTCCAAAATAAGCACCAATATTACAACCAAAGGCGAGCCTTGCCCCATATCCCATTAGCAGCCCGCCAATAACTGATGCAGCTGCATTTTTAGCATTTAATCTCGTAAACTTAAATAGTCCGCCTAGTGCTGAAGCGATAAATGCACCAAGGATAACTCCAAAATTTAATACAGTGGTAGAATCAGCAAATATCGAAGCTTGTAAAATTTCAGCATTTTCTCCTTGCCAGTATCCCCAGCTAGTTACATCGACTCCGAATAGTTGTGCTAATTTAGACCCCCACAATGCAAATGCAGAAGTGATTCCCCATGGTGTACCACGCGTCATTAACGTAAGTGCATTTAAAACTGCTAATACAATTGCTGCTGCAAATAATGGCCATGAACCTCGAAAAATTCGTCTCCACCCTTGTGCAGAAGGTAACGAAGCCATTTTAGGAGCTTTCTTTTTTCCTTCAACGATGATGGTAAGCCACGCAATAAGCCCAAAAATAGCAAGGGATAATACCCATGCACCTCCATATCCTAATCCGGTCGAAGTTGCTAGAGAAATCTTCCCTAAACTTGGAAGTTCATTTGTCCAAAAGGGAAGATGTTTCGCTCCAATGGTTGAACCAATAATAAAGAAGAAAAGCGTTATAAACATAACTGAGCGCCCCCCACCAACCGCATACAAGGTTCCCGAAGCGCATCCTCCCCCAAGCTGCATACCAACACCAAAGATAAAAGCTCCTACGATAAGGCTAACTCCTACAGGAGAAACATAACCGCTAACTTCTGTTCCAAAGAAAGAATAACCGTATGCTAGAATGGGGGCAAATAAAGTAACGGCAACAGCCAACATAAGCATATGAGAACGCAGCGCTTGCCCATTTCCTACTGACATAAATCTTCTAAACGCAGAGGTAAAACCAAACCGAGCATGAAACAGTGTAAATCCTAGTAATGTGCCAATAATAAGCAACAATGGTTGAATGATAGATTGTGTTGTCAATAAATACACGAATAAAATTGCCGTTACCGTTAACCCACCTAACACTAATGTCTGCTGTGGTTTATTTAAATCTACCGTTTCTTTAGAAACCGCATTTGTTTCTTCTCTAATTAAATTAGTTTTAGCCACCAAAAACACCCCTTTCTTATAAAAATAGTCAGATTTATTTCATTATAATACACTCTTGTTAATTTGGTGTCAATAAATTATAAATACACACACGATATATTTGAAATTGCGGAAAATGGCGGCTAGATCGATTATGTTAGAAAAATAAAACAATCGAAATAAACATAACAAACAGCGTTCCGATGTAGAGTTGCAGAGATATAGAACTGCTCAAATAATCAAAAGCCATACGCTCGGCTAACGGCGTACAAACGGAGAACTTTATTAGAAGATAAGAGATACTTCATTCAAGCGTGTTTTCTCCTTGAAAAGGAAAGCACTTTTTCTGCGTGCGATGTTTATTCAAGAAGCTTTTCTTGTCCTTGAAAAATCGCGGTGTATCGCTGTCGTAGTCTTACTTGTCCTGTTGCCTAAACGAATCGGAAAATTAGGAGCCATTTCTTTCATAGAGTTCGCAAAATCATAAGCAGATTTTTCAAAGGCGAGAAATACGGCTCTTTACAATCGGGATAAAGAAAACATGCCTTTAAAACAGAGGTTGCAGATGCCTAGGCAACAAGTCCACTTTTTAGTCGGCCTTTCTTTAGATTCGAACCGATGTTAATTTATCGCAGGAAGAAGATCGAAGTTTGTTAGAGAGCGCTTATACTAGATGAAGTTATGTTTTAAAAAAGAGAGCCACATGTGAAACAGAGATATTTTCCTAGAAGATACGCAAACAAAATAAACTGCAATGCTTCGCTCAATAGCTGTCACTTACCAAATGACAGCTAACATTTTTAAAAAGGCATTACTCCTAGTATATGAAAGCAGCTCAATCCTCCTTATCTATTGCTTTCCAATTTCCTTGAAAAAGCTGTTTTCCCCTAGATAGGCAGTATAATGCATTTTAATATGCTTTTTAGTTTAAATAGCCTAAACTTTATATAGTCTGCTGTACTTCTTTTTTAAAATGTCCTCTATTTTACGCTCATAAAAGGAGTTTTATCATGAAACATGTATACAATGATATTATTCAGTATCGTGGGAATCACTATGATTACGGTGTATATCAAGGAAATCTATTAAAGCATTCACCAATCATGGCTAATCGGAAAAAACAATGGACTTCGTTAAAAGAACGTCACTTCATTATTGATCATCAAACTATTAAGAATCTATTACACCAGTTTGCACCTGGAATTTGGGATGAGTTTAAAGGATTGGCAGATGCCTTAAACATGACTCTGAATGAAGCGATTCAGGAATTTGGTGGTTATTATGTAGAATATGGTCAATCAGGTTGCTCCATTTATGTAACCACAAATTATTTAGTGCGAAACTATGATAATGACCCAGCTTCCTATGAAGGTCGCTATGCGATCTATCAGCCGACGGACAACGGTTATGCTACCATTGGGCCGACGATGCAAATAACGGGTCGGACGGATGGAATGAATGAAAAAGGTTTAGTAATGGGATATAATTTTATCAATCGTTAGAGAAACTTGGCTTGTCGCCAAGTCCTTATGGCGAAAGCTGTAGTTTTTCTTATACTATAAACCCTAAAATTTTATACTTTTCTATAGTGAAAAAAATCCGCTGACCGTTTTCTTTGTAATATGATTGGTCGAATTATTTTAGAATCCTGTTCCATTGTAAAGGAGGCAATTGCCTTATTAAAAGCAATTCCCCATCGACATTCCTTTAGCTATGTTCTATTAGATAAGCATGGTGAAAAAAAGTCGTCGAGGCTTCTCCGCGAAAGATTGCTGTACATGACGCTCATATTTGTACCAACCATTTTACTTATTTAACAAAGGAAAACCGTTATCGCATGGACGATTCTATCCATCGATATACCTTAATGGAACAACAATCTAGACATGTGTCTGATTCATATCAAGCTTTTCGCATGTTAAATGATACAGATAAAGGAGTTTTTTCAGAGAAATACGGGGCCTGGGCTGGCACTTTGCATACCGCACTTTATTTACCCAAAATACAAATTACGTGGCTCGCTTTGGGAGGAAATCGAAAACCATTCATTTTTAATTTTTCCCAGTGGTTAAAAGGTACAAATACACGTGTTAAACAAATCAAAGGTGAATTAAATGCCAATCAGGGATTTGTTAATATGAAATATATAGCGTAGATGAAAGATTATCGTAAAAACAAAAGCATGTTAAGAATTTTTCATTTCTGTAGATAATATAGTTTATCTCATGTTTAAAAAGAAGGGATAATTATGATATTAGTCATTGATAACTATGATTCTTTTACTTATAATCTCGTTCAATATCTTAACCAACTTAATTTTACAACACATGTTGTTCGTAATGATGCAATTACGCTTGAACAAATTAATCAATTACAACCATCAGCTATTTTGCTATCTCCCGGACCAAGTACTCCTGATTCAGCCGGGATTTCTCTAGAGATTGTCACTACGTTATATAAAAACTACCCTATTATCGGAATTTGCTTAGGCCATCAAATAATTGCTCAAGCATTTGGTGCAGTGATTAAAAAAGCTAAACAGCCAATGCACGGTAAAGTATCGTATATACATCATGATAATAAAGGTATATTTTCCAACTTGCCAAATCCGCTTAGCGTTACAAGATACCATTCATTAATTGTTGCTGCAGACTCACTTCCCAACTGCTTGGAAATTAGTGCCATGACAGAGGATGGTGAAGTGATGGCTATTCGGCATAAGCACTATCCCCTTGAAGGTATTCAAGCTCACCCGGAAGCCGTTTTATCCGAACAAGGAATAGAACTGTTAAGAAATTTTTTTGGGAAAAAGGATGGTTTTACATATGCAACAAGACATTCCTTATCTTCATTTTGATTTTGCTAATCAAGTTGGAGAAAAGCAAACATTAGAATTTACCAATCCATATACTGTTATTCAAGCTACTAAGCTAGAAGAGGTCGTCTCTTGCTTAGAAACAGTTGAAGCGTATGTTGACGCTGGTTATTATGCTGCAGGGTTTGTTTCCTATGAAGCTGCTCCAGCCTTTGATTCTGCTTTTAAAGTCCATTCAGGCGGAACATTCCCACTGTTATGGTTTGGTATTTTTAAAGAAACAATTACAGTTAATACGGTACAAGCAGGAAATTTTCATATAGATGAATGGAAAGCTAATGTATCGGCTACAGAATATCAGAAATATATCAAGCAAATTAAACAACATATTGAAAATGGAGAAACATATCAGGTGAACTACACCATTCGGTTACATAGCCGCTTTCGTGGTGATTGTTATGGATATTATCAACAGTTAGCAGAGTCCCAAGCTGCCAACTATTCCGCCTACTTACATATTGGGAGTTACTCCATTTTATCTGCTTCCCCTGAACTATTCTTTCATTTAAAGGACGGACAGATTACAACGAAACCGATGAAAGGTACTGTAAAAAGAGGATCTTCAGCTAGAGAAGATGACGAGCTAGCGCATTGGTTATATCATTCGGAAAAAAACCGGGCGGAAAATGTAATGATTGTGGACTTGCTGCGAAATGACTTGGGAACTATTGCTAAACCTGGAACAGTGGAGGTTCCTCATCTATTTACGATTGAACGCTATCCAACGGTTTTTCAGATGACTTCAACTGTTACTGCTGAGGTAAAAGCAGATATTCCGGCAATTTTTAAAGCATTATTCCCTTGTGGCTCAATTACTGGTGCCCCTAAAGTAAGTACCATGAAAATTATCCATGATTTAGAAGACACTCCGCGACAAATATATTGTGGTGCTATCGGATATATTACTCCGGAAAAAGAGGCGATTTTCAACGTACCAATCCGTACGGTACTTATTGAGAATTCTAGCGGCAAAGCATATTATGGAGTTGGTGGAGGCATTACTTGGGACTCTACAAGTAAGGGAGAGTATGATGAAATTTTAACGAAAGCTCGTTTTTTGCAACAACAGCCGGAGAAGTTTGACCTGTTGGAGACGATAAAGCTAGAAAATGGCAGCTATTATTTACTTGACTATCATTTACAGCGCTTAGCAAAATCAGGAGACTATTTTGCTTACCCAATAGATTTAATTTCCATTCAACAACAACTGCAACAAATAGCTAATCGCTATCCCTTAGGAATATATAAACTGCGACTCTTAGTAACTAATGCAGGAGAAATTTCAATCGAAATTCAAAATATACAGTCAAAAACACAACCGATACAAGTTGCAATAGCGAAGCATCCGATTGATAAAGCCAATCCATTTTACTACTATAAAACAACGAATCGAGGTATGTACAAGGCATTTCTAAATGAGCACCCTCTGGCAGATGATGTATTGTTATGGAATGCCGATGAAGAGCTCACAGAATTTACGATTGGTAATGTAGTGGTCGAACGCAATGGAAAATTTTATACCCCACCAGTAGAATGTGGATTATTAGCAGGCACTTTTCGACAGTATTTAATAGATAAAGGACGAATTACTGAAAAAGTGATTACATTAAATGAATTGGATGAATGTACAAATATCTGGTTGATTAATAGTGTAAAAAAATGGGTTCCAGTTATCATAAACAGTTAACAGTTGATTACAATTGCTGTAATCAACTTAGGTGCGGAGTCGGAAATTCCGCTAGATGCTCACCTGAACCTGCAACGCAAAAACAAAAGCAAGAAAGCTCACGTAGCGATGTGCAAACTGAGATCTTCTGATGAAATAAATTTAAAAAACGATTTTCTTCTCAACGACAGAAGAAAATCGTTACTAACATATTTAACCAAGTGCAACATCGAGTATCATCATCACAGTGAAACCAACCATTAAGCTCATAGAAGCCAAGTCTCGATTACCAGCTTCTTGAGAACCAGGAATGACCTCCTCAGCAACCACAAAGATCATAGCACCTGCAGCAAAGCTGAGCGCATACGGTAATAATGGTTGAATAAACGTAACCGCAAGTGCTCCAATAATCCCTGCAATTGGCTCTACCATGCCTGAAAATTGACCGTACATAAAGCTTTTCTTCCGAGACATTCCTTCCCTACGTAATGGCATGGAAACTGCTAATCCTTCTGGAAAGTTTTGAATCCCAATTCCAATCGCTAAAGCAATTGCACCAGCAGTTGTGGCTGTAGGCAGATCTGCCGCAATAGCGCCAAACGCTACTCCTACTGCTAATCCTTCTGGAATATTATGAAGGGTGATTGCTAAAACGAGTAATGTGCTTCGCTTTTTCCGATCAGGATGCATTCCTTCTGCTTCTTGGATTGGTGATGTTGGATGGAGATGTGGAAGTAATTTGTCAATCCCCCAAAGGAATATACCTCCTGCCATAAAACCAATGGCCGCTGGAATCCAGGCAATCTTACCACTTGCTTCAGCCATATCTAAGGCAGGAGAGAGTAATGACCAGAAGCTTGCCGCAATCATGACACCTCCCGCAAACCCTAACATACTGTCTAAAAAACGCTGGTTAAAATTTTTAGTCGTAAATACTAAAGCTGCGCCAAGCGCGGTCATCCCCCATGTAAATAATGTTGCAATCATCGCTTGAATAACTGGATGTAGGGAATAGAAATAATCCATATTTGATACACCTTCTTCGTATTGCTATATTTTCATAAAAAATTTCAATTCATTTCCAATCTATACATAATTATTTTAACATAGTAAGTTTCACATGCCTAAATCAATGAACTTTATAGTAGTATAATATTTAAAGACAGAACGTACCCTAGAGATATGATCCCTTAGAATCACTCGAACATATCAGGATAAACCGTCTGATATTACAACTAATAAAGCGGAGCTTTAGTCAACGGGGCTTTTTTCTATAGAGAACAGATCTAAGATTTCGGACCCGATTATTGTAGTCTTAGCGCTCCTTACCCTTGCAAAAACGTCATGCTTAATCAAGAAGGCTTTCTTGTCCTTGAAAAAGAATACTGCTTTTTTTTACGTAAGATGTGTCGCTGTAGAAACTTTCCTTGCTTGTTGAAGTGAATGAGGCATTGAGATGCCAGGCATCTTCGTATTTCCTAACTCTTCAAGCAGGAATCTTACGGCATCTTATAAAAAAAGGAGGTAAACGTATGAGACTTTGGCATCAACAACTTATCTCCAACCTGCCAAGACAGCAATTATTAGGTCAACATCGAGAGTGTTGTGCATTAAGAGGAAACGGTTGGGGGAAAAAGCATGCTACTGTAAATTATGTTTTTACCTATTCTCCATATCGTCTATTTTTGTACCATCAATTTATTATGAAAGAAATGCGGCAGAGAGGTTATCAAGTTGACCCGCTTTGGAAAGATCCGTTTTATCGTGGAAAAGCTTGTCCTCCTCATACGGAAAAAAGCTTGTATAAAGGGGAACAACGTTTTATTCCAGATTTCCCTATTTATCCAGAGCATGATGAGTTGTATTTACAAGATTGTTTAGACAACTTAAAAGCAAAGGGCATTGACATTTAAATACCTATAAAAGCGTAGCAAACTAAAAGGCTGCCTAATCAGGCAACCTTTTAGTTACGTGAAATACTCAATTTTCCCATCAGGAAAGTAAGTATTAATATATCCTCCTAAAGTAGCTTTAATCTCTGCTTGTTCTTCATCTTGATATACGTATTTGCCAATACCATACCGTCCCCACTTCCATTTTCGCTTCGATTCATCTAATTCCAGTTTTGTCATGGGATAATTTTGTTGTATTACTCGTTTAGCAGGTTTCGTAAAGCGATGTTGAATCATTTCAAATGTAAGATTCTTTTTCGCTTTTTCTGGTAATGCTGCTTCCAGTTTTTCAAACATCTCCTTGTAGCCATTTTTCCAGCCGTCATGTAAATAAATCGGTGCTACAATAAACCCTAGAGGATAACCAGCTTCAGCGACTTTAACAGCTGCTTCAATTCGTTCGTGTAATCTGGATGTACCAGGTTCAAAATATTTAATAATATAATCATCATTGATACTAAAGCGAAATCGAGTTCGCCCCCTATGCTCTGCCTCCAACAAATGATCAACATGGCTAAATTTGGTCACAAATCTTAATTGTCCATATTCTGTTCTGCCAAAGTACTCAATTGCTCGCTTCAATGTGTGGGTCAAATGATCAAGACCGACAATATCTGAAGTACATGATGCTTCAAACCGAGTAATCTCTGGCGCTCGTTCTTGCATATACTGTTCTGCAGCATCAAATATTTCATCAACATTAACATATGTGCGGATATATGGCTTACTTCCCATCGTTGTTTGTAAATAGCAATAGTGACAATGTCCCATACAACCAGTTGCAAAAGGGATGGCATATTCTGCGGATGGCTTTGATGTATCAAATTTTAACGTTTTCCGCAACCCTAGAACCAATGTCGATTTGGCAACTCGATATTTTTGAAAGTGATTGTCCCCTGGTAAATTTCGAATTTGATTATGTGAAGTCGTTTGTCTAATTTCAATTCCCATCTTTTCAAACTTGGATATCAGCTTTTTTCCTAACGGATAGTCTAATGCTCTTGGTTCTACGTATACTAATTGCGGTATAAACGGCTTAACCATGATACCCTTCCTGATCAGATGTACCGAAAGCAGCTTCATATGCTACCTCAGCTTCATCGGCTGATTTATAGACTGCTACTTCTTCTGTTAACGGGTAGAACGTTTCATAAATAAACAATGCTAATTCTTTCGGCTGTTCAGGATTCTCTACAACAGCAGCCTGTTGAACTTGTGCTACATCTTGTGCATGAGGATTGCGGATAATGACATAAACAACTTCACCAGGTTGAAAGTTTTCTTGTATTTCCATATGATCACCTAGCTTCCTTATCGTTTACCCTCATTATGCACCATTGTATATAATTTATGTTTACGAAAAGAAATTAACTTCCATAACCTTGAGAAAAAGTCAACATGCCAGCAGAGTTGTCGTTCCATTTTTTATAAACGAATTTGTTTAAAGGCTTCGGATTGCTCTTTTATTCCTTTTTCCGCTGCAAATCGTTCAATACTTGACGCACCAAAAAAGCCGACAATCCCATCTACTTTTTCGATAACATATGCAGCGTCTTGTGGTTCAGCGATTGGTCCACCATGACAAATAGCTAAAATATCTGGATTGACCTCTCGACCAGCGTTAACTATTTTCTGAATACGTTCTACAGAGTCATCAAGAGTTAGTGCTGTTTTAGCACCAATTGATCCTTTAGTAGTTAACCCCATATGTGCTACCAGTATATCTGCACCTGCTTCTGCCATTTTCTTTGCTTGTTCTTCATTAAAAACATATGGAGTAGTTAACATATCTAGTTCATGTGCTTTTTTAATCATATCAACTTCTAAATCATAACCCATTCCAGTTTCTTCTAAATTTTGTCTAAACACGCCATCAATTAATCCAACCGTCGGGAAATTTTGCACCCCGCAAAATCCTTGAGATTTTAACTCCTTTAAAAATACATCCATAACCCGAAATGGATCGGTTCCGTTTACACCAGCTAATACTGGAGTGTCCTTGACAACTGGCAATACTTCACTTCCCATTTCAACTACAATTTGATTAGCATCTCCATAGGAGAGAAGCCCAGCTAATGAACCACGACCTGCCATACGATAGCGACCCGAATTATAAACAATTAACATGTCTGCTCCGCCGGCTTCACTGCTTTTTGCGGTAATACCAGTTCCTGCTCCTACACCTAATAAGATATTCCCTTCTTTAATTTGTTCTTTAAAACGTTGTAAAATTTCTGATCTTAACATATTAATTTTCTCCTTTTTTCTCTTCTATTAATTGGATAAGCTTCTCTGCTGCTGCTTCTGCAAACGCACGATCATTGATTGCCTTTTCTAATTCAATCACCTGAACTTTATCTCGATCAATATTCTTTTTTAACGTATCAAATAGCATTTGATCCTCTTCCGGTCCGTAAAACGGCTGTCCATGCACATCAAGACCAGATAGCCCTTTTAATGGTAAGATTAAAGCTGTATCTCCTGAGGCCATATTAAGTTTCTCTGCAAGAACTTCTCCTATTTGTTTATTTTCTTCCATATTGGTTCGCATTAACGTTACAGTTGGATTATGCTTATAAAACTTTCGACCGGTAAATCGTTCTGGCACAGTTTCATAAGGTCCAAAGTTCACCATATCCATGGCTCCTACTGAAACAACCTGTGGGACATTATGTTTTGCTGCAGCTTCTAAGCGATGAGGTCCAGCACCAAGTACCCCCCCCACTATTTCATCTGCCCATTCTGTTGTTGTTATATCCAGTACACCTTCAATAAAGCCTGCTTCAATTAAGCTTTCCATTGTACGTCCACCAACTCCCGTAGCATGAAAAACAAGCATTTCATAACCTTGCTTTTCGACATATGCTTTCGCGTAGTTGATACATGGAGTTGTCAATCCAAACATCGTCGCAGCTAATAAAGGCTTGTTATCAAAGCGCTGTTTGTTTTCAAAGCTCAACATTCCAACAATAGCGAAAACAGCATTGGTAAATATTTTGGTGGAAATTCTATTTAATCCAGCTACATCAACAATCGATGGGTACATTATAATATCGCTCGTTCCAACATAAGGAGCTACATTACCTGAAGCAACTGTTGATACCATTATTTTTGGAACACCAATTGGTAATGCTCTCATTCCAGGTGTAACTATTGAAGTCCCACCGGAGCCACCAAACGAAAGAATTCCATCAAGCTTCCCTTGTTCATATAACTGTGGTAAGACAATTTCCATTCCTTTTGATAAAACAAGCGTCGCTTTTCCCCGATCTTCAGCTTCCACAATTTCATTTATATTTTCTCCAGCAGCTTGAAAAAGAACTTCATTGGAAATATCCGGATCAAATGCCGGTTTAAATACTCCTGTGTGAATCGTCAATGTTCTAAAGCCTAACGACTCAATCAGTTCTTTTACAAACAAAAATTCCTTTCCTTTCGTATCGAACGTACCTGCTAAAGCAATCGTTTTACTCAATATACTTCTCCCCTTTCATATGAACTGAACCTTCATTCCAGGAAAGCTTTACCACCCGGAATGTTTGTACCACAAGGGTATGACCTAAAGGCATTTGAACGAAGCGGGCATGTAGGGATCTCGTTACACTCATTTATTTTTCTTAGCTGACAACTATTCCTGTTACATGCGTTTGCAGCCCTTATATGGAATAAATGAGAAAACGATACCAATTGTTGAAAGGCTCAAACACCCGACTTATGACCTATAAGGCATTTGTGTTTTTCTTTCTATATCAAATGATACCGTTTCCTATCGTAAATAGTAATGTGCTTATGTTTGTATATTTTGTCATTATGTAAGATTTATACCTGTTTTAACAAAAAAGTAATAAATTGTAATGGTAAAAACTTACTATGAAATCTTATTAAAAAATTAGCTAGCATTAGCTTTTGGTACAAACAATCTGCTAGTTGTGTTTATGATAAAACTTGAAGCTTTATCAATCCCTATGTTTATACTTTTTCATCTAAACGTGAACATGGTTGGAGAAACACCTATTCTTTTTTTAAATATCTTACTAAACTGAGCATAATCAGGATAACCAACCATTTCGGCAACTGTGGAAAGAGGGAGTCTTTTTTCCCGCATAATTTCTATAGCTCGATTTAATCTAAAATCAATCAAATATTGTGTAAATGGAATTCCTACCTCTGTCTTAAATAAAGAGCTTAAATAAGGTCTGGAAAGATTTAATATACTTGCTAAATCATTTAACGTAATCTCGTCCATATAGTGTGTACTTATATAATCTTTTATAAACTCCACATAATCTTCCTTGTTAGAAAAACCAGCCATTATTTTTTGTATATATGTCTCGTATTTAACATCATACGTTTCTTTAAATGATTTGGTTATATTAAAAATAATCTGCTCTGCCGGGATACGTTCAAATACAGAGCCGCCGATATACCCATCTATTTCTGTTCCATCATACATGAATTGCACATCGATCGGCCGATTAACAGGTCCTCCATAAACCATTTTGATCACATTCGGGTTTACCTTATCACATGCATGAAAGATACCCACAGCTAACTTCTTAGCAGATTGTAATGATTGAATTTGCTTGGCACCTAAAATCCCACCTACAGTTAAACCAAGATGCACACAAATTATATCTGCACCGGCTTTGAGCATCTCTATTGCTTGTGTTTCATTAAAGACAAAAGCTACAGTAATCAGATCCAGCTCATTCGCAAATTGAATCGCCTCTACTTCTTTGGCAAAAGAAATACCTTGACTCTCTAAGCCTTCGCGAAATTGGCCATCAATCAATCCCACTGTCGGGTAGTTGTTTATTCCGGCAAAACCACTGGCTTTAATTTGTCTAATATAGGCTTTCATATCAATTGTAGGGTCTGTAGCAAATAAGCCAAAAATCGTTGGGATCTTTTTTAAAGTTGGCAATACTTCCTTAAAAGCAAATTCCATTACCATTTGATTACTATTCGTACATGCAGTAAAACCGGCTAACGAGCTTACTCCCATCTGACGAAATCTTCCAGAGCTTAACGCCAATATAAAATCAGCGCCACCTTGTTCGGCATATTTAGCTGTAAGACCCGATCCAGCAGCAACACCAATAATATGTTTATTTGCTTTAATTTGTTGATTTAACGTTTGCAGTAACTGGAATTTATTATTCATCATTTTTACTCTCCATAACGCTTAGTTTTGGATGTTTCGTACCAAAATTGCTATTTTTCCGATCATATATATTCCATTAGTTCTATCTTCCTTAGTTTGGCAACACACGTTCGAAAACGGCTTGACACTAGCCAAATCTCATTCTGTTGTATAGCCGTTAAATTATAAATTTCGTAAACCATGCAACATATTTTGCCCCAGGAATAAATAAAACTTGAGCCAATAATGTGCCAAAAAGCCGTGAGCTTACCATCATTAATGAAACTATTTTTAAAGTTTGATAGCTTCCACGATTGTTTACGACATCATCCGCAAGCACAGATACTTTAGGGTCTACAAAAATAACGAGCAGAATGGTTGCAACACCATTTATTAGTCCAGAAGCCATTACTGCTGTAGCAGCTCGTTCCGGTACAATTAAAGAAGCATATAAGGCTGCTAATACACCAATTGTATAAATAGCAGTAATAACCATATTAATAAAAAATAACTTCATAGGTATATCCCTAAACTTGATTCCAGTTACATCCGATCTTCTAGGGAAGCGAACATGCTTCCACCCTCGCAGAAAAAAATCAACGGATAGACCTTTTCGAATTAAAGCTGGTATCGAGCCATTTTCATTTGATAAATGGATAATTGCTCTGGAAAATAAAGCGATAAACGTTGGAAACATCATAATACCAGCTACCGTTCCTGCAGTAGATGCACCAATTAGTATTCGATACTGATATTCTACAAATTGAAGTGTATTTTCAGCAGGTGCTGTATCGATCAAGCTACCTGTAAAAGGTTGTTGCATCATGTTTGCTAAACGTGAAACAATAACCATAACATTAAAAAGAGCAAGAGCTGAAGCAATCATCTTCACCCTTGCTCCCGATAAGCGAACCGCATAAGCTAGCGTTTCAATACTATGAATAATAAAGATAAATAAAAAAATGAGTAATAACTTCCCAGTTAAAAAGTCCATGATCATTACTTCCTTAAGTTTTTTATCTATCATAGCATAAAAAAGACGATTCTATATAGTTCCACCTTGACTTATAGAGGAAGTTCAAATAGCCCCATTTTCAGTTAGCTTGTTTTGACTGTTCTATTATCTTATTTAAAACACACTGCTCTAAATCAGTATTTTTAAGACCAGCCTATATAATTTTCCTTAAAATCCAAGAACAGCATTAATACTCCTAATATCCCTTGCTCCTTCATTTAAATCTTCAGAGTACGGATTAAGCTGCTATCCATATATTCATGTAAAACATCCCGGGTTACTAAGATAGATAGCAACATCGTTTTATTTGACTGGCAAGTGATGAATCGTGACTTCAGGTCGACTACCAACACGGATATTAACACCTGTTTGCCCAAGGCCCTCACTAATATAAAATGGTCTGCCATTTAAGAGATGTAAGCCTTTTACCATATTCATCTTGACTAACTTCCCCATTTTGCGAAGATGATAAGGCTTTGGCCAATGAATTTGTCCGCCATGAAAGTGGCCTGAAAGTAAATAATCAAAATGGTACTCATTCATTTTTAACACTACATTAGGGTCATGTGTCAACACTAAATTACTTCCTTCTTCTACACCATCAAATGCTCTTAATAAATCACTATGATTCGTACTAAAATTATCAATTCCAATAATATTGACACATTTACCCTGTACTTGTATTTGCTTATTTTCATTTTGTAATGTTTTAAAGCCGTGTTCATTTAGCACCTTTTTTAACCGCACAAAGCTTTTACGATTCAAAATATAATCATGATTACCAAATACGGCATACGCACCATATACTGGTTGAAGCTTACGTAATACCTTTAGGTAAGGAATTAATTTGGGAATGCTTCGCTTGCGGTCCAAAAAATCACCAGTTAACGCAATTAAGTCAATTCGCTTTGAATCAATGCTCTCAATTAAACGCTCGGGTGTTACCGAGATATTTTCAATATGCATATCCGAAATATGCAATATATTAAGCGATGTGTTTTTACTGGTTTCACTATCTGTTTCGACCTTTATCTCATTTAAAACGAACGAATGTGTATTTTGATAGCCCTTATATAAAAAATAGCTTAATAGAATTAATACAATTAAACCAATATACAAACCGTTCACCTCCACACTCTATTATAAAGCCTATCTATTCAATGTTAACTTGTAATATATGGAAGTGTCTCTATCCATATAGTGTAGTAATAAAGGTTATCGTCTCTTCAATAATCACCGCGTTTTTTATTGTATAGAAAAGTGGATCTGTTTCTACACGGTGGATAACTTCCTTAAAACTAGCTTCGTTAACAAACGTTGCGAGTTTCAAGCTTTTGTTCTTTACATTTTTTCTCCTATTCTTACTTCCAATTAAGTTAGAAAAAGAAAAAAATTGGCTAGTTGCCAAGTTTTTATGACGAAAGCCAACGTTTTTCTTATACTATAAAGCCTAAAGTTTTATACTTCCCTATAGCAAAATACATGGATTGACAATGTTTTTTGAAATTAGTAAAATAATATAAAACCGTCCAGACGGTCTTTTTAGTTGGAATCATTCACTATCTGTAATCATAGATCGATAAGATTTTTGCTTAGAAGTAAATCAAAGTAACAAAATGTTTGGGTGGGTTTAAGTACATGTACAACTGGGAAAACATCTACATCCGAGCTCTAGTCAAGTTTTTGTTATTTGGAGGGGTAATATTGGCATCGAAAGCTGAAAAGAAACGCCAGCATATTTTAAAATCTGGTACGGAATTTATATTAGAACATGATTTTAATGCTTTAACCCTAGAAGCTGTAGCAAATTATGCCGGCATTAGCAAGGGCGGTCTTTTATATCACTTTCCCAATAAAGATGCATTGTTAAAAGGCTTAGCAGATTATGTTTTTGAACAATATACAAACCTGTTTTATGAATATGCAGCTAATGATCCGGTGGATAAAGGGAAATGGACACGTTCCCTTATTCAAGTATCCAATTGGGACCTTGAAAATAATGCAAAGCTTAATATAGGAATTATGGCTACCTCTATGCTAGATCCCAACATGACAAAAGAGATGTCTGAAGGGTATCAGCACATGCAATCTAAAATAGAACAGGATAAGCTAGATCCTGTTGATGCGAGTATCATTCGTCTTGCGATCGATGGACTATATTATTCACAGCTTTTAAATATGGCACCTTTACAGAAAGATTTGCGGGAAAAAGTGATCGCTCGTTTAATTGACATGACGAAATAGGTTTGAATAGCCAAGTAACAATGAACAAATAAACGTCACTACGTACAAGTAATTTAATAAATCAACAGGAAAGTTTGTAAGAAGATCATACATTAAAAAACGATAGAAAATAAACGAGGAGGAATACGATGAATCCTTTTGCCCTATTATTTTTTGCGATTATTAGTGAAGTTTTCGGCAGTACGATGTTGAAGCTGTCTAATGGTTTTAAACGCCTTCTTCCATCCTTAGGTGTTGTTTTGGGTATGGGAACGGCTTTTTACTTTTTATCTTTAACATTGGCTAAAATACCGTTAAGTACAGCTTATGCTATCTGGTCGGGAGCAGGAACTGCACTTACAGCAGTGTTAGGTATCCTATTGTTTAAAGAACATGTCTATATGCGGAAAATAGTTGGCTTATTTCTTATTATTGGTGGTGTTGTTACGTTGAGGTTAGCTTCTGGAAATTAATGACAAGCGGGGGATAACGAATGAAAGGATATCTTTTTTTAATTATTGCGATTGTCTTTGAAGTGTTTGGTACAACCATGCTAAAATTATCAAATGGCTTTACAAATCTTATTCCAACTCTATGCTTTATCCTTGGATTTAGCCTAGCATTTTATTATTTATCTTTAAGCTTGAAGACAATTGCTTTAAGCCTCGCCTATGCTATTTGGTCAGGTCTTGGAACAGCTTTAACTGCCTTGATTGGTATATTCATATGGAATGAACCTTTTGGCTCATTAACAGCCATTGGCTTAATAGCGATCATTGGAGGAGTTATATTACTAAATATGGCACCTACCAAAGAAACCACTTCTCACCGATCCAGTGGCTAATATTCGCTTGCTATTTTTATGGGTTTTTAAAACCTTTCACTTTCTTGTTCGTATTACTACAAAATCGGAATTATAACTATCGTAATGGGGGCTATCTTTGCAGTTAATTATATTTATGGTTATGGACAAAATCGAATTGTCTGGTAGATAAACGCTATATTTTATCCAAGCGAATACGTGTAAGCTATTTTGTAAGAATTGGAATACAGAGGAAAGAAAGCCAAATATGAGGACAATAGGAAATGTTACAATAAGCCATTTTAAAGTTTAATAAGTCCTAACAATCGCTGTTGGACGGTTAACAGGAGCATATGTTTAAAACTTGTAATCTGTTTAAATTTTTTAAAATCGCAATCATTAGTGACAAAATCCTAGAACATCATAGAACCATTATTTTGTAGTATTTTAATTGATTCTGCTTATGCAAATAGTTTCCCTGTAAATCTTCCTCCGTACAAAATAGCTGTAAATTTTCCTACAATGTGTATTTTTGCATCCTTTTTCCTTTCCCTTGATTTCTGCTACAGTTTATCTACTGTTCATCTCAATTATTTTCTTAGTTTAAATCTGAAACTGTTTATACTTCTCTTCTTCTTTACCAGAAGCTGGTATGCCTTCCTAGTACAAATACAATCCGAATAAATAATTAAACAGGGACACTAATGAAGACAGCACGATCGGATAATAGAGAATTAATTTCCTGATGCTATATCTTTTTTCTGGAACCAACGATATTGCTCCTATAGCTGCAAAACCATTATAACAATTAAAACCGTTCTTGACCTTTTCTTCATATGCTCATATCTTGCCCTGACCGTTTTCCTAGTTGCAAGTCACCTGGTGAGTAGTGTTTCATTTTTTAGCTAGCGTCGCTTGGGAAAGGTCGTTTTTTTACTTAGCTTAAATAGCTTTTCTAAATGTTATGTCTATAACTACTTTATTATTGATGGATTTATAAGAAAAATTGGGGTTGCTATGTGTTATTAAATAGATCCAACATCTGAGCTATCCAGTTTACTTTCCTAAAATCCGCACATATGATCCTTTCTTTGCTTTTTCATATGCTTGCTGATTCATGTCTTTAATTCGATTGGATAACTTTGATGAACGAATAAGCTGACCCCTACTTAAAATTGATGGATCAATCAAACGGAGCTTCGTTTTACGATGAATATGATAATTCTTTTCATCCTCAATAACAGAAACGGGTTGTTGTAACTGTGCGATTGATTGTGTAATTTCCTGTTCATGAGTTGAACGTAATATCTCATTTACTTCTTCATCCTCTAAGAAAAAATCCGATAAAGAGATGATTCTTTTTTCCAATGCTTGCTGTAAAATAACAGTTAAACGATCACTTCCATATATATTTAAAGGATCCATAAAGAAACCAATAACTTCCTTATAATATAATTCTACAAACCACTCAGCGATTTCTAACTTATTAAGATACATTTTACCGTCTATCACAATTAGATTTTGTAAAAATGCTTCTACATCAGCAAGTGAAATATTACGATATGTATACATGTCTCGGAGTGTATAATCAACCCGATCTGCACATAATTCTGGGGCAGACTCCTCTAATAGCGTCCATTTTGAATCATCCATTATGATTTCTTCATAATTATAGCCATACATCTTTAATATTAGCGGCAATTCCGAGTTTATAACAACTTCATGAAAAATACGTTCATGATAATCTTCCTTTTCATTATCCATCACAAAATCAATGATATGAGAAAAAGCTGTATGCGAAATATCATGCAGTAAACCGGCTATTTGCTCTTCCAGTGATCCCCCTAATCGTTTAATAAGAAGCATAACTCCAATAGAATGATCAAAACGGGTTACATTCCATGCTCGATTGACCAAATAGCTTGCACCACCTTGATGTATGCCTTTTAACCGCTGTACAGGCCGACTATTAATTAATGCGGCAAGTACATCATCCACTTGATAAGTTCCATATAACGGATCATTAATTACCATTTTTCCCCTTCTTTCGTACGCTATCCATATGAGACGCTTCAGCTATTCAATAACATTTTATAATATATCTATTGAACTTAAAAGGAGCCAAGAATTAGATGGCTCCTTTTAATTATCCTATTATTCTGTTAACAGTGGATAATAACCTTCTTTTGTATGGGTTTCGGTTCCAACTAATGGTGGATTAAAGACACAAACCATACGCATTTGTGTTCTAGCACGAAGCTCATGTTTATCATTTTCATTTAGCAGATACATGGTGCCAGGCTTTATCTGATATACCTCACCTGTTTCAAGCTTTTCTATCTCCCCTTCTCCTTCAATACAATAAACTGCTTCAATATGATTTTTATACCAAAAGAAATTAGTAGTACCTGCTTTAATAATGGTATCATTTAAACTAAAGCCGACATTATCCTTTTTCATGATAAAGCGTCTACTTGTCCAGTTCTCACTGGTCGTTTCATCGTTCGTTCCAATAATATCTTCAAGTGATTTGACAATCATTATGATTTCCCCTTTGTTTGATTAATTCATTTCTTCACTATTTGCTTTATACTTGCTTCTAAAATATCAAACCCTTCATCAATTCCTTGTTTATCGATGATCAAAGGAGGCAGAAATTTCACTACTTCATCATCTGGACCAGAAGTTTCAACAATTAACCCACGCTGAAATGCTGCTTGACAGATCTGATTAGCCAGTCCGTTATGAGGTAGAGCAATCCCTTGCATTAATCCTCTGCCACGGGCTTCTCCATTTAGTGATGGGAATTTTTCAATAATTACCTCACTACGATTTTTCACCTGCTCGCTTCTCCGTGAAATATCTTCTGTAAAGCGCTCATCTTTCCAATAATGACGTAATGCTTCCGTTGCTGCAATGAAAGCTAAATTATTTCCCCGGAATGTCCCGTTATGTTCACCTGGTCCCCATTGATCAAATTCCGGTTTTATTAATGTAATCGCCATCGGTAGGCCAATTCCACCAATCGATTTTGATAAACAAACAATATCCGGATAAATCCCTGCTGGTTCAAAACTGAAAAATGTTCCAGTTCTTCCACAGCCCGCCTGGACATCATCGACAATCAACAAAATATCCCATTGTTTACAAATTGCTTCAATCTTTTGCAGCCATTCCATACTTGCTGCATTAATACCGCCTTCACCTTGAACTGTCTCCAAAATAATTGCTGCCGGTAAAGAAACGCCACTGCCACTATCCTCTAAAAACCTTTCTAAATAAGCAGTGGAATCCTGATTATCAATATAATTATCAAACGGCATAGAAACACTATGATGAAGTGGAATTCCTGCACCTTGCCGCTTAAATGAATTACCGGTAACCGATAATGAACCAATAGTCATACCATGAAACGCATTGGTAAAACTGATTACTGTATCTCGTCCGGTAACTTTTCTGGCAATTTTTAAAGCACTTTCTACCGTATTTGTTCCTGTTGGTCCAGGAAACATAATTTTATAGTCAAAATTTCGGGGCTTGAGAATAATATTATGGAATACTTCTAAAAAATCCTTGCGAGGTGTTGTTCCCATATCTAAACTATGAACAATGCCATCATTCTGTAGATAATCAATTAATCTTTCCTGCATAATGTCATGATTATGTCCATAGTTTAAAGCGCCAGCCCCCGCAAAAAAGTCAATATACTCTTTCCCTTCTATATCCCACAGCTTATAGCCTTTAGCCTTTTCAAACACAGTTGGCCAACCTCTACTGTAGCTTCTAACAGCTGATTCTAACTCTTCAAAAGTTTGCATGCGATTATTTTTTACTACTGTTGTAGTCACAAAATCATCCTTTTATTTATTATTTCCCTTTTGAATAGGGCCAATTTTATACAACTGTTCATCCTCATGTCCTGTTCTTGGAAAATCAATAGAAGAATAATAGTTTCCAACAACGCATTCTGTATTTAGCTTTTTCGCCAAGCCTAAAAACAAATATTGCGAAGGTAAATTGGAAGGCGTTACCGTAGCTTCAAGATAATTAACTTCCGCTAGATGCTCACGATTTAACAAATTCATCAACATCTTTGTCCCTAATCCTTTTCCTCGTTGTGAAGCTTTAACAGCAACTTGCCAAATAAATAACGTATCCCGTTTATCTGGATGGACAAACCCGGATATAAAGCCAACTATTTCTTCTTCACTCTCGACAATGATGGATGTTTTTGAAAACATATCACACCAAAGGATATAGCTATAAGAAGAATTAAGATCGAGCTTACCAATTTGCTTGATTAGCTCCCAAACTGCAGCCCCGTCATCTTTTGTAGGCATGCGAAAAGTTAGTTCTTGTTTCTCTTTATTTTCAGTTGACGTCGTCCAAATTGTTGTTTGGATGCTTTCACCTCCCAACTAATGTAAAATAAGCTTCTATATAAGCTTATAAATAATCGGTATAAATCTCAAAACGTTTTAAGCTTGATATCACCCCATTAAACGTGCTCAGCTATGGTTATGGTTACATAAAGACCAATCCTTTAACAATAGCTAGCAAAAATTCTAAATAATAGGGCAGTTGTTTAAATTCGATGTTTGATTCTACAAAATTCTACATTTTTTTTGAGTTTTCCCTCTTATTTGCTTTACAAGTAATCCATTTTCTCTAATTGGTATACTCATTCTAATGAAACAAAGTTCAACTACAGAACAAAAGCGAAAAAGCCTTGGTTAGTCGTGTACAAATGGTAGAACTTCTGGAGCAATACAGTGAGCTTCATTTAAGAAGTGTTTTCTTCTAGACGAACTAGTTATCCACCATGTAATCGTTCCCTAAACAACTACAGAAAACCTCCCTTTTAAAAGCAAGATAATCTAAACTTAAAGGAAGGTTTTCATTTGAATTAGCAGCACATTTATTCCGTAATTTTATTCGAGTGTATTTTTTTCAACTTTTCCATTTTTGATGACTACTTGAATAGTTTCATTGTCCGCCAGTGAATATATATCATCTAGTGGATTTCCTTTTACAATTATAATATCTGCCAGCTTTCCAGTCTCTAACGTTCCCAGTTTATCTTGCCAGCCCAAGCACTCTGCTGCTGTTTTCGTAGAAGCAATAATTGTTTCCATCGGTGTCATACCAATATCTTTCATTAATCCAAGCTCTCGTAAATTCGTTCCATGCTTCATCACACCTGCATCTGTTCCCATCGCTATTTTAACACCAGCTTGATAAGCTTTTGCAATACTTGCATGATGTTGTTCAATTACTTCTTTCGACTTTTCAACAGCTGTAACTGGCATTCCTGCTTCCTCAGCTGTTTCTAAAACGGCTACCGGAGCTAATAAGGTCGGAACTAAAAACGTTTCATGCTCAAGCATTAATTCAATCGCTTCTTCATCAATAAAAATTCCATGTTCAATGGATTGTACGCCTGCTTTCACAGCATTCTTAATCCCTTCTGTACCTTGTGCATGTGCCATTACCCTTACACCTTTACGAAAACGCGCTTCCTCTACAATTACTTTTAATTCTTCCAGTGAAAATTGAGTAAATTCCGGGTGATCAGTAGCACTTAGTACCCCACCAGTAGCATGAACTTTAATTACTTCCGCACCCGCACGCAACATTTCTCTTGTTTTTTTCCGAACTTCTTCTATCCCATCACATTTTCCATTTGGCATCCCAGGATAATCGGATGGCAATAAATCAATAATATTTCCAGACACCGTATACCCATCTCCGTGTCCTCCTGTAATCGTTAAAGCATTAATACTTAATTGCATTCTAGGACCAGGAATAAGTCCATCTTCAATTGCTTTCTTTATCCCGAGATCTGCTCCTAAAGCATCTCTAACAGAAGTTACCCCAGCTTGTAAAGTTGTTTTTAAATACTGTGCTGCTTGATAATACATAAATGAAAATGGAGTTGCTAGTCGCTCGGCAATCGGTGAGAATTCCAACATCATATGTACATGTGTATCGATAAATCCTGGAAGGATCGTGCCTCCATTGGCATCGATAACTGTCTCATCACCAGATAATAAATAGCTTACTTCTTCCCCAAAATAAACTATTTTTTTCGCATCGATAACTACGATCCAATTCGTTTTGGGTTCACTACTTTTTCCATCAATACATAGACCATTTTTAATGAGTAGCCTTGTCATCAGCATTTCCTCCCCTATATTATTAAAGAGAAAAACCCTTTTTTCTCTGAGTTACAATGTTTGTACTAACAAACCAGCAATAATAACGGATGTAACAGTAACTGTGGTAAAACCACCAATTACCATTGGTGCAAGTAGTTCGTTAAAAATTAATTTTTCTTCTTCCTTATTCCTAGCTACACTTCTGCTTACTTCTTCACATAAAATGTAGTCTCCTGGAAATCCAAAAAGTGCCGTTAACGCAACAGGCATACCTTTTAATGGATCCCATTTCACTATCTTTGACATTATATAACCGCCTAACATAATTCCAATTGTTCCTATCAGTAAGATTGTTAGAATACGAGGCAAATTCTGTAGCACTTCTTCTGGTGTCACATCAGCCATTGTACCAATAACTACAAATATAATTGCCACCATTGTAATTGAGAATGAATTTGCTTTTTCCAGTGACCTGCTTTCAAACATGCCTAACTTTAAGCCAATTATCCCAATAGCTAAACACCATAAACTATAATGAATAGGCGTTATTTCTCCTAAAAAAACACCTAGCCCAGCACCTAAAAATACGTAAAATAATTTCAAAGTAATACTTGTTTTAAGGGGGCTAATTAGTTGGTTAGATGCAGCTTCTTCCCCTTGTTTCATACTTGAACTCATCGGAATAAATGTACCTGCATCTAATTGCTTTTGCATTTTCAAGGCATATTTACGCATAAAATTCAACGCAATTGGCATGCCTAAAACTCCCTGAAATGCAACAATTAATGCTGGAATAACCACGAGACTGGATCGTCCAATAGCAGCGAGCTCCTCCGATGTAATGATTAGAGCAATAACTCCCCCACTTAGCGGCCCTATCCCCGCAACTGCTGTTGCATAATCAAAAACAATAGAAATAATAATCAGAATAATTACACCAGATACAATGATACCACCTAAAGCAATAAGAACTGCTTTTAGTTGAGAGCGCAATAAAGAAAAAGGAATCAACGTCCCCATATGAACAATTGCAGGACCTATTAAGATTGCTCCTAATGCCGCAAATTGTGATCTTCCTAAAATATCATCTGGAAAAGCGCCTGTCCATACCAGTACAAGAAAACCCGTCATTGCAGTAAGTAACATTGGTATTCTCGCTCTAGAAATAATGGAGAGCCATTCACCAAAAGCGATAAGTGAAAAAATGAGCACTGTAGAAATAAGTGGATTGGATAGCAAGAGAATTCCCTCCTTTTAAAAAATAATACTAATTACTATACCACCCGGTTTATTGTTTGTCTATACAGTTTTCTTCGATAATTCCCTTTTTTATTATTTTATATACTTTTCCGTCTATTCTATAAAACTAAAAAAACGGATAATACAATAAAGATATCGCTTTCTTTTGTTAAATCAATTTTCGTTAAAATTTTTTGTTTATCTCATTATGAAATCTTTGCGCCCACTACTATAAACAAGAAAAAGCATATATTAGTAATAAAAAATGATAAAAAGAGGTGTTGATTGTGGAAAGTAACAATAGATGGAAACGGGGAGACCGTGGACCTTTTCAAGGACTTATGGAGCAAATGGATGCTTTTTTTAATGAATCCGCTAAAAATTTTAATGCTTTAATTAAACGACCATTAGCAGTCCGGACCTATGAAACAGCTTCAGACGTAATTGTGGAAGCCGAGCTACCTGGTTATAAGCGTGAGCAAATTAAATTGGAAATAGTTGGTAACCAATTGCGGATTACTGCTGAGGACCATTCCTCACAGGATCATGATGATAGCTATTATAACCGAAAGGCAGAACGTGTCGTTAACCTTCCATTTGCTATATCTGAAAAAGAAACAAAGGCTGATCTAAGAAACGGTATTTTAAAAGTAACGATTCCAAAGAGTAATTCAAGCAGAAAATTTATTGATATTGAAGATAATGCAGATGAATAAAAAATAGTGGGAGGTTACTTATATTTTTTTTGAACAATACGAGCCATTAAACTCCTACTAACATTTAGGAGGAGTTTAAGGCCCTATTTTTATGCCGATATTTAATAATGAAGAAAATACAAGTTACGATAATTAAAACCTACCAATTCAAGCAACAAATAGTTATAGAAATTTATTTACGTGTAATTAACAGTAGCTTCATGTCGGTTTTACAACCATTTGATATACTCAAACTGAAAGTAACCTAATAACATGATTGGAGGGAATCGATTTGAAATTTATTGGAAAAGTTTTCATTTCACTTGTTATTATGATCATTTATTATGTGTAAAGAGGATGCTCAAAAGACCAACAAAAATGATCCATCGAACCTCTTTCTTTACTTCTAAATCCTCTGTTATGTAACTGCAATACTCTACTCAAAACCGTAACCGAACTTCTCGGTTCTTTTGAAGTAGATACTTTAAATGAAACGATACCCCACACCCATCACCTAACTTAACTCGTGCAGATTTTTTGATAAATAAGATCACGATTATATATGATACATTTTATAAAGTGAATCAATTTCTACGCTTCCTAACATATAATACATTGTCAAGATCTCCTAACAAAACAAACAAATTTTTCTACCAATTAATTGAATACTAAATCTATTCCGTATATCAAAACAACAGCTAACATCCATTGTGGGTTGATTGGCAAAATTCCAACATTTATAATTGTATAAAAAGAATAACCGGAGCCATTAAAGATTAAAACTTAATTGACGGTTTACGGTTTATTGATCTACCCAAGACTTAAATAGAACGGTACTTTGATTAAAGCATAAGTAAAAAAAAGAAACGTGCATCTGTTCCAACAAATTCATTTTGGGCACATTTTTTACTAGTAAATAAATCATCATTATCGCTCCCGCGGTGCGCAGCATTATCAACCATTGTAAACAAAACCGCTAAGATCTCCGAGAACATCGTAAATATGGCAGACTTTGGCAATAACTGGTTAAATCTTTTTCCTAAATAGTGTCTAGTAAAATTTAATCCAATCATAGCGAGTACAATGACCCCAATTATTGGTTTTAATCGTTTATCATCAACACGTTCTAGCGTATAATAACTTACAATAATTCCGATCAACACCCATAGAATAAGCGAGTTTAAATTTTTAGTATCGGCGATAACAAGTAACAGCAATATATCCCCAACTAATAGCATGGGAGGCAGGATGCCAACGGATTCCTAGCCGGAATAACAAACATAATTAACGTTACCACTAAGATAAACAAATTTGGTAAACCCTGATTTGGAAAAACCTTAAATAATGCACGAAATATAACGATTGACCAATCGAAATACGATAAGTCAACATCTGCTTCCACCCTAACATATTTAAAAAAAGAGGATACAAATATAGAAAAGGTGGCGACCCCTAAAAATTACACTTCTATTTCCAACCGTTGGCAACTAACCCTTTCAAAAGAAACTTATTTATACCTTTTTTTTCGTTGGTAAATAATGAAAAACAGGATGATTAAGCAGCTCGAATAACCTATACTCCAGCCGTACATGATAAGAATATCATTTACGTTTAAAGAATCGTTCATTTGTACAATAACTTCAGATATCGGAGGAATCAAAAGTAATAAATATTCCCAGGATGGCGGGAGCAATTGTTGAATTCCAAGCGATGAAATAGACACGACAAGAACTAATATAATTCCCAACCATTGATTGCTCTTTGTCTCAACAATATTTCTAGTAAATAAAGCACCGATAGATATGGCTAACACTCCTAGTAACAGATGTGTTAAAAAACCAATTGTTAATGATTCTATTGTTACCTGCTCAGAAAACATGCCGAATACAACTGGATATACCACAGAAATAACTGCAAATACAATCGTGATAAACAATAAACTTAGATACTTACTAACAAAGAATTTATTTTCGCTGCCTGTATGGATAATGGTTATTCCTTCCTGTATAGAATCCTCGGTATGGAAAAAAGTAACCGTTACCCATGCAGTTAGGATGTACAAATAAATAGCAGTCACTCCATAACTAGCCAAAACCGGGTTCGGATAAAATGCATAATTGACAATTAACATGATGATAAAAACACTAAAAGGCGCAACATAATTATACGATTTTAAATAATCCCGAAGTTGATAAGTAATCAAAGCTTTCATGTTAGCTTCCACTCCTTGGATTTTGCAAAATTTGCTTGTAAAGTCTGCTGAACGAAGTAAATCGACGAACCGGATTGAATGAGTTCTAGCAATACATCATCACTTTTCTCCCCATATACTGCTAATACAAACGTTCTTTCATCCACTTTAATAATTCGTACTTCACTTCGACTACTCAAGCGCGTGATTAGCGAGCGATCTCGAGGGATAGAAGCCCGGATAGTGACATATTGGTGTTGCCTTTCGTATGACGGATAGTAATCTTGAGAAAATACACCTTGATGTAACACGATGATTCGATTGGCAATGCGTTGTAATAGTACTTCATCATGACAAGAAAAAATAATTGTTAATCCTTTTTCCTTTAAGTCATATAAAATCGACTCCAGTTCATGTTGAATAATAAAATCTAGTCCTGACAGCGGCTCATCCAGAATTAACACGGAAGGCCCCATTAATAAAGCCTGCATCATACTAACTTTCTGCTTCATCCCTTTTGAAAAATATTTTATAGCTTGCATTTCATCTTGCATTCCGAATTGTTGAAGAAGATCGTTTACTCGTTTCGTTGTTTTTTTACTTGATAAGCCCTGTATTTTTCCTAAGTGATAGAGATAATCAAAAGCTCTAAACCTTATTCCATCTGGAAATTGTTCCGGTGCATAGCCAACTTTACAAGAGTCGTGTGTATGTATTGTTCCACTAGTAGGTTTGGTCAGTCCTGCTAATAGTTTTAATAACGTACTCTTACCAGAACCGTTTGGCCCTAGAATGGCAACTCCCTCTCCTTTTACAAAGGAAAAGGACAAGTCTTTCAAAATATCTTTATTATGAATCGTTTTTCTAATATGATTTCCTTCAATTAATTTTGCCATTAAATCTCTCCTCTTTAGACTGATTTCATTAAGTCGAAAATCTATGGCTACTGCTGTTACAAACTAAAATAACGATACATTTGGAGAGGAAATTATTCTTCCTATCATTGCACTTGCCTTTCTCTTAGTCATTACGTATCATTATACCTGCAACAGGTATAAACGTAAAATTCTATATTTTTTAACCTATTACTGCTCTATCATTCAGTACGACCTGTGTTTATTCGTCGTTATTAAAATTTCATTTGCATACAATTATGTACGTCTTTTTTTAAACATTCGCAGCTTTTCATCAAAGACGTTTATTTATCTTTCTGTATGGTAAAAGATATAGTAAATCTCCTCTTTCAAATTCTTTTAAATGACAAGTTCATTTTTATAAAAAATGTATTGAGATTACAATTAGTAACGCCAGGTATACCTGGTGTTCTTCATCCATATATTATTAATTCAAGGAAGGTGAGAACGTTATGCCTAGTGGAAAGCATGAAATCGAGATGAATGTTCCTATTAGTGACGTGTGGGAGTTCGTTAGCGATATGAATCGATGGGCTCCATTAATTCCCGGATATATTGACCATGAAATTTTAAATGAAAGAGAATCAACCTGGACATTTAAGGGAGACCTTGGAATCGTTCACAAAAAAGTTCAGTTAAAAGTTATTATTACCGAATGGCAAGAGCCTAACAAAGTAACCTTTGATCTCATTGGTTTAAGTGAAAAATTTACTGGAGGCGGATCCTTCTATGCAAAACCGATTAGCGATAGAAAAACCAACATGACTGGTCATTTAAATATAAAGGCTAGTGGCATGCTCGGATCTGTTATAAATCCCGTTTTAAAATCGTTTGTCCCTAAAATGACTAAGGAGTTGACAGAAGCCGTTGCAGATAAATTAACAGAAATTTACTTCACTTCGTAACTTGATTGGTGCATTCCCTCATTTTTTATTTGTCTCTTTAAGTTTATCATTTCTTATCGTATATGTAGAACAAAAACTAGAAGTGCGCTCGTTTAGTAACGTATAACGGCAAAATTCTGAAACGTACAGTGAAACTTCATTCAAGGAGTGCTTTTTTCCTTGAAAAAATTGCGAAGTATCGCTGACTTAGCTTTTCTGTCCTTGAAAAAAAAACACTTTTCAGCGTGCGATGTCTATTCAAGTAGCTTTTCTGTTCTGTCGACCCGAAACGAATCGAGGATTTAGAAGCCGTTTTTTCTCATTACGTTCGCAAAAAGATAAGTAAATTATAGAAATGAGAAAAGTACGCTCCTTATACTCAGGGTAAAGAAAACGTGCCTCTAAAACAGGGAAATGCCGACGCCTGAGTGGAAAGTTCGCTTTTTAGTCGACCTTCCTTTCGATTCGAACTCATGTTGGCTATCGCAGGAAGAAAATCAGAGTTTGGTTACAGCTTGAGCGTTCAAGCTAGACGATGCTACTTTTCAAAAAATATCCACCATAAAAATATCGTTTCCTTAACAGTAAAAAACGAATTTCTCTAGTTTAGAGAAATCCGTTTTTTACTCATCACTTATGCCTATTAGTTATTAATATATTGGCGAATATGCTCACTTACCCCAGCTAATTTTATTTTTGCTGGGTCCGCCTCTGTATCTAACTGTACTGTTGATCCATCATTAGGTAAAATCATCTCAAAGATTTTTTCATATTCCGCTACAGTTACTTCTATTCTTGAAGCTAACATTTCTTCATGTTGTTTTTGATTTAAATGAGCTTGATAGTTTGGTTGTAATATACCAGTGAAGAACTCTCCTACAGCTCCAGAACCATAGCTGAATAAACCAATTCTTGCTCCTTCTTCTAAATCCTTCTGATGCTCAAGTAAAGATATCAAGCTTAAATATAAGGAGCCAGTATAAATATTACCTACATTTTTATTATACATTTTACTGTATTCCCAGTTTTTTAACAAACGCTCTTTATCCGCTTCTGTTCCCTCATCATAAATCGTTCGCAGGGCCTTTAATCCCATCTTTGTATATGGAAGATGGTAACAAATAGCGGCAAAATCTTTTATTGATAAGCCTGTAGAAGTTTTAAATGTCTGCCAAATTTCTTCAAAGAAAGAAAGATATTTTTCATTCGACAGCTTGCCATTAACTAAGGCATATTCGGAATATACAGGCCGCCAAAAGTCCATCACCTCGCCGGTCATGAAGGCACTTTTATCCTCAAGCTTCATGATACGGGGATCTCTACTAATTACTAGCGCAACTGCGCCTGCCCCTTGTGTTGCTTCACCGCCAGTTCTTAAACCATATCTAGCGATATCAGAGGCTAGAACTAGTACTTTGCTGTCTGGATTTAATGCAATATGACCTTTTGCCATTTGAATACCTGCTGTTGCTCCATAACAAGCCTGCTTCACTTCAATTGTTCTTACATTTTGCTTAAGTCCTAATAGGTGGTGAATATATATTCCGGCAGCTTTGGAGTTATCCACACCTGTCTCCGTTCCAAATATAACAAAATCAATATTCTTCTTATCGGCATCATCCAGAATATTTAATGCTGCATTAGCAGCCAATGTCACAGAGTCCTGTGTAATTGGTGCAATTGCCATTTTTTCTTGACCAATACCTATCGTATATTTTTCTGGATCTACATTTCTTGCTTTTGCCAGTTTATTCATATCTACATATAAATGTGGAACATAAAAACCAATTTTATCAATTCCTATTTTCATAATATACTCCTTTGCTTACACTAATAGTTTAGTTTTTGCTTCATATTTAAGTGACTGAATTCACAATTAAATTCTTACATCGATCAACATATAAATAATAATACAATCCGAAGCCAAACACAATTATGGCGCTTCCAAAAGATAAATTCTATCTTTCTTTATCAAGCTTTTAATAGGTGAAGTGAGGAGGATTTTGTAGAATTAATTTAATGCCTACACGATGCTTACCACAATTTCATTTCTATATAAGAGAAGAAGCAAACGGTCGAGCAGTTGTACATGGTTTGCATACCTTTCTTCTACAGCTACTTACGTTTTTGTTCTTCATACTTTATAAGACCTTGTCTCCTTAATTTACAGGGAGGACATTCTCCACATCCGCTTCCTTTAATTCCATTATAACAAGTCAATGTTCTTCAAGAACTTTTAACCACTCCTGGCACTCTTTTTTCGTTTCAAGTTCAAAGCCACGTTCTAACTCACTAAACACCTTACGACCTTTAATTTCTAAATCAGGAATAATGCTTAAGTCTTCTATTGTTTTACATGTAAGTGATCTTTTTTTCTTTGTAATTCTGTTCTTTATAATTCTGTCTATATCATTTAAAGCCATTTTAACATTCTTCAATGTGTACCTATTTTTATTCAGTAAAGCTTTTGTTTACATAAATGATTGGATTATCTGTTAGAGAGGGATCTGTTATTAGTAGGCCTATTCTAGTATAATTTAATACTTTTTCAATAGATTTAATTTTTGATTCTCTCTGTTAAGGATAACACACTTCCTCTACCACATTACAATAATAGCTAACTAAACTTTACCTATTTTGAATCATTAGAAAAACTTGGCTTGTTGCCAAGCCTTTAGCGAGGTGTAGTTTTTCTTATACGATAAACCCTAAAATTTTATACTTTCCTATAGTGGAATAAACGCTAGAAGCGCTCGGTCAGCGGCATACAAACGGCAGAGAGCTTCTGATAAGAGAAACTGAAGCTTCATTCCGTGGAACGCTTTTTCCAACGAATGTTAGTCGCAGGATATGACCTGAACCAATCGGGTGTTCGAGTGCCGTTATCTGCACCGAGACTTTCTTTTTTATCTATAACTAGTCTAACGGCATCTTTGGAGCGAGATAAAATTGACTATTTTTCTATTCAACCTAAATGAAATGCGGTTATAGCGGTAAACTAATTTTTAGATCAGAACATCTGCGTATACATTAGCATCCATTACATTTTGGTCATATGTAATATTGATTTTTGTTAATATTAAGAAAATAACAGCTGTGTAACATTTCCACAGCTGATTGCTCAATTCGTTCTATATTGTTAAACCTTCTGAATTTTAATAATGAATATCTCCTTTTTCCTTCATGACGCTTAAATTCCTAGACATTCATGCAAATGCCACAACTATTTGAGAGTTTAAATATACGTCTATTTATTACCCTATGGAACACGTACCTATATAATCATCGGTATTTTTCCCTTCTTTCTCATTTTCATAAAAAAGATAGATACTTATTGCATAAGACTAGGTAAAATCGTTACTAATTGTGGGAAAATAATTAACAAGAATATGCAGATTATCATTCCGACAATCATTGGAACTGCTCCTTTAAAAAGAGTTTGTATCGGTATATGGTTGGCAACCCCCTTAATAACAAAAATACTTATTCCTAAAGGAGGTGTCAATGAACCAATATTAATTGCCATGACCATAATAATTCCAAACCATACGCCATTAAATCCCAACTCTATTATAATCGGATAAATAATTGGAATAGTAAGTACAATTAGCGATAAACCTTCTATAAAGCAGCCTAATAAAAACAATGCAAATAAAATAACAATCAGAACAACAGACGAATTTAGTTCCAAGTTTCCTACCATTTGTGTCAACGCTACCGGAAGCCTACTAATTGTTATGAACTGACTAAATATAGTAGCTCCAATGAGAATTAAAAAAATATAAGCAGTTAATTTTACCGATTCGTTAAATGATAGCTTTAATCGATTCCAGTTTAGCCTTTTGGAAATGAATGAAAAAAACATCGCTCCAATTGCCCCTACACCAGCAGCTTCGGTCGGAGTGAAGATACCTAAATAAATTCCTCCTATACTAATGATAAACAAAGCTAAAAACGGCCAAACACTTTTTAATGTATGGAACTTCTCCATTACAGTTGACTGCTCCACTTTTGCAGGGGCTAAAGAAGGATCTTTACGTACAAGGATAGCAACAATAATCATAAAAATAACAACTTGAATGATCCCTGGAATAATCCCTGCGATTAATAATTCTCCAATTGGCTCTCTCGTTTGAATGCCATATAAAATTAGGATTACGCTTGGAGGAATTAAAATCCCCAATGTTCCACCCGCTGCTACACAAGCAGTAGACAAGCTTGGTTTATAATTATATTTTTCCATTTCAGGTAGCGTTATTTTGGACACCGTTGCCGTAGTAGCATTCAAAGAGCCAGAAATAGCTGAAAAAATAGCTGCAGTACCAATGGTTGCCATCGCTAATCCGCCTCGCAAATGGCCAATCCAACTATCTACGGCACGATATAAATCCTTTCCCATACCAGTATAAGATAAAATCATACCCATTAAAATAAATAACGGAATGACACTTAGAGAGTATGAGCTAGCTGTATCAAAAGGGGTCCTCCCTAGTTGAAAAAATGCGACATCCCAACCCCGAATCAAGGATGTCCCGGCTAGACCTACTAATATAAGAGAAACACCTACTGGAATTTTCATTAAAAACAAAATGATTAAGGCAAGAATGCCTATTGTACCTACCATTTCAGGACTCATCGTTAAGAACCACCTTTTTCCAGTAGTAAAAAACATGTAAACATGCAGTCAAAGCAAATAACCCTAATCCAATCGAAGCTAAGAATACAATTGGATATAAAGGAATATTTAAATCCCCTGTTACTGTATTTGTTCTATAAAGACGCAATGCATATGTAGCAGTACTCCAAGTAATAATGACCATTAACATCGCTATGATCAAATTAATTGAAAAGGAAAATAATAATTGTACACGTTTTGAAAATTGCTCTACTACAAAATCTATCGTAATATGTTCTTCCTTTATATGTGTATAAGCGAAACTCAAAAAGATGACCAATGCTAGTCCAATCTCTGTGAAATCAACCGTCCCTGTAATGGGTTGTTTAAATATCCATCTTCCTAAAACATCTAAAGTAATAAGACCCGCCATGGCTAACAAGATAGCTTGTGCTATAACATGTGAGAGCTTATTTAATTTATTAATTAGTCTCTCCATTTACATCACTTCTTTCTCTCCTTTAAGTCATCTCTTAACTCCAATGCCCGGTTGTAAATTTTCTGTCCGGGAAACCCTTTTTTCTCCATATCATTGATCCAAGTTTGAGAGATGGAATCTAATGCCCGCTCCCATTCAACTCCCATTTGTTCATCTATCTCAATTATTTCCGCACCATTATCTTCTGCTAATTTTCTCCCTTTTTCTCCATCAACATCAAAAACACTCCCACTCTTTATGGACGTTTCCAGATCCGTAGCCCCATTGATAATTTCTTTTTCTTCATTCGACAAATGTTCATATGTATTCTTATTCATAACCGCGAAAAATGGTGTAGTTGAAAAATTTCCTACCGTAATATAAGTAGCTACCTCATATAAGTTATAATTATAAAGCGCCTCTAAAGGAACCATTGCTCCATCAATGACACCACGTTCCATTGACTCATAAACATCTCCCATTGGCATCGAAACAGGCACAGCTCCCAATACCTCTAAAATGTCGTTTGCTAATGGTGAGGGAGAACGAATACGTAAACCCTTTAAATCCTCTGGTGATTGAATGGGATGCTCCTTTGTGATTAGTTGTGCTGGATCAGCAGTAAATAAATAAAGTGGTATCGTATCACTGTGTTCTGCTTGAATACTCGGAAATTCTTGATATAAATGTTCCAGGATTTCTGAACCATGAGCCGCTGTCTCAGCCAAAAATGGCAGTTCTAAAATCGATACTAAGGGGAATCTACCAGGGGAATATCCGTGTACACTTAATGCAATATCCACCTCCCCTGTAACAGTCATATCATACTGAGAACCTGCTTCTCCCAATGCATTGGCAGGATATATATCATATGTAATAACTCCATTTGATTTTTCTTCTATTTCACTACCTATTTCTTGAAACACTTCTGTCTGAATCGGATGATTACCTGGCAAAAAGTGCGAAATGATGAAATGATGTTCTGATCCAGTTGAAGCTATTCCTTGTAAGCATGACGTAAGTAACAACATGAAACATATAGCTATAAAATAACTTAATCGACGTGACATCCTTCTCCCTCCATTAATAAATTTATCTTTATAAAGTGAATCTTCATCAGTAGAGATTTTTCCTTTATCCTCCATTTATCCTCCCAGGTTTCATCTCTAGCATGTGGAAGAGCAGAACTTACTGCAAGTTACATGGGGGATAATTAAAACACGTAGCACCCATAAAGAAAACGTTTACATCATATACAATATTATATATGATTTCAATTACAATATCAATAAATTATTAGAATAATTCGATAAATTGGAGATAGTACATCCGTATTAATTCTCATTTTTTTAGATGTTCATGATAACTTTATACTTTCGTGCGATTTATAAGGTTTGAGAAAACCCCTAAATGATTTATGAAAATTAACATCATTTAGGAGCTTTCAATACTTGTGCTTCCTATAAATATTTTTACTGCTCGCTCCGGTCAATGGACTCATTTGAGCACATCTGTTACTTAATCGCAAGCTTTACCGCTAATCGAGCTTATGGCTCCTTTTAGCATACGAAATCCTAAAAAAATACCCGATCTTGTACAAAATTGCTCTGGTCTTTAAATGCATCTCTAGTATTTAATTTATGCATTCGAGCAACTTTTTCAATTATTTCAAAGTCAGCTCTTTTCCTCAATAACTCAATTAATTGCTCATGTTCCTCAATGGAAGCTAAGGCACGCTTTGGATGAAAAGCAGAACCTGCTCTGCGAATCGAGTCAAGCTTTATCCATAACCGACGAATTTCATCAACTAAAAATGTATTCTTACAATGTGCATAAATCAACTCGTGAAAGGCACGATTTAATCTTCCAAAATTTTGGAAGTTGAATTCATCGATAGCCTCCTTCATTTGGTTATTTTTTTCCGATAGTTCTGCCAGCCTTTCTTTGGTAATGCCGTGTTGACTGCTTAAAGCTGTCCCATATCCTTCCATGACTGCTAAAACAGACATTGTATTAAAATACTCATCTTTATTAATTGGAGTAACTATTGGTCCTATATTATTTTGATATTCAATTAAGCCTTCTGCCTCAAGTTGGCGAACTGCTTCACGAATTGGAATTGCACTAGTAAATAACTCTTTCACCAATTGGTTAATTACAATTCGTTGTCCTGGTGCATAATAGCCCTCAATAATGCGCGACTTCATATAATCATAAGCTTTTTGTTTTTTTGTAATCGGTTGATTTTCCATAGTGGATATATCATATACTATATAATATATGATTGTCAAAACAGATTGTATAAGCTTCTACACTTGTATTCTAGTCAAATAACATTGCTTATTACAACGTAAGACGTCATGTGCTCAGAAGATTTCTTGATATTGAAACGTTTTTCGTGAATCTAACATGGCAGATATTTCTCTTAATTGCTTGATTCGATTGACTGAACTCTCTTATTTTATTAGTTTTTATAACGCTCATGAATATTATTTAGTTTATACGTAGGTGAGATGAATTCATAAAGTTCTAGTGATAACGCAAAATAACGTCTCTTATAGATCGAAGAAAAATGGCGCTTCAGAGCAGAAAATACGTCATCACATAATTGTTTTTTTGCTTCCACTGACCTACCCTTCCCTAATTTTAAGGTTACATGAACAAAAGCGTCATCTGCTGTTCCATCTGCTACGAGATAATTATTTAATTCAATTGCTCTGGACCTAAGTCCACCAATTGGAATGATATCTTGATGAATAAGTAATGTCGCATTTACTGTTTTTAGCAACTCAGGAATATTTGCCGCTTCTTTAATATTATCGGTATATTCAATAATTAAATGAGGCATCAGTGCTCCTCCCTTTTAGATTTGTTACTTTTGAAATGACTCCTCACCGACAATTGTATTAACTAATTGCCCAATTCCTTCTATTTCTGTAACCACTTCATCACCAACAAGCGTGTTTACTGATCCTTTTGGTGTTCCTGTTAAAATAATATCATTCGGATATAAAGTCATAAACTCACTTAAATATTCAATTAATTCCGGAATACTTAAAAGCATATCAGCCGTTGTTCCTTCTTGTGTTACCTTTCCATTGACGTATGTACGCAATGTTAAATTCATAGGATCTTTCATATCTTCTTTATCAATAAGCCATGGACCGATTGGCGTGCAGCTGTCCCGATTCTTTACGCGAAGATTCGGCCGATAATAGTTTTCTAAGTAATCACGAATCGCATAGTCATTTGCGATTGTATATCCTTTAACATACTGATAGGCATCTTCTCTTTTCACTTGCTTGGCCTGTTTGCCAATCACGACAGCTAACTCACACTCATAATGCATAAAAGTAGCGTCATCAGGGCGCATCGTTTTCCCATTATGTCCAATCAATGTATTCGGACCTTTAAAAAAGATAAGCGGCTCTTTTTGAACAGCTGAAAAAGATAATTCCTTGGCGTGATCTGCGTAATTTAACCCTAATGTGAAGACGGTATTTGGCACGACTGGTGGTAGCCAAACAACCTCTTCTTCTCCAACTACCCTCCCATCCTGAAGCTTGACTCCAGTAGCTGTTACAATCGCTTCATGCAAAAGCCCTTGATAAGCAACTCGTGCATACTTCATGTTATTCCTCCTTCCCAACCTACTTTAGATGTTAGCTTATTTTCTAGCTTTCCTATATGTTCAATTTCTATTTGCACCAGATCATTTACTTTAGCTAGTGGTGGATCTTCGGGAATACCAACTAGTAAAACATCTCCTTTTGCCAAAGTCATAAATTCTGTAACGTCTGCAAGCAATTTTTCTATTGGACGAAGCAGATTACACGTATTATTTTCCTGCTTCACTTCTCCATTAATTTTTACGCATATGCGTAATGCATTCGGATTAGCAACTGCTTCCTTCCTAATTACCCATGGACCGATCGGACAAAATCCATCACGTGATTTTTCTTTAATTGCCGGTCGATACACATTAGTATGTGGTATACTTACATCATTTACAATCGTATATCCCTCTATAAAAGAAAACGCTTCTGTTTCCTTTACGTTTGTTGCCGTTTTTCCAATAACAATTCCTAAAGCTGCCCCTATTTCTAGTTCTGTTATGCCTTCAGGTAATGAAATGACTGCTCCATATGAGGAAAAGGTATTCCTTGGTTTTATATATAAGATGGGCGCATTTGGCGGTGCATGGTATGGGGCTTGCGACATAGACGGTTCTAACTGTTTATACGCCTTTCGATAGTTTAATAATGTGCCATAAACCGTACCGGAAACAGGAATATCAAATCTGACTTCTTCCATGTTATATAATTTTCCATCTATTGAAATTTTTTCATCACGCAGGCTTAGCTTTACTTCTTGATAAGGCTTAATTCCACATAGTTTAGCCCGAGCAGTTTGCACCTTATATCATCCCTTCTTTATATTTTCAAATGATTTAAAAATATTCGTGTGCAGGGTCCATTTAACCATTTGACAACTACTCAACTCCATATGAACTTCTAAGTTCGAAAAGTCACACCGTTTTAACATATTAGAAAAACTTGGCTTGTCGCCAAGTCTTTAGCGAAAGCTGTAGTTTTTCTTATACTCTAGACCCTAAAATTTTATACTTTTGTACAGTACAAAATAAACTTAAGCAATATCCTGACAAATAATGCTACTTACGATATTGCTTAAGAGTCAAAAAATTCTATTGCCAAACAGCTAATTATGCACGTTGTAACAGTTTTTCGTATTCTACTAATGTTTCTCGTATTTCCTGTTGTAACTTCTCTGAAGGTAAATCCATTGGCAGACGGAGTACGGGTTCAATTTTCCCCATCATTCCTAGCGCTGCTTTCACTGGAGCTGGGTTGGTATCTTTAAAAAGTACATCATTTAATTTCGTTAATTCAAAATGGAGATCTTGCGCCAGTTTTACATTGCCTTCCTCCCAGGCATTATGCAATTCAGCAACCTTTTTTGGCTCTACATTAGAAGTTGCACTGATAGACCCCGCACCTCCAATGGCAAGCATTGGATAACAGAGCAGTTCAATTCCAGAAAACAACAAAAAGTCTCGACCACAGTTAAGCAAGACACGATTTACATGTTCAAAGTCTTTATTAGACTCTTTTACACCAACGATATTTGGGCAATCTTCATTTAATCTAGCTAATGTTTCCACTTCCAGATTGACTGCAGTTCGCCCAGGTATATTATAAACAATAATTGGAATATCAACGGAGTCTGCAACTGTCTTAAAATGCTTATATAATGCCTGCTGATTCGGTTTATTATAGTATGGAACGATAACCATAGCTGCATCTGCGCCCATTTCCTGCGCCTTCTTTGTTAAATACATCGTCTCCTCATGATTCGTTGAACCTGTCCCTGGCACAAAAGGCACTCGTCCATTAATTACTTTTTTGGCATTTTCCATAACGCTTACCCGCTCTTCTATGCTTAGCGAGCTTGGTTCTCCGGATGTTCCTGTTACAGAAATTGCATGAGTACCATTTTCCAACTGATACTCAATTAACTCCGCCTGTTTTTCATAATCGACTTCATAATTTTCCTTAAAAGGGGTAATCAACGGGGTCATTGAGCCCCGTAATCGCTGTTTAATTTCAGTAAAATTTTTACTCAAGTTAACCATCCTTTCTATCTACCTATTTTTCAAAAGTGAAGCTTCATTCAAGGAATGCTTTTCTCCTTGAATGTTAGTACCGCAAGGCTATGACCTAAAGGCCTTCTGAACGAATCGGGCATTTAGGTGCCGTTTATCCCACTTTAACTTTTCTTCGTATTCTCTATAATTCGTGAAGCGAGGTCTTACGGCAACCTACATGCGGGATAAACACTTCTTCATGCTTAAGATAGCTTGTTGAATCTCTCAATGAATAAGGTATTATGACTAAGTTCACTTTTGTAACAAAACAGCAATTGCACCTGAATCTCTCTCCCAAAACCATGTTTTTTTAGTATGTTAAATAACAAATTGCGGCTTACTTTTCTTTAATACAGGTTCATGCAACGGTATTTTTTGACCTGAATGGATATCTAATACTATTGATGCCTCATCAAACCAGCTATCTGGCGCTTCATGTCCCCAAAATGTCTGACGCATTGGATCATCTAACTCCCATTTAATGGGTTTAAAATCCGGGTCACTAGTTAAATAGTCTCCATTGTATAATTCAATTCGATGGCCATCTGGATCTCTTACATACAAGAATAACGCATTTGACAACCCGTGCCGTCCTGGCCCTCTTTCAATATTTCGCCCATAACCAAGTGCAGCTAGAACATCACAACCATCTATTAAACTCATTGGATCTCTTAACCAGAAGCCAATATGATGTAACTGTGGTCCAGACCCATTCATAAAAGCGATGTCGTGTACCGAAGGCTTCCGATGCAACCATGCGGCCCATATTTTTTCATTTTCATCGACGGTATACTCAGAACAAGCGAAGCCTAGTTCATCTATATAGTAGTTAGAAGCTTCTTCGACATTTGCCACCATACAATTAAAATGATCAATACGCTGTACTTTAGCTCCCTTATATAATTCATAGCGCTGAAGTAAACGATCAACTGTCTCCATTTCCGCATAAAATTCAAGTGGTAAACCTGCCTTATCTTGAACACGAAGAGCGCGTCCAACTGCTTTTTGGGTACCTTTTTTAAGCCATTTCACATTTTTCCCTTGTTGAAGAAAGAGTTTTTCCAATTCATCAAGATTCTCGTCGGCAATGACCTTATAGCTAATTGCTTCAACCGCTGCCTCTGTACGCTTTTTTAACCACAAACTATGATGGTTATGCTCCTCTAGCCCGCGCAGGAAAATATTTTCATCATCTGCTTCCGTCACAATAAAGCCCAACGCCTCATAAAATGCCCTTGATCTATCTAAGTCAGTAACATGTAAAACAGCGCGTCCTGAACGGATGATATTAAATATCATGAAAACCTCCTCCTCTATTTCCCAAACTGCGGAATATAATGGTCCTTTAATGCAACGTGAATAATTTGGGTTTCTGTGTAAAACTCAAAGGCATAATGCCCACCTTCACGGCCTATTCCACTATGTTTCGCTCCGCCAAACGGGGTTCTTAAATCCCTTACATTTTGTGAATTGACCCATAGCATTCCAGATTCTATTGCTTGGGCAACACGATGTCCTCGTTGAATGTCTTTTGTCCATACATAGCCTGCTAAACCATAACGGACATCATTTGCTAATTCAATTACTTCTTCTTCATCCGTAAACGTCATAGCTGCAATTACCGGGCCAAAAATTTCCTCTTGAACGACTCGCATATCATTTCTTGCATGCAAAAGTAATGTTGGTGCAATGAAGTTCCCATTACCAGGTGGAATATTACCGCTAATCACCTCACATCCTTCCTCTTCTGCAAGCTTGAGATAGTTTTTTACATTTGTATAATGTTCCTTATGAATCAACGGACCGACTAGTGTATCGCTTTCTAACGGATCACCAACTTTAATATTGACAATTCGTTGTTTTAACTTTTCGATAAAAGGTTCCGCAACCGTTTCATGAATATATAAACGGGAATTAGCTGTACAGCGCTCCCCATTAAATGAGAAAATCCCCCATGTACAAGCATCCAATGCTCGTTCTATGTCCGCATCCTCAAATACAATAATTGGTGATTTACCACCAAGTTCCATAGAGAAGCTTTTTAACCAATCAGCACCATTTTTCATAATTTCCGAACCGGTTTTCGTTTCGCCCGTGAATGAAATAAGCGCTACATCTGGATGAGCAACGAGCGATGCACCCGCTGTTTCCCCATAACCATGTACGACATTAAACACCCCGTTTGGTAAACCAGCTTTATCAATAATTTCAGCTAGTCGATTGGCGGTAAGCGGTGACCATTCCGCTGGTTTAAGTACGACGGTGTTTCCGGTTGCAAGTGCTGGTGCAAGTTTCCACGTCTCTAGCATAAATGGAGCATTCCAAGGAGTGATCAACCCTGCTACTCCTACAGGCTTATGAATGGTATAGTTTAAAAATTCATCATCAACCTGATAAGCTTCACCAACCATACGTGTAGCTACCATTTCTGCATAAAAGCGAAAGTTATAAGCAGCTCTACTGACCATTTTCTTCGTTTGACTAATTGGTAATCCGGTATCAAACGACTCCAAGGGAGCAATTTCATCAATATGTTCATCAATGAGGTCAGCAATTTTATAAATATAAGCTAACCGATCTTTTACTTTTAGCTTGCCCCACTCCCCTTTAAATGCATTTTTTGCAGCATGAACTGCTTTATCTATATCTGCTTGCTCTCCCATCGCTACCTTGTTGATCGTTTCATTGGTAAATGGACTGCTATTTTCAAATACTCTGTTATGCTCAGCATCAACAAATTGTCCATCTATATAAAGCTGTATATCTTTTACTTGTTGCTGCATTTTCGTATGTTGATCTGCAAGTTGTTTTGCCATGCTATCCGCTCCTTTTTTATATATAAAATCATATATCATTCAGATGATAGAAAGATCCGTTATACATATTCAGCTGGTTGATACTTCCCATACTTTCCACCATAAAATGTTAACGGGTTGCCCTCGGTTAACAAAGCATCAACTACGCTTCCAATAAAAAGTGTGTGATCACCTACCACATACGTTCGATCTAATTCACAAACAACGGAGGCAAGCGATCCCTGAATAATAGGAACACCGTGAAACATTGCAAAAGGAATTTCATCGTATTTTTTTGCCTGACCAGCAAAGTGCATAGAAATATCTTGCTGTAAATCTGATAGTACATTAACTGCAAATTTACCCGAACAGTTGATTTTGTTTAGCATATTTGCCCGATTATCAATGGAAACCGTGATCAATTTGGGGTCTAGTGAAACCGACATAAACGCATTCGCTGTCATTCCATGAACTTCTTTATTTGCATTTGTCGTAATCACTGTCACTCCAGTAGCAAACCGCCCCATAGCATCGCGAAAAGCTCTACTTTCCATGTCTATACCCTCCTTTTTATCTACTTTTGAGAAGCTTCATGAACATTTTGTTATCTTTACTTTCTAAACTTTTAATAAGAAGGTATTCGAAAATCAGTAAAATGACGCAGCAAAGTCTCGAAATTCTGCTTTTTATCCTTCCGTATAAGACAATGATGACGGGTGATTAAGCTCCTTTCCTTTTATCAGTAATCTTCTTTTGAAACTAAAGTGTTAACGTATCGATTTTTTGGCTGCTTAAAAACTCTCGCACTTGGGCTTTATATGTTTCTTTATCATATTTATCAAAATAAGCCATTCCCATTTTAATAGGATCACCAAAGAAGTAATATTCATAATGTGTCTGTCTTGCGCCAAATGCACTCATCGTTAAATCCCATGCTAAACGAAAAATTTGTACACGTTCGTATCCTTCCACATTCTTCCCTTGCATAGCGCGGTGCAGAATGGGGCCAATCTCTTCATTTTCAAAGTCTTTATAGGTTGGAATTCCCATTAATCCTGAAGCTCCGAGGATCCTAACAATTTCAGCCATTCTTGGATATACACGTGGAAACCAGTTTCTAGCAGCATCTAACGCAGTAAAATCAGGAGTCATCATCCCCCACTTATCTATTTTGGCATTATGCTCTGCGCGAAACAGATGAGACTTCATCGTCTCCAATGTCAGCATAATTTCGGTTCCTTTATCCTTTACATGTTGAAAGCCATCAATTCCAATGGAATCCATCAGTGTGAGTACGACACCAAGTAAAAATTCTGTTTTGGCAATATCTTTTACTACCACTTGATGTGTCATATGAACGACGGCATTGGTTTCTACAAAAGCCCGATTACAAATGGATGAATTTTCCAATACAAAGATTCGATCCCATGGAACTAACACATGATCAAATGCTACAATCGCATCCCCTTCTTCAAAAGAAGCGCTCAATGGATGATCATATTTATTACTGCCAAATATAAAAGCTTCCCGACTTAAAAACCTTAATCCCGGTGTATTATTCGGCAAGGCAAATGCTAAGGAAAAGGGATCGTCAAGCTCTCCAGATTTTTTGACAGTTGAAGGAAATACTAAAATCTCATCTGTGATGGCTCCCTGTGTCGCAAGTAGCCGAATCCCATCAACAATGACACCATTATCGTTCTTTTCCACAACATGCAAGGCGACATTCGCATCTTTTTGTTCCGCCTGAATTTTCGCCCGGTTTACTTGTGGATGAATTAGTGTATGAGTTAAACTAATATCATTTTCTCTAGCAAATTCCGCGTAGTTTCTCGCATTTTCTGCAAACATCGGATCTCCTTCAGCAAAAAATTCACTTGCCTGCCCCATCGCCATCACATCTGCATTCAAGTAATCAGGAGATCTGCCCATTAATCCTTTTGTAAAACATTGCCATTCCATAATCGCTTTTCGGCGTTCTATCAAATCTTCAACCGTTGACGGAACCATAAATGTTTTTCCGATTGGATCACCGGTTGTTGGTGACGTATATAACATTTTCTTTGGTTTTTCATACTGCATATCATATAATCTTGCCATGGATTGAATCACATTTTTAAAAGCTGGATGTTCTGTCACATCATCAACACGTTCTCCATGAATATAAACATTATTTTTTGTTTTCTTTAAACGATCAATATATTGTTGCCCTGTTTTAGCCGGCATATATTTCCCTCCCTCATTTATTTCGTAAGCGCTAACAACAACATCCTTCGCATACGTTATATTTGGTATTATTCCCTCCTCGTTATCTGAATAATACTTTTAATTTGAATAATACCATAATTATTACTATATTAATAATATCTATTTCATTAATAATCGATATGAAAATTATATACTTTTAACTTAGATATATTGCTATCATATATAAATCTACAAAAAAGCTTTCAAAAACAGGAGGTATGGAATGAATTTAAGGCAATTGCGTTACTTTCAGACGATCGCTAAGGAAGGGCAAATTACCCGTGCTGCACAAAAGCTCCATATGGCTCAACCACCCTTAAGTCAAAGTCTTAAAGAATTAGAAGAGGAATTAGGGGTAAGGCTGATGGAGCGTAATGGAAGAAAAATGGAACTAACAGAAGCTGGAAACATCCTTTATGGAAAAACGGACATCCTTTTTCAATATCTTGAAGAGGCGATTACAGAAGTAAAAGACACTGGTTCCGGGATAAAGGGTACATTATCCATTGGTTGTGTAAAGACATGCTTCAATCATATACCGAAGCAACTGAAAGCTTTTCAAAAAAAATATCCTAACGTTCATTTTCATTTAAAAGAGGGTGATTCTTCGCTTCTTGCAGAACAATTAATTCATAGAGAAATTGATGTAGCTATCATTCGCTTGCCTATTAACATGGATAAGTTTTCGATTCATCCCCTTCCAGATGAAAACTATGTAGCTGTAATTCCGGAAAGCTGGTTAGGGTCTTTTGAAAGCATAACCATGAAGCAGCTGAGTCAGCTGCCATTATTATTGCTGCATCGGATAAGTGGTATCGGACAATATGAATTGATTTTGGAGCAGTTTGATAAATACAAGTTAACTCCAAAAATTGTTTGCGAATGTCCGGATGTTGATATGATACTTCAGCTAGTTAGTGAAGAAGTTGGAGCAACAATTATTCCCGAGTCCACACTTTATCGACATCACTTTAGTGGATTAAAACAACTTCCGATTAAAGGCCATACGTTTATTTCTAAATCAGCGCTAGTTTGGCTAAAGGATCGTTACCTACCTAAAAGTGCGAAACGATTTATAAAACTGTTTCAGGAAAAAAAACAATGCGAACATGTTGAAGTGTGTAATCAAAAAGTCCGATAAAATGACTCCGTCTCATTTATTTATGGTTAAACTGGATAAAATTCTAGCTAAAGTTAATTTAATGCAGAACCTAAGTTATAAATGTGTAACTAGGTCTCCCCTAGTTTTCTTTGTTATCTAGGGGAACGATAGCCGTTTACATGGTAGATATCTTTTTTTAAAAATAAGTCTTGGTGGAAGCTCTACAACGTAGAAAGGATAAAGAAAAGGCGGTGACTTAAGAGGTCAATGTGGACTTTTAAGAAGACCGAAGTTTACTCCAGCTTAAAGGAATACCAAGAAGTCTGTCTAAACAGGAGAGATAACAGCAGCTTAGATATGGATAAAATTCTAATCTAAGCTGCTGTTATTCTAATCGAGAAGTAGGCTATGACCTATAACTCTTACAAGAAACAATGGAAGGAATGTACCACATTTATCCCGTACGTAACTGGGCAGTAAGACCTGCTCCTCTCCACGCTACACCCATGTAGAGGATTCAACTGCAAGTCAAATGCCCGATTCTGTTCACTTTAACCATCAGTGGGGGATAAAAGAAAATACCCACTGATTGGTGTTTCACTTTATTCCCAATTACCTTTAAGCTTGCCAGGAAGTTTCAGTGCCATCCCAAACACCAAAACGGAGAAAGTCAGACAAATCATCGCAACAAGATGTAAATTATCATGACTTACTTGTTGATTAAAAGTTAGACCAAGCAAACTGGAAGATAGGATAGCTCCCATATATCTGCTCGTTTGAAATAAACCGGAAGCTTGTCCCGTATCTTCCTTCTTAACATTTTCATATAATGCTGTCTGCATGGAAATATTGTTAAACCCATTACTAGCTCCTAAAACACTCATAATCACAAGTAACCAACTTAATGAAGAAGTTTCATGATACGTTAATAATAATCCGGTCCCGATTAAAAGTAATCCTACGCCAACAACTGCAGGTAACTTTGAACCAAGCATATCTATCATTCGACCTGCGAACGGAGCGATAATAACTCCAAATCCCGCTAAAGCCAGCATAATAATTCCTGACTGCGCTTCACTATATGTCAATGCTTGCTGAAGAAAAATAGGAAACCCAAAAAAGTAGCAATAATATATCAAATTGATACTCATAAATTGAATATAAATCATCGTTACGTTCGGGTTTTTCTTTAAACGATGAATATCCATAAACGGAGCAAATCGCTTTTCTTCAAATTTATAAAAACTAATCGCAGTCACGAGAAAAACAACGAACGCCCACCAGCGAATATTCCCTTCTTCAAACGAGAGCAAAAATAAAATCAAGCTCGTCACAGACACCGTAAATAAAAAAATTCCTGTGAAGTCAATTTGCTTCATGCTGGTATTTTTTTCTTTTGTCGATGGTAAAACAAAAATAGCTAATACAAAGGATAAAATAATAAATGGAAAATTAACGAAAAAGATAGCTTGCCAATCCCATGAATCAATTAAAAAACCACCGACCGACGGGCCAAAAGCTGCTGATGTGGAAGCAAATATAGACAACGTAGCAAGTGCTTGCCCTTGACCTTTTGTAATATGTGTCCGAATCATACTCATCCCGCTTGGGAACAGCGTGGAGCTGCCAATTGCCTGCAACGCCCGGCATGCTAATAGAAATGGAAAGTTTGGTGAAAAAGGTGCTAACAGCGACGCAAAAGCAACAAGCGCTAATCCGGTCATAAATAATCGTTTTGAACCAAACATGTCACTCAGCTTCCCCATAACAGGCTGACCAGCTGCACTTGCTAAATAGAAGATAGAAATAAGCCATGATGCACTCACAAAAGACAATGTAAAATCATCCTGAAGACGTGTCACTGCAACTGCAATCATGGATGAATTCAATGGATTTAATAAAGTTCCTAATCCAATAGTAATAATAAACAACCAACGTTTCTGCTTTAAAACTGACATGAAATCACCAATAAAAATTTTTTTAGAAAAACTGGCCTTATCGCCTAGTCTTTAGCGAAAGCCATAGTTTTTCTTATACTATAAAGTGAAACTTCAATCAGTAGGAGTTTTCTTCCATCTCCTACTGATTGTTAGTTAAACGAATCGGGCATTTAGGTGCCGTTTTCTCCCACTTAGACCTTTTGTATCAACTCAAGATTTTGAAGTGGGAGTCTTACGGCACCTTACATGCGGGATAAACCATAAAATTTTATACTTTCCTATAGTGTTAGAAAAACTTGGCTTGTTCGCCTAGTCTTTATGGCGAAAGCTATAGCTTTTCTTATACGATAAAGCCTAAAGTTTTATACTTTCCTATAGTATAAAGAAAACTAGGGCTTCGCCAAGCCACTGCGCAGGCGCATTGTTTTATCACACTTTTACATAGCTATTTCTATGATTCTTAATGTATCAAAAACCTATCTCTATCATAGGCGAAAGCGTTCCATAGGTGAATCCATTAGAACATTTACTTCCTATCTTGCAGTTGTTTCTGCAGGCTTATTAATGATTTTTCAAGTTGCTTCATCATTGCTTCCATTCCTTGTTTTGGTGGTAATTGCTCAGATAAATAAATTGGCTCGCCAAAAATAATCTGCGGTTTCATCCGTTTAAAAAGATCTTTAAAATTATTGGGTCCTTGATAAGCAACTGGTACAATTGGAACCTTTGCGTAACTAGCAATCGTAATAGCGCCTCTTTTTAATGGTACCTCTTCACTTGTTCTTGTCCCACTCGGAAAAATACCTACAACCTTTCCTTCTTTCAACAAACGCCTCGGTATTTTGATCGCACTTGGCCCTGGATTTTCTCTATCAACAGGAAATGCATTTAATTTCTCCATCAACCATCTTAAAAATCGCGACTGAAAAAGCTCCTTTTTTGCCATATAATGTATTTTAGTCGGAAGCATACAAACCCCTAGCCACAATATATCTACCCACCCTGTATGTGTACAAGCGAGTACAAAGCCCCCTGATAAATTAGTATTTTCTTTTTGATAAACCTTAACTTTCCCAAATACACTTAAAATTATTTTTAATGCATACGCACAAAAATGATACACCATAGTTAATCTCCTTCTGCGTTGATGTTTTTGTTTTACGACTACATTTTAACATATAGTTATAGTATCTAGTACTAATTTTTTATTTATATTTGAATTTACTGTAACAAAGTAGGTATCGATTTAAGAAAAGGATCTCTATATCGTGCTACGCTTAAAGATCCTAGCCCGTTTTTGTTAAACAGAACTCTATTTTGCTGTAAAATAGGAGTACTAGCTATTTTTTTAATAGCTAAGTACATATTCTCTTTAAATCAAGGGGGGTTCCGTAGTGAATGGAACAGTGCACGCAGCAATTGGTACAGTAACCGGATTTATCGTCGCAAACAATTTACAAAGCTCTCCTTCAGAAACTGTTTTGTTGATTAGTTTAGGAGCGACATCAGCTTTAATTCCTGATTTAGATATTGATGGCAAATTACGGGGAAAAATAACCCTATCCCATAAAATTTTACGAGCGGTCACTCAAGTAGTCGGTATCTTGCTTATCATCTATAGTTTGTATAAAGGAGTCGATTATCGAGGTTGGATAGGAATTGGTATTGGATTCGCTTTACTTTCCTTATCTCTATCCATTAAACGAAAGCATATGTTAACCATTACCGGAATTGGTATATTAGCAGCGGGAGTTTCATTCGATGAGGTTTGGCTTAGCCTTATGGGAATTTATATCATTATTGCTTCTTTTGTTCCTCACCGCACTTATACGCACTCCATTGTCGGTCTTATTTTCTTTGGTTATATTGCCTTCCAATTCCAACAATCTATGAAGATCGAAGGTGCCTATTATACTTGTGTAATCGGCTATATTAGCCATCTAATCGCAGACAGCAAATGTATTCCTTTTAATAGACGAGGCATAAAACTATTTTTACCATTTTGGAATAAAGAGGTATAGTCATCTCTATTTTTACAGCTTCAGCACTTGCTAGCGACGTACAACATTAGAAAGAGCTATTGTTTTTCTTATACGATAAAGTGAAACTTCATTCAGTAGGAATTTGCATCCCTCTCCTACTGAATGTTAGTACCACAAGGGTATGACCTAAAGGCCCTTGAACCGATCGGACATTTAGGGGCCGTTTTCTCACACTTAGACCCCTTTGTACCAACTCAGGACTTGAAGTGGGAAACTTACGGCACCTTACATGCGGGATAAAGCCTACAGTTATATACCTTTGTATAGTACAAAAAAGGGTGACCAAAAAATTTTAAACTTTGGCACACCCTTTTTTTATTTACTACTTTCTATAGTAGATCCTTGAAGTTCTTTACAACATTTTCTACTGTAAAGCCAAACTTTTTAATCACTTTATCTCCCGGGCCTGAAACGCCAAATGAATCAATGCTCATAACTGCACCATTAGTGCCTACATACTCTTGCCAACCAACTTTAGATCCCATTTCAATGGATAAACGTTTATCTAATTCTTTCGGAAGAACCTGCTCTTTATAATCAAGCGGCTGCTTATCAAATAGATTCCAAGATGGCATGCTTACAACATGGACATAAATTCCTTCTTCCGCTAATTTTTTCTGTGCTTGAAGTGCTAAAGAAACTTCAGATCCCGCAGCAATTAAAATGCCTACAGGAGTTGTTTTTGCCTCCGAAATAATATATGCTCCTCTTATTACGCCTTCTTGCGCTTTTTCTGCTGTTTCAGCTAGCGTAGGCAAATTTTGTCTTCCTAATACAAGCATCGTTGGCTGATTTTTTTGTGACACAGCGATTTTCCAAGCTTCTTTTGTCTCATTCGCATCTGCCGGACGTAATACGGTAAGATTAGGCATAGCACGAAAGGCTGCCAAATGCTCAACAGGCTGATGAGTAGGGCCATCTTGACCGACTGCTACACTATCATGAGTAAAGACATACGTAACAGGCAACTCCATTAAAGCAGATAATCGAATAGCCGGACGCAGATAATCTGAAAACACAAAGAACGTACTTACAAACGATCTTAGATGATGTAAAGCCATTCCATTTGCAATGCCACCCATTGCAAATTCGCGTACCCCAAAGGAAATATTTCTTCCAGCATAATTTTCCTTTGTTAAATTAGCAAATGCTGTTAGCCTCGTTTTAGTAGAAGCATCTAAATCAGCAGAACCACCTACAAGTTCAGGGATATTATTTGCTAATGCTTGTAATACTTTACTGGCCGAAGCTCGAGTTGCTATGGACTCTCCCACTTCAAATGTTGGTAATTTCTGATCCCAACCTTCAGGGAGTTCTCCAGCAATGATTCGTTTTAACTCACTTGCAAGCTCCGGATATTCATTTGCATAGCGCTCAAAAAGCTGATTCCATTCTTGTTCTTTTTTAACGCCATTTTCTTTAATACTGCCAAAGTCGTCATATACTTCTTCCGGCACATAAAAATCTTCTTCATAATTCCATTTATAAAAGGCTTTTGCACGTTTAATTTCTTCCGCGCCAATTGGATCACTATGCGCATCGCTTTTTCCTTGAATGGTTGGAGCGCCATAACCGATGACCGTTTTGATTTCAATCAATGTAGGACGAGTTTCATCCTCCTTCGCTTTATTGATTGCTTTTTCAATGGCTTTTATATCATTACCATCTTTTACAAACAAATATTGCCATCCACAAGACTTAAAGCGCTGTTTAATATCCTCTGAAAAAGACAGGGCCAATTCTCCGTCTAAACTGATGTCATTTGAATCATATAATACGATTAAACGACCGAGCTTTAAATGTCCAGCCAGTGATGCTGCTTCATAGGAGACACCCTCCATTAAATCACCATCACCGCAAATGGCATACGTATAGTGATCAATAACTGGAAATCCTTCTCGATTATAAGTTTCAGCAAGATGTCTTTCCGCAAGTGCTAACCCGACACTTCCCGGTATTCCTTGTCCAAGAGGACCTGTTGTTAATTCAACTCCTGGTGTAACCCCGTACTCCGGATGTCCTGGAGTCTTACTTTCTAATTGTCTAAAGTTCTTTAGTTCATCTAGGGATAACTCAAACCCGGCAAGATGCAGTAAACAATATTGAAGCATGGAACCATGTCCGGCAGCTAATACAAATCTATCTCTGTTAAACCATTCCGGATTTTTCGGATTGATATTCAGTATATTTTTCCAGAGGCTATATGCCATCGGAGCTGCCCCCATTGGCATACCAGGATGCCCGTGCTGTGCTTTTTCAACACTATCTATCGTAAGCGTACGAATGGTGTTAATTGATAAGTCTGCAATGTTTTTTAGTTCTTCACTCATCATAATTCCTCCATATTATTTTTAATAGAAACTGCGTGCAATTAGTTAGCATTTTCTGTAGAGCTCTTTTTTTTGCCAAATGGAATTAACATGAAACCAAGAATAACAATTAAGCTAATAACAATGGCAACTGGTCCTGCATAGTTTGCCAGCGAGCCGAAAAAGATACCTGAAACGCCAAAGTCAGCATCAGAAAATGTTGTATTAGCAAATCCTAACTCTCCTAATACCGGTAATAAAAATACTGGTAAAAACGAAATGATAATTCCATTGACAAATGATCCGGCAACGGCTCCTTTTATCCCGCCTGTTGTATTGCCTAGAACCCCAGCAGCTGCTCCAGTAAAGAAATGAGGCACTACTCCAGGAAGAATAATCGTCGTTCCCGTGACGAACATAATTACCATACTAAAAATTCCGCCAATAAAACTGCTGAAAAACCCAATTAAAACAGCATTTGGTGCATACGGATAAATAATTGGAACATCAAGTGCCGGTTTAGCGTTAGGCACAAGCTTTGTGGAAATCCCTTTAAACGCTGGTACAATTTCTGCTAATACTAAACGGACACCAGATAAGATAATAAATACACCAGCTGCAAAGCTACCGCCTTGAATCAGAGAGAAAACCAAATAGTTCGTTCCTTCACTTAGTTCTGCTTCAATAAATGAAGCACCTGCAAATAAAGCGACAATTACATACATCACGACCATTGTTAAAGCAATACTAACCGTACTATCTCGTAAAAAACTAAGTCCTTTTGGAAAATTGATATTTTCCGTTGAATTTTCTCTGCTATTCTTAAAAATTTTTCCAGTTAATCCACTTATTGCATATCCTACTGCACTAAAATGTCCAAGAGCCACATTATCATTTCCAGTAAGCTGCCTCATAAACGGCTGAACGATTGCTGGTGATAGCGTCATTACTATTCCTAAAGCAACAGCACCCGCTATAATTAATGGTACTGTATCGAATCCTGCTACCGCCATAATAACAGCAAACATACAAGCCAGATAAAGTGTATGATGACCTGTTAAAAATATATACTTATATCTTGTAAACCGAGCGATTAATATGTTGACAATCATACCAAAAAACATAATTAGCGCTGTATTTGTTCCGTATTCTGTAAGAGCTAAAGCAACAATGGCTTCGTTGTTTGGCACTACCCCTGATACATGAAAAGCTTCTTGGAACATAGTACCAAATGGAGTTAAAGCTTTCTCCAAAATTCCTGCACCTGCTGCAATGACAATAAAACCTACAAATGTTTTAATTGTTCCCTTCATGATCTCGGATGCATTTTTCTTTTGTGCTAATAGACCGATTAACGCAATTGCAGCAACCAAAATAGCAGGCTGACTTAAAATATCAACTAATACACTTAAGAAATTATTCATAGAAACCATCCTTTCGTTATTTATAGAAAAACATTCAAAAAATATGTTAAAAATGATCCATCGAATTTCTTTGTACATTAGAAGCACAAAATTTTAGCACGGAAGTTAAACAACCAAGTAGATTTTTTTAATGTCCAAAGTATAAGTGCAGCTAAGTGATGTCTGCACTCCGCTAGCCATTTTTCCTTATTGCCTAATTTCTTGAAATTCATGTTTCAACATACATATATTCAGCTTGCTAAACGAAGCAATCTCCAACTTCGACACACAGGATGTTGATGTCGACACTACAAAAATCTTAACAGCAGCACATCGCGATTTTTCAAGGGTAGTTGCTATCGATTAACCTACGTCGGGTCTTTTAACTCCTTTTTAAACACATTCATATATAATTAAATTAAATTTTTGTCTTTTACTAACTTTGTAACTTTTTCCCTTAACTCGTCCATATCAATAATGTTGTCTAATACAATTACCTCACCTAAATGTGAACCGCCTTCAGCAATATCTTTCGCTAAAAAATAGACATCTGCGTCTCCTGGGGTAGCTGAACTTAAATCAGAATGAGATACCTCCACCCCAGTCACACCTAATTCCTGTAAAATCTGTTTAATATTCATCTCTACCATAAAGCTTGTCCCTAACCCTGATCCACAAACTGCTAAAAATTTCATTATTCTTCATCTCCTTTAATTAATTTAATAATCTCTTCTGATGTTTCAGCTTCTTTCAATGCTTTAAGCGTTGGTTTATCAGCAAGAAGTTTTGTCAAATGAGATAAAGCCTTAAGATGGGCTTCATTATCAACCGCTGCTAAGCAAATAAAAATATCTATTTGATGTTCTTCTTTATCCAATAACTTCACAGGAGTCTTTGTTCTTAAAAATGACATTCCTAAGTTAATAACACCTTCCTCAGGTCTCGCATGGGGAATAGCAATTCCATTTCCTACATGAATATAAGTTCCTACTTCTTCCACTTTTTTATTCATCGCCTCGATATATTCCTGTTTTATTTTATTTGTTTTAAGAAGCGGCTGTGCCGCGAGTGTGATAGCATCACGCCATTGCAGCTTTTCATCTGTAAATTGAATCATGTCCTCTGTTAGTAAATCTGAAAGCATTGGCTTATACCCTCCTACATCGGTGTTATTCAAATAAATGACATTGACAAGTTCAGAAAATAATTTTTTTTCGTCTTTAATATCCGCATATTTATCAATAATTTCCATTAATTGGTCGATTGAAAAATCATGATTATTCAAAGATGGAAATTGAAAAATGACGGATTCAATCAAGTAATTTTTTTCAATCTTAGTAAGTAATGGCTTTACATGGTAAACAGGCTTAGTTGATTCCAAAGCAACCGTAGAAAAAATCAAATCATAATTTGTTAATGGAATTGTTTTTATTTGTTCTACTCTGTGTACTCTTGAAAACTTAATAGTAGGAAACATTTCTTTTAATTGTGCTCTTAGCATGATTGAAGAACTAACACCATTTGAACAAACAATTAATGCACGAATGTCAGGTGAATTCGTTCTTCTTTCCCTCTCTAGATAACCGCCGAAATGAAGTGTAAAATAACCTATTTCCTCATCACTAATCGGCTTTCCCGTCCACTTTGATAAAGGTGCCAATGAATGTTTCACAAACTGAAATAAATCTACATACTTCGATTTAATTTGTATTGTTAAGGGATTAACAAGTGGAATTTCAAATGCAATTCTGAAAAACGCTGGAACAAGATGATTATATAAGCTTTGTTGTAAATATTCTTTATTCTCTATGGGTAATAATGTGTTTTTCTCAAATGCTTCGATGATTTCTATTGTCAAATTTCGTAAATAAGGATTTTCCACAAAGCTTACTTCCTCTAGAGCTACTATCAATTGCAATAAGACATAATAGCATTCATTGTTGTCTGTATCTTGAAATAATTGCTGACAGAGTCTTTTAGCTGGTGCAAATAACTGTTGACTTTTTAACAATTGTTTTTCATAATCACTAAACGCAAGCAAAACTTGTTTTTTTCTTACCCTCATAAACGTAAGATGTAGTATCATTTCCGTTTTACGCGTCTTTACTAAATGTATGGAATGTTTCGTTAGAAAGTTGTTAATTATTTGCTTTGTTTCCTGATAATAGTGTTCCTGTTTCCAAGATTTTAATGTAAGAATGATTATTTCTTTCCCCAATGGTTTTGTAAGTAAATAATCGATTGCATAGGCAGCCAGTTTTCTTTTTGCCAGTTCATCTCCTTTTAAATGATAACCATCCATTCGGGTGTAGACAAAAGCAACATCCTTTTCATTACACATTTCTTTCACTTTTTTTACATCAGTTAAAGCTGTATTCTTACTTACATTCATCATTAATTGATAATGGTAATTAGATAGTACTTCCTTACGAATAAATGTATATAAATAAATGAAATAAACGCGGTCCTCCTCTGATAAAACGATTTGATTCATACTAATATCTAAGGGTGCTCCTGCATAATGAAGTTTTTTAACTTTAGCATCAACAAGAAAATTTTGATTTGAAATTATAATTTCCGGCATATTCATACTTTTTAAAGTGTTATTTACTTTGTCTAAAGCATAATAAAATTGTCGTTCTGATAAATCTGTTTTACGAATAACTTCTGAAACTGTAATTTGATCATGTGTTATTATTTCTTTAAAAAGCTTAAAAGATCTTTGATCAAACAACTAAGAGCACCTCCTTAACTAAATTGTAGAACGCTTACACCCTTGTATCAACAGTATTTGAGCCCAATCAATGTAGATAATCTACTGGTTCTATTGTGCTCTTAAGAATGAAACAATATTACGAATCCTTCATATCCCTCGACCACTATTCTGAACCGATATTAACGGAGCCATCTCATTACTTGATTCATTTGCCTCCTTTACTTTAGGAATTTTACATTAATCACATGAATAACGATGTATAGTTTATTAACGACTGTGACACTAAAAACGCCAATACTAAGCAACACTTTATCTATAATACCTAAAAGCTTTTTAAAACAGTAGATCAAAGGCTAAGTTCGCAGACGTCTTTTAAAACCAGCGAAGTATCGCTGTCGTAGCTTTTCTTGGCCTTGAAAAATCGCGGTCAACTCTGTCCTTGAAAAACCGCGATGCTTATTCAAGATGCTTTTCTTGTCCTGTCGACCGAAGAATTGGGGATTTTAGGTAGCCGATGTTGAATTATCGTGGGAAGAAGTTCGAAGTTTGTTAGCAGCACGAGCGCTGAAGTTACTTTTTAAAAGAGTTATCCATCATGTATAAACGGATAGAGTTCCCTAAATGAAAAAATCGTTTCTAATTTAGAAACGATTTTAAATAGACTAATTTTATTAAGGTTTATAACGTATATAAAGCAGAATAATGTATCCAGTCTCCGATTATATATAAAATATGTGTCCAAAAGCAATTTCGCTAAACTGATAAAGATTACGGGTTTATGGCACCTTACATGCGGGATTAAAATTCCCTCACGAGTCGTCTAATCTTCATCACTAAAATGTTATGCATTTTAGCCTACAAAAATTTGGTATGTTATTTTGATGAAATTTTTTAACCCCTTTTTTGGCTAATTTAATTTATCCTGTTTCGTTCCTTGATCGTTATCATTTCTTCAGCAAGCTTAGTAATTCTTTTATTTACATCTTGATCAATAATTTCATTATCATCATTAAAGGAATCATTATGAATGAAGACACTACATGTAGGAACCGTCCCCTTTAAATAAGTAAGAATTGGCTTTAAATGATATTCAGAAACAAGAAAATGCTTATGTGAACCTGCAGTCGTTACAATTCCTGTTACTTTTTCTTTAAACGCATCAACAGGAAAATGATCAAGTAAGTTTTTTAGCGCTCCTGTAATCGATGCCTGATATACAGGGGTACCAAATACAATAATATCAGCAGCTAACATTGTATTTACAACATGCCACGTATCTTTATTATAATATGCTAATGGGGCTCCTCGAACAAATTCAACATCATATTCCTTTAGATCGATTAATTCTGTCTCTATATTTTGATTAATACGCTTAGCGGCGAGTAACACTTCATGAACTGCTTGCGAAGTTTTCTCACCTACTAATGATCCAGCTATTCCGACAATTTTCAAAGCTGCTCCCTCCTGATTTAACAAACTCTTCTCTTGAATAATATATTGCGTTGTCACCTGTTTACATTTCCATCAATAGCTTCCTATCAAGCAATAAAATCCAAAGAAAAAAGCTTGCTCTAATAATATTTTATTTTTTTAAACGTATTCATAAATTCGGTATATTGCAAGAGCAAAAACTTAACCGCTCGTTTAACGATTTACAATTGGAGAACTCCTAGTTAGCATTAATATATGAGAGAAAGTATGGTATCTACAATCATTTTCTGATTTTTTTAAAATTTTTTGTGCATTTATTATACCAATTGGTATAATAAGCATGTAAGAATCATAGCTTACCTCTCATAGAATAGCAATTAATTTGCTCCTGTAGTGCTAATAATTCATAAAGTTTTTTATTTTTATAGTTTTCACTTTTATAATTTCTTTATTTTTTATACAATATATACAGCATAAAATATAATTTAGGTGATTATATGGAAAAAATGTCCACTAAGGATAAAATCTTATATTTATTAAAAAGGCAAAGCAGGCTCTCTGTAGGAGAGCTTACAAAATGCTTACATATTACAGACATGGCTGTACGAAAACATTTGTCAATATTAGAAAAAGAGAAACTTATCTATTCCGTAGAAGTAAAGCAACCCATAGGTAGACCCATCCAAAAATACATATTAACCAAAAATGCTGAATTGCTTTTTCCTAAAAGCTATGAAGGTCTTGCTGTTGAGTTTCTTAAAGACATAGAAGCGATGTATGGTGAAGAATCGATCGAGCAATTATTTCAAAATCGAGAAAAACGCTTAACAAATGAATATAAAGTACGACTAAAAAACAAATCACCTATTGAAAAAATAAAAGAGTTAAAAACCATTCAGAATGAAAAAGGATATATGGCAGATGTTGCAAAAATAGGAACAAATAAATATGAATTGATTGAATATAACTGTCCCATTTTAGCTGTTGCAAGTGAATATAAAGTAGCCTGTCACTGCGAAACGTCTTTGTTTCAAAAAGTTCTACAAACAGAAGATGTAAAGCGGACAAGTTGTAAAACCGAAGGGAATGACCATTGCCGATTTTTAATTGGATTTTAATAAAGTGAAACTTCATTCCGTGGAGCACGGAATGTTAGTTGAACGAATCGGGCATTTAGGTGCCGTTTCCTTCCACTTAGACCCCTTTATATCAACTCAGGTCTTGAAAGGAAGTGGGAGTCTTACGGCACCTTAATGCGATATATATTGATGAGTACTTCATAGATTCTGAGGACCAAGAAATTTAAACCATTCAGCCTGATCAAAAAACCGGTTAACTTAGAACGATAAAAATTTTGTAATTTATAAAAAGATCGGTTTACCTGAAAACAACAAATATCCGTGAAAGCTTTCCTTCCCACGGATATTTGTTGAAGTAATCGTACTGTTCGTATCTCTCACTCTGCTAGTCTAATTTTTTCTACACATTTGCCCTACAGCCCATTAATAAGGGATAAAGCGAAAAAGATCGCCTAAAATAAGCTCATCAGAAGTTTGTAACTCCTTTCGCGCTTTCTTTAAATATTTCTCACATTTAGTTGTATCCACTGTTTCCCCTGACTTTTTGTCATAGCAGCTCCCGCCTATATATGCATAATCAATCGTAACAATACTTCCATTTCTGAAAATAACCGGGTCTTTATCGTCTTTCGTAAACAGATTTTGACTAAAGTTGATAAACTGATCATCACGTATTCCCATAAGCTCTAAAATAGTAGCATAGATATCGATCGTGCCACCAACAGTGTTGACTATTTTTCCCTGCTCACCAGGTACATGAATAATTACTGGTAATCGTTGCAGTTGAAGATGGTTCAGTGGTGTATCTTGCCGTTCTAACAGTTCGTACACCCCTTTTTCGTATTTTTGAGAGATTCCGTAATGATCCCCGTAAATAACGAATATCGAATCCTCATACAGTCCTTTTTCTTTTACCAGTTCAAAAAATCTTCGTAATGCAGCATCTTCATAATTAACAGTAGTCACATATCGGTTGACCACTTCGACAGAAGTATCAGCAGGGCGAATAGTTTGATCCTCTTCATCCAGTAAAAATGGAAAATGATTAGTCAATGTAAGAAAGTTTGCCATATAAGGTTCAGGTAACGTCTTTAATTTATTCATGGATTGTTCAAAAAAAGGAATGTCTTTAATCCCGTAATTAACGGAGTTTTCATCTGTTACATGATAATCCTTTTTGGAAAAAAACCGTTTATACCCTAATGTCTCATACATCTCCTCACGGTTCCAAAACGTAGCGTCATTTCCATGAAAGCTAGCGGCAGTATAATTTCTTTTATTTGCTAATATTTTCGGAAGGGAATAGAATTCATTCGTTGATCGACGCACAAAAACAGAACCACTGGGCAATGGATATAAGCCCGTGTTAATCATGAATTCTGCATCTGAAGTTTTCCCTTGTGCAGCTTGATCATAAATATTAGTAAAATAATAGCTGTTTTTAATGAAATCATTTAAAAATGGAGTAATCTCTTCCCCATTTATTTTCTGGTTAATCACAAAGTTTTGTGTCGATTCCAAACTAATCAAGACAAGATTTTTTCCTTTTGCTATGCCAAACTCCTCATGTGCTCTAGTTGGTTTGCGTCGCACATTACTTGTTATTTCTTCCACATCCGTTTCATCTGCTAACACTTTCATGATGGGCGCTTTTAGCCCATCTATCATATTCACAATTTGATAATTATACAAGCCCAACGATTGTACAAGTTCTTTTCGATCATAGCCTGTTTCTAGCAAATACGGATTTTTAGTCAGTGCTAATACAAAGGTTAAAACTACTAATGTCATGCTGATAATTGTATATTTCTTTTTATTTGGTACAGGCTGCTTCTGTTTCGTTTTTTTTATTCTAATCACGACTAAACCAAGAATAATTAGATCAAGAAAAAGCAGCAGATCAAACGGCGAAACTAATTCAGCAGTACTTGGCCCCAGCCCCCCGACATTATGTAACTGCAGAAAAACGGAAACCGTTACAAAATCAATATAAAAGCGATAATATAATAAATTTGCATATACAAGTCCAATCATTAGTAAATAAATAATCAGCATTGTCACTGGCGGCACTTGTTTTTTAAAGAGAAAACCAAATCCGAGTATTATCATAATGATTCCAAGCGGACTTATTACTATTAATACAATATCAACCCATGAATGAATGGGTAATTGAAAGCTGATAAAAGAAATCGCAACCGTCTTTATCCATAAGAGTATAACTAAAGTAGCGATAAAATGTTTTTTTAAAAAATGAATTCCTTTTTTCATTTATTTTGTACCTTCTTCATTAAAAACTGCTTATAGTGGTCAGCTATTATGGAAACTCCCTGCATAATATCAATCGGCTTCAGATTCCCCATGAACGCTATTTGAATCCAATTACGCTTTAATAAATAAATGCTTTCATAGCTAATGTGAACCCCTTTTTCTTTCAAGAAATCGCCAAACTTCCTTGAATCAATATCCTGCTCTAAACAGATTGTCATAATTCCCGGAGAGTAGTTGTTTCCAGTTAGTACATGCATCCCTGCTGCTTTAAATGTTTGACAAATAGATAGATATATATCCGCTATTTCAGGTTTTGAATATTGTAATGCAGCAGCTAATGCAAACAATCCATTTGAAGAATGTGTAAATGGAATACTGCGATTAATTTGATATTTTCCTACATCTAAATAGCTTGGGATTTTTTCATTTGGCACTAATTTTTCTTCGTGAAATACGATAGCAAGTCCAGGGTAAGAGGCTAATCCCTTACCACTTACCGTGCTTGCTAAATAAACGGATTGTAAATTCACAGGAATAACCCCCACCGTACTGCATGCATCGATACATAAACGAACAGCAAACGTTTTACAAATCTGTTTTAATTGCTGTAATGGATAAACATAACCTGTTGATGTTTCACAGTGCACCGTCCAAAGCCAACCAATCTCAGGATTTCTCTTTAACACCACTTCTACTTCTTTTAAAGAAATGGGCTCATTCCACTGCTTATGAATGACGTGATAGGAAAGACCCCATCTGTTAGCATGATCCATTAACCGTTCGCCAAATTCTCCGTTTGCAAGAATCAAACCCGGAGAAGAATGTGTTGATATTTGAGCAGCCACCATTTCATTAGCAAGTGTTCCCGTACCCACTGCAATTTCAGCATAATTTGCTTTCGTAAGTTTACATAGACGTTGTTGAATGTCATCCATCACTTCGTGCACTTTATCTGCGCGATGAGAAATCGGCGCCTTTTTCCAAGCAATACTTACGTCATCCGCAATTTCTACAGGTCCGGGCAAAAAATTATAATGGTTATGTTTTTCTTGTTTTTTGAGCATTCTTTTGAAAAGCTTCGAAGCACGCTCAAAATTTTCCTTTGTTAAATACATTGGTTGATATGGTGCTTCTTCAGTACCTACTACTGGACCAATTGCTTCAAAACCAAGATGTTTATACAACTTTGTTTGCCGCAGCGTACCGGAAATAACAGCCAGATTAAACCCCTGTTTTAAGCAATAAGCTACTAATTTTTCACATAAACCGTAAAAAATTCGACCTCCGCGATGTTGTTTTTTAATCGAAAGTAATCGAATTTCACATGGTACCGCATCATCAGGTAAATACTGATCCAGATTGGCTAATTTTTGATCTAAAGAAAAAGGTCTTTCGCCATTCACTGTGAGCATGCCAATTACTTCCTCTTCCCGCTTGGCAATTACATATGTATTTTTACTGTCAAACCGGTCTACTAGTCTATGTTTTTCGTTTGCTTCGTGTTGTGGTATTTCTTCAACAAATGTCTCGTAATTTAAATGATAAATTTGTTCAAATTCTGCTTGTTGATCCGCTATTTTATAGATTACAGGTAAATATTGGTTCATGTTTGATCCCCATTTCTATGCAAAATTACAATGATAAACAGCATGATAAAGAAGATTATTGCTAATATTACATCCTTGTAAAAAAACAATAATATTATTGGCATACTAGTAAAACTGCTCATCGTGACGATCGTAAGCTTTTTTATAATCGGATACGCTATTAAAATAATAACACCGGAGATAATTAAAGCTAGTGGTGCGACAATTAATGAAGCCGCTAAGTAAACAACCACTCCTTTACCACCACGAAAATGAAGTTGAATAGGCCATACATGTCCTAGTAAAATAGCAAATGTCATGCATCCAAGCACAACTCCATTGCTATGAAACAGATAAAATGCAAACAACAGCGGTATAATGGTTTTTAAGACATCAATAATTACTGTAAATATAAATGCTGATTTGCCAAATACTCTCCCAGCGTTTCTTGCTCCAGCATTAGAACTGCCTAACTCCCTTATATCCTGTCTGTAATATAGCTTTCCTAGATAATAAGCCCCATTTATACAGCCACATAAATAGGATAGTACGATTAATATAAAATCATTCAGAGGATTCACCCCATCTAAACAAAGTTTACAAAAGATAAAACTATTTATTTTAACATTATAAACCAATTTGTGAATTTCAATGAAGAATAATTTTTATTTTCCCAAGATTTTAGTTAAAATTAGCGACGTTTAGTAAGTAGGATTTGGCTTTTTCCCTATTTCATTGTACGCTTAAAGTGTAACGTTATAAAAGGAGGTTATGATATGGTGGAGACCATACCAGAAATTACATTATATGATGGTTTAACAGTTCCAGCTATCGGTTTTGGCACATACAAATTAAATGGAAATGAAGGGGCTAATGCGATAGCAAACGCCATAAATATCGGTTATCGACTAATTGACACTGCCTATAACTATGAGAATGAAGGGGCAGTCGGTCAAGCAATCAAACGCAGTTCAGTTCGCCGAGAAGATTTACTGGTTACTTCAAAACTTCCAGGTCGTTATCAAGCGTATGACAAGGCCATAACCGCTATTCAAGAATCATTATATCGAGCTAGATTGAGTTATTTTGATTTATATTTAATTCATTGGCCAAACCCAAAGCAAGATATGTATGTAGAAGCATGGCAGGCCTTAATTGATGCAAAAAAATGGGGACTTATTCGCTCAATTGGAGTATGTAATTTCCTGCCGGAGCACTTAGAGCGTTTAAAAACAGAAACGGGAGTAAAACCTAGTATTAATCAAATCGAATTACACCCATTTTTCAACCAAGCGGAGCAGCGAAAGTGGCATGCAATTCATCATATTCAGACTCAATCTTGGAGTCCGTTAGCTCGTGCAAATGAAATATTGAACAATGAAACGATTGTAAACATTACTCGTCAGCATAACAAGACAGTTTCGCAAATTATTTTACGCTGGCATTATCAACTTGGATCTATTGCAATTCCTAAATCATCTTCCTACGAGCGTCAATTGGAGAATATTTCAATTTTTGACTTCTCTTTAACTGAAACAGAAATGAACGCCATCTCCAAATTAACGAAACCGAATGGCAGAATAAAAAATCTAGACCCTGCAATATATGAGGAATTTTAAAACGTTTTGATCAACCAAACAAAACGTTATACATGAAATGTACAGATTAGAAAAACTTAGCTTATCGCCAAGCTTTTATGCGAAAGCTATCGTTTTTCTTAAAAGCCTACAGTTTTATATTTTCCTATAGTGGAACAACAAGAGATGCCCGTTTACGATGTGCAAACGGGAGAACTTTCTGATGAGATAAGGTGAAAATTTATTCAAGGAGCGCTTTTCCTCTCGAAGTGGAACAAAGGCTAATAACTCGGCGTCCTTGAAAAAAAGCTTTTCTGCATACGATGTACCGCTCCCGACGTATTCCTTGTCCTTGAAAAATTGCGGTGTATTGCTGCCGTAGCAACTCTGTCCTTGAAAAAATGCGATGCTTATTAGGAGTCATTTCTTTCATAAGATGGCAAACGGATTTTTCAACTAAGAGCAAAACAGCTCCTTAGATTCTGGATACAGAAAACATGCCTCTAAACAGGGGGAAGCCGCGCCTAAACGGCAAGCCCACTTTTAGTCGGCCTTCCTTAGATTCGGCCGATCTTAAACGATTACTGAGAAAGAAGATGAAGTCTCGGCTAGACGAAGCTACTTTTAAAAAATCTATCCACAATGGAAACGGATATAAATAAAGGCGCTGCTTAAGTACTAGCCCCTTTATGTTTGTTTATGATCCTAGAATTTCTCGTGTTTTATCTAGTATTTCTTCATCCTTTAAGCGAAATTTAAATTCAACCCTTCTGGAATCTTTGGCGCTGTACTTGCCACCTTCATCTGTTCTCACATCTGAAAATGATTTACTGTTAACAGTTAGTTTATTTTCTAAATGCTGTTGAATATGTTTATATGGAAACTGTTCACTTAAAAGATAATCTGCAACACTATATGCTCTATCCTGAGCTAATTTTAAATTGTACAAATAAGATCCATCCCGATCTGTATGCCCTTCAATAATAATCTCTGCCACATACGCTTCATACCCTTCCTGCAGGAGAATGTCTAAATATTTGGGTACAAATTCATTTAAAAAAGTAAAGGAATCTGTCTTCAATTCTGCTTTATCATACTCGAACAAAATCTCCGTATTAAAAATGATCGCCCCAGTTTTTTCATCCACCTCAACCCCTAAGTTAGATCCGCTAAATTCTTTTTTTAAATCATTTACCAGCTTTGCTCTTACCCCCATAATTTGATCTAAGGTCCGCTTCATTTCTTCAATTTGCAACGATTTAATAATCATCATTGCGACAAAAATAAGAATAAAGCATAGTAATATAGTCGTTAATAAATCTGTAAAAGAGGGCCAAAAATGTCCTTCATCCCGATCCTGCTTAAAAAGTCGCTGGTATTTAGAATTCATTTTGATTCAACCTTATTTGATTATTTTGCGTGTAAGTTCGCTGTGATAAAGCAGCTAAATGTTGATTTAAAATTTGAATTTCTCGACCGAGTTCTTGTAATATTTGCTGGATAAACCTTTCTTGACTTTGTTGGCTGTTTTCTGCGTTTCGTCGTAATTGATAAAACTCCGTGCGCAACCCATCATTAATCTCTCTTAGATAGGATTGGATAGATTGGGCAACGTGCTCAAGCTTTTGACCGAGAGATCCTTCTAAATTGTTTACATAATTCGTTAATGCATCTTTTAAAACATGAAGTTGATTTTCCAAATGAGTATCTTGTTGTTTAAAAATTTGATTCATTTCTGTCATTGTTGTGTTGATCTCTTGAATAAACTGGCTGTTTTTCATTGCCATTTGTTCATATGTACCAGTTGCATCCTTCATTTGCTTTTCAAACGATAACATGTTCGTTGCATGTGATTTTAAATGATGGTGAAAGGTACGATTAAATTCCTTTAAATCTTGAAAGCGATCCGTTAATAGATGTTTATATTCAGCTTGTGTTTGATTAATCACATCAAGAGCTTCCGGAAGCTTTATCAACGAATTCCCCATATGATCGAATACACCAGAAAGTTCATGCAACTGGGAAATAATTCCTGTTAACTTCGTGGAAATACCTGTTCCAAATACCGTTTTAAATTCTCTATTTTGTTTCTCTATTTGCTTAACGAGATCTTTGCTTTGTGCCTGTATATTTGTAAATACAGCTTTTAGGGCTGCTTGTTCATTCAATAAAGAAGTAGTGAACTGTTTGATTTCATCCACCGATGATTCAAATTGTCGCAATATATCAAGCTGTGTTCCAGCCTGTTCTTTGGCCTTTTCAAACGTATTTTCTAAGGCTTGCATCATTCGTTCATTTCTTTTATCCATTCGTTTAAAGTAAGTAAACAGTGTAGCGAAATTATCGTTTAATCGATTCGTACCAGTTGCAATATCTTCCGTTACACTTTTCATATTATGAAACAATTGCTGGAAGTCTTTAAGATTGGTTGCGAGTCCATCGTTAAAGGATGCCAAATCTTTAGCTGATTGTTGAAGACCAGTTGTATAGTCTTGAAATCCTTTAAAAGCAAATACAATTGTCTGAAAGGATTGCTCACTTGTCTCTGTCAAATGTAAGATGGATTCATGAATGGTTTCCGATACAGTAATCAAGCGGTTCAGGCCATTTTCTTGTGTGCCTTCCAACTTTGTTTCCGTCATTAGCATAATATCTGTTAGCATAAATTCCGTATTTAACACTTTCATCAATATTGTCATAATTAAAGAAAATCCCATTCCTGCAATACTTGTGTAAAAAGCAACATCAATTCCTGTTAATACATTTGCCACTCCCTCGACTATCTCATTTCCTTCTAAATTAATACTACCTAGTGAGGAAGTTAACCCGATAAACGTTCCGAGTACACCGAGAAGAATAAATACGGAAACGGTCATTTGAATCATCTTGATTAAACTGATAATTGGTATATGGAACATACGGAAGCTTGCAAACTTTTCTTGCACAAACGTTTCCACCTTTACCGTTTCTTGTTGCTGTTGAATTTCATATTGTTCTTTAAATGATAAGACTGGTTCAATATCCATACGCCCAGTATTCTTTAAATAGTTTCTAATATGTTTGAGCTTACGAAATATAGTTAAGTGGACAATTAACGCTAAAACAAAAGCAGAAAATAAAATAATAAAAATAAGCTCCACAATTGGATTAGCCAAAATCGCTTCTGCTTTTTGTTCGGTTGTAAATAATTTAAGAATGGATTCAACCACTTGTTTTCCCCCTATAAATAGCTTGAAGAGGATGTTCAAAAAGTCCGGTAGAAATAATTAGTGGAATTGATTATACGTTAAAAAGGATATTAACGCTGAAATAAAAAAATGAGTAGGGAGCTTTATTATTCCATGTATAAATGCTGAATTCTGTATGCAAAGTTTTTTCTACATAAAGGATGGAGCAAATTTTAGCTTAGTAGTTATTTCCACGTTGTAATATTTTTGGACTTACGTATAAGTGAACTGGTCGATCTTTCGCACCGATGTCTTAGCACCAGCTACGTTTTTCTTTAAATGCCATCCCCTATTTTTAACTGCATAGCCTGCACTACTCAAAACTACGTCGTCTCGAACTTTGGCGCATAAGACATGCCCGTGTCAGCTTTTGTAACAGAAGAAGGTAAACTTCAACCGTGCCACATCGTGATTTTTTTAAGACGTTGCGATTTTTATACCCGACCCATCTCAGTCTGTTATCCACTTTTTGAACACACACTTTAAGTTAATATTTCGTAAAGGCTTGACTCACTACTTTATAGCTATTCAGGGCATGGCTAAATCATGAATAAATATTATCAAAAAGATGGAGATGCGTTTTGCAATTTATAAACATCTATTTTCCTAATAACTCTATGTTTTTAAAAAGCAGGTTACATGTTACTAAGGAAATTTGTGGTAGTACCTAGTCGTAGTTAGATTTATCATTGATCGATTGGCGAAATAATCGTATTTAATAATCCTCCGACGATGATAATCATTGCGGAAAGATAAAACCAAAGCATTAAAACAACAATACCACCTAACTGACCATAAAAGGCAGAGTAGTTATTAAAACTAACAAAGGAGGCAAATTGTAAAGAAACAAACTGCCAACCGATTGTTGCAAAAATAGCACCCGGAAGAACATTTTTTACCTTTAATTTAACGTTCGGGGAAAAATAATACAATCCAATTAAAAAAATAACGATAAATATACTGCCGATCCCCCATTGAAAAAAAGTCCAAAAGCTTTGAAAACTTTGCACAGTAAAAACGTCATCTAAATAGTCTCTGATCATTCTTTCGATCACAGGTATAATAACAGAAAACAAGATTACAATCATAAATCCAATTGTAAGCAATACTCCTTCTATCGCTTGTTTGAACAAGCTTTTTTTGGTTTCAATATTATAAGCAATGTTAAGTATTCGCTTCATCGATTGAAATCCCATTGAAGCAAGCCAAACAGAAGTAATAAAGCTGTATGACAATAAATTTTGCTTTTGATGTACTAAAAAGTAAGAAATCGTATTTTCAATTAGTCGATATGTTGCTTCCGGAGCAAATGGTTGAACTAATTCTAAAATATAATCTTCATTTAATGGCAAATACGGCAGTAAAGAATAGATCGCTACCAGAAATGGAAAAACAGATAGCAAAAAATAATAAGCCATCTGTGCAGAAAGATCATATACTTTAAACGTTAGGTATCGATTAAACAACTGACGTAGGATCATAAAAGCAGACATATAAATACTCCTTTTCATTTCGCACCTATATCTATTCATCTTTCCCTCTTTTTCTATGCTTTATTAATGATCATTCAATCGTTTTAAAATGGGGCCCGTCCTTTGATAAGCTTGACATTCCTTCCAGAACAAAAGCTAGAAGCGTATTTGGTCAACCCCGCCAAAAAAGGAGTGAAGCAGCCATTAGAAACTAGGCGTTTGAATCTGATATGGATAAAAATATATACAAAAATCATTCATAAGCACTGAATTATATCATCAATTAACCCCATTAGTATTTCGTAAATGGAATAAGAATACTCAGTTAACAAATTTCAGTGATTTTGAGCCAAAAAGTCAAAACCTGAAGAAAGAGTTCATTTGATAAAAACATACAATTAATCCAAGCAACAATGGCAAAAGCTATTTACGGACTGGATCTTTCTTCAAACTTCTTAATCCAGACATAGGATAATTTCCTTTACATAGTGTATTTTGCATTAGGAAAATACATAATATTGCAACTTGACATGGATCCTCTACGAGCATGAGCTTAAAGGCAAATAGCCAGATGTATCATGAAGTAATTTCGCTTGGAAAGGTTATCTGATTGTCATCTCCCATGAGAAAAGTCACAACGCGAAATACCGTTGCAAAACTACAGCAAAGCAAACTAAAGAATATTACTTGAAGGAAAGGGTTTAAAAACGATGCAAAACTCCATTCAAATAATCACAAATATGACAGATAGAATTTAACCAGTTGCTTTCGTTCTAGCTGAATTAATGAGAGTGGGACATATTTAAAAAATTAACCTGAATGCGAATGTTTACTGGAATAAGGAAGCTTTTTAAAAGAGAAATCGGAAACTAATTCGAATTCTTAATTGAAGAATTTTGATTTTCTTTCACTAAACCACTTTTGTCCAGTCTCATTAGAAAAATTAAAGGAAGTGCACTTAACTTTAAGTTGTCGTCTGATGCAAAGCTCAATGGGATTACAAATTAAGTATAGTTTTAAGGAATTAAAGAAAAAATAGTAGATAAGCTGTTGAAAACAAGAGGTTAGTCCATAGGATTTTTTTTAAAAATAAAATGTAAACCTTTACATTTAAAATAAATTCGTGTATTCTTGATATGAGGATATGACGTTATAACCTCTCGAGATAACAATGATGTTTCTAGTCTAAAAAAATAGAAAGGAGACGTTTTTATGAAAAAAAACAGAGTCTTAGCAAGTCAATTGTTATCACTGATGGGAGGGTCGGACAACATAGTGTCGGTAACGTATTGTGCCACACGATTACGCCCTACATTAAAAGACCGTTCACTAGTTCAAAAGGAAAAAATTGAAGCGTTAGATGGTGTAGCAGGAACTGTTGACAAGGACTTAGGATTTCAAATAGTGATTGGCATCCATGTCGATGAGGTTTATGATGAATTTGTGAAGGTGTGGAAGGCAAATAAGTCAACTGATATGGATAACGATACTGTAGACGTTTCGCATACAGAGAACGAGAAGCGTCATTGGTTTAATGAGTTTATTGCTCTAGTTGTCAGTATTTTTTCACCGTTATTGCCATTATTAGCTGGCTCAGGGTTGCTTCGTGGATTCACGATTTTAGCTAATGAGCTAGGTTGGTTATCGACTGATAGTACAACCAATTTAGTTTTAACTCTTGCAGCGACTTCAGTATTTTACTTCTTGCCATTATTAGTCGCTATTACATCAGCAAAACGATTTGATACAAGTCCATATATTGCGGTTGCTGTAATGGGCGCCTTGATTATGCCTGATTTCATCGACCTAGTACAAGGTGATGGCGGGAATACGATTACATTTTTAGGGCTTTCGATTCCTGTATTTAATTATACTAGTCAAATCATTCCAGCGATCTTAACTACTTGGGTGCAATCAAAAATGGAACATTTTATGAAAATAAAACTACCTAATAGTTTGCATATGATTGTGATCCCTACTATATTATTAGTAATATTAGTTCCAATTGCTGCTGGAATAATTGGACCAATCGGAAATTATTTAAGTATAGGTATTGCCAACCTTGTGAACTGGTTAGCAAATATTAACCAAATCGTTACTGGAGCTATTATAGGCGGAATATGGAATGTTTTAATCATGTTTGGTGTGCATTGGGCACCGAATACGATGGTTATTATACCTGAAATTGCTTCAACAGGTAGTTCTGCTTTTATTGCTTACGGTGCGAATGCGAATTTTGGTATGGCAGGAGCTGCGTTTGCTATCTTCTTACTTAGCCGAAATCGAGAATTGAAGAATTTTTCATTAACTGCAATAACTTCTGTCTTTTTATCCGGGATTGTGGAACCGGCAATTTATGGTTTAGGTGTGAGATTTAAGAGCCCATTAGTAGCTGGTTGTTTAGGTGCTGCTCTTGGTGGTGCGTTCATGGGTGCATTTCATGTAGTAGGTAATGCATTTGTATTTGGCGGGTTAACAACAATTCCTGCATTTGCGGGACCTACATTATGGGCATATGTCATTGGTCTAGCAATTTCCTTTTTTGGGGGTATGTTATTAACAATTATTTTTGGTATTAAGGATCCAAAAGCAGAAATGTCTGCTTCAAAAAAATAGAATACTAATTATAGAAAGGATAATCGAAATGGATTTGAATTTAAAAATACAAGGGATTTTAGGATTGGCAGCAATTGGGGATGCGATGGGAGCAGCAACTGAAAATTTATCGTTTGATCAAATTCGTGCACAATTTGGTACTGTAACTAAGTTTGAAAAACCTGGTGAAACAGCATTTGCACTTGGAAATGAAGCAGGACAAGTAACAGATGATTTTTCCCAAATATATTTTCTGTGCCAAGCTATTTTAGAAAATAATGGTGTTATTGATAAAGATATTGTAATAAAAGCTATTTTAGATTGGTCAGATGTTCCTTGGTATTTTGATCGTTTTGCAGGTCCTACAACTCGGAGTGCAGTGGCAATGTATAAGGACCCTTCATTAAAAATGAAACCGTTACCAGGAGCAGCAACGGTAGACTATGCATCAAAAGCTACAAATGGGGCAGCAATGAAAATTGCACCAGCTGGTATTTTGCATCCTAACGATTTGGAAGGAGCTATTGATGCGGCGATTACAATCACACAAGTAACACATGATAATTCTTTAGCAATTTCTGGTGCTTGTGCGGTAGCTGCTACCACAAGCGCTTCTTTAGCACCTCATGCAACAGTCGATGATGCTTTAAGTGCAGGTTTTTATGGAGCTTTACGTGGTGAAACAAAAGCAAAAATCATTTCTCGTGAAGTAGCAGGTCCAAATGTTGTAGAACGTATCAAATTAGCGTATGATATAGTAAATGGTGTTGGTACAAAAGAAGAAAAATTGCGTCAACTATCACAAGTAGTTGGAAGCGGCTTGCATATTTCAGAAGCCGTACCCTGTGCATTTGGAATTGTTGCTTTAAATAAGGACAATGCCTTGCAAGCAGTGATTGATGCTGTAAATATTGGTTACGATACAGATACGGTTGCAACAATTGTTGGTTCTATGGTTGGTTCATTTGTGGACTTAACTGATTCAAGTTTCCAGTCTTTGTTTGAGACTGTACAACGTGCTAATGATTTTAATTTGGTAGAGTTAGCAAATTTATTAGCAAATGTGGTGATTACTTATGAGGAGAAACAAAATTAAATATTTACAAATTTATGAGGAATTAAAACAACAGATCACCAATGGGGATTATCCCATTGGTGATCTGTTGCCAGCAGAGCCTGACCTACAAAAACAATTTAATGTGAGTCGAATCACTGTGAGACACGCCGTGCAATTGTTGGTAGATGAAGGGTATGTTCAACGAATTCATGGTGTAGGTACGATTGTTCTTAGTCAAAAAAAATCATTGCAATTACAAAAATTATTAAGTTTTTCAGAAGAAAATAATGAGAATTCTTTACAATCATCCTTAATTTCATTTGAAGAGGCCATTCCGGCAAATCCGGTGGTATGTTCACAACTTGATTTGCCAAAAGGAACAATGGTTAGTTGTCATGAACGATTACGCCAATACGACGATATTCCTATAGGCTTTCAACGTGTATATTGTCCTCCATTTCTCTCTTTATCTGCTGAGGAGCTTAGGGCACCGAATGTTTCTTTGTATGAATTGTTCCGCAAAAAAGGATATGAAGTGAAAAAAGCAAAAGAAACAATTGAGTCAGTAGTTGCAAATGAGAAAAAGGCTAAACTTTTGAAAGTACCAAAAAACAGCCCATTATTATATGTTCAACGAATAACTAGAGACCAACAAGATCGATTAATTGAATATGCGGAGTTCTTTTATAGAGGCGATCGATATCGGTACCACGTCGAATTGCAGGTTCCATAAATCAGAGTTGACTGTAACTAGTGATTATAATGTTGAATCTTTTAAAAATTCAGTCCCTTTTTATTAAAATATTGCTAGCACTTATTAATTAAGGTTATTTAACAAAAAATAATGCTCGGCACTTTTTTCCTGTTAGCAACCTGTATTGCTTATTAGATGGTTTATAAAAAATATAAAATAGAGATAAGATAGTAGTAAACAGAGCTAAGAATATACCTATTACCCATTGACTTAAATTCAATTATTTTAATACATATATAACTATCACTAGCATTACATAAAGAAAATAAGGCTATTTCGTTTACAACTTTCTGTAATTATGTGCCAACAAGTTAACACCTGAAGAAAGGTGGCACTATCCTTTGGTGAAATTATAAGTTAACTCATGGCAACAACGGCAAAAGCTGATTTACGGACTGGATCTTTTCTTCAAACTTCCTAATCCAGACATAGGATGGTTTCCAGAGCGCTCTCTTTAACCAACGAGTGATTCGCAGTAAGATTTTTTGCTTTTCTGTGTGCTTTCGCAGGCTAATCACTGCCTTTTCTGGATAAACGGAGGCCATTATCCATGACTACTAGTCGTAAATGCGGCTTTACACCGGCAAACGTTCCTATTTATGGTTGTTTAAATTTAGTGGAAGTGTACTGAATCCACGATTTTTAATGCTCTATGCTTTCTGTTTTTATTTTGTTGTATGACCAAGTTATTTTTGAATATGTAAGCATTTCAAATCGACAGATATAATTAACGCAACGTTAGTGATTTAGCCAAAAAACATATTGCTTCACCATTTAAAATGGAGGAGCGATATGTTGGTATGATTTGTCTAAGACATGGATATGTGTTTTTATACACATAAATTATTCAACGTTGCAATAAGCCCTGATCGCCAGTAGCTTTATCTGGTCAAAGAACAAGTACACACTTAGAGCGATCACAGCAGTTATAATTATACGAGCCAGTTGATTGATTAAAACATCTCGCTTTTTTATATGGATCGCTTCATGTGCCAAAATTGCTTCAACAGCCGACTTAGACAATTTAGCTGTAGCTGTTGTCAACATAATTGTTCCTTTTCCGATATTCATGCCTGTTGCCAACCCGTTATAAACTGGTGAATCAATGAGATACAGCTTTGTCTGTCTTCCTAATACCTGCCCGCGAGAAAATTTCCTGGGCAATAACGTATAGCTCCCCTTCTGTTACCTTTATTGCATCTGATGCAGTGATCAGCAATTGATCCGCTATATACAAGTTAAAAAGTCAATATGTTCTTTCACTTTAAGCTCATTAATATATGCATTTATTAAAATGAATAAAAAGAATGCTGTTATGACAGGAAGAATCATCACCATAAAATAAGATAGTAGTAGCCACGTTTTTATTTTCATTTCACTTCACCGATGAATCGAAATCCTTTCCCCCAAACCGTTTGGATATATGTTGGATTTTTAGCAGAATCGTGAAGTTTCTCTCTTAATGATTTAATATGAACCGCAATCGTATGCTCTCCATCCAATTCCATTGGTTCCAAATGCGGACAAACATATCTCTTATCACACGAGCAATTTCTGCATCATCTTCTACTAGTAAAATAGTTGCTTGCATCCATGTTTCCTCCTGTATAAGTACTATATCACGATAAATTAATCATACCGTAAACTTTATAATTTCTTTATCTTTTCCATCAAAACATTGATTTTTAGCTTTAAAAATACAGGAATTAACCCTTGCTCATTACAGGCGCACTCATTTTTTACCATGATACAATGTAATTACCAATTGTAAACATGTGATCCTACCCAATCCATTTAGTTCCGATCACACTATCATGCTTAAAAAATAGATTACAAGCGGGGTAAAGGCAATCCAAATTATGTGGAATGATAAATAATTCTTTTTATTGTAGGATGTGATAACATAAGAACGGATTGTAAAAAAACTTTCTAACAAGGAGGTTATATATTAGGGGAAAAAGTCTAAAATTTCTTGCTAATACTTTCGTCTATTTAGTCAGTAAAAACTACAAAACTTAACAAATAGTATCATTGGTGATTGGCTGAAAAATTTAGTAATAAACGTAAAGTTCATTTTGTCGGATATCTTATTTTCTTGATTTTACTCGTCCTTTACTATTTCGCTGTGTCGGAAGAATACTTCTTTACATCTATGCGGATATTGATTGGCTTACTCACGGTAGTTAATATTTATCTATTTTTATGTCTTCAAATGATTAAATAAATTAGGTGAAATTACCAGACATGATGAAAAAGTCTACTCATAAGGAATAGACTTTATATTTAATTCGCATATAAAAACTGCAGCCTCTATTTACTTAGTTCATGGTAGTATTATTTATCCATCTAAAGATTTAGGACAAATTGAATTTGTCATTATGTTTTGATTGATGTTATTCCACTGATTGGTTATTACGCCGCTTTTTTCTTATAAAAACAAATATAGATATAATGATCATACCAATTAAAAGGAAAATAGGTATATTGCCAGCAATAAAAACGAAGCTGTTAGAAAGCGCCATCAAAATCATATTCATGCTTTTAAAAAATTGCTGTTCTGTTTTATCCCACGTATTTAGATCATCTTCGCTTTTCATCACCGTATGATTTTCTTGTATCTCGATTGTTATAGTTGCCAAGTCGGCTTTATTTTTTAAATAGTTCATTCGCCCAATAATTTGTTCAATTTCTTCTTGAACATCGGCCAGGTTATCTGAGATATCTAATAAATCTTCTGTTTTATCAGCCTGTTCCATAAATGAGAGCAACCGTTTTTCCACTACTTTTTTTGACTTTAACCGTGCTTCTAAATCAACGAATTCCTCTGTCACATCTTCTCCTGAAACAGAGCTCTCCATCAGTTTTCCTTCTCCTGCCTCCACTTTCTTCATAAACGATTGAAAGTTCTTTTGAGGTATTCTTACTGTTATACTTCCAGTTACATTACCTTTTTCTGAATCTTTATGGCTAGTCGAGTCGACAATATACCCCCCCTGTGCGTCAATTAACTGCTCTAATTGGGTTAGTTTTTGCTTAAAAGATTTCACTTCTAATTGAATCGTTGCTGTATAAATGATTTTCCGACCAGAAGCGGTATAGTTATCAGCAGCTTTTATGTTTTCCCCCGTTTCATTTTGTTCTGAAGCGTCTTCATTCTTACTTAAATCTTCATTTGGTTTAATTGGTGTAGTATTTTCCACATGAATATTTTCTGCCATCTGTTTACTCGTTTCATCCGATTCCGTTTGGTCATTACAGCCTACAAGCACTAACAATATAAATAAAAAACAAAAAGAAAACTTTTTCATCCTATCATCCGCCCCTTGTATATTAATGGTTTACTATACAGACGGATGACTACATAAAACGTTACAATAAAGCAAAATAAACTTTATTCGGTTTCTCTAAATCTTATAAATAGGAGATACGTTTTCTTTGAATTCTTTTTATTTATATAGTTCAATATATTTAAAAAAAACTAAAAAATAAGTCGAAAAGTTCATTGCAAATCAATAAAATCTACGATACTATTAACCCTAATTTAAAATTAATAGAAAAAGGAGAGATTAAATTGCAAAAAAATTGGGTTAAAACTATTGGATTAATTTCAGTGGCTACGAGTTTAGTACTTGGTAATGGACAAATAATAACTGCTGCTGAAGATGAAGATTGGAAGGTTAAACCAAGTGTTGAGACGTTGTGGAAACAAGACCAAAAAGAAAGTACTCCATCATTTATAACCGGGAAACTATCAGAGGAAAAAGTAACCTCAGAAAAAGACATAAGAAAGTTCTTTCAAGCAAATCAAGATTTATTTAAAATGAACCCAACAACAGATTTAGCGTTTGAAGAGACGAATACGGATGAATTAGGAATGACTCACTATACATTTAGACAGAAAATTCAAAATGTTCCTATAGATAATTCGAAAATTGTTGTGCATATAGATAAAAATAAGAAAATTACTGCTGTCAATGGGGATTTTCATCCTGATGCTCCTTCCAAATTAAAAGAGGATCGAAAATTGACAAAGCAGCAGGCACTTCATGCCGCTTGGAAACACATCGATGTTAAACGTAGTACAGCTGATAGAAAAATAAAGTCATTAACTGGCGAAACATTTAATACGCTGAACGAGAATGCTGAATTAGTAGTTCTTGATAATAGTAATTACACATTAGCCTATCGTATTGAACTACAATTTGTCCAACCATCTCCAGCAAATTGGCAAATTTGGGTTAACGCAGAAAATGGAAAAGTAGTAAAAGCAGTCAATCAAGTTCAAGAGGCAGCAAAAATCGGTACGGGGACAGGTACTTTAGGAGATACGAAAAAGTTAAATACGTATCTATATGAAGATAATTATTATTTATATGATACTACTAAAAGAATGGATGGTGTAATAGAGACCTATAATAATCAAGGTCAGTATGGAAATAATCTTCCTGGTGTATACGTAACAGATAAGGATAATACGTTTACAAGTGAATCACAAAAAGCTGCCGTGGATGCTCACTACTATGCAGGAGAAGTATTTGATTATTATTATGATACGTTTGGTCGTGTTAGTTACGATAATAAAGGGGCGAACATTCGATCCACTGTTAACTACGGAAATAATTATAACAATGCTGCATGGGTTGGTAACCAAATGATTTATGGAAATGGAGACGGGAATCAATTCACCTATCTATCAGGAGCAAATGATGTTGTCGCTCATGAATTAACTCATGCCGTGATTCAGGAAACCGCCGATCTAGTATACGAGAATCAGCCAGGTGCTTTAAATGAATCCTTTGCAGATGTTTTTGGTTATTTTGTTGATCCGGAAGACTGGTTATTAGGAGAAGATGTGTATACACCTGGTATTGAAGGAGACGCAATACGTAACTTAGAAAATCCAACAGAATATGGTCAGCCGGATCATATGGATAACTATCAAAATTTACCAAATACTCCTGGTGGAGATTGGGGTGGCGTTCATATAAACAGTGGCATTCCTAATAAAGCAGCATATTATACAATTAATGCAATAGGAATAAAGAAAGCAGAACAAATCTATTACCGTGCATTAACTGTATATCTAACCCCAAATAGTAGTTTTCAAGATGCACGACAATCCCTAATTCAATCTGCACAAGATCTATATGACGAAGCAGTGGCGAATACAGTTGCTAACGCTTGGGATAGAGTTGGTGTAAACTAAACGATAAAGTAAAACTATCCCATCAGTGAAGAGACTTCGTCTCACTGATGGGTAGTTATAATAGCGTCCTAGACTAAAGTAAGAGAATTCATGTCCTCTCCTGACTGCATCTGCACCATCCACTTTGATTTTTCAAGAATTTGTTCAATTTTCTTTAAAGAGCATCATTACATTTTTTAATAAGGATATAGAACAATAACTGACATACTAAATAATTCCTTTTTAGGTAAAATCCACTTTTAATCCTCCATCATACTGCTTAATACACCTTATAAATGCTTTAATCATTCATATTATGTTTTTTAATATAACTCCTAATTATGAATCTATTATCCTATTAAGTAAATTATTTTTCATTTTCATTAAACTTTGATATAGCCAATTTAACCTATAATAAAATAAATGATAGCCTATTATTGGTATATATTACTTAATTACGTTAACAAATTAAAGAATTAAAGTGAACTTATTATTCAAAAAAACTAATCTTTTCTATTAAAAATTAGTTCTATACACTTAAAAAATATGTAAAAATAAGTCGAACGGTTTATTGTATACAGGTGAAATATATGATATATTTTTCCCACAATTTAGTTCCAATAATTACCAAAGAAAAGGAGAGATTGAATTGCAAAAAAAATGGGTTAAAGCAATTGGATTAATTTCCATGGCAACGACTCTAGCAGTTAGTAATGGACAAGTAGTAAGTGCTGCTGCTGGTGATCAAGCTTGGAAGGTTAAGTCAAATGTTGATACGTTGTGGGAACAAGACCAAAAAGAAAGCACTCCTTCGTTTATTAATGGAGAACTTACAGAACAAAAAGTGACCAAAGAGAAAGACGTAAAAAAGTTTTTTCAAGCAAATCAAGATTTATTTAAAATGGATCCCAAAACAGATTTAACGCTTGAAGAGACGAATAAGGACAAATTAGGAATGACTCACTATATTTATCAACCTAAAATTCAGAACATTCCAATAGACGGTTCAAAGATTGTTGTCCATGTAGATAAAAACAAAAAAATTAGTGCCGTCAATGGGGATTTTCATCCTGATGCTCCTTCCAAATTAAAAGAGGATCGAAAATTGACAAAGCAGCAAGCACTTCATGCCGCCTGGAAACACATTAAAGTTAAACGTAGTGCAGCTGATAAAAAGGTGAATTCATTAACTGGCGAAACATTTAATACGCTGAGCGAAAATGCCAAATTAGTAGTTTTTGATAAAAATGGGAATTATACATTAGCCTATCGTATTGAACTACAATTTGTTCAACCATATCCAGCGAATTGGAAAATTTGGGTTAACGCAGAAAATGGAAAAATACTAAAAGCAGTCAATCAAGTTCATGAGGCAGCAGAAACTGGTGAGGGAACAGGTACTTTAGGAGATACGAAAAAGTTAAATACGTATCTATATCAAGGCAATTATTATTTATATGATACTACTAAAAGAATGAATGGTGTAATAGAGACCTATAATAATCAAGGTCAATATGATGATAGTCTTCCAGGTATTTATGTAACAGATAGGGATAATAAGTTTACAAGTGAATCACAAAAAGCAGCCGTAGATGCTCACTACTATGCAGGAGAAGTATTTGATTATTATTATAATACGTTTGGTCGTGTTAGTTATGATAATAAAGGAGCAACCATTCGTTCTACTGTTAACTACGGAAATAATTATAACAATGCTGCATGGGTTGGTAACCAAATGATTTATGGAAATGGAGACGGAAGAGAATTTACCTATCTATCAGGAGCAAATGATGTTGTCGCTCATGAATTAACACATCCCGTGATTCAAGAAACAGCCAATCTAGCATACGAGAACCAACCGGGTGCTTTAAATGAATCGTTTGCAGATGTTTTTGGATTCTTTGTTGATGAAGACTGGTTAATGGGTGAAGATGTGTATACACCTGGTATTGAAGGAGACGGTCTTCGTAGCTTATCTAATCCACCAATGTATCATCAACCTGACCATATGGATAATTACCGTTATCTACCAAATACTCTCCAAGGCGATTGGGGTGGTGTCCATATAAACAGTGGAATCCCTAATAAAGCAGCATATTATACAATTAATGCAATAGGAATAAGTAAAGCCGAACAAATCTATTATCGTGCATTAACTGTTTATTTAACACCAAATAGTGATTTTGCAGATGCAAGACAAGCCTTAATTCAATCGGCACAAGATCTCTATAACCAAGACATAGCCAATGCAGTTGCCAACGCTTGGAATAGAGTTGGTGTAAACTAAACTCTAAAATAAACTAACCATCCGAGGAGAATTACATCTCCTCGGGTGGTTAGTTAAAATTATTAATTTCACTGAACTTTAAAGTAAGAGAACTGCATGTTATTCACTTCCCAGCAAAGATAGTATTAATAACAATTCTCTCATTTTAACCCTCATTGTTACTCCTAATAATATCTGTAGGTTTTTCACTATTTTTTCTATATAACGTTTGTCTTCACCTTATAACACAGATTAGAAAAATCTCTATCATCTAACAATACAATTAAAACTAGTTTTCAATAATACTATGTTGGCTAAACCGTAACCTCAATTAAAAACATTAAAGTCAACTTCAATCGAATAACTACTTGTCTCTCAAACCAACGTATGTACAATTCTTAATGACATCCGCCCGGTGCACAAAATAGAAAAATCCCGTCGACTTATTTTTCTATGGCAGACGGGATCAATAACTATTCATTAAAGCAATAATAAATACGGATTTTCTAAATAATGAACAATTTTTCTTAAAAAGACAGCTGCCGGGCTTCCATCTAGTACACGGTGATCAAATGTCAAACTTAGTGGTAACTTGATCATGGTTTGCAGTTTTTCATGCTCGTCCAGTTCCATTTCCTTCATAAATGTTCCTACACCAAGTATTCCACTTTCAGGAGGATTGAGGATTGGCGTAAAATATTCAATCCCATGAGCACCCAAATTGGTAATCGTAAATGTAGAACCACTCATCTCTACATTTTCTCCAGCTCTAGCAGCTTCTGTTACACCTTGAATTTGCCTCGCCAAGCTGCCAAGTGGCAGTCTTTCTGCGTGCTTTACTACTGGAACTACTAATCCGTTGTCTAAAGATGTGGCAATTCCTAAATGTACTGCCTCATATTGCTGCAGCATATCATCTATTAGATGCGTATTTACTTCCGGATGATCCAGTAAACTTAGGGTAACTGCCCTTGCTAGAAAAATGGTTATTGTCAGTTTTATCTCTATATTATTCTGGTCTGCTTCCTCACGAAGTTTCTTTTGAAAAGCAATCAGTTCCGTAATATCTGCTTTCCGATGTAACGTTAACTGTGCAGTATTTGCAAGACTTTCCTGCATATTTATTGCTATGGATTTACGCATAGCAGATAACCCTTTCATGTTACTAGTCTTTATCGGTCGTTCAACAACTGTTTCCTCCACTTGCTCTTTCGTTACCGCTACCTCTTTTTGTTCAACAGCTCTCTCCACATCTCGGCGAGTAATTCTTCCTTTAGGACCTGTCCCTTCAATAGTTGCAATATTTATGTCTAATTCTTTTGCTTTTTTCCGTGCAGCTGGTGAAATTCGTCTTTTTCTATTTGGGCCATCCTGTTTTTGATTCATAAGCGGATCAACTGTTTCTATAGGAGCTGCTTGTTGAGATAATGCTTTAGGCTTTTCTTCTTTTTCTTCCAGCAAGGTAGAAGCTGTTTCGCCCACTTCTTCTCCTTCATGACCAATGAAACCAATTACTTCACCAACTGGAACTTCTTCCCCGACTTCTTTTGTTATATTCAATAATACCCCTGCTTCAGGTGCCTCTACTTCACTAGTTAATTTATCAGAACTTATTGTGGCAATTCCTTCTCCTTGTTCAACTGCATCTCCTGGTTTTTTCAACCACTCTTCAATCGTCCCTTCTGTCATTGTCATACCTAACTTCGGCATTACAATTGTTGTAGCCATAAAATCCCCTCCTGTTTATCTTGACAAGGTAAGCTTCCCTATCATTTCTTTAGCTGTTTGTACTACTGCATTCGTATTTGGTATATACAGGCTTTCCAAATTTCTCGCAAATGGTACCGGTGCGTGCGGAGCGGTAACCATTTTAATTGGCGCATCTAAGGAATCAAACCCTTTATCTACTACCATTGCCGAAATATCTGTTGCGGCATTACAACGTGGATTCGCTTCATCAATGATTATTAAACGACCAGTTTTATCTACAGACTGTAAAATCGTATCCTCATCAAGTGGGGATAATGTCCTTGGATCAATAATTTCTGTTTCCACTTCCTGCTTTGCCAGCTCATTTGCAGCTTCTTCTGCTACATGCACCATTTTACCGATAGCAACGATTGTCAAATCATCACCGCTTCGTTTTATTTCCGCTTGCCCTAAAGGAATCGTATAATATCCCTCTGGTACTTCTCCTTTCATACTGTATAATGTCTTATCCTCAAAAAAGGCAACGATATCATTGTCTTCAATTGCTGATAATAATAAACCTTTTGCATCATAAGGATTTGACGGAACAACTACCTTTAAACCAGGTATCGCTGTAAACATTCCATATAATGATTGTGAATGCTGTGCAGCCGCTCCAGCTCCTGCTCCATGGCTCGTCCGAATTGTTAATGGTACTTCTGCTTTTCCACCAAACATATAGCGAATTTTTGCACCTTGGTTCATCACTTCATCTAAACAGCTGCCAATAAAATCATTAAACATCAGTTCAGATATTGGTCTTAACCCTGTAACGGCTGCTGCTACCGCCGCTCCCATATACCCAGCTTCAGCAATTGGCATATCGATGACTCGCTTACGCCCATATTTATTCCCTAATCCTTGCGTTACCCCAAAAACGCCACCCCAGGCTTCTTCATCCTGCAAATGATCCACAGTCGCTCCTCCGGCTACGTCCTCCCCAATCAAAATGACTTTATTATCCTGTTCCATTGCTATATCCATTGCTTCATTAATCGCTTTTGAAAATGTTAATTTTCTAACCATTTTTTTCACCTCATTTTTATTATTTTATTAATAAGCAACATATACATTTTCAGTTAACGTCTCAGGACTTGGCTCTTTACTGTTATGAGCAAATTCCACTGCTTCTTGCACAGCTTGTTCTGAAGCACGTTCTATTTCCGCTAACTCTTCCTCCGATAATAAATCGTTTTTTATTGCATATTCCTTAAATTTTTCAATACAATCAACATCGAGCGGCCATTTTTCTTTATCTGCCTTAGACTTATATGCTTGATTATCGCCTTCAAAATGTCCGTGAGTCCGGTAAGTTAATGCTTCAATTAAAGTAGGCCCTTCTCCATTTTTAGCTCTTTCTACCGCTTTTTCGGTAACAGCGTAAACTTCCATGACATCATTTCCATTTACTCTAACTCCCGGAATATTATAAGCCTTTGCTCGTTCAGCGATTGTTTCTGCCGAGGTAGCATATTCAAATGGGGTCGCTTCACCAAAGCCGTTATTTTCTGCTACAAAAATAACCGGTAATTTTAAAGCTGCTGCGATATTAATTCCTTCATGAAACGTACCATGATTATTTGCTCCATCCCCAAAAAAACAAACCGCAATACTATCTGCTCCTTGTACATAGGAAGATAAACCAGCTCCAACTGCCAATGGAAATCCTCCACCGACAATGCCGTTTGCCCCAAGCATTCCCACTTCGAGATCAGCAATATGCATGGAGCCGCCTTTTCCATTACATAATCCTGTCTCTTTTCCAAATATTTCTGCCATCATTCTATTTAAATCACAACCCTTAGCAATACAATGCCCATGACCGCGATGTGTACTTGTAATATAATCACTTTTATTTAGATGTGCGCATACTCCTACAGCAATTGCTTCTTCTCCTGCATATAAGTGAACAAACCCCGGTATGACACCTGTAGAAAAAATTTTTTGTACTTGATTTTCAAAATTACGGATATCGTTCATTTTGGCATACATCCAATGCGCTTTATTTTTATCCATGGAAATGTCCTCCCTTTAAGATATTTATCTTTCACAAATATAGTTAGCAAATATCATGCCAACTTTTAAACCTTTTAAAATATAGCGCTTTCAATAGAAGTAATTAAAAATGAGACAACTTTTGTAAATTGTCTCATTTTGTCGCATTTTTTATGTTTATGTTAACAAAAATTTTGGCAATGATTTAATAAGAGCCTCAGTTCAACTAAAGTTTGAAATAACATTTTTGTCAGCTAAGAATTAGCTACCTTATAGGTATTAATAACAGCTACGTAAGGTTATACTTTTTTAATTTACGATACAACGTACTACGAGATATGTTTAATTCTTTTGCTGCACGTTCAACTTGATTATGATGAGTGATTAATGCATTCTGAATTTTTTCATATTCTAATTGTTCACGAAAACTTAAATTTAATTTTTGATTAGCTGTTTTTTCTTCCTTTTTCGAACTCCAAAGGGAAATAATCGTATAAAGCTCTTCTTCAGAAGGTTCCAGATCTGTAAACGAAATTCGACAACGGTCTAGCGCATTATACAATTCACGAATGTTTCCTAACCACATACCTTCTTTAAAAATAGCAATCAGCCTAGAAACCCAGCTTGGGTGCCAATTTTTCTTACGACAAAAATCATGAATAAAAAAAGGTATATCTTCATTTCGCTGACGAAGTGTTGGCACATGAATTGGATAACCGTAAATTCGGTAAAACAAATCAGCCCGCATTTTCCCTGCTTGTACAAGGTCACGAATATCAACATTTGCAGCTGATATAACTCGTACATCGACGTCAATCGGCTGATGACCTCCTATTCGTGTCACTTGATTCTGCTGTAATACTCGAAGTAAAGATACCTGCATCGAATTTGGCATATCACCAATTTCATCTAAAAATAAAGTCCCGCCATCCGCTGCCTCCAGCTTCCCCACTTTTCCTAATTTATGGGCACCAGTAAATGATCCTGGCTCATAACCAAATAGCTCACTTTCTAAAAGCTGTTCAGGGACCGCTCCACAGTTTATTGAAATAAAAGGGTAATCGTTTCGGTCACTATTTCTATGGATAGCTTCAGCGATTAACTCTTTCCCTGTTCCTGTCTCACCATAAATATGAACCGCTACATCCGTTGAAGCGACTTTGCTTATATGATCCAAGACCTTTTGAAATGCCTGGCTTTTACCGGTAACACCACGGAAATAAATAGTTGCTTGCTTTTCCTGTTTTGGCTCCTCTACATAGATTTGATATCCAATAATCCGTCCATGTGCTTTAATTGGGATTTTTTCCTCTTTTAATCCAACTTCCTGTTGCAACATATCTAATGACTCACCTAATAGATATCCATATGTTTTTTTCAAAAATTTAGGTAATTTACAAATAATGTTATCTCTTGAGCAAATAATTGTATGGATGGAGGTTGCATTTTTTACTAAGTATTCCATATCTTCATAAATTGTTTTTCGCCAAGCAAGCGAAATGGAATCTGCTATCATTTTCACCGTTGCCAGCACATAGCTGTAATTAATTGGATTATATGGGCTCGAAATATTTAATACTCCTAAGATATGGTTGTCCTGATCAACGATTGGAGCAGCAGCGCAATTCCATATTTGTGAGGCTACTGCAAAATGTGCATATCCCTTTACCGTAAACGGCTTTTTGAAACGATGCGCTAGTCCAATTGCATTGGTACCTACTTCAATTTCCCCCCAATTCGATCCTTGAATAAAGTGAATTTCACGCGCCTTTGCTTCTACGCAATGATCCCCTATATTTTGCAGAATAAAACCATCTTTATCTGTCAATGTTGTCACAAATCTCCAGCCTTTTAAAAAATAATTCAAATGATCCAATTGTTCTTCCGTCAATTTAATTAATAGTTGATTATGCTGTAATCGTCGGCGTAAGTCACTTACTTTTAAAATTGATTGCGATACACCATCAAAAGGGTCTACCCCATGGTTTTTGCAGCGTTTCCATGAATCAATCAGTTCATAAGACATATTTTCATCTAAAAAACTTCCTTCACTAATAAAACGCTTCCAATTCTCCTTTGAAACTACTTCCGGTACCATACTTATCATCCCCCATTATTGTTGGATACAAAGTAATTACGATTTTTATAAAACGAGGCGATACCCTTTCCATCAACTATTCTAACCTGCTTATTTCTAATATACATGTTTTTTACAAAAAAGACATTTAATTGTCTGTTCAAGTGTAAATTCATTCGAGAGGCTTTTCTCTTTAAAGTGGGAAATGGCTAAAACTACGAATCGTTAAAAAAGGAAAAAATACTATTTATATGAGTCTATAACTTGTGCAACCTGATGTTGTCGAGACGTTCCTTGCAGTATCCACCATAAAGCATTGGCATCCACTTAAACTTCTTTCTGTTCTTTATCAACTTGAATGGTAGGAGTCTAAGCCACCTTAAATGCGAGATTAATAAGTGCAAATAACATTTTTATGTTGTTTCATCACCGAATCTAATTAATTTATTTACTTCACTCAACATAAAGCTATTATAAAATGCCCTTCTGATCTTAGATAATTTCTAATCAGCGTTTGTGCTTTTGATTAGTTATTAAAGCCTTCTAACGGTTTTATAACATGATTAGTATGATTTAAAAAAGATATATTCTCTAGCCCTATCTCATATAAATTTAAGTTTTGACTTAATAGCAGATAATCTTAACCGATCAAAGACCAAAAACACCTTAAGTCACAAACATGATAATGACAAGGTGTTTCGTTTATTAATTTGAATAAATAAAATGTTGTTTCATCAATGGCTTTTTACAGATTCTTCCGATTCACTAAATTCTTGGTCTGTACTTTTTTCAGCAATAACAGATGTATCTGTTGGTTGCTGCATTTTTTCCTTTACTTGTTCTTGGACGGTTTGGAGCTTTTCTTTTAGCTTAATTAGTTTTTCTTGCTTTCGTTCACTATAGATGCCTCTACTGGCATCTAACTTCATTTCACTTTCAAGAATATTTTTTTCACGCTCCATCCCTTTGAACACACGCTTCATATTTTTTGCTTGGTCTAGCAAAGTCGCCTGGGCTACCATTTGTTCCTCTTCTGATTGAGGAGAAGTATTCTTTTTCACCTGTTCTTCTTTACCAAATATCCTGTTGTGTTCTTCCATTTGCTGCTTAGCAATTTCATTATCTAATTCAGTAATTTGCTTTTCAAATTCCTTTAATTGCTCTTGAATGCTTGAAATATCATTACCAGCTTCAAGTGTCTGCTCCGTCAAAGTATTCTTCATTTCCATCAGGGATTCCCGTTGTTTCATTAAGCTTTCAATCATTAAGTTCTGTTTTTTACCTTTTATTCCATTAAATAACTGAAAAGCCTGCCGACTGATACGAACACTATCTTGGTTAATTTTTGATAAAGGTGTATGTAAAGCGGCTTTATTTGGCTTTGCAACAAACCATACATTACTCAGCGCCTCATTGCTATGGGAAATCTTCAACATCTATCCCTCCCTTCTGTTTTAATATCGGTAAGTTACACTCTAAATTGAAGAAGGATTGCTCATTATCTAACAATCATTATGGCTGGACAATTGAAATCTCTCATCTAAAGGTTCGCAATGTTCTTGTATTATACAGCACTTTTAATGATAATCTTATATTTCTAGTTTGCACAATAAAAACTGCTGTTGTTGTACATTTAGAAGATAAACACTGTTATTATAGTATTAATTACAAGAAGGATGTGTGAATATATGTTATTGAAAATTGCAGTAAAGAAATTATTTTAACAACTAATCATTGGGTTGTTTCTCCATACTGCAACCCTTAAATAAAGGGGATTAATGATGATAAAGAAATACTTTGACGCGTTTCTTAATGGGGAAAAGATTACATTACAACCAATGTCACTAAATGAGTTAAGTACTTTTGTAAAAATCGATAACGAAACAAGTTCATTACTGCTAGCTAATGACGATATCCCGTTTCCGAGCACATCTGAAGATCAGATTACCTTGTTTCAAGGTATTAGTGGAAGAAAAGAAACATTCATATTTGGAGTTTTTGAAAAAAGGATAAAAGGAGTTTTTAAGATTAATTGGAAAAATAGTACATGCCATAATGGTATTTCATTGGCGAAGCGTGGCAACATAAAGGTTTTGGCACAGACGCAATGCGAACCTTAATTTCATTCATTTTCAATTATATAAACGTTTATAAGATAAAACTACAAGTATTTAGCTTTCATAAACCAGCATTCGCTCTTATGAAAAATGTGGATTTATAAAAGAAGGTGTTCTAAGGAAGGAATTCTTCAGATTTGGACAATTTTATGACATCTGCATTTTTGGCCTCTTAAGAAAGGAATGGATTAAACGAAGCCTTGGTAAATATGGATGTTTACTGGGACTTCGTTTTTTTACTTGTACCTTAAAACAGCGCTAACACATGACTACTATAACCGCTCTTGATTTACTATTTTGTTCCGTTTTTTATTTGATAATATTCTTTTTGCAACATTCCCATAATGATTTCATCAAAATAGACATCATTTAACAAGATAGATTCTCTAATAACTCCTTCTCGTTTAAATCCTGCTTTCTCATAGGACTTCATACCACGTATATTATGAGAATAAACTTCCAGTTGTAGCCTATTTAGATTGATTTTTTCAAAAACAAAGGCAAGGGCTAGTTGAACAGCTTCCGTACCATAACCTTTATTGAAGTAGTTTTGATTATGTAAGGAAATCCTGAACCCTGCTTTGCGATCCGTTTGTTCAATATCTAAGATAGATAAATCACCAATTATTTGATCATCACTTACCAAACAAATTGCAAAATCATAGCGTGTTTTATCACTGCTTATTCGATCATAGTGTTCATACAGTTGTTCTAACGAAAATATATTTTTCGTTCCCGTCATATACCTTATTTCTTCATCTTGAACAGCTTGATAAAAACTCAACATATCCTGTTTAATGATAGTCCTTAAATAGACTGATTCCCCTCTTATTTGTATCTCCCCCACCTGAAAATTTTAATTTTATTTGATTATACACTAAGTTAACGTATTTAACCATATAGTACAATAGATTAACTTTTAAAATATTTCATGAGGGACAAACCAAATTATATAGTTAGCACTTAAAAAGCTCGTAATGAAGATTTGATTATGAATTATTTTTTAAAAAATAAACAGCTCATATGTATCTTTTTACAATGAGCTGTTGCCTAGCGTTTGTTAATTCAATTTTTATTTCCCGTTTATTGTATAAAGTAATCATCTCTACATGGATAATGCTTTATTAGCAAGCTTTATATCATTTTGTAATATTTTATTTAGATCATAAGCTGGATATAAACCTTTGCGATACATATAAGTGAAGATACGCTCGTGGGAGACAATTGCTTTATTTAATTGTTCCTTAAGAATTTCTCTTACTGCTGGTGTAGCAGTTTCTGTAATTGCAATAGCATAATTTCGAACAGCTGCTTTGGAAAAGCTTAGTAAATCCCCAGCTAAGAAACTATCATCTGTACGGTAATCACTTGACTCTCCCGGATGTGGTGCATATGGATAAAATTTCAAAAGCTCCCTCAAATTCATTTCCAATTCGTCAATGGTTCGCAAGTAAATATTATATAGCTTTTTATCTCGAATTCCCTGATTTACTGCTTTTTTCAACTTCATTAAACCGATGGACTGAAATGCAACTAATTCATGAATTTCAAGTGTTTCATGCCATGCAAGCGTTTTTGGATGATCAGACATAACCATTCTCCTTTTCTTATATTCACTTCTAGTATATGAATTAAAAAGAAAATGGGTTCTTAACTCATATCCATAATATTTTGAGAAAACTGTAATTGTTGTACTGCATTTGATTTACGTTGGACTATTGCCTGTTGTACAGCTTGAGTTTGTATGCTGTTTTCCTTGCCTGCTGCCCTTGTTGCAATTGCTGTGTCGTTTTACTGCTCCTATTTTTTTAATAATTAAGAACCAGAATTAGTATTCTTTCTTTTGTCTATTTGTTATTTTTGTAAACTAGCAAACCATTCTAAATTGTACACAATACTATAGTAAGTAAACTATCTGCCTCATAGCTAAAACAATTAATGACCAAAAGAAAATAAATGAATCTATAAAAATGATAATCATTCATAACTTTATATATAACAAATTGGTGAATTGCTTTATTACACAAATGAATCACAAAAATACAAACTATTCCTGAACATCTGGTTTGACAAAGAATAAATTAAATACAAGAGCTGATGAAGATATAAGACGTAGTAGTCTTAAACTAGTCCAATCTCTACTTTTTAGCATTAGCAACTTCACTTTAATATTTAAAATATTAAGGTAATTCAATGAACAAAAAGAGCACGATAGGCTAATGAAACCATTCATGTGGCAACATTTAATATTCCTTCTGTAAATATTTGTAATGTAAAATAAGAGCATATGACATAAATAAAACATTTAAAATATATAACTCCATATATAATAGATCGATTACAAGTGACAGTAGAAAAATTAAAATCATCAAAGAAAATAAAACTGCGTATACCTTTGAACATTTCATCAATCCACTTTCTTAAATAAAAATCGCTTTTGTCTAGATTCTACACGAATTTTTTCGAGATAAAATAAGCTATTAGTGCAGAAAGCAAAGTAAATAATAATGGAATCAAAAAAGAAGTACTTTTTAAAACAACTGTCTGAGATAAATTAGCATTTATATTCCAAGTCTCTGTTATGTCTGGAGCGTAAATTAATGTAAGAAGTAAACCAGCTGAAACCTGAAATAGCAAAAATAGCAATATAAAGCTGATCGAAAATATAATAATTTTTTTCAATTTATCATTCTCCTTTGAATTGAATTTTTAATAATCAAAATGAGTTTTCAACCATGATATTTCCCCTACACAAAATCCTTGATTACCTTCTCTTCTCGTCTCAATTAGTAATAAATTCAATCCCTTTTAAGTAGCATTATACTAAAAGTATAAAAGTTATTAAAATGTTTTAGGAATAGAAAAACTTTCAAGAGAATCCCAAGAAAGTAAAGGATTTTGAGATGAGGGATGAGGTTTTCTCTCTATATAGGGTTACGCTTCCGCTTCTATGACAGTTTTTATAAGAACTAAAAATTTAAATACATTAACGTATGAATAAATGCAAAAATTATAAGGTATAAATCCGGTACCCATACTCAGGAAAAAATAACTCATTCAGCTTTCAGCAAGAATTTCACAACACAGTTTTATCAGTTATTCTGGTTCACTATGATTGATTGTCATTTGACTTTCATGAACCAAAAAGTTCACATTCCATCTCGGATGTATTTGAAATTCGTCATCCTTTATTTGTAAAATAGCATGTAACTTATCATAGTCATTTGAAATAAATGCTACTTTTTACTTTCTTGATTAAAGTGCAAGCATAAAAAAACTGCTGATACATAATTGCACATCACTTAGAAAATAGACGTTGATGCAATAAAAATGTATCAGCAGTAATTAAATTAATCAATAAATTATGGTGAATTGTGGGTGTTATTCCTCACACTCTCATAAATACGTTGATATAAAGCCTTAACCAATACTTCCTTCCATCTCGAAGCTGATCAAACGGTTCATTTCTACGGCGTATTCCATTGGTAGCTCTCTTGTAAATGGTTCAATAAAGCCCATTACAATCATATCTGTAGCTTCTTGTTCAGATAAGCCACGGCTCATCAAATAGAATAGTTGTTCTTCAGATACCTTGGAAACTTTTGCTTCGTGTTCCAATGAAATATTGTCGTTATTGATTTCGTTGTATGGAATTGTATCAGAAGTTGATTCATTATCCATAATTAACGTATCACACTCGATATTGGAGCGTGCGCCTGTTGCTTTACGTCCAAAATGTACCAGACCGCGATACGTTACTTTGCCACCATGTTTAGAGATGGATTTAGAAACAATGGATGAGGATGTGTTTGGTGCTAAATGATGCATTTTGGCACCAGCATCCTGTAGTTGTCCTTTACCAGCAAGCGCAATGGATAGAGTTAATCCTCGAGCACCCTCACCTTTTAGAAGAACAGCAGGATATTTCATTGTTATTTTCGAACCAATGTTACCATCGATCCATTCCATTGTGGCATTCTCATCACAGGTTGCACGTTTTGTAACTAGGTTATATACATTATTTGCCCAGTTTTGGATGGTTGTATATCGGCAGTATCCATCTTTTTTAACAAAGATCTCAACAACGGCACTGTGCAATGAGTTTGTTGTATAAATAGGTGCTGTACATCCTTCTACATAATGGACAGAAGCACCTTCATCCACGATGATTAATGTTCTTTCAAATTGTCCCATGTTTTCTGAATTAATTCGGAAATATGCTTGGAGTGGTGTTGTGGTCTTTACCCCTTTTGGCACATAAATAAATGAGCCGCCAGACCAAACAGCAGAATTTAATGCTGCGAATTTATTATCCGTTGCTGGAATAACTTTACCAAAATATTCTTTAAACAGTTCTTCGTTTTCTTTTAAAGCTGTATCTGTATCTTTAAATACGATTCCGAGTTCTTCCAGGTCTTCTTTTAGGCTGTGGTAAACAACTTCTGATTCGTACTGAGCAGATACACCTGCCAAATATTTTTGTTCGGCTTCAGGAATTCCCAGTTTATCAAAAGTCCGTTTAATTTCTTCCGGAACTTCATCCCAAGTTCTTCCTTGTTTTTCTGATGGTTTTACATAGTAAACAATTTCATCAAAGTTTAACTCGGACAGATCTCCGCCCCATTGTGGCATTGGACGCTCATAAAAGTGCTCAAGGGCTTTAAGACGATAATCAAGCATCCATTGCGGTTCTTCTTTCATTCTAGAAATTTCTTCAACCACTTCGCGGGTTAGCCCTTTGCCTGAACGAAAGACCGAGACGTCACGATCGCGAAATCCATATTTATACTCTTCGATTTCTGGCATATTTTTAGCCATTCATAAACCCTCCTTAGGTTAAAATGAAATCTTTTCGGAATTTTTACTTCCTGTTTTCTTTAACGCCTTTTTCCATGGCTTTCCACGAAAGAGTTGCACATTTGATACGTGCTGGAAATTTTGCTACCCCTTGTAGGGCCTCAATATCTCCTAAATCTAGTCCTTCCGTATCAACCTTCTCACCCATCATCATTTTAGAAAAAATGTTGGACATTTTTAGTGCCTTCTCCAACTCTAACCCTTTAATTGCCTGTGTCATCATCGAAGCTGAGGCAATGCTGATGGAGCAACCTTCTCCTTCAAACTTTGCATCTTTTACAATGCCATCGGCCACTTGTAAATGTAGCTGGATCCGATCTCCACAAGTAGGGTTATTCATATCGACACTTAAAACGTCCCCATCTAAACTTCCTTTATTTCGCGGGCTTTTATAATGATCCATAATTACTTGCCTGTATAGCGTATCTAGGTTATTTAAAGCCATTACCAAAATACTCCTTTGTCTTCCGAAGTCCATCTACTAGTCGATCTACATCTTCTTTCGTATTATACAGATAAAAGCTTGCACGTGCCGTTGCAGTAACTTCAAGCCAACGCATTAATGGCTGTGCACAGTGATGTCCTGCCCGTACAGCTATTCCTTCTGCATCTAGTACTGTAGCTGTATCATGCGGGTGGATGTCATCCAGATTAAACGTCACTAGTGCTGCCCGATGCTCCGGACCATAGATTCTTATTCCTTCAATCGTTCTTAACTGCTCCATGGCATAATCAGCAAGCTTTTGCTCATGCTCTGTAATTTTATCCATACCGATTTCCTGAAGAAAATCGATTGCTGCCCCTAAACCAATCGCTCCAGCAATAATCGGTGTACCAGCTTCAAACTTCCACGGCAACTCTTTCCATGTGGATTCATATAGATGTACGAAATCGATCATTTCCCCACCAAACTCCACCGGCTCCATCTGTTCAAGTATTTCTTTCTTTCCATAAAGCACACCGATTCCAGTCGGAGCTGCCATCTTATGGCCGGAAAAAGCATAAAAATCGCAATTTAAAGCTTTTACATCAATCTTCATGTGAGGAGCACCCTGTGCACCATCAACTATAATTACTGCACCATGCTCATGGGCAATATCAGCTATTTCTTTGATCGGGTTGATCGTGCCTAAAACATTAGAAACATGTGCGATTGCAACTATTTTTGTTTGCTTCGTAACAGTTTTCCTTACATCTTCTAAACGGATTGTTCCATCCTCTTGTAACGGAATATATTTTAATGAAGCACCAGTGGCTTTGGCAGCTTGCTGCCAAGGGATGATATTACTATGATGTTCCATTGGTGTAATTACAATCTCATCCCCAGCTTTTAAGTTAGCTCGTGCATAACTGGAAGCAACTGTATTAATCGCAGTAGTGGTTCCTCTTGTGAAGATAATTTCTTTTGTGCTATCTGCATTTATAAACCGGCGAACCTTATCTCTAGCACCCTCATATGCGGTAGTTGCTTTTGTACCAAGTGTATGCACACCACGATGAACATTGGAATTATATGTTCGATAATAGTTATCTACAGCTTCCATCACTTGAATTGGTTTCTGCGATGTAGCTGAAGAATCTAAATAGACAAAAGGATGGCCATTCACTTCCTGATTTAGAATAGGAAATTGCTCACGAATGGCTTTTACATCCATTAATATACCTTCCTTTCAATGACTTGAGTCAATTGATTTTTCACTGCTTCAATTGGCAATTGATTAACAACTGGTGCTAAGAAGCCGTGAATAATTAGGCGCTCCGCCTCATCTTTTGTAATGCCTCGACTCATCAAGTAATAAAGCTGTAACGGATCAACTCTACCAACAGACGCAGCGTGACCGGCTGTTACATCATCTTCATCAATTAACAGAATTGGGTTAGCATCTCCGCGAGCCTTATCACTTAGCATAAGAACACGGGATTCCTGCTCTGCATTTGCTTTCGAAGCACCATGTTCAATTTTACCAATGCCGTTAAAAATCGAAGTAGCTTTATCCTTCATCACCCCATGTTGAAGAATGTAGCCTTCTGAATTTTTGCCATGATGCACAATTTTAGCGGTAAAATTCTGTGTTTGCTTACCTCGTCCGACGGAAACTGTTTTTGCATTTGATAATGAGTTTTCTCCCATTAAAAACGTTATGTTTTCAGAAACCGTATTTCCATCATTCATTTGTCCTAAAGCCCAGTCAATCGTTGCATCTCGATATGCAACGCCGCGACGGTTGTTATATGCTGTCGTTCCTGCAGCAAAGTTATCAACAGCGCCAAATGAAATTTTAGCATTATCATGTGCGATGACTTCTGTTACGATATTTGCAACGGTTGCTTCTTTTGCGTTATGTGAGAAATAGTTTTCCACATATGTTAAAGAGCTTCCCTCATCAGCTACAACTAGAACATGATTAAACATTGCCACTTCAGGATCTTCCTGCCAAAAAATGGTTTGTAACGGAGCCTCTATGATCACGTTTTTAGGGATATAAACAAACACTCCGCCATTCATTAAAGCAGCATGCAAGGCAGTTAAGCGATGCTCATCAACCGCTACAGCATCCTTCATATAATATTTTTTCACTAAGTCTTCGTGTTTTTGTAAAGCGGTAAAAATATCAGTAAAGATAACGCCTTTATCTTGCAAATCCTTGCTCAGCTTACTATGAGCTATGGAATGATTACGTTGGATAATCAGGTTTTCAGGTAAATTATCCTGATCTAAAAACTCCTGTATTTCAGTAGGCAGTTGGTTTAATGATGTAATTTCTTCACCCGTTGCAGTATGCTTAAATTCCGTAAAATTCCATTTGCCAATCTTTGTTTTATCCGGCTTTGGCAATTCCAATGTATCAGCCTGTTCTAAAGCTTGAACACGTAACTCCAACATCCATGCAGGCTCATTTCTTTCTTTGGAAAACTGTTCAATATATTCTTTATCGTATGGCAGTTTTGTTTCTACAGTCATTGTATCCCTCCTTGCCTTATGCGTTTTGCTCCACTGTTTCGTCTTCAATACCGAGTTCTTCTTTGATCCACTCATAACCTTCTGATTCCAATCGTTTTGCTAGTTCTGGTCCGCCAGATTTAACAATACGACCTTGCATCATAACATGTACATAATCCGGAGTAATGTAGTTTAATAAACGTTGGTAGTGGGTAATAATTAAGCAACCAAAGTTATCATCACGAAGCTTATTGATACCTTTAGATACAATTCTTAATGCATCAATATCTAAACCGGAATCAATTTCATCCAAAATTGCAATTTCCGGTTTTAGCAACATTAATTGCAGAATTTCATTACGTTTTTTCTCTCCACCCGAGAACCCTTCATTTAAGTATCTTTGTGCCATATTCTTATCGATTTCGAGATAATCTAATACACTGTCCATTTCCTTAATAAAATTCATTAACGAAATTTCATTTCCTTCTCCACGACGAGCATTAATAGAAGAACGAAGAAAATCGGAAGTTGTCACCCCACTAATTTCACTAGGATATTGCATGGCCAAGAATAAACCTGCTCGGGCACGTTCATCAACTTCCATTTCCAAGACATCTTTTCCGTCTAATAAAATGGACCCTTCTGTAACTTCATATTTAGGATGCCCCATAATCGCTGAAGCTAGTGTGGATTTTCCCGTCCCATTTGGCCCCATAACTGCATGGAACTCTCCACCTTTTATAGTAAGGTCGACACCTTTAAGTATCTCCTTGTCTTCAATTGAAACATGCAGATTCTTAATTTCTAAAGTTGATCCAGCCATATTTATACCTCCAACTACTGTTATTTTTATTATCACATTGAAAATGAATGTGATATTCATTCTCATTTTATTCTCATTACAATCTTAAAGCATTTCGAATTTATTATCAACTCTTTTAAATGTGAAACCAATTACGATTAATTCTAGTAAACTTAGCATATCATTAAACTTAAGTATACACCAAACACTATTTATCTTCTAAAGCAATGCTTTATTTTCTTATTTTCCGTGTCATATTCTCATTCGGCCCTATGTATCATGTATGTAAAATCAGCAAAAGTTCCCTTGCTTAGCATCAAGTAAGCGTTATAACTCTGACGCGGAGATGGACCACCCCACGGAAGTGGCGAAATAACCTTTAATAGAGGTTGTTCTCAAAAAGTCACTAAAAATAACACATCGAATTTCTTCGCACGTTAGAACGGATAAAATTTTAGCATTGAAGTTTCATTCAACGTAGTTAAAAATTTTTAAGTTCTAAGTATAAGTCAACTAGGCTATCGTCTGTGCTTCGCTTGCTGCTAGCCAAATTTTCTTTATTGACTTGTTTCTCTGGTATCCCCTTTTCCTGCGTGAGAATGTGTTTCGAGGAAGCTTCACTAGTGCTTATGTATCTGTACTGCATACACTCTAGCTACTCGACACTTCACCGCGTCGAACTTCTAGGTCCTTTTACCTTTTTTGATAATCACAAAGTCCCGAAGTGGAATATGGATAAATGCCATACAAAGATATCCACCTTGTAAAAACAGATATCGTTTTCCAGGTAAAGGAAAAGGCACTTATGCTTTCATCTCACATAAGCGCCGTTCTTTGCCATTTATCTATCGAAGCTTTTTCAATCTATAGCTAACTATCCATAAAGCTGATGATTATACTCAGCAGCGAAATGTTTACACTTCCGATGTTCTCTCTGACGTTTCCTTTCAACTGCCATACGCTTATCAAGCTTTCGTTCATATTCGGCATAGCCAATATGATGTGACTGCTGCATGGCTTTTTCCATTTCCAAAGTGTAATTCATTTTTATTCCACTATTAATAGGGAATCATCCTTTCTTGTTTCTTACATTCAATAGCCTAACACAGAACAAGTTCCCTGCACAAAGTGGATTTAAACGTATAATAGCACATATCATTGCTTATTTTCTGTTACATGAAATGAAATCCATTCGGTTCATAAAGATACGGTCACTCACGATTATATACGCTGACTTACTTTCAACTATTTTTTCCCGCCTACTGGTACAACCGCACCTTCGTATTTTTCTTCAATAAACTTCTGAATTTTTTCAGATTGTAATACTTCCACTAGCTTATTTAATGCTTGGTTATCCTTATCTTCTTTTTTTACTGCGAGTACATTCACGTATGGAGAATCCTCATCTTCAATAAACAAACCGTCTTTTGTCGGTTTTAGCCCGGCACCGATCGCATAGTTTGTATTGATTACGACTAATGCATTTTCTTCTGTTTCGTAAAATTCCGGAAGCATTGCTGCCTCATATTTAGGGGTAAATTTTAAGTTTTTTGGATTTTCTACAATATCATCAATTGTTGCTGCTGACTTTTCAACAGATTCATTCAGTTTAATTAGTCCTTGTTTTTCGAATAAAGTGAGTACACGACCGTGATCAGGTACAGAGTTACTCAAAATGACTTCTGTCCCATCAGGAATTTTATCTACACTCTTTATTCCCTTTGAATAAACACCAATTGGCTCGATATGGATTCCATCAATATAATCTAACTCATATCCTGTATCACTAATGGTCTGTTTTAGAAATGGTATATGTTGAAAATAATTCGCATCTAATTTTCCGCTTGCTAAATCATCATTTGGTAATACATAATCCTCATATTCTTGAATTTCTAATGTAATACCTTCTTTTTCTAATATCGGCTTTGCCTCTTCTAAAATCTCAGCATGCGGAACACTGGATGCTCCGACCTTTATCGTATTTTTATCAGATGCCTCCTTATCATTCCCACAAGCCGCTAACACAGTTCCTAAACCAATTACTAACAAAACGGAAATAATTATCTTTTTCATTCTTTTCGCTCCTTATTCTTCTGTGATTGTTATCTTTTATCTAATTTTCGAGTGATAAAATCGCCAATAAACTGAAATAGGAAGACAATGATGACAATAAGTATCGAACAGATCAATACGATATCAAAATCTCTTCGCTGAAAGCCAGAATAATAAGCATAGCTTCCAAGTCCACCTGCACCGATTGCACCTGCCATTGCTGTATAACCAATTAAAGCAATCGCGGTAACTGTAATTCCTGATACTAAAGCTGGCATGGATTCTGGCAAGAGCACTTTAAAAATAATGGTTCTCGTTTTTGCGCCCATCGCTTTTGCTGCTTCTACTACTCCTTTATCTACTTCTCGTAAAGCTATCTCAACCAACCTGCCATAGAATGGGGCAGCACCAATGATGAGTGCAGGTAAAGCAGCGTTTGGCCCCCGAATGGTACCAACTAACAAGTTTGTAAATGGGAACAGCAATAGGATTAAGATAATAAACGGGATAGCTCGAAATACATTTACAAACGTGGCAGTAATAAAGTTAATCATTTTATTTTCCCACAGCCCGTCTTTACTCGTGAGAAATAATAATAATCCTAATAGTATCCCAAAGATGAACGTACCGAATAATGCGATAATCGTCATATAAAATGTTTCATAGGTTGCAACTGCAAAATCTTCTATTTTTATGGTTGGAAACAATTCAGTCAGCATCACGTACAACCTCCAATTCGACTGAGGTTTCATTTTGCACATAGATGATTGCCTCTGTTACCTCATCTGGATCGCCACTCATTTGAATAAATAGTGTTCCGTATGCACCAGCCTGAGTACGAGTAATCTTTCCTTGTAGAATACTAATCTCGATATCATATGTTTTAACCAGTTTGCTGATTAAGGCATCATTTGTCGTCTCGCCGACAAAATGCAATCTGATTATTTTTCCATGCTTATACGTATTGATTAGATAGTCTAAATCATAATCTTCTTCATCGTATCCCATGATTTGTTGAACGAATTTTTGGGTAACTGGACTTTTAGGTTGAGAAAACACATTTAACACATTTCCTTTTTCAACAATTTTCCCATTTTCCATCACAGCAACGTTTTTACAAATCTTCCGAATAACATGCATTTCATGAGTAATTAAAATAATCGTTAAACCTAATTGCTTGTTAATATCTACTAATAATTCCAATATTGAATTTGTCGTTTCAGGATCTAAAGCAGATGTTGCTTCGTCACAAAGCAGCACAGAAGGCTTGTTTGCTAATGCGCGTGCAATACCAACACGTTGCTTCTGTCCGCCGCTTAATTGCGCAGGATAAGCCTTTTCTTTTCCTGTTAGCCCGACTAAATCAATTAATGATTGAACTCGTTTTTTTCTTTCTTCCTTGCCAATACCAGCAATTTCTAGCGGAAATGCAATATTGTCTTCTACCGTACGTGACCAAAGCAAATTAAAATGTTGAAACACCATTCCTATATCCTGTCTAGCTACCCGTAATTTATTCTTACTGAGTGCTGTAATTTCTTGATCATTGATAAAAATTCGCCCACTTGTTGGTTCTTCGAGACGGTTTAAGAGACGGACAAAGGTACTCTTTCCAGCACCACTATAACCGATAACACCAAAGATATCTCCTTGATCAATCGAAAGGGTTAAATCATCAACAGCTGTTGTTTTTGTCTTGTTTGCAGTAAAAATCTTACTCAAACCCTCAATCGATATCACGCCTACTCCTCCTTCTTTTCGCATCGTACTTATTATGCTCTATGTGGCTTAGAAAAACTTGGCTTGTCGCCAAGTCTTTAGCGAAAGCTATAGTTTTTCTTATACTATAAAGTGAAACTCATTCAGTAGGAGTTTGCTTCCCTCTCCTACTGAATATTAGTACCGCAAGGGTATGACCTAAAGGCCCTTAAACGAATCGGGCATTTAGGTGCCGTTTTCTCCCACTTAGACCTTTTGCATCAACTCAAGATTTTGTCTTACGGCAACTTACATGCGGGATAAACCTAAAAAACTTTATACTTTCCTATAGTGAAATAAAAACGCCTTTCTGTAAGAGAACAGAAAGACGTATGTTTGTCATTTATGTCCCCTCATCTATCAAAGCTAAAGCTTTGCAGGAATTAGCACCTTTCAAACAAAGAAGTTTGAAGGTTGCCGCGGGTTCACTGGGCCAGTCCCTCCACCGCTCAAGATAAGAGTTAAACAATATTTAATTTGAATAAACCATATAATAGCATGCTCTCGTTAACTCTGTCAACGTATTTCTTATTTTTTATGAGTGAATATTTCCGGTCTATACATTATTAAATAGTGATAAATATTTGCTATATTTTTAAATGCATAGATTTTCTCCATTATTTCTCCATCTTTTTTAATGAGTAAGCATGGAACGCTTTGAATTTGGTAATTCTGCATAAAATCGGGGTAAAAAGATGCATTCATTTCGATGAAAATCTCCTGCTGTTGCATTGCTTCAATTTTTTTAAGCATGCCTCTAGCAACATGACATGTCCCGCAAAATGGAGTGAATATATAAAGCAAATAATTATCTTTTTGTAATTGTTCTTTCGTTACCTGTTGCAAACGATCACCTTTTTAATAAGAGTTAAATCAAGAAAATCGGATTAACAGCAATGCTTTTGCTTACCAGTACTTGAGCTAAAATATTCTCAGGGGTTGTTGCTACTTCTCGGTATTCACTGCTAATATGCAGATGCTTTGCATGTGGCAATTCTCTAGCTAACTGTTTGCGCAGCTTTATTCCAGAAGGATCTTCATCAACGAAAATATATACATCCTTTTCATCTAGCTGGTAATCCTCTAACAATTGATCAAACCGTTCTATACCAAGTGTTCCATTTGTACAAACAATCGTTAAATCCTCTGTTATAACTTTATTTACTTGCTTTTTATCTGTTAACCCTTCGACAATTAAAATTTTTTCTGATTCATCTGGTATCATCACATAGCACTCCTTGGGAAATCAAGCGATATGCTTTCACTTCTTGCATTAGAAGGTGAGTAATCATTTATGAAACCAAACGGTCCATTTGCCTAATTAGCGCATATTCCCTTTATTTTCTCTGCCAAATTGTACATTCGCTTTTTATTATATGGTGAAACACAGCTATTTAGTGATTGATTGCCTTTGGTAAAATTTCTATATTAAAAAGCTGATTGCAATCCTTTGCACATCAGCTATTATTCTTTGTTTTATTATTCACTTATCATTTCTTCGTATGCTTCAGCAGTTAATAAGTCATCCAGTTCACTTGTCGGCTCTACGACTACCATCCATGCTTTTTCATACGGAGACTCATTAACAAGTTCCGGGCTGTCTTCTAGCTCTTCATTTACTTCGACAACCTTTCCACTAATTGGCGCATACAGTTCGGAAACCGTTTTCACAGATTCAACACTGCCAAATGGCTCATTTATTTCCAATTCATCACCAGGCTCAGGAAGCTCTACAAATACGATATCACCAAGTTCATCTTGAGCAAAATCTGTAATTCCAATTCTTACTTTTCCATCTTCTTTTTTTACCCATTCATGTTCTTTTGAATATAATAGTTCCTTTGGTACGCTCACGTTTATCCCTCCAAAAGTTTACTCCACTTTCACTATACAAGGTTAGTCAATTTTTATCCAGTATTTCTTTTTTCATTCAGCCAGCCAATTTTCTTCAAACATGTCTTCCTTAAATCCCACGGTTACCTTCGAACCATCCGTTACAATTGGTCGTTTAATTAACATGCCATCCGAGGCTAATATTTCTGCCATTTCTTCGTCTGTTGCGTCTTTAATCTTATCTTTTATATTCAGTTCTCGATACTTTTTACCACTCGTATTGAAAAATTTTTTTGCGGGTAACCCGCTTTTATCGATGAGTGTAAGGAGTTCATTTTTACTTGGCGGACTTTCCACAATATGTATTGGCTCATAGCTTATTTCTTTATCATCGAGCCACTTTTTTGCTTTTTTACATGTTCCACAATTTGGGTACCAATAAAAGGTTAACGTCATTGTTAAAACCTCCCTTTCATCATTAACTACAAAAGGATGCTCAAAAAGTCAGATTAGAAAAACTTGGCTTGTCGTCAAGTCTTTATGGCGAAAGCTACCGTTTTTCTTATAACCATAAGGTTTTATACTTTCCTATAGTGTAAAAAAGGGAACGGCTTTCCCTTGTCTCTGTTTCTATACTATGCATATATCAAATGCCATTTTACTTGTTGAAACAGTGTCGACTAAAATGTTTCGGTTATTTTTATCTTCTTTTTGAACATATACTATTATTATAGCAAAATCATGAACGAAAATACGAATGAAATGACAAATAATGAAATCTTGGTACTTCTTGCATTTAATTTTAAAAAGCGTATACAGCGAAACTTAGCTTTTAGAACTAATCCCTCGCTTATACATAAAGCTTAAAATCGATATTCGTCACCAATTCATTTCAAATTTTTACACATGTAAAAAAGCTGCTGTCTTCTAAAAGGCAGCAGCTTTTCTTTCTGTTTTACAGTACATATTTTTCTTCTTCAATAATTACAGCAGCAATCTCGCGCTTTTTCGCTATAACGTTTACAGGTGTGTGTCTTGTTAGTTTGCGTAAAGAAGAAAGCAACATTCGTAATGTATCTCCTTCTTCTACAGCGATTAATGTTTCTTTTGCATCCGCTTCAATTCGGTTAAATGCTTCTTGAACATAAACTTGTGTGTAAAGGAGCTTCTGCTTATTCTTTTCTTTCCCTGTTTTTTGTATTGCCTTTTCGGTACGAAGGATGGCAGACTCCATATTGTAAACTTCAGCAACCATATCAGCCAAGTTTACTAGAATCTCTTGCTCCTTTTCGATCTGCTGCATATACTTTTGCGCCGCTAACCCAGCGACCATTAATACAATTTTCTTCGCATTTTTTAATAAATACTTTTCTTGTTCCAATGTTTCCGTACCTACTTCTTCTGGCATAAGCATCATTAATTCTTCTTGCAGGCTTTGAGCTTTTTGTAAAAGTGGCAGCTCACCTTTTAATGCTTTTTTCAATAGTGTGCCAGGAACTAGCAAACGGTTTATTTCGTTCGTTCCCTCAAAGATACGGTTAATTCGTGAATCGCGGTACATACGCTCAACTTCATACTCTTGCATAAATCCATAGCCGCCATGTAATTGTACAGCTTCATCTGCTACATAATCAAGCAACTCCGTACACATATATTTGTTCATGGAACATTCAATTTGGTACTCAGCAATTGCTCTAGCAACCTCTCTCCCATCATTTAGTTGTTCCTCTGTAAGTGCACCCATCCGCTGCTCAAATAAACCAACCGTACGATAAACAGCACTCTCATTAGCATACGTTTCACTAGCCATCGTAGCCAGCTTTTCCTGTGTTAATGAAAAGCTGGAAATCGGCTGATTAAATTGTTTACGTTCATTCACATATTTGGTTGCTAATTCCAAACCTATTTTAGCCCCGCCGACACCACCAATTGCCAGCTTATAACGACCCACATTTAAAATATTAAATGCAATGATGTGTCCGCGTCCTTTTTCACCCAGTAAATTTTCAACCGGAACCTCAGCATCTTCTAAAATTAAAGTACGTGTAGAAGAACTTTTTATTCCCATCTTCTTTTCTTCAGGTCCAGTTGAAACGCCCGGAAATTCTCTTTCAACAATAAATGCTGAAAAATGTTCCCCATCAATTTTAGCGTAGACAATAAATACATCTGCAAATGCAGAGTTCGTAATCCACTGCTTTTCCCCATTTAGAATATAATGTGTTCCAGCATCATTTAACTTTGCTGTTGCTTTTGCTCCTAAAGCATCTGACCCTGAACCAGGCTCTGTTAATGCATATGCAGCTAGCAATTCACCCGTCGCAAGCTTTGGCAAATACTTCTTTTTTTGCTTATCACTTCCGAAGAATACGATTGGTAATGTACCAATACCAACATGTGCACCATGCGTGACAGAAAAACCGCCCGCACGTGCAAATTTTTCGGTGATCAAGGAAGAACTGATTTTATCAAGTGCCAAGCCCCCGTATTCTTCAGGTATGTCCGCACCCAATAATCCGAGTTCTCCTGCTTTTTTCAATAACTCCACCGAATATTCAAACTCATGATTTTCTAAGTTATCGACTTTTGGCAACACTTCACCTGCAACAAATTCTGCCGTTGTCTTGGCAATCATTTTATGCTCATCATTAAAATCCTCTGGTGTAATAACATCATTTGCCGTTAAATCTTCAACTAAAAAACCGCCGCCTTTAAATACTTTTTCCTTTGTTTCACTCATTTTCTCTACCCCTTTTCTAGCTTATTTATAGATTTTAGATCAGTTCAAATACCCCTGCTGCTCCCATGCCGCCACCTATACACATCGTAACAACCCCAAATTGAACTTGTTTGCGCTTCATCTCATGCATTAAGGTAAGCGTCAGTTTCGTGCCTGTCATGCCTAATGGATGACCAAGTGCAATCGCTCCGCCATTTACATTCACTTTATCAATATCTAAGTCCAGCTCTTGAATAACACGTACAGCTTGCGAAGCAAACGCTTCATTTAATTCAAACAGACCGATATCCGATAACTCAAGTCCAGCAATTTGTAGCGCCTTAGGAACAGCGGCAATTGGTCCTACCCCCATAATCTCTGGTTCTACTCCTGCTACAGCAAACGATCTAAATTTAACTATTGGTGTTAATCCCTCTGCTTCAGCTTTATCACGATCCATCACTAATACCGAAGCTGCTCCATCACTCATTTGCGAAGAATTTCCAGCGGTTACTGTTCCTTTCACATGAAACGCCGGTCTCAGCTTTCTCAGCACTTCCATCGAGGTGTCCGGACGAACTCCTTCATCCATGGAAAATGTAATCGTTTTTTCTTGTGGCTTGTTTTTATCATTAAGGAAGCGATGCGTTATTTCTACAGGTACAATTTCGTCGTTAAATTTCCCTTCTTCAATCGCTTTTGCAGCTCGTTCATGACTCCTTACAGCGAACGCATCTTGAGCTTCTCTAGAAATTTGAAAGCGATTGGCAACTTCCTCTGCAGTATGTCCCATCCCCATATAATATCCCGGAGCATCTTGAACTAACGTTGAGTTTGGTTTTATAACATGTCCGCCCATTGGGATGAGGCTCATTGATTCTGTACCGCCAGCAATGATCGTATCACTTGCCCCAATCATAATTTGCTCAGCAGCGTAAGCAATGCTTTGTAAACCTGAAGAACAATAACGGTTAATCGTTATACCCGGAACATCATGCTTTAAACCGGCTAACCCCGCAATATTTCTTGCCATATTCATGCCTTGCTCTGCTTCTGGCATGGCACATCCAATAATGACATCATCAATATTCCCATCATACCCGCCTGCACGTTTTAATGTATCCTTTATCGTTAATGCTGCTAAATCATCCGGACGAGAAGTAGCAAGCGACCCTTTCTTTGCTTTCCCTACAGGGGTTCTTGCTCCTGCAACAATTACTGCTTCCTTCACCATGTTTCCCCCTTTTCCTTTAATTACGTAGTGGTTTTCCTTTTAATAACATGTGTTGCATCCGCTGTTGTGTTTTTGGCTCCCCGATTAGACTCAGAAACGCTTCTCTTTCTAAATCAAGCATTGCCTGTTCATCAATTTCCGTCCCCTCTTTGATTCTGCCACCTGATAATACATATGCCAGCTTTTCAGCAATTTTCAGATCATGTTCGGATGCATATCCACTTAGATATAGATTTTTTGCTCCCAGCACCATTGCCGCATATCCAGCATCACCAACTACTGGAATCTTTTCGGGTTTTGGAGGACGGTACCCTGAATTCACAAGCGCTAACACATTTTCTTTTGCATCATGCAATAAATGGTCAGCATTAACACTGATGCGATCCCCTTGATCTAAGAAACCGTATTCACGTGCTTCTGCGGCAGAAGTTGATACTTTAGCAGTAGCCACTTTTTCAAAAACATCATTAGCGACTTTTGATAAGTCAAATTTAATTCCCTTTGGCAATTGTCTAAGCTGTTTTAAATACAATTCCTTCGTTCCACCACCACCAGGAATTAAGCCAACTCCAAATTCTACTAGTCCCATATACGTCTCTGCTGAAGCCTGGATAGATGCAGCCGGTAACGTTACTTCTGCCCCCCCGCCAACTGTAATATTAAATGGTGCTACAACTACCGGTTTGTTTGCATATTTAATTTCCATTGTCATATTTTGAAAATGACGAATGACCATATCTAATTCAAAAAAGTTATCATCTTGAGCTTCCATCAGCATCATCGCTAAGTTCGCTCCAACACAAAAGTTCTTTCCTTGGTTACCAATAACCAGTCCTTCAAAGTTTTTATCTACTTCTTCAATCGCAAAATTTACCATTTGGATGATATCTAACCCAATAGCATTGCTCTTGGAATGAAACTCCAAACAAGCAACACCATCTCCTAAATCTATTAAACTAGCGCCAGTATTCTTTTTAATGACCCCTTGAACATCTTTTAATAGACGCAAATTAATTTCTTTTTTATTCACCACATTTTGTTTATACGTTCCTTTATCATAGTAGTACACATTGCCATTATCTTTTTTATAAAATGATTCATTACCATCAGCTAGAAGCTGTAAGACCCAATCAGGAATTTTCTCTCCCTCTGCCTGCATTCTTTCTACAGATGCTCGCAGTCCAATTGCATCCCATGTTTCAAATGGTCCATGCTCCCAACCGAAGCCCCATTTCATTGCATTATCAATCGCTAATATATCATCTGCAATTTCTCCCGTTAATTCAGCGGAGTAGATAAGCACCGGCTTTAATATTGACCAAACAAGGTCACCAGCTCGATCCCCTTTTTGTGATAGAAGCGTTTTCAATTTACGATGTGAGTCTTTTTGCTGCTTCGCCATTTCTATAGCGGCGGTTTTTAATTTATTTCGGTCTTCATATTCCAACGTTTCTGGGTTTAACTCATAGATCGTACTCCCTGCTTTATCTTTTTTCTTCAGGTAAAAACCTTGGCCACTTTTAGCACCCAACCAGCCTTTTTCCTTCATTTTCAACATAAAGCTTGGAACAGAAAATAACTTCTTTTCGCTTCCTTCTACTTGTTCAAAAACATTATGAGCCACATTAATAAATGTATCGAGACCTACTACATCTAATGTACGAAAAGTTGCACTCTTTGGTCTGCCTATCAATGGACCAGTTACAGAATCTACTTCCCCTACACTATACTTTCCTTTAAGCATCTCTTGAACGGTTACAAGCAAACCATATGTTCCAATGCGGTTAGCAATAAAGTTTGGTGTATCTTTTGCAATGACAACGCCTTTTCCTAAGACATCCTCGCCAAAGCGTTTCATAAACTCGAGTACCTGAGGTTCCGTATCTTTTGTCGGTATAATTTCAAGTAGTTTCATATAGCGTGGCGGGTTAAAAAAATGTGTACCGAGAAAATGTTTACGAAAATCCTCGGAACACTCAATCGACATTGCTTCAATAGAAACACCAGATGTATTTGAACTTACAATAGTTCCTTGTTTTCGATATTTATCTATATTTGCTAGTACGTTTTTCTTTATCTCTAAATTTTCAACGACCACTTCGATAATCCAATCTACGTCAGCAAGCCTTTCCATATCATCTTCCATATTACCGATTTCAATTAAATCAAGGCTTTCTTTTGTTGTAATTGGTGAAGGCTTTTGCTTTAATAATGCTTTTTTACTTTGTGCAGCAATTCGATTACGTACAATTGGATCTTTTAACGTTAGCCCCTTTTGTTCTTCTTCCTTTGTTAATTGTTTTGGTACAATATCAAGCATTAAAGTTGGAATACCAATATTAGCCAAGTGAGCAGCAATTCCAGAGCCCATGATTCCAGAGCCTAAAACAGCAGCACGCCTGATTGATTGCTTCATCATTTATCCTCCCATCCGCAATTTGAATGAATACTCATTCATTTTGTTTCAAAAATAAAAAGATAGTCTCCTATCACTTAATTATTACTATAATGTATTTACTGACATTTCGCAACAATAAATCATAAGTTTTTAATAAAGGGATTAGCAAAAATTTTTAAGCTTCTATACGGAAAACATAACAAGTGGCTAGTTTTCTTACCCTATCTTCTCATCCTAAGAGAGAACTTCAGCAAGCTTTTTCTATTAGTGAGGAATGAAATGATATTTACTTCTATAGTTCAAGCGCTCAAACTTAGTAAATTACGATTTTCTTCCGATAATAAGTCACCATCGGCTCTAAGCCTACTAAAAGCGTCGACATCCCCCTGTTTTTTGAGGCATGTTTTCTTATCCCACATGTCAGCATCCGTATTTTGCCATTTGAAAAATATTTTACGAACTTTATGAAAAAACGGCTCCTACATTCCCATTCGTTCGTGGCGACAGAACAAGTAAGACTTCCTGAATAAGCATCGCACGCAGAAAAAGTGCTTTCCTTTTTCAAGGACAAGGAAAGCTACGAAGTAATATACCGCGGTTTTTCAAGGAGAAAAGCACTCCTTGAATGAAATTTCACTTCCGTTAGAAGTTCGCAGTTTGTACACTATTCATGTGTACTTTTCATTCCTTTATCACATGTGAATTACTATCTAAAATAGATTTCTTCCACTTCCTTTTTGCCTTTTTATCCCTTTACATGATTCATATTCATTTACTAGCTCTAAACATAGATGAATCAGTTGGTATACATGGGATTAGAATTTTAACATTAGTCTCTTCACAAAAAACAAATCGGAATCATTACTATTTACATTTCAGAATGATTACGATATTATAATAACAGATTTTAGTCTGTGGGAGGACACGTTGTGAAAAAGTTGTTCATATTGATAATTTTGTTTGGCATATTCAATTTTATATTAATGGGTTGCACAAAAAGTACTTCTCAGCCAAAGAATAATTCTGATTTAACTATATATACTTCTATCTATCCCTTACAATTTGCAGTTGAACAAATTGGCGGGGAAACTGTAAAAGTAAATTCTATCTATCCCCCAGGTGTGGATGCACATACGTATGAACCTGCTTCAAAAGACGTTACCGATATCGCGAAAAGCGATGCATTTATTTATATGGGAGCAGGCTTAGAAGGCTTTGCTGAAAGTATTGCAGATGCCTTAGCCAGAGAAGATGTAACCCTTGTTGAAATTGGAAAACACGAATCATTATTTGCTGCTGCTAATACGCATAAGAATAGACCGTCTCATGACAAGAGTAGTCTTTCTCACGATGATGAGCATAGCCTGCCTCATGAAAAGATTAATCATTCTCACGATGATGAACACGATCATTCTCATGATGGTCATGATCACGGAGGTCATGACCCACATATTTGGTTGGATCCGTTACGAATGATGGAGATGTCGGAAATTATTAAAAATCAATTAGTCAAATTAAATCCGGAGCAACAAGCATTGTATAACCAAAACTTTAAACAACTCAAAAAACAATTAATAAAGTTAGATCGTGATTTTCAACAAGTGTTACATGCTAAAGAAAACAAGCATATTCTTGTTTCTCACGCTGCATATGGGTATTGGGAAGAACGTTATGGATTAGAGCAAATCGCTATTAGCGGCATATCTTCCAGCAATGAGCCTTCCCAAAAAGATTTAGTCCATATTATTGAACAAGCAAAACAATACAAGCTCGATTATTTGATTTTTGAACAAAACAGTTCTAATCGCATTGCCGAGATCATTCAAAAACATATGGACGCAACAGCAGTAACGATTCATAACTTATCCACACGAACAGAAAAAGACATTCGTAATAATGAAGATTATCTTTCATTAATGAAACAAAATTTGCTTATTCTTGATAAAGTAACAAAATGACTGTGTAAAAATTAAATTAAAGGAGTTCTACGATGAGGGAAAAGATCGTATCAATCAAAAATGTTAGCTTCACCTATGAAAACAAAAAAGTATTGGAGAATATTTACTTTACCATCCCTAAGGGTTCATTTGTGGGGCTAATCGGTCCAAACGGCGGAGGTAAAACAACTCTCATTAAACTAATTCTTGGTTTAGAAAAGCCTGATACGGGATCTATTGAGCTTTTTGGTGAATCAGTGAACAAATTTTCTGCTTGGAATAAAATCGGCTATGTTTCACAAAAAGCGAATACATTTAATAAGGGGTTCCCTGCTACCGTATTCGAAGTTGTCTCTATGGGATTAACTGCAAAAATTGGCTATTTAAAATTTTTCACACGTAAGCATAAAGAAAAAATATATCAAGCGCTTAAACAAGTAGATATGGAAGCTTATACACATGAAAATATTGGTAATTTATCAGGGGGACAGCAACAGCGTATTTTTATAGCCAGATCTCTCGTTAGTGAGCCTGAATTATTAATCTTAGATGAACCGACTGTAGGAGTGGATCGTAAAAACGTTCAACGATTTTATGATCTGCTTGATCGATTAAACCAAAAGCAGGGAATTACGATGTTAATGGTTACGCATGATACCGGAACAATAACTGAACAGGCTACACATATCGCATGCCTTAATAAAACATTACATTTTCATGGTAAGCGGGCTGAATATAAATCGTTACCTGAAAAAGACCTGTCTCAACTATACGGACATCAAGTAAATATTGTTAAACACGATCATTAATTTGGAGGAAACGGTATGCTAGCAGACTTTTTAGAATATGATTTTTTACGTAATACATTTTTTACAGGGATTTTAATTGGGATTATTGCTCCGTTGTTAGGAACATTTATTGTTGTTAGACGGCTATCATTATTAGCTGATGCACTATCACATGTTACATTAGCCGGGATAGCTTTTGGACTATTAATGGAGAAGAAATTTGCCATTATGCTTAGCCCTTTATATAGCGGTATGGCCTTTTCTGTGATTGGCTCCATATTAATTGAAAAGCTAAGAGGCGTTTATAAAGCCTATCAAGAGATAGCAATTCCCATTATCCTTTCTGGAGGAGTTGGACTTAGCGTTATTTTTATTTCCATCGCAAATGGATTTAATACAGATTTATTTAATTATTTATTCGGGTCTGTATCCGCAGTGAGTAGAAATGATTTTTACTCGATTGCAGTAATTTCTTTCTTTATCGTTGTGATCATTCTATTATTTTATAAAGAATTATTTGCGCTTTCCTTTGATGAGGAATATGCAACGATATCTGGACTGCATTCTAAAGCGATTCATCTTTTGTTTATCGTGTTAACAGCACTTGTTATCGCTGCTTCCATTCGAATTGTGGGCGTGTTACTTGTATCTGCACTAATGACATTACCCGTTGCTGCTAGTATGCGATTAGCAAAAGGTTTTAAACAAATGGTTATGTTGTCTATTGTATTTGGTGAAATTGCTGTTATTATAGGATTAGTCACCGGGTATTATTTAAGAATACCATCAGGCGGCACCATTGTTATGACATCGATACTTATTTTGTTATTCGTTATGTTTATAAAGCGAAGAAGGAGTAAAATAGGAAGTAGTACAGCTTGACTTTACAGAGGAAGAAGTAGTTAAACTCCGACATGTAAGGTGTCGTAATTCTTTCGTTTTAATGGTTTTGCAATTAAAAAATCAAAGTGCTAAGAAAACGGCATCTAAATATCCGATTGATTTGAATCGACAGGACATACTTCGGTACCGATTCATCGCGTTTTTTCATGGACGCCTGCGATCTTAACGAACTTGGTCTATTTCTTCTCTTTTTGAATATGCGCTTTAACTAAAAAGTGAGGGAAGCTTAATGAACAAAAATGAAGCGATCGAACTTTTACAGAAAAAAGGATATAAAATAACAAGCAAACGAAAAGATATCCTCTCCTTTTTTGAGCAAGTGGACGGATACCGTACTGCTAAAGATCTTTGTACCCATTTGGAAAAAAAATATCCCGGGATCAGTTTTGATACGATATATCGAAACCTCCACTTATTTCATCAATTAGAAATTTTGGAAACAACTGAATTAAATGGGGAAAAGCATTTCCGTATGAATTGTTCTCAAGATCACCATCATCACTTTATATGTAGGGATTGTGGGAAAACAAAGAAAATTGAAATTTGTCCGATCGATGAAGTCAAAGAAGTATTAGCTGATTACTCCATTGAAGGACATAAATTTGAAATTTATGGAAGGTGCCCCAGATGCAAAGCAACTCTAACCTCAAATTAACCGTAATAATTGGACTAGGTGGAGCGGTCGGTGCAATGGGAAGGTATGGCATATCTGTTTTATTAACAGAAGAAGGCTTTCCCATTGCGACGTTATGTACAAATTTATTTGGGTGTTTTTTGCTTAGTTTTTTAGTACATCAAAATCATATAAAGAAACTTCTCCCTACTTCTATATTTACCGCTTTAACGGTGGGGTTAATTGGATCTTTTACTACTTTTTCTACTTTTAGTGTAGAAACCATAGCGCTATGGAATTCAACCAAAATATTAGCAGTACTCTATATTATGATTAGTGTAGTTGGAGGGCTTCTATTTTGCTTAGCGGGATATAAAGTGGGAATAGGTAATAGAGAGAAGGCAAAAAGTTGAGTTTTTTATTAGTAGCTGTTGGTGGATTTTTTGGAAGTATTCTGCGTTATGAGTTATCTTTATTAGCACAAAAAAGATTAATTGGAACATGGGGAGCGAATATTACCGGCTCCATCCTTCTAGCATTTTTAGTTCATTTACAACTTAATGGCATGCTTTCTCAAAATTGGTGGTTGCTGTTAGGAGTAGGTTTTTGCGGTGCTTATACCACTTTTTCCACATTTGGCAATGAAACATTACAGCTATTGTTACATCAAAAGCTAAAGCAAGCTGTATTTTATATCACTATCTCTCTTTTCCTTTCTTTATTACCAGTATTTTTTATCTTATCACTCCATCGTTAATTGAGAGCTACGCTTGACATTCGTGATTGCCTAACCATCACTTATACATAAAGATGTTACCATTTCAAATCAGAGTACTTAAAGTGTAAAAAGAGTCTGCACAGACTCTTTTTTAACCAAATATCTCTTTTAATATGTTAGATTTTTGATGATCGAGCATGTTTTTATTAATTACTTCATCTGGTGATTTATTCATCTGATCTTGAAATGCTTGTGCCTGACCTGGTTCTCCAACGATAAATACTTTTTCCCATTGTTTATCTGCGGCTAACTTATCCATTTCAGGAGCAATTTTTTTATACCAACGTTGTTTATTTGCTTCAAAACGAGCGTATAAGTCATCTTTTTGAAGTGTTGGATTACCAGGTTCTATCGTTGTTTTTTCACGCCAATCATCAATTTCCAAGTCAAATTCATACATTTTTACCGCTTCAACCTCATTTAAATAAGCTTCCATTAATTTCACTTTATTTTGTTGAACAAGAATGATTCCTGATTTTGGGTATTGTTCCTTCAATTTTTTCAATTGATCCAATACTGGTGTTTCTTGCCAGAAAAAGACTGTTTTCAAACGCATTTGTACCCTTACAGCGAACCAAACTTCTTCATCTGCTGTTGTAATAAGAATAATACCACGGCGAAATTGTTGTTCATTCATCCGAATATATTTTTCTACTTGCTGTTTTACTTGTTGGAAACAATTTAATTCTTCTTTATTATCTGCTTCTTTTAAATACTGTTCAAAGTTGCGCATGCCGTTTTTAAATTGTATCTTCCATTCTCCCCCTTGTTGTTCAGGATCAGAGGGGTCCGTGTTTAAATACATTGTAAAAACTTTACTTGGACTTTCTCTATGAACCGCTGCTAGTCGCTTCAGTTCTTTATTCAAATCCATGATCTGCACTCCCTTATAATGTTACGACTTAGTAGTGTATATCCGTTAATAAGGCTTATTAAACATCCTAAGAGATCGACTTTAAACCAACTGCTGCACACAATATCATACTTATGAATAATAATCGCCGCCAGTCTTTTGATTCCTGAAAAAACAGCATTCCAGCTAGTGCACTCCCTACCGTACCCATTCCAGTCCAGACCGCATAAGCAGTACTCATAGGAATCGTCTCCATTGCAATACCTAACAATGTGAAGCTTAAGCCAAATCCGCCAAATAACCATATAAACGAAGTTTTATCTGCTTTTTGATTAACTTTATTAATTCCCATAACGCCGATTACTTCACTAAAACCTGCTAACAATAGAACAACCCAGTTCATGAGGATACCTCTCCTTTATCTTTTTCTGGGGTGACCATTTTAAGTCCAAACACGCCAGTAATTAATAACAAAATAAGTGCTATTTTTATTAAGCGAATGGCTTCACCAAATAAAACAATTTCTGCAATTACAGTTCCTGATGTTCCTATTCCTGTAAAAACTGCATAACTTGTTCCTACAGGTAATCTTCGTGAAGCAATTACAAGTAAATGCATACTAATATAAATTGCCAATATAGTTAATCCCCATTCTATCCAGGTTGTGGAATGTTTTAATCCAATAACCCAGCCTATTTCAAAAAGACCTGCAAGAAAAACAATATTCCAGTCTCTATTCATCAATATTCACCTCAAGTTTCTGTTTTAATAGGCTAAATTTTAGCGTAAACTAGTGTATAGTAAAATAACGAGAACCTGACTATCACTATTGGAATGCACTTCTTTGAAAGCAATAAAATTGTTTCCACGGCGAAATTACTTTCATGCTTTAATACTTTCTAACATAAAAAAGCTCGGAAAGATATCCAAAATCCGATATCCTCCCGGGCTTTTATCCCTCCGTGTACACATAAATGTGCATTTTCTCTTGGTCCAGACCAAAACATATTTTTGCGGAACCCTAGAAAATAAATAATTTACGTTTTTATTTCTTTTCATTATAGCAACTTTAAATAGTTACGTCAAAGTATCACCTTGTTTTTTACTTTATTTCAACATAAATAACTAGCAGCTATGGTGGTTTAATAAGTATACGCTTTTATTAACCTTCTTAATTAAGCCGTTAATCATTCCTTCAAGGATAAAGTTTTCAAGCAACATATAGTTCTGCTTTTTTCTTTTAATCACCATCTTCCCTTTGTTTAGCTTTCTTATAGTCCTCATTAATCATTTTGGTGAAGGAAACTACCATAATTAGTAATATAACAGTAAATGGCAATGCTGAAATTAATGAAGCGGTTTGCAGTGCTTCTAACCCACCTGCTAAAAGAAGTACAACAGCAATTGCTGTGATTAGAAGACCCCAAACTATTTTCGTAATTAATGCCGGATTTAAACTACCTCTTGATGTCATTGAACCTAAAATATACGTCGCAGAATCTGCAGAAGTGACAATAAAAGTAAATATTAGAAATATAGAAAGTATAGAAAGAATGGTGGTCATTGGCAGATGCTGATATGTTTCAAATAGTGCTACGGCAATATCCGCATGAACAGCCTCTGCTATTGATGTGCCATTCATTAAATCATTGAATATTGCTGTTCCCCCAAAAGCGGCAATCCAGACACAAGCAATAGCCGGGGACACTACTAACACACCGATGACATATTGTCTAATGCTCCGTCCCCTTGATACCCGAGCTACAAATGCACCAACGAATGGAGACCAAGCGGTAGACCATGCCCAATAGAATATGGTCCATTCCCTTACCCATGTGTCCCCAGTATACGGAGTAAGCCGCAGACTATATTGAATAAAATTAGAAAAATAATCCCCTAATCCTAAAACAAATGTATTTAAGATAAATACAGTTGGTCCTGCTAAAAAGACAAAAACAAGCAACAATAAGCATAATCCAAGATTAATATTACTTAACCATTTAATTCCTCTATCCAACCCAGTACTCGAAGAAATTAAATACGTCATTAACATGACTCCAGCAATAATCATTTGCACCCAAATAGATGAAGGTACATCAAAGACTGATTTTAGCCCACCGTTCATTTGCAATATACCTAAACCTAATGATGTTGCAACTCCCATTACTGTTGCGACAACCGCCAATGAATCAACTGTACCAGCAATTAATTTATTTCTTCCAATAATAGGCTGGATAGATGTTGAAATTAATCCTCTCCGCTTTTTCTTAAACTGTAGATACGCTATTACTAAACCCACAACAGCAAATACAGACCACTGACTAATTCCCCAGTGAAAAAAAGCATACCCCATTGCTATTCTTGCAGACTCTTCCGTCATCGCTTCTAATTCAGGAAAAGGGGTTTTTAAAAAATGACTCATTGGTTCCGCTACTCCCCAAAAAACTAATCCAGCGCCAAAACCAGCTGAAAACAGCATGCCGATCCAAGTAAAAAAGGAGTATTCTGGCTTCGAATCAGCTGCTCCTAATTTTATTTTTCCGTATTTGCTCAAGGAAAGCACGATTAAAAATATGATAAAGATAAATATGGATAATAAATAAAACCATCCAAAATTGATTGTTGTAAAGTTAAATAATTTTTCTGCTGCCTTGCCAAATTTAACTGGCATGATTGCTCCTATAACTACGAGCAGTAACACAAAACAAGCTGAAACATAAAATACAGGGTTATTAAACGAATTGTTAGGCTTCATAACATATCCTTTCTTTAATGTAAATAATAAGGAAGTGGAGAGAAGTTTTTTAAATTGTAACTTTTGCTTGAATTTTTAAACATAGATTACTACAAATAATCTAACGTACATGTGCATAAAAAAAGATGATACATGGTGACGTGTCATCTTTTATATTTAATTGATGTATCCTAGCTTTTGGTTGAACTATACCAAAAATAAGTAACCATACTTACCGATTTTCAAAACTACCTTCAAAAACAAATTCCTCGATTTTTCCTAGTAGATGGTACTTCCCGTTGCTGTAAACTTTCCGGAAGAGCTTGCTTATCCCCTTGATATCCAATGGCAACAATAGCATGAATAGCATAATTATCTGGAATCTCTAATACTTGCTTTGCTTTTACTCGATCAAATCCTCCCATCGCATGTGTTGAAATTCCCTTTCGCGCTGCCTCTAATGCTAAAAATCCCCAAGCAGCTCCCGTATCAAAAGCATGAGTCGGGTTCTTACTGCCCGGACGCTTCCTATCCGTTTTAGAAATGATAGCTACCAATACAGGTGCATGCTTACACCAAATTACATTAGACTCATCAATAAATGATAAAAATTTCTTTTTATCCGCATCTTGCTTAGCTATAATAAAACGCCATGGCTGCATATTTGCTGCAGACGGTGCCCATTTAGCTGCTTCAAATAAACTATTCAAATCATCTTTGGTAATATCCTTTGATAAAAACGCTCTTGGAGACCACCTTCGTATATATATTGGATCAATTGGATAATTCGGTTTTCGATAATCTTGAATCTTCACTTTATCTCCCCTTTCATCAAATTACACATGTACTGTTACCATTATAACGAAAAAAACGGAATATTTACCATTAATAAAAATATTTTAGCTAATAGATTAGAGATTCCATCGTATTATTTAACTTAATATACCGTTACTACAAAGTTAATATAGCAAATTTATAAAACTAAAAATATGACAGCAACAATCCCAGCTGGTTGTACATATGCATAAGAGTTAAAATTCTACAATGATAAGTCTTTGTTTACATGGACATTTACTTTTTGAACTCGGATATTGACCAAGATTAAAACCATCCCTCGAAAACTCCATTTCTTATGTAGTTATTGTATAACTATCGAATCCTTTCATATTCTATAAATCAGGATTATTCGGATTTTTGATCGATAATACTACTAGATTATAAAATTTTGAATACGAGTATGAAATGCGCTTAAAATAATAAAGTGCGGTGTACTTCATGTCTTTGTGTGTGTATACTTTATCCGTTCTATCTTTATACCCCATAATGCGTTTATAGATAGCCTATTTGCTCCTGCATTGCCCATAAGGGTAGCAAAGGGTATGCCTACAGTCATGAGGTCTGTTCTAGTGTTAGCTGCTCTATAATTTTTTTCGACCTTTTATAATAGTAGCATAGTAATCATTTTGTCGTTTTTGTGGTTAGTAACAAAAGATCGGTGTTAGAATCCATGTGAGCTTTATCTTTCAGGTTCAAAGATCATTTATTATTGGCTACACGTTATGGAAATCTACATAGGTATTCACTGGAAGTCTCGAGAGTTAATTACCATTGCACCTGATACACATGTTATAAAGGCATCTGTAAAGTTAGGTCTATGTTCTAAAGAAGTATTAAAAGGTACGAATCGTGACCGAAAGACTGTTGCGGAAGCATGATCAAAAGTATTGGATGGTAGTCAAATAGACCCTATAGATCTCCATACTTCATTATGGTTATGAGCTGAGCTGGATTCCCAGCACCGTTGCTTGACCATCTCTAAAGCAAAAACAACGAGGTAACTATTTTTCCTAGTTACCTCGTTTTCAATTCATCTACTTATTCTTCTGCTTCAGGTATGCTATCTCCACCTTTATATTTAGGTTTTTTCAGATGGAACATAATTTTTATCGTAAATACAACCAAGATGATCACACCTATGAGAAAGATTGTATCTGGTACGGCACGCCATAATAATAGATCTTGAATAATATCTTGTTGTAGAAACTCACTTGTTCGTGACGCCCAATACCCATTATCGAAGGCTTCCTTCAATTGGATAAATCCAATTGGTGTTAAGGAAACAAATACCATTCCAAATAATCCGATATTTAGTAGCCAGAATGACCATTTCAACCATGTATCATTCCATTTCTCAGGCTTAACCACATTTCGCAGTGAGTAGATAAGTACAGCTATTGCAAACATTCCATAAACACCCATCATTGCTGCATGACCATGTGCAGGTGTTAACTGCTGACCATGTTCAAAGTAGTTGACGGCTGGAAGGTTAATTAAGAATCCTGTTACACCAGCACCAACAACATTCCAGATAGAAGTTGCGATTAAGAACCAGAAAGTAAGTTTATATGGAAAATCTACCCCGCCGGCACGCATCATTTTGTATTGATCGTAAGCCTCTAGCACTAACAATGTTAATGGAATAATTTCTAAGGCACTAAATACAGCACCAACTGCTATCCATGCCTCTGGTGAACCATTGTAATAGTAATGGTGACCAACCCCTAATACACCTGTTCCAAGTAATAAAATAATTTGGAAATAGAACATTCGAACAACCGATGACTTCGTTACAAGTTTCATGCTTACTAGCATATACCCAATGATGACAACAGCAAATACCTCAAAAATTCCCTCTACCCATAAATGAACTACCCACCAACGCCAGTAGTCTGACATCGTGAAGCTTTGTCCAGGTGTAACGAAAAATGCAAATATATAGAAAGCTGGGACTGCGATCGATGCATAGAATAATAAGTGGATTAATCCACCTTTATCTCGCTCTTTTTTAAGTCCATGATGGATTCCACGATATACGATATAGAGCCATATCGCCAATCCGCTTACAAGGGCAATTTGCCACACACGTCCTAACTCTAAATACTCCCAGCCTTGGTGACCGAGTAGGAACCATAAGTTACCGAGGAACCCTTTGACGCCTAACCACTCACCAACCATGGAGCCACCAACAACGACAACTAATGCCCAGAATAAAATATCAACCAGGAATCCTTGACGTTTTGGTTCGATACCACCAACATTTGGTGCAAAATAGATCCCCATACCTAGCCATGCTGTTGCAATCCAGAAAATGGCTAGCTGTAGATGATAGCCTTTTGCAACCTCAAATGGTAATAGATCATAGATCCATTTAATACCAAAGAAGGCGTCTGGTTCAGTATAATAATGAGCTAATAAAGCGCCAAACATCACTTGAACAAAGAACATTATAGTAACGAGTAAGAAGAATTTGGCAGATTTAACTTGTGATGTGGTTACTGCTTTATTTCTTAAATTATAGACCGGGTAATTATTCTTCGTAAATGCTGGTGTCATGCCAAAATGATATTTATAGAAAACAAATAGAACAATTGCCACAAATAGTGCAAGGATGGTTATACTTACACCACTCCACAGTATAGCAGAATAAGACATCGTATTTCCTGCATCTTCATAAAATGGCCAGTTATTTGTGTAAGATATATCATCTCCGATTCGATTTGTACTAGATAACCATGCTGTCCAAAAGAAGAAGTCAGATATTTGTTCAATTTGATCTCCCTCCGCTACATAGTTACGATCTTTCTCTGGAAGATGCGACTCTTGAATTAATCCTGCTTCTAATCCCCAACCATCTCCATTTACAAATATATCACGGTAATATGCTTCTACTTTTTCAATTCCATATACTTGAGCATCCGTAACGTAAAGGATACTTTCATCTTCATTAAATCGATTTTTTCGTATTTCAGAAATTACCTTATCCTTTATCACGGCTGCATTCTCATCACTTAGTTCATTATATGCTTTACCGTAGTCTAGATCTGCGTAATAATCCTGCATGCCCTCCGTATATATTTTCAATGCCTCAGCAGTATAGTCGGGTCCCATATAGGAACCATTTCCAAGTAAGGTACCATAATCCATTAGTCCATACTTTTGGAAAACAGCCTGACCGCCTTTAATTGAATCCTTTGTCATAATGACTTCCCCATCTGGTGTAACTACTTCTAATGGGGTTGGTGCTTGGTTTTTAAAGACCCAGAACCCCCCAACAATAAGGGCAGTAAAACTGAGCACTAGTGTAATGATTGTGATAGATTTTAATAGTCCATTAACCGTTGTAGGCTGTTTATCCTTCGAATTAAATATATTTTTGTTATTTTTATCCATTCTGATCCCCCTCTTTTCGAATTGTGAATATAAACATATAGTTATAAATAAATATAAAGAGATAGCAGTCAGATTATTTTTGTTAAACAATTCACATATGAACTTTAAAAAAACAGACATTCGCTAAGCCTTTATACGAATGCTAATAGTTGCACTTATGCAGCATAAGAAAGTTTATACTTTTGTTTATTCGCTGATTAAAATAAAATAACTTGGTCATACCTGAAACTACTAAAACAAAAATGTTAGGTGGTTTTCATATGTTAATGAAATGAATGTGTTCCATATCGCAGATGGTATGTCGCCGTTTAGTAAAGAACATGAATACTCGGGCCTTGGTGGATACTACATCCTATGTTGATCATACGTTAGCTACCAGGACTGATATAATTTTGTACCTGCCAAAAATTGAATCTTCTCTTACGTCACCTTTCACATTCATTCTAGTTGCGAACTTACTTCTTATTTAACTGCTAATCTCGGGTTTTTAGTTCATCAAATTACAATCCATTTGTTTATCACTCCCCTCCTTTAGTTTTATTATTTAATAAGTGAATACCAAAAAAACTTGACCTACATCAATTTTTACTCACAAACCATACTTTATAAATGTGAATGTCATTTTTTGTTCAAAAATGCAATACTCTTTGAAAAATTGACCTACATCAATTATTTTTTAAAATGGTCTTATTATGCTAATGATACTGAACGGAAGGAGATATACTGCAAGAGATTAAACGTCTTGAATTGTAATTTTATCTATCAAAATTGATGAAGGGGTGAGCATATGTTAATGAAAAGACTTGGGCAAACAAGAGGAGTTTTATTGAATTGTTTAAAAGATCTATCCAATGAAAAATTGAACCAAAAACCAAGTAAAAAAGAGTGGAGTATCTCACAAGTCATTTTTCATTTATATGCGATAGAAAAGGAAACAGCAAATAATATAACAATCCTTAAATGCATCAAATAAGAAAGTAAAACGTAAAGATGTAACGTATATTTTGGTCGTTTCAAAAAAATGAAAGCAACCAATGAACCACTTGAAACATTCCTTCCCAAAAAATTTACTACAATTACTGGAAGAATCAAGGTTTCAATAATTGCAAGCTCTTTTTAAGGAAATACATAAAGATGACTTATGAAAATGTCGGCTGTTTATCCTACATTTGGGGAAATTTGAAAGCTTAACTGACGATATTTGCTTACATAAACGACGACATACCATACAAATAAAAGAAATGAAGCAAAAAATAGTTAATCGAAATGAAAGGATAATAAATATGCCGAAATAATTAATAGAATATTATAAAATTTAAATATACATCACGCTGAAACTATCCCAACATGAAAAACAAAAAAGCGATGAAAGAAGTACCATAAATATGAAGAAAAAGTCGGTCTACGTGGTGCATACGTTAGCTAATCCTTTCAAGCACAACCGATATTCTATTTTGGATTATGCAAATTAATTTGAAAACATGCAGCCGAGCATTTTCGTGGAGCCTTAGTTGAATTACAAATTGCCAATGTATGTACACACCCTACTTTATCGCTATTCCAGGTTTCAAGGATACAATTTTCCAATCCTGATAAGACGTATATTTGCTCTGTTCATGAAATGCTAGATCCAACTAAATAGTTGGTCAACTGCATTCCAAAGACAATACGCATAGAGCAACTTGACGATGGGAAAAATGCTAAATCTACTCGATAGAATGCAAATAATGATAAAAATATTTAGACAACCTTGCTTATCACAACACGTAGGTTATAAGTCTTTTTGTTTGGCTGTTTTTGGAATGATTGTTGTTTTTGCACAAACATATAAACAGCGTAACAAGAGCATGATTTAAATAAGTTGAAACATATTACTAGCAAGGAAAAACACGGAGACGCGTGCGAGCCCGTGAAAACCGTAGTGATTTCCAAATCGATTTTCAGAGCGGTTGTATACTATGTTGCAGTTTATATCAATTGCATAGGACAATAAACAACAAAACTTACGTAATAAGTCTTTTGTCTTATCCAAAATCAATCACTGATGGAGAGATAGTATGAAAATCCAAACAGCTGCTGAACTTATGGAGCAATTTATAGAGAATGGTACATATTATGAGAAAAAATATGTGGAGACACAGTTAAAGAATGATAAGAAGGCATTAAGAAATATTTTAATAGATAGCGATATGAAACGTCACGAATACAAAAGCTTAAATATGGTTGCCAAATTTGTCCCTAGAATGATTTATGAATGGGACGAAAAGGGAATGATCGAATATCTTATGGATTATTTGATACCAGATGTTTATATCGATTGTTTAACAGTTGATCATAAAGAATTATCTTCCATTAAGAACTGGAATGAAATGAGTAAGCCATTTCGTCAAAGGGCTAGCTATTATATCAAATTAAATTTTAATAATACTGGTAAAAATTTGTTAAAGCTAGACTTGGAGGATAATCAAACGAAAGATGAACAGGAATTGCTGACGGAAATAAAAGCTTTACAAGAAAAGAACATAGCTTTAGCTAACGACTTTAACATGCTAAAAGGTAAAATGATTCAGTGCAATCAATTAAATGAAAAACGTAAATTATCTTATAAGTACGGATCAGTCTCCCTGGTGGCAAACAAACCAACATATGATCTTCACCGTTTATTGGATGTATTTGGAGAATCACTTTTTTTGGACTATGGTCACGTTAACAAGCAACGACTACATGATCTTGTACTGAAAGGGTTTATTCATAAGAAAGATATAGAAGGATTTCGAACATTAAAGGATATTCGTTTAGACTTTGTCGTCATGTCAATAGAAGCAGAACAACGTATGTTTGAGGGAATGAATAGAAGAAATAGGTATATACAAAACAACGGGAGGTAAAGTGAAACATCAATCAGTTGGGATTTTCTTTCATCCCCATCATCCCCCACCAAAACTTCTGTGATTGCTTGCATTTTTGAGGTGGACGTCTTACTGCTAGTAACATGCGAGATAAAGTTAGTACCATTTTAACTGTATCTTCTTTAAATTTATTTCTTAAGTTTCGCACTTAGAAACATCAATTCTTGACTAATGTACATTTATTTACTATCTGATATGAATCAAAATTATGTGATTCATTTAGTGTATTATTTACTAATGTATTTAACTTGACGGTCACTCTAAAGGGATATTTGAACGGTGAAAGTCTGAAATAACCATTAATTAAAGTAGCTCAATATATTGGAGTTAGCTTTAAACCTTTTCAGAAGTTGTAAAAAATGGGTTTACCGATAATTGAGATTAACGGAGTAAAACTAGTAAAGAAACAGGATGTTGATGAGTTTTTAAGTTACTATAAAAAAAGTGATACTTGAAAACAGGCTCTAATCCTTTTGTAGTTTGTAACAAAGCTAACAAAAAAGGAGCTTGCGTTTTTTTAATCAACAAATTTTCTTAAACTCCAACATATATTGTAGAACCCTTTTTTACGCTCATTTTTCTATACTCCAACAAATAGTTTAGAGCCAAAAAAGATATCCAGTACCCTAAAATAGATATAATTTCCTAGACAATCAAAAAGCCATTCCTTATAAAATGTCCTATAGGGTACATTTTATAAAAGAATGGCTTCTATTCTGTTAGTTACCTTACACGACGAACAAGCCCATTAAACTTCTGTTTCCAATAACCACTTGTCATTGACTCTATAGACATACCTGGTGTGCTTTGTGAACCAATAAACTGTCCGCCACCAATATATATACCTACATGTCCATTTTTCTTGTAAGTATCAAAGAAAACAAGATCTCCCGGCTGAATTTCACTATACTCTACTTTTGTTCCTGTTCCTGCTAATGCACCTGTGTTGGATGGAATCGAATATCCACCTTGAGCAAATGCCCAAGATACAAATCCGGAACAGTCAAAGCCGCTTTTCGGAGATTTTCCTCCCCATACATAAGGTAGTTTTCCTAGGTATTGATAACCAGCGTTAATCACTGCACTTAAACCGCCACCACCAGATGATTTAGGTTTTGAAGAATAGCGCTGTTTGCTGCTTTGGTTGTTGCTTTGTTTGCTAGCTACTGTCTGCAAATCTCCACCATTGGAATTATTATTTACAGAAGCTGCTGGTCTTGATTCTTCAGTAGCAGCTGCTGTAGTAGCTCGATTACTTGAAGTATCCGCATCGTCAATATTAGCTGCAATGTTTTGTCTTACTTCTGCTTCTAGTGCCGCCAAGTTACTATCTTTAACCTTTAGTTCGTCTTTTAGAGACACAAGTTCATCTTTTTTAGTTTGTAACTTTTCTTTTTTCTTATCATTTTCTTGTTTTTGTTGAGCAATTGTGTCTTGCATACCTTTTAATTCTGTTTCCAACGCTTGTAATTCTTGTAAACTAGCTTGTACTTTTTCTTTCTTTTTCTCTACTTCTTTTTTATCTTTTTCTTGTTCTTCCATTAAATTAACATCTGCATCCGTTATTTTGTTGACAGCAGATACACGATTAATGAATTCTCCAAAGCTTTTAGAACCTAAGACTACTTCAAGGTAGCTGACATCTCCACCGCTTTCTTGGTAAGATACGGCACGTTCTTTAAGCTTGTTGTAACGCTTTTCAATTGCTTCTTCCAGCTTTTTAATTTCTGCTTCGAGTTTAGCCCTTTCTTGCTCTTTTTTAGCAATGTCACTTTTTGCTTTTTCCATTTGTTTATTATTTTCTTTCATCGCTTTATTTACTTGATTAATTTCTTTATTCAAGTCTTCTAGGTCTATTAAAACATCTGCAATTTTTGCTTCTGCGTCTGATAGATTTGCTTTAATTGCTTCACGATCATTTTGAATTTCAGTATGGCTCTTTACATTACTTACTGGTTCAGCTTGTACTTGAGAATGGAAAAAAGCACTGCTAAAACCAACAACTGTTATCGTTGCTACAGTTACGATTGACTTTTTCAACATACTCCCCCACTTTTTTATATTCTACCACGCTTTATATGTATTTTTGCTTCATTCTATCGTGGCTATGTTTTTTATTATAATTAGTTATGTATATCTATCTTCTTAGGCAATTCGTATTATATCAATAAAAAATTGCAGGCGTATTATAGTAATGTTACAATTATATTTCAAAACAGACATAATCCTCTTTAAACCCTTAAAAGAAGCGTCCATTCGCTAATAAATGAACGCTTCTATTTTTCTGTGTTTATAGAAGAATATTGAAAATTCTACAACAATTTCATTGTTTCTAATGCTTTTAAAATTCTATCTATACATGTTAAAGTAGATTCTCTACTATTATGACGTAAATTGCTCTTCTTCTGTCGATCCTTTTAAAGCAGCTGTTGAAAGCGCTCCTCCAGAAATGACTTGTGCTACCTCATCAAAATATCCCGTTCCAACTTCCCTTTGATGTCTTGTAGCAGTATACCCGTATTCTTCCATTGCAAATTCTGCTTGTTGTAACTCAGAATAAGCCTTCATGCCCTCATCTTTATAATTTCTTGCCAGCTCAAACATGCTGTAATTCAACGCATGGAAGCCTGCTAAAGTAACGAATTGGAATTTATAGCCCAGTTTAGCTATTCTTTCTTGGAAACTTGCAATCTCGTCATCTGTTAATTTTCTCTTCCAATTAAATGATGGTGAACAGTTATAAGCTAACAACTTGTTTGGATATTTTGCATGAATTGCCTCAGCAAACTTCTTTGCTTCTTCATAGTTAGGCTCTGCAGTCTCACACCAAATTAAGTCTGCATATGGTGCGTACGCAAGGCCTCGAGCAATTGCCTGATCGATTCCTGCCTTCGTCTTAAAAAATCCTTCTGTTGTACGCTCTCCCGTAATAAATGGTGCATCTTCCTCGTCAATATCACTCGTTATTAAATCAGCAGCATTGGCATCCGTTCTTGCAATAATAACGGTAGGTGTACCCATGACATCAGCCGCTAAACGAGCAGCTATTAAATTACGCACAGCTGTTTGCGTCGGAAGTAAAACTTTTCCGCCTAAATGCCCACATTTTTTTTCCGAAGACAATTGATCCTCAAAATGTACACCAGACGCTCCTGCTTCAATCATAGCTTTCATTAATTCAAAAACATTCAGCTGTCCGCCAAAGCCGGCTTCAGCATCTGCTACAATTGGTGCGAACCAGTCTATTTCATTATTTCCTTCCGAATGATGGATCTGATCCGCTCTTTGTAAAGCTTGGTTAATTCGTTTGACTACATTTGGCACACTATTTACCGGATACAGACTCTGGTCAGGATACATTTGTCCGGCCAAATTTGCATCAGCTGCAACTTGCCAACCACTGAGGTATATAGCCTTCAAGCCTGCCTTAACTTGTTGAACAGCCTGATTACCTGTTAATGCCCCAAGTGCATGAATATAATCTTCCGTGTTGAGAAGATTCCATAATTTTTCTGCCCCTTTTTCCGCCAGTGTGTAAGTAATTTCCATCGATCCTCTTAATCGAATGACATCTTCTGCACGATATGCTCGTTCTACCCCTACCCAGCGTTGATCGTTTTCCCAAGCTTCTTTTAATTCTGCAACACGTTGATTTGTCATGTTTATCCCCCTATTAGTTTTATATGAAATTCACCTATGATAAAGCCGCCCTTTGTTATAATACATTTATCATTGTTATATAACAACAAAGTTAAAAAATTAATCTTGCTTCTTTGAAAGACAATGATCACATTCTTGAATCATACTTTTCCCATCCATCTCCTTACCACAGTCAGGACATATAATCACATCCTTTGTCATTTCCATTTCCACCCCTCCTTTTATATAACAGTTTACCAATTAAATATTTTGTTATAATACAGTTTATGTTATGATGACTAAAATTGCAACCCTTTTTTTCAAGTTAGTTGAAAATTTTTTAAAGTTAGCAGAGAATAGATGAAGAAGTAACATAATTAAGGATATAACATCTAGGAGCTGAACTTGATTGAAACGTTCGTATTTTGTAGGGAGCAGAGTTGTTAAAACTGGAGTTGCCGTATTTTTAACTGCATGGATATGCGATATGTTAAAGGCACCAGCGGTCTTTGCTGTGATAACTGCAATCGTAACGATTGAACCGACCGTTTCTGACTCTATTCGGAAAGGCTTCATTCGTTTTCCTGCTTCAGCAATCGGTGCTGCATACTCGGTATTTTTTATTTACTTATTTGGCAATTCACCAATAACCTACGCTCTTGCTGCTACATTGACGATAGTGACTTGTTTTCGCCTTAAATTACATGCTGGTCTTTTAGTGGCAACACTTACAGCAGTCGCAATGATCGAAGTTATTCACAGCAATTATTTTATTTCATTTTTCATTCGCTTAGGAACTACTACAATTGGTTTGGTTGTTTCTACAATGGTCAATATGTTTGTCCTACCACCTGATTATACGGAAAATATATCTGAGAACATGATGGCGATTCGTAAACGGTTAGGGAAAATGATTAAACATGTATTCTATTCCGTAACAGCGGATGATCCTCTAGTTAATTCATTGCACCTTCAACCGACGAACAAAGTCTATAAAAAGATTCAACAAACAGAAACGCTAATCCGTTTTCAAAAAGATGAAGCAAAATATCATCCGTTAACAGATAATGAAAAGAAATTTTTTCAACGTGCAGAAAAACAGCTTATTTGTTTACGATTCATTCATTATCACATGGATAATATTATTAATATTACACTTCATAGCAATATGTGGGATGAACAAGAAAGAGAAGTTATTCGGCAGGTAACGGATGAGCTTATCGATTCATTACATAATCAAACGGCGATCGATCAGATATATGTAAGTAAACTGAGAGAAATGTACTGGCGAGAAAATGGTATTGCCAGTCGAAAACCTGATGCAGATATAGCTAATTTCCCTCCTGAACTGATTATTATCTATGAATTAATTTCTATTTGTCAATTGACAGAACGTCTGTTAAAACAATCTTCATAATTTCACTATTAAAGTGATCTTAAGCATTTTTTACTGCTACAAGGAAGTAAACGAACAGCTAAAATTTTCTTGTTTTTTTATAAATCAAGTTCCAGAAATGAAATTATAAAAAACGAGCACAGCTAATGTCTCGTTTTTTTGCTGTTAGAGATTGTACGCTAAAAATGACACATCGAATTTCTTCAGACGTTAAAACGGATAAAATTTTAGCTTTGGAGTTCATTCAACATAGTTAAAATTTTTTACGTTCAAAGTTACGTGCAACTAGGCTATGCTTTGCTTGCCGCTGGCTAAGTTTTCTTTATTGGCTTGTTTCTCCGTTCTTTGAGCTTTTTTCCTGCATGCGTCTGGGTCCCAAGGAAACCTTACTCTTGTTCATGCATCTCACTGCATATACTCTAGCTACTCGAACTCGACAGGACGTGCTAGTGTCGGCGTTGCAACAGGACAAGAAAAGCTGCTTGAATCGGCATCGCACGCAGAAAAAGCGTTCTTCTTTTTCAAGACCAGCTATAAAAAGTCAAGGTAAAAATGGAGTGATTTTTGAGATTATGATAAAAGACTCCGATTAAAATTAAGCATACCAAATAAGCCTTCATTAATTTTTTAAAAAAGAAAGCTTAGATTAATTTATTATTAATTATTATTTGGTCTCGGTTCATAAGGTTTTTTATCTCTAAGTATTGCAAAAATGATATGTGTTAATTTCCGAGCAACAGCACCAACAGCTGTACCATGTGCTTTACCACGCTTACGCAATCTTTGGTAATGCAAGGAAAGGGCAGGATCATGGAAACTCGCTACAAACGCAGCTTGCCAAATAGCTCGTCTGAGGTAAGGAGAACCTCGTTTAGAAAGTCGAGTTTTATTACTATTAAAGTCACCAGATTGATGAACAGAGGCGTCTAGGCCTGCAAAAGCAACAAGTTGCTCAGGACGCTCAAAGCGTTGAATGGAACCAATTTCTCCAAGAATGACACACGCGGTAACATCACTAATACCAGTGATCGTTGTCAGAAAATGTTCTTGGCGATTTGAAATATCAATCATTACTTTTTCCATTTTTTCTAGATGTTTTTCAATTAATGAAATTTGTTCTAAAAGAAGTTGAATTTGTAGTTTAAATACATCTGTACCCATAGAAATGCCAAAGGTATTCAACGCACTTTCTCTAATTTGATTCGCTTTATTAAAAGCTTTTGTTTCACCGAGACGCCCTTTACTTAATAACTCAGCTAACTTTTCTGTATCAAGTTGAAGTAAATCTTCAGGTAAAGGGGAGTGTAGTAAAACTTCAGTAGAAGATTTTCCAAATACATCAGAGAAAATTTGTTCATACTCGGGAAAGACTTGATCAAGTAACGAAATTACTTTGCGTTTTAAGTCTGAACACTGATCTACAAAGGAATACCGTAAACGCTCAAGATGTCTTAATTCTAGTAAATCTTCTTCAACGAAAGGAGTTTCCTCTGGCGAATCAATACGGATGACTTGAGCGATCAGGTAGGCATCACTCACATCTGTTTTTGTCTTTCGAATATAAAAATGACGTAAGGCATCCGATTGTAAAGGATTAAAAACGGTTATTTTAAATCCTAATTTATGAAGAAATGAAAAAACAGATAACCAATAATGACCGGTAGCTTCCATACCAACATCTGTGTTATCAGGTATTAACTTATATTGGTTGATAAATTGAAGTAACTTTTCGCTTCCTTTCTTGGAATTTGCGAAACGGACAGTTTTCCCAACGGGATCACCTTTATCATTAATTAAACCTACTTGATGATGCCGCTTACCAATATCAACACCAATATAAAACATAAAAGCACCACCTAATTATTATTTATCAGATGGGAGGAATCCTCTTATCCTTATAGATATTCAACTTCGTTCGATATACGACAACGAATATGTCATCCAGCTCATTCGAATAGTTCTATAAAGAAAGAGGTGTCAGTCTTGAAAACGAAGACAATACTTCAAGGACAATTACGACAACCTCTATCTGACTAAATACATTATACCTTGAGTGGTACAACGATTTAAAACTAGTAAAAATACTAGTTAATAATAATATACGAGGACAAGAAAAGCTGCTTGAATCGACATCGCACGCAGAAAAAGCGTCCTTCTTTTTCAGGACATTGCGATCTTAGCTGACTTCGATCCTTTTTTTTCCTAGTTTTTGAACCCGTACGATTACATCCTCTTCGTTCTCAATCGACTAAGTGGTGTCTAAAAGCATAAATAACTGCTTGCGTGCGATCCTGCACCTCTAATTTTGCCAGTAAATTACTAACGTGAACTTTTACGGTTTTTAAAGATATAAATAATTGATCAGCAATTTCCTGATTTGTTTTCCCTTGTGCCAGTAATAATAATACTTCTTTTTCTCGACCTGTTAACCGTTCATGTAATTGTTCCTGAGGGGAACGCATCCGATTCATCAGTTTACCAGTTACTTCTGGTTCTAAAACTGTTTGTCCTTCATAAGTAGCACGAATCGCTTTAGCTATTTCCTCCGCTTTGGACGTTTTTAGCATATAGCTGGTTGCTCCAGCTTCTAGAGCAGGATAAACTTTTTCATCATCCAAAAAACTTGTCACAATAATAATTTTTGCTTCCGGCCATTGTTCCATAATTAATCTAGTTGCCTCAATACCATCCATTTCTTTCATAACGAGATCCATTAGTATTATATCTGGCTTCAACTCCAAAGCAAGCGTGACAGCTTCTCCGCCATCATCAGCCTCAGCTATTACATGAATATCCGGTTGAGCAGATAAATATGAAGTAACTCCAATCCGCACCATTTCATGATCATCAGCAAATAATACATTAATCATTTTTGTTCTCCTCTCTTCCCAAGTTTGGTACCTTTACTTCAATGCGTGTACCTTGCTTTGGGAGACTTACTACTTTATAGCTTCCACCAACTTCATACGCACGTTCCCGCATATTTTGTAGTCCGTAAGATCCTGTCTTCAACTTCTCCATGTCAAACCCAATGCCATCATCCGTCGCCCGGAGAATAATATTTCCATCTCTTTCTACGAGCATAACATGCAAAGCGTTAGCTTTCGCATGACGAAGCGTATTCGATAATGCTTCTTGCAAAATTCGAAATAGCTGATCTTCTACCCCTTTATCTACAGAAAAGGCTTCAATATTCCAATCAATTTTCATTGGTACTTTTTGTGTTAATTCAAGCAATAACTCTTTTGTTCCCTCTTGCAAAGACTTTCCTTTTAATGCTACAGGTCGTAAATGTAAAAGCAATGCACGCATTTCCAATTGAGATTGCTGGATCATTTTTTCCACCATAAGCAGTTGTTTTTTTATCGTCTCGTTTTTTGGCGGATTTGTTTCCGTAATTGTCGACATCATCATGGAAGCTGCAAATAACTGTTGACTTACTGAATCATGCAACTCCCTAGCTAACCTGTTTCTCTCTTGAACGACAATTTCTTGAAGGCTTTTCTCTCTTTCTTCAGCCCTCTCTGTTGCCAAACGTTGGGCGTGTTCGGTCTGAATTCGGATTTTTTTTTGAATTTGTTCCAAATACCGCTGAATTGACTCTAAGTCCTTCGGCGTTTCTAGTTCAAAGCTCAGCTTTTGACCTTTAATTATTTCTTCCATTTGCTTTTCTACATAATGTACTCGCTGCTTCCAGTAAAAACCAATTACGATCCCTGCTACTCCGCCAGCAACGATTGGAATAGCAAACAGGATCAATAAAAATGGAAAATCCTCCATCTTCTTTTCAATGATTATTGTCCAGTCATCGATAAAGGCAGCAAAAGTAAAACCAGCAATAATAACAGTTAAGACAACACTATACATAATTGCAGTAAAAACATAGCGTAAAAACCAATTCATATTCGCTTCACCTCAATATCTCCAGATGCTAATGAGGTGATGATTTTTACACGAGGATATGTTTTATCATAGCCTTCTGTTTGATAAAGTAATGTTTGATTCATTAGCTTGTCATGATATTTTCCGAGGATTAACGCCCTGCCAATAATTGAGCTGTGCTGAATACTAATTTCTACTTCATAAGGAACATAAATCTCGATATTACCAACGAGATGCCGAATCGATATAACAGCCGTATCATTTGGTAAAACTGTATTGCTAAGGTCAATCACCCGATCGCCAAATGCTCCATGTATATTAATATCACGCCACTCATAAGCTATTTCATCCGTACGCTGATCAGCAAACAATCGATGGTAAAACAACGGTCGTTTGCTAACTAGTTCCTCTTTTTCTTCTTGAAACCCCGATAATTCCGGCTTTATCCATTTTGCTTCTTTTTTTGATTTGGAGTAATTAATAATAAATATAACAATTGCCGCAATCACCAAAAAACGGACTGCCAGCATATTCAAAACAGAAAAAACGACGCCAACGATTCCACCCCAAAATGCTAGCTTACCCCAAAGCTTCGAAAATCGCTGTCGTCCTATATAAATGAGCAATGCAAAAAATAATGCAGGAATGATCATGCCACCTTGAAAAAAGGTAAGCTCAATAATAAAGAGGATTACTCCAACGATAAATATCCAATTTAAAGTATCTGTTGATAGTTGTTTAAACATGAAGTAACCCCCTTTGAATCGAGTATGTATAAAGTGAAACTTCCATGAGTGGGGGTTTTCTTTCATCCCTACTCATGGTTAGTACCTTAAAGGTATGACCTAAGGCCCCTGAACCAATCGGACATTTATTGCAAGTCTCCTCCGCCTAGGCTTCTTGATTCCTCTTACTCTTCTAGGTGGGGGTCTTACTGCCAGTTAGATGTGAAATAAAAATTGATCGGTAAATCAACACTTGTAAGGTGTGGTTAAACAAAGAAGTGCAAGTTTAAGATCTGGTCGATTTTTACTGCATGCTGCGCTGCCTAATCAGTTTTACTGCTTATCGTTTTTATCTTTATATATACGGATCACTTGAAATTTATAGAAAAGCTTGGCTTATCGCCAAGTCTTTAGCAAAAGCTGTAGTTTTTCTTATACTTTAAAGCCTAATTTAAACTTTCCTATAGTAGAAACAAAAACAAGCGCAAATGACTGCGCCTGTATAGTATACCATGTTTTTATTTTTCTAAGAAGTGCCGGAAAAACAGGCTATGCATCGAACTATTTCAGCCTTCTCTTAAGCTGTTAACCTTATTTAGCTGTTCCTATAAACATGATGTTATTTAAAACTGTTCCTTTGCATCCATCTTTTTCTCCAGCTTAGCAATTTTATGATCAAAGGTACTGCGGTAATAGGAATTATTTACTCTATATTCCAGGCCCTCAATGTATCTTTCCATTTCAGTAAATTTAGAAAATGGTTTATCTGATGATTCATCAATTACACGATTGATCTGATGATTGGCACGTGCTACATTTTCACGTCCCATTAATTCCATTCTACGTAAATGCATGTCCTTTAACTTATGCTTCATATTTTCATATTTTTGTTCTAATACCTCTAGTGCTTCAGCTGCTTCATCATAAGAAGCTTTCATGCGCTCTGCACGTGCTATATATTCCTGATGTTCTCTAAGCGCAAATTCATGCAGCTGTTCTTCTCCTGCTTGCTCGGCAATTTCTGCTTGCTTCGTTCGCTTTTCTGCTAAATTCTTTGCTAACTGGTATTCTTTAAAAAATTCGTCTTTTAGTTTATATTGGCGTTCTACAAGTTGACGTACTTTTTCCTTTTCCTGTTCACTCTGCCTAAGATAATGATTTAATGCAGCGATTGGATTTTTTTGTTCTTTTTGATCTAGTGCATAGTGAAGATCACTTACAATGGATTCTTTAATTCGGGTAAATATATTGGTCATATATGATCGCTCCTTATCGATTATTAAATTCTGCCCATTGGCGCTCAAAATTTGTGAATGGGTCATCATCGTCAATATGTTGAACAACAGGGTTCTTATCGGTTTTTTTCCAGTTTTTATAAATAAGGTACAGTGCTAACAACGCCACAACGCCCATTAAGGCAAACACATTTGAAATAGTGAAGCTTAGCACAATAAGCCCTAACATTACCCAGCCAATCTTACCAGCTGTTGAATCACTTTTCATAAACTGTTTAAAGATCACGTAAAGCAGCCAAATTCCAACAACAAAAAATACCATTGGACCTAAATTGGCTAATAATACAATCAAAGCTGTTAATCCTGCTAGAAATAGTAGAAACTTTTTCAATCGCGTTTCCTCCTTCCTTTAGCTTACTTCTATCATACAGTTCATTCTACTTTTCCGTAATGAACTGTAGCCATATTTTACTCTAGTACTTAAGATGTAGAGAGTTGATATTTGGGACAAAAAAGAAATGAGTAACGTTTAGACTGCTAATCCGGATCATGAAAAATCGAATTATATTTTAATTAGAAGGAAATTTGCAGACAATAAAGGAAGAGAGCCAATAAAATTTAAGAGAAAGAAACTACATTACATATTGTAAGCTATTGCGCCATAGATGCAGGATAATGGAACCATGACGACAGGAGCCAATGGATTATCGCAGGAAGGACATCGAAGTTGACTACAGCTCAAACACTTAAGCTGGATGAAGTTGCTTTCAAAAAAGCGAATAGAAAAACCTTCCCTACAAGCTGAAAGCAGCAAATTAATGCTGCTTTCTTCGTTTGATAAATAGATATACAATAAGTATTATCCCTATTCCTAAACCAATATAAACGACGGTTGAATATAAATCCATGAATTTCAAAATATCAGTCCATGATTCTCCAAGTTGAACGCCAATTAAAATAAGTATTGTGTTCCAAAATAAGGTACCTGCAACAGTAAATAATAAGAACATGGCAAAATTCATGTTCGACATCCCCGCTGGAATCGAGATCAAACTTCTTACTAAAGGAACCAATCGGCAAATAAATACCGTCCAATAACCATACTTGGCAAACCAAGCATCTGCTCTTTTAATATCTTGTTTTTTTATACGCAAGATATGACCATAACGATCAATCAATTTTTCTAATTGTTCTACATCAAGAAGCAAACCAATCCCAAACAAAATAATTGCACCAAGTACAGATCCTACCGTTGCTGCAGCAATCACACCAAGTACTGTTATATTCGTAGTTGTCGTTAGAAAACCTCCAAAGGGTAGAACAATTTCTGAAGGGATGGGGGGGAATATATTCTCTAAAGCCATCATTAGAAAGACCCCAATATAACCTAGTTCTTCCATCATCGATGTTACCCAATTTTGCATTGATATCTCTCCCCACCTGAACAGTAAATTAAAGACATGTTTGAGCGATTAATTGATAGGAATTTCTTCTAATCTCATAATCAGGTATATTTGTAAGAATCATGATTTCATCTGCTTGATATATTGCTTGTAACGCTTGCAGCTGCTCATATACTTGTAATGGATTACCAAAAACAAATGGAGTTTTTAGTTTTTCAGGTAATGCTCCATCTTTATTAGAAATATTGGATTCCATAGTTCTTTGTGTGGCCGTGGGGTAATGCTCCTCCACTTCTTCCAACTCTACATTTTCAAATAAAGCCATTTCCGTGAGTTTTTTTGCCTGTTCATAAGTTTCTGCACATATCACTGATACTGCGACGATGACTTTTCCTTTTGCCTGTTGTCTATACTGTTTAACAATCGCTGGACCGTCCTTCTCTGTCATAAAATGCCCAAACACATAGGACATATCTTTTTCTGCAGCTAACTTAGCACTTTTTTCACTTGTGCCTAATAGCCAAAGGTCAGGCGGATAATTAGGAACAGGAGTTGGAGCGATCTTTGCATAAAGATGATCCTTGGCAAATGTTTGTTTAAAAAATGCAAGCAATTCATCTATATCAGCAGAAACGTTTCGTACATTTTTTAAAAAATTTCCCGATAAAGCTATTGTAGCTTCTGCTGATCCGCCTGGAGCTCTGCCTATCCCAACATCGATTCTCTCTGGATACAGCGTTGCTAATAAATTATATCTTTCGGCGATATGAAACGGTCGATAGTGAGGCAATAAAACAGCACCAGCGCCAATCTTAATTTTTTCTGTTCGACTCCCGATTAAGCCAAGAATAATGTCGGGAGCAGGACAGGCAAATCTTTTCATATCATGATGCTCAGCAACCCAATAACGTGCAAAACCAAGTTGATCAGCCATTTCAGCTAACTCTAAAGAAGCCTTGATTGCTTCTTTAGCCGAAGCCCCTTTAAATACTGGCACTTGATCTAAAATACTTAGCTTCAACTGCTTCCCTCCTAAACATAGACAACCTCTATTCTAGTGTATACACTATTTGTGTCAATTAGAAACAAAAATCAATTGTTAATAGAGGTTGTTCGAAAAGAATGGAAATCACTCATTGAACTGCGGACTTGTTTCTGCGTTCCTTGGAAAAGAAAAAATTTTTTTCCTGCATGTGAAGAGAGGCTCGGGGAAGCTATACGAGTGCTAAAAGATCTTTTACTAAAAATGCCCACAGGACGTGGGCATTTTAGAAGTCAGTACGTCCTGTACAAGCGCGCTACTCGAAACTACACCGCCTCGAACTTCGGCTCGACAGGCTTGCTAGTATCGGCGTTGCAACAAGATGGAAAGCTGCTGCAGCGACACGTCGTACACAGAAAAGTCGTTTTTCTTTTCAAGGACAGATTATACTTCGACTGCGACACATCGCACGAAGAAAAAGTAGACTGCTTTTTCAAAGACACATGAGATCCTATGACCTCAGTCTTTTTTATCTCTTTTTGTACAAGTACTTATTTGTCAATTCTTTGAGCGATTTGATCAACTATTTTTTCTGCAGCTCTCCGATAATAATTACTCATATTAACAAAGGAAGCAACTAATAAAAATTCTTGCAAATAATCTGTATTATTACTATCCAATGTTTCAATGTGTTGTTCTACATCTTCTACTAATTGTTTAATTTCTGACCTTAGCTGCTTCATACTATCATCGGCAAGTTGTACATAGCTTTCATATAGTTTTGCTAAATCAAATTTATCCTCCACGATCATCTTGTTCAGCTTGTACAGCGTTGTTTTTACATCATTAATTGACAGTGCGCCTTTTAATTGATAAATCATAGAAATAAGCATTAAATGATCTTTTGTATATTTTTTATTTTTTATGGGAAAGAACAATTTACCTTTCGCATAATTATTAATCATCGTTTTAGTTAGAACTTTTTCATCATCATCTCGCTTCAATATTCCAAATTTACTTTCAAACAGTTGTATAACTTGATCCATATATAAATCCAAATTAGGAATTTCTTCTATTGGAAGCTGACTATGTAATTGCAGATTATTTAAATATTCATTTACGTTTTTCATATACAACCCTCAATCTTTTTGTCTATAATCAATAAATTTATTATACGTGAGATAAAAATGGAAGTAAACCTTGACTACATAGCAAAATGCATATATTATTGTTATATAGTTTTCAAAACTACATAACATTGTAAAGGTGTTGATTGAATGAGCGTATATATTCGTGAACCAATTAATGGGCTAACTCATTTATTTGGTGCCATATTATCATTTATCGGGTTACTCGCATTAGTAATAAAAGCAACTGCAACTACAGATTCTGCACTTTCTATTGCTGCAGTCATCATTTTTGGTGTGAGTATGACTTTACTTTATTCTGCATCCGCAACATATCACATGGTCATAGCTAGAGATCGTGTAATCGGATTTTTAAGACGAATAGACCATTCAATGATCTATGTATTAATTGCAGGAACATACACTCCTTTTTGTCTTATTAGCTTAAAGGGAACACTTGGCTGGACATTATTTGCCATTGTAAGCTTATTAGCCGTGTTAGGGATTGTATTTAAGTTAGTGTGGTTTCATTGTCCACGATGGTTATCAACAGCTCTATACATTGGTATGGGGTGGATCGTTGTATTCTTTAGTTCGTCCCTTGCACCGGTAATTAATACTGGTGGAATGGTATTTTTAGTAATAGGTGGTGTTATTTATACGATTGGCGGAATTATCTATTGGTTAAAGCCAAAAGCGCTCGATTTTAAACATATGGGTTTTCATGAGATATTTCATCTATTTATTTTGGCAGGAAGCTTATTTCACTTTATTACAGTTTACGCATATGTATTGTAGACAGATTCTTTTATTTTAGAAAAACTTGGCTTATCGCCAAGTCTTTATGACGAAAGCTATCGTTTTTCTTATACGATAAAGTGAACTTCATTCAGAAGGAGTTTGCTTCCCTCTCCTACTGAATGTTAGTACCACAAGGGTATGGCCCTTGAACCAATCGGGCATTTAGGTGCCGTTTTTTGCCACTTAGACTCTTTTGTATCAATTCAGGACTTGAAGCAGGAGTCTTACGGCACCTTACATGCGGGATAAAGCCTAAAGTTTTATACTTTCCTATAGTATCGAGTAGAGGGAAAAGTTAAGTAACTTTTTCGCCCCTCTCACACCACCGTACGTACGGTTCCGTATACGGCGGTTCAATAGTTTGAGTGTACGAACTGGTATTGTAGAGCGATGTCTTTATATCCTCTTGATACCAGTTCTTTGTCTGTTAATGAACGATGAAGTACATAGCTACCAGATATAGCCCAGTAGCCTTTTCTTGTATTCGACCATTCATAAGCTTTATGTTTATCGATACCTAAGCGAATTAGATTTTCTCTTTTCGTGCGTTGGTTTTTCCATTGCTTCCAGATATATTGTCTAATCCTTCGCTTCAACCAGCCATTGAGATTCTTCATAAATCCTTTCATTTCCCCTATGCCATAGTAGTTTATCCACCCTGTCATAAGTTGCTGGATTTCTTTTAGAATCACTTCAAGATTCCGTCCACGATTGCGTTTGGTGATTCGCTTGAGTTTCTCTTGGACGGTCACTTTCGCTTTGTTATGAGGACGAATTTTAACCCCATTCTTCGTGGCTAATAGACAGAAGCCAAGAAACTTCTGTTTCAAAGGGCTTCCAACCGCACTCTTTTCTCGGTTAACGGTTAGACTCAAATCTCTCTCAAGAAAGGTAGTAATATTATCCATTACTCGATATCCTGCTCTTTTACTTTTCACATAGATATTACAATCATCTGCGTAACGAACGAATCGATGACCACGCTTTTCTAATAGTTGGTCTAGTTCATTTAAATAGATATTACTGAGTAACGGAGATAGGTTTCCGCCTTGCGGCGTTCCTTGTTCTGATTTTTCGAAGATACCGTTAATCATAATTCCACTTAACAAGTATCGTCTTATCAAGTGAAGCACTCGCTTATCAGATATCCGTTTTTCCACGAAGTACATGAGTTTGTCATGATTTACCGTATCGAAGTAGGATTTCATATCCAGGTCCACTACATATTTGTACCCTTGTTCGTAGTACGATTTTGCCCGTATGATGGCATGATGCGCACTACGTTTTGGACGAAACCCAAAACTATTATCGGAGAACGTTGGTTCAAATATTGGTTGTAACACTTGGTTGATAGCTTGTTGAAGCATCCGGTCGATGACTGTGGGAATCCCCAGTTTCCTCTTTCCACCATCTGGTTTCGGAATTTCAACCCGCAGAACGGGTTGCGGTTTATACTTTCCTTGACGTAACTGGGTTAATAATTCCTCCTTGTGTTCCTTCAAGTATGGGAGTAGCTGGTCGTACGTCATACCGTCGACCCCTGCTGCTCCCTTATTTCTGACTACTTGAAGGTAAGCTTGATTTAAGTTGTTCCTTGATAGGATTCTTTCAAACAGATTGGATACACCATTTTGATTGTTCTGTTCACCATGAAAGGTACTATGCGCTTCAACATACCCTTCATGTTCCACACTATCTCTCTGCCGATAGCCAGATTCTCCTGTTTTCTGCAGTTGTCGCACCTTCCACACCTCCTAGTGCTTTCAAAATTTCTATTGTTCGATCCTTCATGTTTCGTCAGCTAACATTACTATGACCTCTGCTGACTTCTTGTGATTCACCAAAACGTCACCACTTTGGTTGTGCTGGTTCGTTATCAATCAACTCCCACTGCACCCTCACAAGACCTCCCCCGGTAAGAACGAAAACTTTCCTCCCATGTAACTGTTAGATTTACTGTATAGGTTTCGGGCAGTATTGGACTTTATCTTGTCACGCAGATTTATCCGACCTAATTCAGCCTTCTATCTAATTTCTGTTCGTCAGTTCAGGAGTTTGCGTCCAGCTTCCTTCAGCCACTACCTCACGATAGCCACCTTGCCTTCCGCTAACAGTTCCTACTGCCAAGCCTGTAGTGGGCTTTCACCACCAAGTTTTCGCCCATGCAGGGCGCACGGAAAAAAGGACTTTGATTCGTTTAATATCAAAGTCCTTTTGTTATTCAAGTAAGGTTATCACACCTCAGGTTGGAAGGTGAAAGCCCCGTTCTGTATGCTTAAAGAACATTTTGGAAACTCGGTTTCTAACGTCTAAGAAAAGACCAATAGCTATTCAAAAATGAGCAGGGGGTAACAAGAGTATCCCCCACTCTTGTTTTTGATTTATTGCTGTGGACTTGAAGGATTTGAAATATCTGATAATGCTTCTCCGGCTTCATTTTGTAATTGATCATCTACAGCTAAGTCGCCTAAAGCTACCATACCGACAATTTTTCCATTTTCAACAATTGGTAATCGGCGAATTTGTTGTTGTGCCATTAGCTCTGCTGCTTGATGAATATCCATATCAGGTGTACCGTGCACGATTTGCTGTGCAGTCATCACTTCGGATACGGGAGTTTGTGCTGCTTCCCCTTGAGCAGTAGATCGAAGCGTTATATCGCGATCCGTTATCATCCCAACCATATTTTCACTATTATCTACTACAGGTAAAGCACCGATATTATGCTCACTCATCAAAGCAGCTGCCTCTTGAATAGATTGAGACTCATTTACTGTATACACATCATTTGTCATGTAGTTTCGTATTTGTTGATTCATTAAAAATAACCTCCTTTTTTTTAGGATGTGTCATTTGGCTATTTTTATGATGAATTAGTAACAAAACGAAGTCGTATGCTGGGGGATTTATCCTGTAAAAAAGTACAATCAACACTAAAATTTTATACTGAACTCCATTTTTATTGCACACAAAAAAACACCTTCCAAGGATGCTTTCCCCATAATAGAAGGTGATTGAGTTAATGTTAAAAATTCTATTTTTTAAAGAAAGTCGTAATTAGCGGGCTGACTTGACCATATAATCTTCCCACTTGAGAAGCAACTTCTGTCATCTTATTAAAATCAATTTGACCATCTTGATCTCGAAATGATGATAGTAAATTAGCTGTGACAGAAGATTGCTGTTGTGGATTTTGTGGAGGTCTCCCTATCCATGTAGGTGGACGGCGGGAGCCTTGTCTTGGTTGCTGATTTCTAGGTCTATTTGGAAACATTTCATCACCTCTCATTCCGTGCTTCTATTACAGTTTATGAGCAAGTAATTACATGCTGTGAATAGACGTTTTTCTTATTTATTAATTAAAACCATTAGCGGTTGGTTGTCATTCCTAACCATAAATGAATTTAACAGCCATCAACCTACATGGATAGCACAGTTCAAGCGGTTCATATTTTACTGTCTTATGATTTATTATCTCACGCTATCCGAGGCTCCGGTTTTCCGGATTGTCGCGTCTACCTTTACATTAATTTTACTTTTAGAAAAATAATTCGTTCCTACATCCCAATTATCTTTTATTTCCTTCCAAACTTTATAATGGCGTTCAAACAAGACATCGCCAATGCCAATAAAGTCTACTTTTAAATCCTTTTGAGCTACTTCGATCGTCTTTTCCGTAAGCTCTTTCACCCGCTCTTCTGTGGCCTTCTCTACTTTTTTAAAAAAAGAAGCCGTTAAAATATCTGAAAATCCATGCTCCTCTGCTATATTTCCTTCCACACTTATCGAAATTTCTACTTCTATATTGTTTTTGTCAGCTTTTAAAACTTTAATATCGGGATTCCCATCAAATAGTTCAACGACAACAGTATGTCCATCAATGTTCACATTAATTGGGGCAATTTGTTGTGGTTCCGTTAGAAAACTTAGCCCAGCAGTTTCATCATCTGATAATGAAGCGACCATTTTATCATCCTGGGCGTGGATGACAGCAGCATCCTTATATTTTAATTTTTTAGAGCTTACAATTTCAACCTCCGGTACAGTATAGCTCCGATCGTTCAGCATTAATTCTTGTAGCTGTCCAACATGTATATGTTTTAAAGAACTAGCGTTTTTATAATTACTTTCCATAAGGGAATCAATAAAGAGAGCAGGAACTTTTTCATCTACAGGCATAACCTCCAAAACATCCTTTGCTTTATCGTTCTTTGCAATAGCTACTTTCATTCCTCTACGCATCTCATGATCTCTTATATAAACATCTATAATTTTTGAAAAAAGTTGGGGCTCTCTGACAATTTCCTCTGAGACGATAACGACTTTCATATGTTGAAAGAAGGGAGCCTCACTAGATAAAATGGCCATTTCTCGGATAATTTCAAAAATGCTTTCTCCTCTTACTGTTACATTTTTATAAGCTGTTGGTTCTCCTCCCCCACCTTGACTTGGATTTTCCAATCCAGTTGGTATGACGAATTGATTCGTAACTTCAAGTTCATAAGTGCCATCTGTTTTTTTGTCTACAAGATCTACTGCTGAACCAACAACAAATCCTCTTTTTTCAATTTCTACCCTGTCCCAACAAGCAGTTAAAAATAGAAGAAAGAAAATACAAATAAATGCTCTTTTTAAATTATTTTTCAATTATGTTCATCCTTCAATAAACTTCTTTTGTATATAACTTTTTCTTTCTTCTTTTTCCCTATCTTACTCGTTTTTATACGTACAACATCTAGCATAAAGACAAACTTTTTACAGGTAAAATTTTAAAAAACAAACTGAAAAACATGAGTTTTTCCATCAGTTCCCTAAATATTAGAAACGAAAGAAGGAAAATGCTAGCCTCTTTAAATTAGAAAAACTTGGCTTTTTCGCCAAGGCCTTTAGCGAAAGCTGTAGTTTTTCTAATACTATAAACCCTAAAATTTTATACTTTCCTATATTATAAAAAGTAATTTCTTAGTTATTATAAATCAACAATCGAGAAGCCAAGCAAGATGATTACCGACTATTTAAAATTAAAAACAAGAATACCTAAACTACTAGGGTATAAAGACTTTTTTGGGATTCTGACAGCCATCGTTTTTAAAACAATAAAATAAGTTGAAACGAAGTGTAGACGTAATTAAATAGATCAAAAAAAAGCATAAGCAAATTTCCTATGCTTATGCCTTTTTTCTTAGCTAATAACATGTTCGTTTTGTTAGATGAATAGCTATGTAAATAGGAGATTTACGACCCTTAAAAATGCCAAACAACTTAATAGATACGTTGGAATTGATATTATGCGTTATCAATCAGGAAATAAATGATATAAAGATCGTATCAATAAACGTGGAAATAAGAAACTGCGAAAAAAATATTTTATGATTTTTTCCATGATTTATTACGAAAAAAAGGAAAAAACTTATCGTTGATTATTTTGACAAATTGAAAAAACAACCTCAGAGGAAACCTCATAAGGTTGCGGTGATAGCTTGTATAAATAAGTTCTTGAAAGTGGCAACTCACCTTATTTTACACGCCATACTATATGTAGAAGACGTATTATTTACACTTCTTAAATATTCAGTTTATGGATACAACTTTAAAATTTTTGGATGAATCCAATGTAACAGAAAACTTTTCTTGTTTATTATTGGTGACATGTCCTTTTAAATATATTTCATGTGAGGCATATTCTCCTGAAGAACTTACTTCGTCTACTGTAACCTCAAGATTCTTTTCTTTTTTAAAGTAATCAACAGTAGTTTGTATAGCTTTTTCTTTTGTTTTTGGCCAATTTTCAGCATTGAATTCATCTGGTGAACCATGGTCTCCAATAACAAATATCCAAGCTATAAATATAAGTGACAAGCTACTGCAAATTAAAATTAATGCAACCATTGTGTTTTTCTTCATTATCAGTGACCTACCTTACTACCTTTTATTTTGCTTTTGATTCAAACACCTTAGCTTTTTTTATTTAAGGAATAGTCTTAATCCCATCTGTATTATTATAACAAATGTTGTTATGGCACAGCCATCTTAAAATGTTGAACTAAGCATAGACTGCTTTAAAGATTTTTCATAATAATACCCGCTTTGCATAACTCCCTGTATACTCCTCGTACTTTCCATCACTATATTGTTCTGATTTCAAGTAAGTTTTAGTTTCTAAAATCATGGACAAACTAAAAAGACAGGAAGCTTATAACTTCCAAATCCCACCTTGGAAGCCCCTCAACCAAAAGGGGGGCTTATTTTATTATCTCAATTTATTAAGCAACCGTGAATTTTGTGCAGCAGTACCACGATAATTCTTTATACCGTGCTTAGCTGCTAGTTTTTTACGGTTACTAAAGCTTGAATCTACATCAATGCTTTTCAAGTAATTCGCTAATGAATTAGTTTGCATATCCCCTTTACTGTTTTTTATGATTTTCCGTGTTTCCTGCATTTCATTGCTTAAACCTCTAAAGTCACCACGCATGGAGTTTATTTGTTCAAATAAATCCTTATTGGTGTACCAAGGTCTTTGCTCACTAATATTCAACCTCCTGTTTATGGGCATGAAAAAAAGCACCTCGTTTGAGATGCTCTTTAAGTTAAAAATATTAAAAAAAATACTATTCCATCCATCGGTTGCACAAAGGTTAGGACACAACTACATTAGACACTTACAGTCATTTATATCCGTCAACGGAAAAAGAAGCCGTTCTAAAAATGGAAGACGACTTCAAGCTAGCAAAAATTATTGAGTTTAAAAATGCATAGTTTTGCATTAGGCAAAAATAATTTCTTACCAAGATTCTTACCGCGTTTTTTAAATCCCTGTCACATCAACGCTTTTAAGCATTTGATGGAGACGGTGGGAGTCGAACCCACGTCCAGAGATATTGCCACTCAGGCTTCTACACGCTTAGCCGGTATATTCGTTTTCGCTTACTCTGCAGCCTACCGACAGGCTTTCAAGCAGCTAGCCTGATTCAATTCTGCCATCATCCTCAGGCGGCGAATGACGGTATAGCCCGCTTACGTTTGAGACCCTTCAATCTGCTACACGGGCGATAGCAGGAAGGATCGCTTAGCAATGCTTACGCAGCTGCTAAAGCAGTGTTATTGTTTGTTTTGCCAGTTATATTTAGGCATAACGTTTTACGAGTCGTAACCTCGACGTGCAACCTGAGCTCAATCTATCCCTGTCGAATCCGTAACGTCCCCGTAAAAGAGTAACGCTCGGAAGATTGAGCATCTATTTAATTACTGTTCATTTTTTATTGTAACATTTCCAGTAAAATAGTCAAGTCCATCAATGTTCTGGGCGACTTCGTATTTGTTAACGCATATGTTCTTTAATCGCCCGATCGACATCCCGTTTCATTTGTTTCCGTTTTAAATCTTCACGCTTATCATATTTCTTTTTCCCTTTTCCTAAGCCCAAAAGCACTTTTGCATAGCCGTTTTTAATATAGATTTTTAAAGGGATTAAAGAATAGCCTTTTTGCTGAGTTAATCCAATTAATTTATCAATTTCTTTTCGATGAAGTAATAATTTGCGCGTCCGTGTAGGATCGTGATTAAACCTGTTCCCTTGTTCATACTCGGCAATATGCAAATTAATTAACTTGACTTCACCACGATCAATTCGGGCATGTGCATCTTTAATACTGACTTTCCCCGCACGGATTGATTTAATTTCCGTTCCTTGTAAGACAATCCCTGCCTCATACGTATCCTCGATAAAGTAATCATGAGAAGCTTTTCTATTTTTTGCAATAACCTTTCCTTGTCCTTTTGGCATCAGTACTTCCTCCTACTGCTTACATGAACTTTATTCTACCAAATATTCAGCTGTATTCCAATTAGAAAAACTTAGCTTATCGCTAAGTCTTTAGCGAAAGCTGTAGTTTTTCTTATACTATAGAGCCTAAAGTTTTATTCTTTCCTATAGTAGAACAAAAGCGACAGCGCTCGGCTATTGGCAAACAACTGAATAAAGGAAACATCCCCTGCAACAGAAGTATGCCAACGCCTGAGCGGGCAAGCCCACTTTTAGTCAGCTTTCCTTTAATTCGAACCGATGGCTGACTTATCGTAGGAAGAAAAGCGAAGTTTGTCAGTAGCTTGAGCGCTTAAGCTGGATGAAGCTACTTTTCAAAAAAGGATTTCGACAATTATTATTTCCTATACAAATCATGACCACCCGTCCTGAAATGCACCTCCTATTATTAGGTTTGTGTCTAACAATTGGGGTGTAGTTCATAGCAGGTGGTTTACTGTTTCGCACGCTCTCACGAGTCAACGGACTCAAAGTCATAAAATAAAAATTTGGGACAAATCAAGCAAATCTCTCATCATGATAGAAGATTTTTATTAATATTAGCATCAACACGTTACGTCAGTACTTTTCCACCAAAATCTTATAAGCCATTATATTTTAAAAACCACCTAAAAATCCGCTGTCCCATAAAGTACAGCGGATAGGATTATTTCCTTTCTCGTTTTGCCTTGATTACTTGTTTATTTTCTGAATGCTCATCATAAACGATAGCAAAGTCAACCGTTCGCTCGTCAATATTAACGCCAACCACCTTAACTTGTACTTCTTGTCCAATACGATACATTTTAGCTGTTCGTTCGCCAATCATGGCTTGACTCCGCTGATCATAATGATAATAATCATCGGTTAAATAGCTAACATGTATCAATCCTTCAATCGTATTTTCTAATTCAACAAATAAACCAAAATTCGTTATCGAACTAATGACACCTGTATATTCTTCACCAATTTTATCCTGCATAAATTCAGCTTTTTTCAGGTCATCTGTTTCTCTTTCTGCATCCACTGCTCTTCGCTCAGCGATAGATGACTGCTTTGCAATTTCAGGCAATTCACTCTTCCACTTTTTCAATGTTCGTTGATCCATCTTTTTATCAATTAAATACATACGAATCAAGCGATGCACCGTTAAATCCGGATATCGGCGAATAGGTGAGGTAAAATGCGTATAATATGGTGTTGCTAAACCAAAATGACCGATGCTTTGCGGGTCATATTTCGCCTGTTGCATAGAACGAAGCATTAACTTGGAAACAATCATCTCTTCCGGTTTTCCCTTGACTTCTTCCAACACCTTTTGTAAAGCTTGTGGATGAATTTCATTACTTGTCCCTTTTATCACATATCCAAGACCGGCTAAGAACTCAAAAAAGGTTTGCAGCTTATCTGGGTCCGGGTCTTCATGAATACGATGTATGAACGGAACATCCATCCAATGAAAATGTTCAGCAACTGTTTCATTGGCCGCCAACATAAATTCCTCAATCAGTCGTTCCGCAACAGATCGTTCACGTAACACTACATCTATTGGTTTTCCAGCTTCATCCACTAACACCTTTGCTTCCTTAAAATCAAAATCAATTGCTCCGCGATTCATTCGTTTACGTCGTAAAATAGCTGCTAGCTCTTCCATACTTTCAAAAAGCGGAACGAGTTCCTTATACTGCTCTCGCAATACTTCATCTTTATGGACGAGGATTTGATTGACATCGTAATACGTCATGCGTGCATTCGTACGGATAACGCTTTGAAAAATATCATGATCGACGACATTTCCAGAAGCATCAATTTCCATTTCACATCCTAATGTCAACCGATCAACCTGTGGGTTTAAGGAACAAATTCCATTCGATAAGCGATGTGGAATCATTGGGATCACACGGTCAACCAAATAAACACTCGTCCCCCTTTCCAACGCTTCTTGGTCAATGGGGCTGCCTTTATCTACATAATAGCTTACATCAGCAATATAAACTCCGAGTAAATAGTTTCCATTATCTAATTTCTTCACAGAAACCGCATCATCCAAGTCTTTCGCGTCAGCTCCATCGATCGTTACAATCGTCTCGTTCCTTAAATCTCGTCTATCTTTGATCTCATCTTCGGAAATAGTATCAGGCGTATTTGCTGCCTGATCTAACACCTCTTGAGGAAAATCCATTTTTATTCCATGTTTATAAATAATGGACATAATATCAATACCTGGATCGTTTTTATGTCCAAGTATATGAATAATCTCACCTTCAGCACTTTTTCTGCCTTCCGGATATTTAGTAATATGAGCAATGACCTTATGGCCGCTCACTGCCCCATTTGTCATGTCTTTAGGAATAAATATATCGTTTGGAATGCGTTTATCATCCGCAATAACAAATCCAAAGGAACGATTATCTTCAAATGTACCAACAACCTGAAGGGTAGCCCGTTCTAAAATACGGATTACTGTCCCTTCCGAGCGATTACCATCTTGATCTCTTTTTTCAATTCGAACAAGAACTTTATCACCATTTATCGCCGAACCTAGGTCAGAATGATGAATATAAACATCATCACGAGTATCATCATCCGGGATTAAAAAAGCGAACCCTTTTGCATGCATTTGAATTCTGCCGCGAATCAAATTCATTTTTTCGGGCAAGCCAAAACGATTCTTACGAGTGCGAACAAGCTCGCCTTCTTCTTCTAATATATTTAAAGCTTTAATGAGCTCTTTAAATTCGTCAGCCGTTTCAATTTGCAGAGCTTCTTCAATTTCATTTACAGTTAGTGGTTTTGTTCCATTTTCTTTAAAGTAGTTTTGGATTCTCTCTTTCATTCTCTTTCACCTTCTTTCTAGTATTGTTATCCTTTTATGGTAAATATAATCATTGTTCCCAGTTTAGTGTTTCCAGAAACTGATAAATATCTTCAAATACTTGGTCTTTTTCTTTATCCATCGTAATAACGTGGCCAGATTCTTCATACCAATGAATGGTTTTATGTTCTCCTTCCACATTCTCATAGATATAATTTGCACTATCCGGATTAATCATTTGGTCTTTTCTAGCTTGAACGACCATTGTAGGAGTGTAAATCGTGTCGACATTATTTTTTACTTCTTCAATCAGTTTAGCTAGCTGCTCGAATAATGTAGTGGAATTTTCCATTAATACTTCCACTTCTTCTTTAATTACTTGTGCTTCTTTACGTTCTAACTGCTTATATTCTCTTGCAAATGCTTGAAATCCCTTTGTAAGCTGAGTTTCATTGTCAAAGAACATTGGTGCACACATAGGAATAACTGCTTTCGTTTGCTCCGTGTAAGCAAGTTTTAACCCAAGCACACCACCTAAAGAAAGTCCGGACACGGCTATTTCTTTATAGCCTAATTGTTTTAAATGGTTATATGCTTGTAATACATCCTCCCACCACTGTTCTGGATTTGATTTTAAAATTTCTTCTGGCGGTAACCCATGTCCGCGATAAATTGGGGCATGGCTCGTATACCCACACTTTTCAAGATATCTCCCCAACATGCGGACATCAGCGGAATGACCAGTAAAGCCATGTAATAATAATACCGCACGTGGACCTGCTTCAAACGTAAATGGTTGAGGTTGTTTTACTTTCATTATTCTCTAACTCCTTCTGCTTCTAAACTAGTTTACCCTTTTTCATTGTAATTGAATCTTTCCCTATATAACAAACCTTTCGTTTTGGAAGATTTACATGAAATTATTGTTTTATTCAACAATACAGCTATCCTATCAAGATTCATCAATTATAAAAACCCTTACCACTTTGAAGCGATAAGGGTTTGTATCTATTGTAAAACATATGCGCTTAGAAAAGCTAGTACAAAAAATATAACCGCTGTGACAATTGTTCCGCGATGTAACACAAGGTCAATGCCCCTTGCTTTTTGCTTGCCAAATAATTGCTCTGCTCCTCCGGAAATTGCACCGGATAGACCTTCACTTTTACCTGACTGCAATAAAATCAGTATAATCATGATAATTCCATCAATAACTAATAATACATTTACAATTCCTAGCATATTTACGTGATACCCCCTGTAACATATAACCAGCTGAACCTCTGTTACGAATCGTATGCTACCAGGAGCATACATGGATTTACATACATGTAATTTCATATATGTATTTATTTATAACTGTAGCATAAATCCTGTAATCATAGCAAGTCTTTTTAAGTAGACGAAGTGTAAATTTATATTTAAGATAGAATATAAAGAAGGAGGTTGGGATAAAATGAAAAAACAAACGTTTTGGTACCACACCCCGGATAATCTCAATATTCATGTAAAGAAATGGGAGCTTCCGTCAGTAAAAGCAAAAGCTGTAATCCAAATTGCTCACGGCATGATGGAACATATAAAAAGGTATGATGACTTTGCAACATACTTAACCTCTCATGGTTTTATTGTTTACGGTAACGACCATCGGGGACATGGGGAAACCGGCAAACGCCAAGGAATGCTTGGTTATTTTGCTGATCAAAATGGTTTTTTTAGAGCTGTTGATGACTTTCTAAATATATCTAAACAAATAAAAAAGCAACATCCTGAATTACCTCTATATCTTTTTGGCCATAGTATGGGATCATTTATTGTTCGTTCTTACATTCAAACGCATAGTAACTTAATAGCAGGTGCCATCCTTTCTGGGACAGGATATTTCCCTCTACTAAAAACAATCGTTGGTCGAGAAATTGCCTCTTTCCTTCCTCCTAAAGAAAAATCTCCATTCATGAATAAGTTAGTATTTGGTTCCTTTAATCGCAAGGTTAAGAAACCGAATACCAGGTTTGATTGGCTCAGCAACTCGCATGCAACGGTTGATGATTATATGCAAGATCCTTATACCGGCTTTATTCCGACAGGCAAATTTTTTTATGATCTGTTAGATGGTATTATCTCTATCCAGTCAAAAGAAAAAAATAAACGAATCCGTCAAGATCTCCCGTTACTGCTTATTAGTGGAGAGCAAGACCCTGTTGGAGATTATGCAAAAGGAATTTGGAAAACGGCTGATTTATACAAGCAAGCAGGATTAATACAGATTACAACCATGTTATTTTCCGATGGTCGTCATGAATTAATTAATGATTCCAATAATCAGGAAGTCTATAATGCAATGGTTCACTGGATTAATACGGAAACTATATAAAGGAATAAGATGACCAAGAATATGAAAAAATGTCTTTCAATAACTATTCGTTTTTATCTTATAACGGCTAAATTATGGATTTAATTAACTTTTATTGAAATTTTAAACAAAGTCAGTATAAATTTTCTTCTTTTTTCGACAAACTTTTTTAAATTTAGCTTGTAATTGCTTGTACCATGATGCACAAGCGGTTAAAATAGAAATGGTGATTGATATGAAGAAAGGTTGGAATATGAATATGGCTAACATTCAAGGAATCGCAGCATCTTCAGGGATAGCTATTGCAAAAGCATATCGGCTGGAGACCCCAGATTTATCATTTGAAAAAGCTTCAACAGATAATCCGCGATTTGAAATAGAGCGCTTGGAAAAAGCACTTGAAGTTTCAAAACAGGAACTGGAGAAAATTAAAGCACATACGAAAGAGAATATTGGAGATGAACATGCAGAGATTTTTTCTGCCCATTTATTAGTTCTTAGTGATCCTGAATTAATTAATCCAATGAAAGATAAAATCGAATCAGAAAAAGTCATTGCAGAAGCTGCTTTAGATGAAGTTGCAACAATGTTTATTGATATGTTTAAAAACATGGATAACGAATATATGCGTGAGCGTGCTGCTGACATTCATGATGTAACTACAAGAGTCAAAGCCCATTTATTAGGAGTTTCCATTCCGGATCCTGCTTTAATTGACGAAGAAGTTATTGTTATTGCCAATGATTTAACACCGTCAGACACTGCCCAGTTAAACCGTGAGTTTGTTAAAGGCTTTGCAACTGATATTGGTGGTCGTACTTCTCACTCTGCTATTATGGCTCGTTCCCTTGAAATCCCTGCAGTAGTTGGAACAAAAGAGATTACCACCACCGTTAACAAAGACGAAATGATCATTGTTGATGGAAATGAAGGATTAGTTATTGTTAACCCGACACAAGATGAAATAGCTTTATATCATAAAAAACAAGAGGAATTTGCTAAACAAAAGCAAGAATGGGCAAAATTAAAAAATGAACCAACAATAACTTCCGACGGAAACCAAGTAGAGTTAGCTGCTAATATCGGTACACCAGATGATGTTATTGGGGTATTAGATAATGGTGGAGAAGCTATTGGATTATACCGAACCGAATTCTTATATATGGGTAAAAGCCAACTGCCAACAGAAGAAGAGCAATTTACAGCATATAAGTCTGTTTTAGAGCAAATGCAAGATAAACCAGTTGTCGTTCGAACACTTGACATTGGTGGCGATAAGGAGTTAAATTATCTGGATTTGCCAAAAGAACTAAATCCATTTCTTGGTTTCCGCGCTATTCGCTTTTGCTTAGAAAACGAACATGTATTTCGTCCACAGCTACGCGCGTTGCTCCGCGCTAGCGTATACGGAAATTTAAAAATCATGTTTCCAATGATCGCTACACTGGAAGAATTCAGAAGTGCAAAAGCAATTCTATTGGATGAAAAAGAAGCACTTAAAAAAGAAGGCTTTGAAGTATCAGATGAAATTGAAATTGGTATTATGGTTGAAATCCCATCAACTGCAGTTATTGCCAAGCAGTTTGCCAAAGAAGTCGATTTCTTCAGTATCGGTACCAATGATCTAATCCAATACACCATGGCAGCAGACCGGATGAATGAACAAGTTTCTTACTTATATCAACCATATCATCCTGCTATTCTTAACTTGATCAATAACGTTATTGAATCGGCACATAGTGAAGGAAAATGGGTTGGTATGTGTGGTGAAATGGCTGGTGACCCGATTGCCATTCCAATTTTACTTGGACTCGGACTAGATGAATTCAGTATGAGTGCAACTTCAATTCTGCCTGCACGTACACAAATCCGCAAACTGGATAAGGTGAACTTAGCTTCTTATAAAGAAAAAATTCTTTCCATGGGAACTGCTGAAGAAGTGGTACAATTTATTAAGGAAAAAACAGAATAAGCCTTTAATACCGCAGCGCTAGCTAGTAGCTCCCTGCGGTATTTTTTTTTGAAGTTGCTTTTAGATGTGCATATCTGAACAAAATACGTTTTATTATCCAGCTATTTTATTTAGTCATCACCGACATAAAATCATAATAAAAGGTAGCGTAATCCAATTCAAAAGCAATTTCATGAACTTCTCCACCAACCACTGAATCTCCTTGGGTATCACTTTTCAAATCGACATATGGACGAATATCGGCAATGCTCTGGCCTCTTGCTATTCCTGCAACATCCTGAACAATATAGACAGGATGACTTTGATATGTCAACATACCTGGATGAATCACTGCCATCAGTGTCAGTACATCATGTAACGGGGATCCTTGGATAGATGGATTTCGCTTCTTGTAAAAATCATAATAATAATCTAGCAATATTTTAATGAGAGGTACTTTACCTACTTGATCAATATAGTTTACCATCTTTGGGGTAGCAATCGCTTGATTTGTTGCATTTAAAGGAATAATCTTAACATTTTTTGCGTTTGCTAAAACCACTTGGGCTGCGGCAGGATCACCATAAAAATTTGCTTCCGAAACAGCTGTAATATTACCAGGAATCCAGAATGCTCCTCCCATGATGTAATACGCTTTTACAGTGTTCATTAATGATTCATACAAGATAAATAAACTGGCTAAAGAAGTTAATCTGCCAATATTAACAATGATTAAATCTTCTTCTTTATATTTTTTAATAATCTCGACAACTTCAAAAAAATTATCACTTATTCCATCATGCAGTGTCTTAGGAGGAATGATCGGACCCAATCCATATTCCCCATGGATTTCCGGTACATATTTTGGATCTTCACCAGTCATTGGAATATGGGCTCCGGCAATCACTTTAATCTTCTTTACTTCCTCTGAAGGAAAGAGACTTTTTACATAATGAATATTAATCAGTGCATTCTTCCTTGAAATATTGCCATAGTCTGCTACAATTCCTACAATATCAATAGCAGCATTAAAATATGCATAAATAAGCGCAACCGTATCATCAATACCAACATCACCAAACAATAACACTTTTTTCGTCATCTTACCCCACCCTTAGTCATTACTTATATACGTCTAATAAAATAAATCTTCAATAGCGGGGGATATTCTTTTAATCCCACTGATTGTTAGTACCGTACCCCAAGGGTATGACCAAAAGGCCTCTGAACAGAATCGGGCATTTAGGTGCCGTTCTCTCCTACTTAGACCCTTTTGTACCAACTCAGGCTCTTGAAGTGGGAGGCTTACGGCACCTTACATGCGGGATAAAGTGAAACTTCATTCCGTGGAATGCTTTTTACACGGAATGTTAGTTGAACGAATCGGGCATTTAGGTGCCGTTTTCTATCACTTAGAACCTGCTATATTAACTCAGGTCTTGAAGTGGGAGGCTTACGGCACCTTCATGCGGGATAAAGTGAAACTTCATTCCGTGGAATGCTTTTTACACGGAATGTTAGCTGAACAGAATCGGGCATTTAGGTATCGTTCTCTCACACTTAGAACCTGCTATATTAACTCAGGTCTTGAAGTGGGAGGCTTACGGCACCTTACATGCGGGATAAAGTGAAACTTCATTCCGTGGAATGCTTTTTACACGGAATGTTAGTTGAACGAATCGGGCATTTAGGTGCCGTTTTCTATCACTTAGACCCTTTTGTACCAACTCAGGCTCTTGAAGTGGGAGGTTTACGGCACCTTACATGCGGGATAAAGTGAAACTTCATTCCGTGGAATGCTTTTTACACGGAATGTTAGCTGAACGAATCGGGCATTTAGGTATCGTTTTCTCACACTTAGAACCTGCTATATTAACTCAGGTCTTGAAGTGGGAGGCTTACGGCACCTTACATGCGGGATAAACTTCATATAACTAGAGTTTATTCTCGCTAACATACAGTAGTCCCCACTTGTCCCTTTCAACTGACAATCAATCTGAAATAGGGACTTTGCTATCCAAAAATGAGGGATAAAAAGACTGTATTTCCTTATAATAACATTTATTCTATTTATATTTCTCTACGGTATTGTCCTATTCACGCATTGTTAAAATTTGGTTCTTAATGACTATCAGCCTGCTATGATAATGAATATATACAAGAATCGTAGAGCAATTGGGTACAATCTATTTTAATCTGTATATTGAAAGACAAAGGTGGAAGAAGCGTTATAGCGCAAAAAACTGCTTCGTTGTAGTAAAAATCTGTTCGTATACATTTGCAATCGACTGCTTTTTTATTTGTGCAATTTTTATAATCGTATCATGGGTCATAACAGGACTAGTTAATTGATTGGCAAATGGTCCAGTAAATGGCCAAGGACCGTCTGTTTCTACCATTATATGAGTAAGAGGATATTCTTTTACAAGCTGTTGAATTTCTTTTTCATAGCATATGTCAGGAGTGATAGAAATAAAGTAGCCATTTTGGATCATGCGTTCTATCGTTTGATAACTGCCTTTAAACCAATGAAAATGCGCTTTATCTATAGAATGTTTTTCCAACAGGTCACAGACTAAATCAGCATCCTCATAGACAGCATGTAAGCTAATCGGTTTATCCCATTGTTTACTAAGCTTTATAAAGACTTCCAGCAGCTCTAAATAGGGCTCTATGTTCATATTTACTGCTTTCTGACGCATATAGTAAGGTAAACCAACTTCCCCTATGGCGATTGCTTGATCCTTATACTGTTGAATAAACTGGATTAATTCTTCAAGTTCTCCTTCAGATGGCAGTTCCTGCTCCGGATGAAATCCAAATGCCGGATAAATTTTTTCATATTGTTCGGCTAGCCGCAAATTTGCAATGGATGAGGCTAAATGGTTAGATACAGAGACGACAGCCGTAATTTTTTCTTGTTCCAAGTCGGTTAAGATTTGATTTTGCTCGTCCTTCGTATACATGTCTAAATGAATATGTGCATCAATAATTTTTCCTTGCATTATGATCCCCTCAATTCATGATAAATCATTTTCTTATACTCTAAAAATGCTTTACTTAATACAATGTCTTCTGACCGAGGGCGTTCAAAGGGGGTAGGAACTTCCTTCTTCACTAGCGCTGGTTTTTCTGATAAAACGATAATTCGATCAGCTAAAAACAGCGCTTCTTCAATATGATGAGTCACAAACAAAATCGAACGCTGATACTGTTCCCATATCGATAACAACCACTTTTGCATTTCCAGTCTTGTCCATTCATCTAGTGCCGAAAATGGTTCATCTAAGCAAATAATTGGCTGTGGGCTAAGCATGCTGCGAAGAAAAGAAACCCGTTGTTTCATCCCACCTGATAATTGATGTGGGTAAGCATACTCATAGCCTGCTAGCCCAGCACGAGCAATCATTTCTAATGCTTGCTCTTCATTCGTTTTACCATCTACAATTTCTTTTCCAAGCATGACATTTTTTAAGACCGTCCGCCAAGGCAGAAGTGAACTAACCTGTGGCATATAGCTAATAAAGCCGCGTAAACCTGTTATATCTTTATGATTGAGGCGAATGGTACCGGCATCTGGTGTACTAATTCCGCCTATTAGACGAAACAATGTACTTTTCCCGCTTCCAGATGGCCCTACGATAGCGACAAATTCTCCATCTTGGACGGTAAAGGAAATGTCGGCTAATACTTGATTATCGCCATATGATTTTTGAATCCTTTCAATTTCTAATTTACCCATGGTGATCTCCTTCTTCAGTCAGATTCCAACGAATAACTTTTTGTTCTAAATACGTTAGCAGCAGAAAAAATAACAAACTTAATACGACGATAAATAAAATAGCTACAAATACACGATCTGTCCGAAACGAAGAAGAGGCTAAAGTCATGTAATATCCGATACCTTCACTAGAACCTAGCCACTCTGAAATGACCGCTCCCATCACACTATACGTGGCAGAGATTTTTAATCCACTAAATAATGAGGGCAGTGCATATGGCCACTCCAGCTTCAAGAAAATTTGCTGTTTATTTGCACCTGCCATTTGCATATAATGCTTTAATTCCTCACTTGTTTGCCGGAATCCATCAAGAGCAGCAATGGTAATAGGAAAAAAGCAAACAAGTATAATAACAATTATCTTAGGCAATATTCCAAAGCCGAACCAAATAACAAGCAATGGCGCCAAGATGATGATTGGAATATTTTGAGAAATAATTAAAATTGGATAAAAGGCCTCGCGCATCCCAGGTATAAGATGGAGACAAACAGCAACCAAAATACCAACACTACTGCCAACTAAAAATCCAACAATCGTTAACTGAATCGTCGAGACTAAATGATGAACATAGTCTGACCAGCCTGTAATCGCTTCTTGTAAAATAATTGATGGTGCAGGAAGTAACCACTCAGGTACATGAAACCAAGAACAGATAAACTCCCAGCTGAGCATGAAAAGGATGAGGACCAAAACCGGCCGCCATCCTTTTAATAATTTCTTCCTCATTAGCGATACTTCTCCGTTAATTTATCCATCGAAGCTCCTGTAGGCTGATAAAATATTTTCACTTGTGAAATAACACTTGGACATCCAAGTTCAGTCATTCGCTCATTCATTCTTTCAATGACAGTTAATAACTCGGATAACTCACCCTCCATTGTCGTTTCCAATGGATTGACTTGATAACGGACTCCAGCTTGATCAATAATTGCAATTGCTTCATCTACATACGGTATAACATCTTCCCCATTTTTTGTTTTTGGGATAATCTGAATGCTCACAAGGGAATTGGCCATGACGATTCCTCCTTTGAATAGTTAATTTAATATTTATTTAGGTAAAAATTCATTGGTAAATGCTTTTTCACTATCTAATGGTTTATCTAATAATTTATTTTCATACATCCAAGATGCGTAATTATCCCAAACTTCCAGTTGTTGCTCTCCCCATCTCTTTGCATCATCTTGGTACTTATCAGCTAGCCATTTTTGACTTGCTTTTACCAGTTCTTCATCAAGATCAGGAACTGCTTCGATTAAAATATTTGCGGCTTCTTCTGGATTGTCAATCGCTAGTTCATATCCTTTTGTTACTGCCGATAAAAACTTTTTAATGGTTTCTGGATCTTTTTTAATCATGTCTTCATTTGTTGCTAAAACAGGCGTGTAATAATCTAGTTTCTCCGAGTAATCTGTGAGGTAAATCATATTTAATTCTTCATTTCGGAGCTCTGCTTCCACTCCTGTCCACCCATAATAAATCCAAGCGAAATCAATATCTCGATTTACAGCTGTAAAAAAGTCCGTCTCCCCCATATTAACAATATTTACTTTTTCCACATTGGCATCTTCTTGCTTCATTAACGAACTGAGTACCGCTTTTTCTACAGGAGCACCCCATCCTCCATATGTTTTATCTTCGAAGTCTCTTGGCTTCGTAATGTTTTTTTCTTTTAACGAAGCAAACCCGGATGTGTTATGTTGAATGATTGCTGCAATGGAGATGATCGGAATATCTTGAACCCGTGCCTCTGTAATTCCTTCCTGATAACTAACACCAAAATCTGCTTTTCCTGATGCTACTAGCTGGTCTGCTCCTGCTTCTCCGGGCATCTTAAATTCTACATCGAGTCCTTCATCTTTAAAATAACCTTTTTCTTTCGCTACATATAGTCCGGTATGGTTTGTGTTTGGTGTCCAATCCAAAACTACAGATATTTTTTTCAGTTCTTTAGCTTGATCACCTTTTTCCTTCTTCTCTTCTCCACTTGTATTACAGGCTGTAAGTAAAGCAATGATAAGGGCAAAAATAATGAGTCTCTTCAATATGATTTCCTCCTTGTACAAACATAGCTATGTAAGGTATAAAAACGAAAACGGACGTACACTGGCGACCTGCCTGGTTGCCCTAAACTAAAACGTCGAATCCTCTTCCTCACGTAAAAAAAGCCTTAGGTGGTTTCGTACACCTAGGGCTTTTGCACATGCAACTATTGCTAATCAAAACATGTTCCCTACGCTGGCTTTACCCAGATCAGGTTCTAAGAGTCTAGCATCTTATGGATACAATCTCAACCAGCAACACTGGTTCCCCTACAACGCTTATGTTTATTTTTTGTTTATCATTAGTAACTATGCCATAATCATGTCGATTAATCAAGCATTTTCCAAAAGACGACCCGTTTTTAATTCCGCATTTATATAGGCAATATTTTATCTGTATGCTGCTTAAATTAGACGTTCTCTTTGTTTCTATAAAATTCCATTCTCATGTAAAAGAGGCTATTTCTTTCCTTGTATTAGTTAACAGAAGAAGAGTTCAGCTTAACGTTACGAATGGATAATCTAACGGTTGAATGAAGATACTGTTTATCGGAAGGTGTAAAATACTCGAGTAAAAAGGTGAACGAAAAGGGGTTGAGCTAGAAGAAATCCTCCTTATAATGTATTCATTCAGTAGGCTTTTCCTGCATCCCTTATTGAGAAATAAAACACAGGATAAACCTTGAAACCACGATATGTCGCTGTTGAAGTTTTTCTTGTCCTCCTTAAAAAGTCCTGATTTATTGCTACCGAAGCTTTCCTTATCCTTGAAAAATCGTGATGTGGCTATCAAAGCATACTCTGTCTTGAAAAACCTCGCTGTATCGCTATCGAAGCCTACTCTCTCTGTCAACCTGAACGAATCGGAATGTAGCTGCCCCACTTATCCTTCTTCATATCCCCTATAACTCGTGAAGTAAGATTCTTACGCACACCTTACAACGGGATATCTTCCATTACGTAGCAGTCATGTTTTCTTATCACCAGAAGGCACAAAAAACAAATAAATGTTAAACACTGCAAGTAAACCAATTAATATCCATAGAGAAATTAAAAATTGTTCTCCAGGTAAAAGAAAATAGCAAAAGAAGAGTAAAACCAAGAAAATAAGATATCCAACGAAATGGATTTTACGTTTTCTCTTATCTCTCATCTAATCACCTTTTCTCGTATCATCCTGTTATAACTTAATTCATGCCTTCCCCAACTAAGATTAAAGATTTGCATCCAATGTTTAGTCTTATGCAAATGAAAAAACCCCCTAATTTAAAATTTAAGTAACCATTAATTTCTATGCTATCACCTATCATAATAAAGATATATATTAACCTGTCGACATTATTCTAGTTTATCCTTAAACAACTTTTATTTATATGTATCCGGTCTTCTAGCTCATTACTTCAAAAATCCGCCCCTTTGGAGTTGCTTTAAAGTAAGCATAAGGAGTTCCCTTAGGGATAAACATATTATTATTCTTTATACTTCAATCGCCTTAAATAAGGCATGAAAAACTCCCCTAAGGGAAAACAGAGTTTTATTTTTTCATCTGTTTCTCTTTAGGGGAGCATATCAAGATTTGTTCCTTATTATTTTGTGTTTAGATTATAGAATGCAGCTTTTCCAGCGTATTCACCCATGCCAGCTAGTTCATCTTCAATACGTAGTAATTGATTGTACTTAGCTACACGGTCTGTACGTGAAGGTGCACCCGTTTTAATTTGGCCTGCATTGGTTGCTACAGCAATATCAGCAATGGTTGCATCCTCTGTTTCACCAGAACGATGAGAAATAACTGCAGTATAGCCTGCACGTTTTGCCATTTCGATTGCTTCAAATGTTTCTGTTAATGTACCGATTTGGTTTACTTTTACTAAAATAGAGTTTCCAATACCTTGTTCAATACCTTTAGATAGTTTAGCTGTATTTGTAACAAACAAGTCGTCTCCAACTAGTTGAACCTTTTTGCCAAGGCGTTCCGTTAGAAGTTTAAATCCTTCCCAGTCATTTTCGTCTAAGCCATCTTCAATAGAAATGATTGGGTATTTATTAATCATATCTTCATACCAGTCAACCATTTCTTCAGCAGTACGAACAACACCTTCGCCTTTCAGATTGTATTTGCCATTTTCATACATTTCAGAAGCAGCGACGTCCATTGCAAGTTTAACTTCTTCTCCCGGTTTATATCCAGCAGCTTCAATTGCTTCTACAATTGTTTGTAATGCCTCTTCGTTAGAGGAAAGGTTTGGTGCAAATCCACCTTCATCACCAACTGCTGTATTGTATCCTTTTGACTTTAGTACTTTTTTCAAGGAATGAAAAATTTCTGCTCCGGTACGTAATGCTTCTTTAAATGTTTCTGCTCCAACAGGCATGATCATGAATTCTTGAATATCTACGTTGTTATCTGCATGCTCTCCACCATTTAGAATGTTCATCATTGGAGTAGGCAATGTTTTTGCGTTAAATCCTCCGAGATAGTTATAAAGCGGCATTTCTAAATAACTTGCAGCAGCATGTGCAACAGCCATAGAAACTCCAAGGATAGCATTAGCTCCAAGCTTTCCTTTATTATCTGTTCCATCAAGCTCAATCATTAGGGAATCGATAATATTTTGACGTGTCACATCAATGCCGATTAATTCAGGTGCAATAATTTCATTCACATTTTGTACTGCTTTTAAAACACCTTTTCCTAAATAACGATTTTCATCACCATCGCGTAATTCAACTGCTTCATACTCCCCAGTTGAAGCACCGCTTGGTACTAGTGCTGAACCAAAAGCGCCTGATTCTGTAAACACTTCTACCTCCACAGTTGGATTTCCGCGAGAATCTAATACTTCACGAGCATAAACATCTGTAATATATGGCATAATATTTGTCTCCTTTATCAATCAATTTATTTAATTAATGAACTACCTGTCATTTCTTCTGGCTTTTCAACATCTAATAAGTCAAGCAATGTTGGAGATAAGTCTGCTAAAATACCTCCATCACGTAATGTTACATTTTCTTTTGTTACGATCACAGGTACAAGATTAGTTGTATGAGCTGTCATTGGTTTTCCTTCTAATGTAACAACCTCTTCAGAGTTTCCGTGATCAGCAGTAATAATTGCATTACCACCAAGTTCTAAAATTTTATCGACTATTTTTCCAAGGCATTCATCAACTGCTTCAATTGCTTTAATTGTTGGTTCTAATTTCCCGGAATGTCCAACCATATCTGGATTGGCGAAATTTAAAATAATCGCATTGAGCTCACCTGATTCAAGCTCTTTAAGCAACGCGTCCGTTACTTCATAAGCGCTCATTTCAGGTTTAAGGTCATAGGTTGCAACCTTCGGAGAATTAATTAGAATTCGTTTCTCTCCTGGAAACTCTTCTTCTCTTCCTCCACTCATAAAATAAGTAACGTGAGGGTATTTTTCTGTTTCCGCAATTCGTAATTGATTCAGACCGTTCTGTGATAAGACCTCACCAACGGTATTATCTAAATTAACTGGTTCATAAGCTACATACCCATCTACAGTTTCACTAAAGTTCGTCAGCATAACAAAATCCAGGTTTTTTGGTACTTTGTCGCCTCGATCAAAATCACGAAAATCTTTATCTGCAAAGGTACGTGATATTTGAATTGCCCGGTCTGGTCGGAAATTATAAAAAATAATTGAGTCTCCATCTTCGACTGTTCCTACTGGTTTGCCAGTTTCATCGACCATAACAGATGGGATGACGAACTCATCATAGATTTCATTTGCATAAGAATCATCAACTACGGCAAATGGATCTTTATATGTTGGTCCTTCGCCATAAACCATTGCATCATACGCTTTTTTCACACGATCCCAACGCTTGTCCCGATCCATGGAATAATAACGTCCAGAAATCGTAGCAAATTGACCGACTCCATATTCTTTAATCTTATCTAATGTTTGTTGTATATAGATTTTAGCAGTTTGGGGGCCAACATCACGTCCATCAAGGAATGCATGAATATATACTTTTTCTAAACCTTGATCTTTTGCTAATTTCAATAAAGCAAATAAATGATTGATGTGACTATGCACTCCACCGTCAGATAGCAACCCAAAAACATGTAATGCCTTATTGTTTTCCTTCGCATGTTGCATTGATTTAATGAAGGCTTCTTTTTCAAAGAACTCTCCTTCTTTAATCGACAAGTTCACGCGAGTTAAACTTTGATAAACAATTCTGCCGGCACCAATATTTAAGTGACCAACTTCAGAATTTCCCATTTGACCTTCTGGTAATCCAACCGCTTCTCCACTAGCTCTAAGCTGATTGTGAGCAAATTGGCTCCAATAACGGTCAAAATTAGGAGTATTAGCTTGCTTAACTGCATTTCCTTTTACTTCATCACGAAGACCAAAACCATCTAAGATGATTAAAGCCGCTAATTTATCCTGTTTCATTTATTTTGCACCTGCCCCCACTAATTGCAAGAACGAGTCTGCTTCAAGGCTAGCACCACCAACTAGTGCCCCATCAATATCTGATTGAGCTAATAGTTCTTTAATATTTGCTGGTTTGACACTGCCACCATATTGTATAATTACCTGTTCTGCAATTTCACTCGATGTAATTTTTTCGATAACTTGGCGAATATGTGTACAGACTTCATTCGCTTGTTCACTGGAAGCTGTTTTTCCTGTTCCTATAGCCCAGATAGGTTCATATGCGATAATTGTTTGTACTATTTGCTCTTCTGTTAGTCCTTTTAATGCTTTTGTTACTTGATTTTCTACATGATTCATCGTTTCATTCGCTTCACGCTGTTCTAATGTTTCACCAACGCAAACAATTGGTGTTAAATTATATTGGTGTGCAGCATGCGTTTTTTTATTCACCGTTTCATCTGTCTCATTAAAATATTCTCTTCGTTCAGAATGTCCAATGATAACATGTGTTACACCTAAATCAGCGAGCATTTCCGGACTCACTTCACCAGTGAATGCCCCGTTTTTTTCATAGTGCATCGTTTGAGCAGCAATCTGTAACTTTGTACCTTTCGCTTTATCAACAAGATTAGCTAGGAAAGGAAATGGCGCACAAACAATTGCTTCTACCTGATCCGAATCGGGTAATTTTGGTAGAACCTCATCAACAAATTGATTTGCTTCTTTTGCGAGTTTATTCATTTTCCAGTTTCCAGCAATTACCTTTTTGCGCATCGTCTCACCTCATATGTTTTTTATTTATCCGTTAATGCAGCAACACCTGGCAAAGTCTTTCCTTCCATAAATTCTAAGGAAGCACCTCCACCTGTTGATACATGATCCATTTTATCACTTAATTCAAATTTCTCCACTGCTGCAGCTGAATCGCCACCACCAATCACTGTATAGCCTTCTGTATTCGCTAGTGCTTCAGCAACTGCTTTTGTTCCATTGGCAAAAGCGTCCATTTCAAATACACCCATTGGACCGTTCCAAATGATCAGTTTAGAGTTAGCTACAATTTGTGCATATTTTTCTGCAGTTTTAGGACCGATATCTAGTGCTTGCCAATCAGCTGGAATTTGATCAATATCTACTTCTTTTTTATTCGCATCTTCTTTAAACGCATCAGCTACTACTACATCAATAGGCAAAACAAATTCAACGCCTTTATCTTTCGCTTTTTGCATAAATTGTTTAGCAAGGTCGATTTTATCTTCTTCCAATAAAGAATTTCCGATTTCGTACCCTTGCGCTTTAATGAATGTATAGGCTAGACCACCACCAATGATGAGATGATCGACTTTTTCAAGTAAATTATCAATTACATTAATTTTATCTTTTACCTTTGCCCCGCCAATAATTGCAGTAAATGGACGTTTCGGATTTTCTAATGCTTGGCCTAATACGGATAATTCTTTTTCCATTAAGAAGCCAGCTGCTGCAGGGAGTTTTTCTGCTACACCAGTTGTGGAAGCATGAGCACGATGGGCTGCTCCAAACGCATCATTTACATAGCAATCTGCCATATCGGCAAATGCTTGAGACAGCTGTTCGTCATTCTTTTCTTCTCCAGCTTCGAAGCGAACATTTTCAATTAAAATAATATCGCCTTCGCTTGCTTGTGCAATTGCTTGATTCACTTCTTCTCCATAAACAGCATCGGTCTTAACAATTTCTTTACCTATTAAATCACTTAACCTTTTAGCTACGGGGTCTAAACGTAATTCTTCTACAACTTTTCCTTTTGGACGACCGAGATGGCTAGCTAAAATTGTAATGGCACCTTGATTAGAAAGATACTCAATAGTTTGTAGAGCTGCTCTAATTCTAGTATCATCCGTTACCTTTCCGTCTTTCATTGGTACGTTAAAGTCCACACGGCAAAATACTTTCTTTCCTTTTACGTCAAGATCTTTAACTGACATTTTATTCATTTTCTTTGCCTCCTATTTTAGGATATGTAGTTCTTCTCTTGCCTCGATGAAAATTACCAAGAACTTTTTCATCCGAAACAATCATTTAAAGCTACTATAACCTTTGACTAGCAAGAAAGAAACTTCTTTAGAAAGACTTGGCTTGTCGCCAAGTCTTTAGCGAAAGCCGTAGTTTTTCTTATACTATAAATCATAAAAATTTTATACTTTCCTATAGTGTAAAAAAGTTCTATCCGAGTCGTTGTAGTCATAGACTTTACTAGGTCCCCATTTTCCGATCTACAACTCAAAAAGATATTTAAACCAAAGAAGGAAAAACGGAGGAGGATTTGTTCATGTTCCTCCCCCGCTATTTTTTCTTATAGTCCTTTATTGTTCAATAATACGGCTAGATCTACACAACGAGCAGAATAGCCCATTTCATTATCATACCATGAAATAACTTTAACTAAGTTATCTTCAAGAACAAGTGTAGATAGTCCGTCTACAATAGAAGAATGTGTATTACCAACAATATCAGAAGATACTAATGGTGCTTCACTATATTCAAGAACACCTTTTAATTCACCTTCAGCAGCTTCTTTTAATGCAGCATTTACTTCTTCCGCTGTTACATTTTTCTCTAATTCAGCAACAAGATCTACTAAAGAACCGTCTGGAGTAGGAACACGTACAGCGCCACCGTTTAATTTACCATTTAATTCTGGTAGTACTTTACCTACTGCTTTAGCAGCACCAGTTGTTGTAGGAATGATGTTTTGAGCTGCTGCACGAGCACGACGATAGTCTTTATGCGGTAAATCAAGAATTTGTTGGTCATTTGTATAAGAGTGAATAGTAGTCATTAGACCACGTTTAATTCCAAATTTATCATGTAGCACTTTAGCATATGGTGCTAAGCAGTTAGTCGTACAAGAAGCATTGGAAACAACATGATGCTTAGCTGGATCGTATTCTTTGTCATTAACACCCATAACGATTGTTAAATCTTCGTTTTGACCAGGTGCGGAAATAATGACTTTCTTTGCACCAGCGTCAATATGTTTTTGAGCGTCTTCTCTTTTTCTGAATCTACCTGTAGATTCAAGAACGATGTCTACGCCTAAATCTCCCCAGCCTAGTTTTGCTGGATCACTTTCAGAAAGTACTTTAATTTCTTTACCACCAACAACAATATTTGAACCATTTACAGAAACTTCTTCTTCTAAAATTCCATGGATAGAGTCATACTTTAATAAATGAGCAAGCATGTTAGCATCTGTGAGGTCATTTATTGCTACCACTTCTACTTCATCGTTTTGTAAAGCTAGACGAAATACAAGACGTCCTATTCTTCCAAAACCATTAATTCCTACTTTTACTGCCATGTATATTCCTCCTAAAAAAATATTTAATTTATATTTAAAGGGTATTAAATCCCCCTTAAAATCTCCTCTGCTGCTGCTTCATCTGTAATGAGCAGATCACTTTTTCCTCGTTTGAAGTACGATCCAATGGCTTGTGATTTGGATTTTCCGCCGGCGATCGTTATAACATAAGGGATACGTTGTAAATCTTCAAGTTGAATTCCTACCGTCCGTACCTTATGTACAATATTCCCGTTTTCATCAAAATAGTAACCAAACGCCTCACTTACCGCTTCATGCTGCTGTAATTTTTTAATAATGACTTCTGGTGTTTTTCTGCGGTAAGCCATTGTTAAAGCATCGCCAATTCCATGCATTACAATCGTTGCACTTCTTATTTGCTTTAATGTTTCATTTACCATAGGCTCTTGAATAATTGATTGATAAGCTGACTCACTCAACGGGTCTGGAACATATAGCAGACGATACTCGCCATTTGCTTTTCTTGCCATTTCCGCAGCAATTGTATTCGCTTGATTTTCTACCTTTTCACCAATTCCGCCACGAGCCGGGACAAATAGAGCTGAAGTGTTTTGTTGTAATGGTGTCATCATAGTAGCTACAGCGGCCATTGTTGTACCACCAGTAACTGCAATAATTGAATTATCGCCAATCATTGTTTTCAAATGATGAACACATGCTTTGCCCATCTCTTGTTTAACCCATTCATGCTTATCACTGTTTCCGGGAACAACAATCACCTGCTTTATAGATAATGTATCCCTAAGTTTAGTTTCTAAAACACGCAGTCCCATAATATCACTCATAAATGAGGATAATCGTTCAAGAATTAATTTTCCCTCTTTTGTGATAAACATACCTTTAGATGTGATTCGAATTAAGTCTTGTCCTTGCAAGAATTCTATTTCACTTCTTACACTTCGTTCGGTTAAATTTGTGTTTTCGGCAAGTGCCCTTCTTCCAATTGGCTGGAGGACATCAATGCTACGTAAAATAGCATAGCGCTGTTGCATAATTTCTAACACATCAGGCAATAATCTTTTTTGTAAATCAATTAATTCTCTCATGACAAGGACTCCTTCTCTCGGGTCACAATCGATCCCGGATGGTAATATTATGTCCCGGGGGCTGCAAAAAAAATAAGTACTTCTTTCATTTTTCATTATATCAAATTTGAATAATTTCACAACCAATATGATTGTTACATTTATGTGAAGTAAACTACTTCAATCCCTTTTACATTATGCGGAAAGATCATTATATTCAACCTATTTTTGATTGTCTTCTTAAGAAGTAGACTTGCATTTATTCTATGTTTACTCGTGAAAAAACCCAACTTTTTTATGATGACTCACCTCGGATTTGAATTGCCTATTTTACATGTAAAGAATATCTTACTTGTTCATTTATCTTTATCAACAAACGAAGCGCCTCTGTTTAACAGCAGGCGCTAAAACTATGTACTCCTTATCATCTGCTTAAATACCTTTGTACAAATTGTTCCAGCGTATGCCAATCAAGCTGTGAAGCATCTAAGGTCTTACCATTTATCTCAATACACGGAATAAGCAGATGATACTGTTCCAACCAATCATCATCCGTATAAACATCACGAATTTCAATGTGATACGAATACTTGTCTTGTAATGTTTCTAGCATAAGCTTTGCATCATCACATAATGGACAAGATTCTTTTATGTATAGAATAACAGTAGGCAAGTTATTTCTCCTTTCTTTTTGTTGATGGCGGTAATTGCAACTGCTCGCGGTATTTCATTACAGTTCGTCGAGCTATTTCGATACCATAATTCGTCTTGAGTTTTTTTCTGATCTTTTCATCAGATAGAGGCTTTCGTTTATCCTCTTTCTCAATTAATTCAGCAATTAATTGCTTGACAGCAACTGTTGCTGTCTTGGAACCATTATTTTGTTGAATTCCAGATTGCAAAAAAAAGTTTAATGGTACTATTCCAGTTGGTGTTTGCACATATTTATGTGAAATCGCTCGGCTTATCGTTGAAATATGCAGTGCTAATTCATCGGCAATATCTTTTAATGTTAATGGCTTTAGCATATGGGTACCATGTTCCAAAAATAACAGTTGCTTTTCTAGCATACATTGAATAACTCGTTCTAAGGTGCTGCTGCGATAAGCGATCGCTTTCTTAATCATTTCTATTTGATGTTGTTTTTGTTTAATATAATTTGCTGTTTGCTTTTCGATATTCATATCTTTTATAGAGTAGTAATCTTCATTAATCGTAATCTTAGGAGAAGACCATGAATAAAAAGATAATTGCCACTTTCCGTCTTCTTTATAAATCGATGCCTCCGGAATGACATAGTTATCAATCTTTTTATCTAGTAAATGACCCGGTTTTGGGTGGCAAGCCTTGATTTGTTCTAGTAAATCTTTTACATTTAAAGGATCTTTGTCATAATGTAAGGAGATGAGATCAATATTTTCTTCAGCTATCCATTCTAAATGATTTTCCATTAAATCATATAAAAAAGGTACATCATCTTCTCGTATATCCAGTTGCAATTTGATACATTCACTTAATGACCTAGCACCAATACCTGCCGGCTCCAAAGATTGAATGAAATGCAACGCCTGCTCTACCTGTTCTTCTGTTGCCTGGCATTGCTCACCCCAAAGTGACATATCGATATCAAGGTAACCGCTTTCATTAATGGAGTCGATTCCGAATAAAACAATTGGTCTCAATTCCTCTGGGATATGAAGTGTATAAAGTTGCCTTTTTAGCTGATCATACATGGTTAACTCGCTGGCATTTATCTCACCTGGAGTTAATGAATCATTGTTGGAAGACGAACGATATGAGAATATCTCATCATGATAGTTTACTTCTTCAATTAATGGATTTTCTTTTTCTATTTCCTTTATATATTCCATTAATTCCATACTGGAAAGTTGAAGTATTTGAATGGATTGCATTAATGATTGATTCATTTTCCATTCTAATACCTGTTCATTTACAAGTTGTAACTTCATGATTACCCTCCTATTCATCTGCCGTTTCTTTTATTTTGCCACAAAATCATAAAACCTTCTAGCTTAATACTTCCCACTTGAGTTAATGAAGACAATAAACGGTCTCTTTCATATGCATCAAAAGCGAAATAACAAAAACAACATATGGTATAAAGCAGTTTGACGTTAGTGCCAGACTATAGAAAACAAGAAATATCACCGTCTGATATAATTATCTTTGATTTATGCTGCCTTTTCTTACTGTGTTATAATTTATAAGATTGTAAGTAGTGGGAGCGAATGTTTAATGATTACCGTATATACAGATGGTGCATCCACAGGAGCCCCCGGTCCAAGTGGAACTGGTGTTTATATTAAACAAGGAAAAAACTATTATGAGTACGCTTTTTGGATTAGGCATTCTTTCTAATCATGAAGCAGAGTTTTATGCAGTTATCCACGCTCTAATTGTATACAAAGAAAAGTTTCCTGATGAAATATTGGCTTTTCGTTCCGATTCGAAATTGGTAGTAGACGCAATAGAAAAAATTATATTAGTAAAACTTGGCTTGTCGTCAAGTCTCTAAGGCGAAAGCGATAGTTTTCTTATACTATAAGCCTAAAGTTTTATACTTTCCTATAGTACAAAAAACGAGAAGTATATGCCGCTATTATCAACAATAAATAAGCATTCTTCTCATTTTTCGTATTTTTTCATTAAATGGATACCCGAAAAAGAAAATAAATACGCAGATAAACTAGCTCGCCAAGCTATCTACCTTTAAAAAGCAATTTATTCTCGATATCCTGTATTTGCTTTTACTTGAACTTCTGCAAATTGGCGTACATCTTTTTCTTTAGACAATAGCGTCCCTAAATATCCTCCTAAAAACCCGAATGGTACGGAAATAATTGCTGGGTTTGTCAATGGAAATATCGGAGCACCAATATAAATTCCTTTTCCGTCCACTGGTGAAAACATATTTGGGCTAATGGATATTAAAATTAATGATGAAAGCAGTCCAAAAGCCATAGCTGTTACTGTTCCAGATGTATTAAAGCGCTTCCAATAAATAGTATACAAAATAACTGGTAAGTTGGCACTTGCAGCTACACAAAACGCCTGAAAACTTACTGCTACATTTTTACTACATATAGGTTATTGTGCAGTATATCCACCATCAATTAGAACAGCTTGTCCAGTAACGCCCTTTGCTTTATCACTAGCTAAAAAGATAGTGTAATCAGCGATTTCTTGTATCGTTAACAGTCGCTTCTGTGGAACAAATGGATAAATGACCTCTTCAGGCACTTTTTCCAAAGGCACTTTTCGATTTCTTGCTAAATCCTTCATCTGATTCCGAACTAGGGGTGTATCTACATATCCAGGACAAACCGCGTTTACCGTAATACCATATGCTGCTCCTTCCAGCGCTGCCACCTTTGTTAAGCCAATTAACCCATGTTTGGCGCTATTATACGCTGCTTTACCAGCAAAACCAATAACCCCATTAATGGAAGATATATTAATGATTCTTCCTATTCCTTGTTGTTTCATGATTGGAAATACATGTTTGATAGCTACAAATGGAGCAACAAGCATGATTTTTGTCATTAATTCAAATTTTTCAGTAGGAAACTCTTCAATCGAAGCTACATGCTGCATACCAGCATTATTAATTAACACATCAAGTTTTCCGTAGTATGTAACAGTTTGTTCTAGCGCCCCCTTTAATTGTGTTTCATCTATTACATCACATGGAATTCCTAAACAATCATAACCTTTTTTCTTCCAGCTTGCAGCAACTTCTTGTACCCCAACTTCATTTACATCCGTAAATACAACAGAAGCTTTTTGTTTTAAAAATTCCACACCGATTCCGTAGCCGATCCCACTCGCAGCTCCAGTTATGAGGACAACCTTTTTTGCTACCAATTTTATTCCTCCCGATGATTTTTCATTTCTTACCAATCATGTTGAAAGTTCACGCTATTCTTTTCCTGCTTATTTAATAAGCTAAGCAAAAATATATTGGATATGTAAATATATTACGCTTGTAAATACATATGAATTTTTTTAAGTATGTATTTAAGTTCCGCTGCCGTAATCTGTCCTGGAGCTGAAGCTTGTTTTCCAGAACCAAACGAGGCAGCAGATCCTACAAATTCGCCAGCAATTCTGCTTAATACACCTAATGGACCCATGGCAATGGTTATAAATGGTTGCGTAGCATGTAATGTTTTCATCATTTCTGCGACCTTTAATAACCGCAATACATCGTCCATGTTATTGGGCATCACTGCAAGTTTTGTAATATCTGCCCCAGCATTTTGCATTGCTAATAAACGAGATAGCATCTCATCTGTAGAAGGAGTTGTTTTAAAATCATGGTTAGATAAAAGTACAGAAATATGCTGTTGTTTTGCTTTTTGAACCAATGTGTGTACATTGTCTCCTGTAAATAGTTCAATGTCAATGAGATCAATATTGTTGGATTCGATAACCTTCTGTAATAGTTTATCGTAAAATTCCAACGTTGTTTTTTTTTCGCCTCCCTCTTTAAACGAGCGAAATGTAAAAAGCAATGGGACTTCTTCAAGTAATGGTTTTATTTCTGAAAGCACGTGAAGCACCACATGGATATTATTGCCTTCGTTAAGTGCATCAACCCGCCACTCAATGATATCGGGTTGTTCCTGTATTACGGTAGCTATTTCCAATTTTAATTCCTCTAGCGTTGTCCCCATTAATGGAATGATTACTTTAGGAATACCTTTACCAATAGGTACACCTTTTACTGTAACAACGTTCAAATTTATCTCCACCTTTTCATATTAACTACTTATTATAAATGCTATAAGAAATGTTGCCAACATAGAATTTTAGAAAAACTTAGCTTGTCGCCAAGTTTTTAGCGAAAGCTGTAGTTTTTCTTATACAATAAAGTGAAACTTCATTCCGTGGAATGCTTTTTACACGGAATGTTAGTTTGAACGAATCGGGCATTTAGGTGCCGTTTTCTCCCACTTTGACCCTTTGTATCAACTAAAGGCTCTTGAAGTGGGAATCTTACGGCACCTTACATGCGGGATAAAGCCCTAAAGTTTTATACTTCCTATAGTAGAACGAAAGCTTAATATTTAACGTGCAAGTAGTAAGAATATCACTTATAATGAGTAAAAAATGCAGTTAAATAGAAAGAGGTTACCTATGTGCACGAAAGAAACACCCTTAAGACAAAAAAGTATTGTATTAATTGGCTTTATGGGAGTCGGTAAGACTTCTATCGGAAAAGCAGTAGCTGCTAAGCTATATCGTGATTTTATAGATGTAGATCAAGTCATTGAAGAAGCTTTCGGCATGTCCACCGTAGATATTTTTGTAACCTATGGAGAAGATAAATTCAGAAAAAAGGAAAAGGAAATTATATATGACTTATGCAAGCAAAAACTTAAAATTATTTCCTTGGGTGGCGGTGCTTTTCTACAAAAAGAAATAAGAGACATTTGCTTGAAAGAATGTATCGTTTTTTATTTAGATTTATCATGGGAGTCGTGGAAAGATCGAATTAGCTTATTAATCGATAGCAGACCGGTTCTGCAAGGGAAAAGCTTAGAAGAGATAAAACAGCTGTTCAATGAAAGAAAAGCTATCTATCAAGAACATCATTCCGCTGTAAATACCGATGCGTTTATGGTAGAAGATGCCGCAGAATACATTGTTAATGCATTGAAAACAGCATGGGATATTTACGAACCCCAAGCAAAACCATAAAAGCTTTCATGGTTGTTTTAATATAATTAGAGATTACCGTCCGAGATTGTGCCTTCTCGGACGATCAATTAAAACGCCATTTTCCCTTCCATGAACCGCAATAATTAAATAAGGTAAAACTCCATTCAGCAGGATCTTTGCTTCATCCCCTACTGTTAAGAAGTGGAACAAAGACTAAAATCGCAACATCCTTGAAAAAGAAATCCACTTTTTTCTTCGTGCGGTGTATTGCTGCCGTAGCTTCTCTGTCCTTGAAAAATCGCGAAGTATCGCTGTCGTAGCAACTCTGTCCTTGAAAAAGGAGTACACTTTTTCTGCGTGCGATGTATTGCTACCGAAGTTTTTCCTTGTCCTGTTGACCCGAACGAATCAGGCATTTAGATGCCGCTTAGACTTCTTCGTATTCTATAACTTTTGAAGCATGGATCTTACGGTTCTTTACATGATGGAGAAAATTAAACCCAAAAAATTTTTAGATGTATATAACCCTTCTTATTTATAATCCTTAAATTTAAAACTTTTCTCTTATCCATAGCAAACTCATTTCCACAAACATGATTAACTGGTTTGGTTTAAATCTACTCATTCTTTAAATTCAAATAATCACTAAAAGCAAAATATAATTGTTCATAAAATCCATATTTTCTCCACATTTTCCTTGTAGAATATTGTTTCGGGAGGGAGAAAATATGAAAAAAAATATCTTTTTTATAACGATCTTATTAATTAGCTTCTTATCGGCTTGTTCCCAGCAATCACTAAATTCAAACGATACCGATCTACAAGTTGATAACAGTACGCCACCGGATGTTGCAAAAGTTAAAACAGAAGATAAGACAGGGAGGAAAGTAAATGAAATTGATCTAACCGCTAAAGAAACAGAATGGTCATTAAATTCTGAAATCACTATAAATGCTTGGACCTACAATGGAACCATACCAGGTGAAGAAATACGAGTTAATGAGGGCGAAGTTGTCAAAGTTAATTTGACAAATGATTTAGAAGAACCAGTCTCGATACATTGGCACGGTATTCCGGTTCCAAATACAGAAGATGGGATTCCAGGTATAACCCAGGACGCTGTACTTCCTGGAAAGACATATACCTATGAATTTGTGGCTACTGATCCAGGTACTTATTGGTATCACTCCCATCAAAATGGAGTAGAGCAACTGGATAAAGGCCTTTATGGAACAATCATTGTTGAACCAAAAAAATCAGAGAACATCGATCGAGATTATACGTTGGTTCTAGATGAATGGGAATCAGAAAAGCATGGTGAAGATGAAGAAGTAGCACAAACTATGAACAGTGCGAAAAATCATGGCAGTATGATAGAACATGACATGTCATCTTACGATATATTTACGATTAATGGCAAAACATATGAAGACAATAAACCACTGTTAGTTAAAAAGGGAGAAACAGTAAAGTTACGATTTGTTAATGCTGGTTATATGACACATCAAATTCATGTTCCAGTGAACTATAAGATTACTCATCTCGACGGTCAAAAAGTAAATAACCCCCAAACTATGCATAATTCTATTTTTGAAGTCGCTCCTGGTGAACGTGTGGACATTAAATTTATTGCGGATGGCAATGCTGACTTTACAATTGACTCCCACGACGAAACGGAAGCATCTGAAGCTATGAAAATAAATATATCCTATGAAGATAAGGACGAAGATGGTAAAAAAATAGAACATTCTGGTACATCTGATCAAATCGATATTACTAAGATTGGAGAACAAACTGAAACTATGTTCTCATTGAAGGATGATTTCGATGTGGAATATGAAATGGATCTAGCTGCTAAAATGAAAAAGGACACGGAGATGGGCATGGTTTGGACAATTAATGACGAGGTATTCCCGGATGTGCCTCCATTAAAAGTTTCAAAAGGAGACAAAGTGAAAGTAACGCTATCCAATAACAGCATCGATGAATCCATACATCCGATGCATCTTCATGGACACTTTTTTCAAGTATTAAGAAAAAACGGTAAAGAGCTTACTAATTCTCCTATTATGAAAGATACATTAAATGTAAAACCCGGAGAAACTTATGAGGTAGCATTTCTTGCGGATAATCCTGGAAACTGGCTATTTCATTGTCATGATCTGCACCATGCCTCAAATGGAATGGTAAGCCTCGTAAAATACAATAACTTTGATACGTTTTATAAGGACACTGGTAAAGTAGACAATCTGCCGGAATAAAGGAAGCTTCATTCCGTAGGGGACTCCTCTTCCCCTGCGGAATGTTTATAAACAAATATAAAACAATTCATCTGTATACTTTTACAGCTTTTCATTTTTCCGTTTACATCTCTCCACTGTACCTATCTTTGAACTGACTACATGAACATATAATCTCTAAACTGTTTTACAATCAAATACCGATTTTAATCAATCCATACATCTAAAACATGCTGGCGTTTAATTTTTATATCTGTATCCAAATATAGCATGTCTTTTGTAATATATTTCAGTTTTCCTTTACTTGTTAAATAGTCACGTCCATTATAATGTTTAACTTCAACGGTAAGATTGTTGCAAATAGCTAATTGTAGTTGAGCATCCATCTCTACCAACTTTTGTTCATCCAGCAAAGGCATATTTTTTTGCTCTAATTTTTCCCACATTTTCGTTAATAGCTCTGCATGCTCTGGAAGCATCATCGCTGTCCACTTGATAGAGCCACGATCATTTACTCGCACTTTACGCACTTTCCTTTCTCTTAACTCGTCCACAGGAGAGAATATTGCTATAATTAAATCGTCGAACTTGTTTTCGATAGAAACAATACGCTAATATTGATTTTTCACCTATATCAATCACTCGTATTAGCCGTTGTGTAACTTGACCATTATTATCCATATAAAATAGTACAAGTTTTTGCTTACTTACCATCGACCACTGAAGAATCCCTCTCATGAATACAGCCTCCTTTAGGAACGTTTGTTCTCATTATACCACAAAGAACACGAACATAGGTGCGTTTTTTTACTGGGAATTTTTGCATGTTTCCACTTATTCTTATACAATTAATAGTTTTAGCACGAAAAAATCAAAAGTCACTTAAACATAAGCTTATTACTATCCATTTACATAAGAAGAACATAAAATTTTTGCGCAGAAGTCATCACGATGTAGCGAAAATCTTTATATCAAAAGTATAAGTATAACCAGGTAGTCGACTGCGCTAAAGTTTATCATCAGTTTTCTTTAAGGTTTTTGATCTTTTTGATGAGTTAGATCTAACCAAGACAATAATTCTCGGATAACGATGTTAATTTTTTCATCGATGACATCATTCCCATAGACTTGTTTGGCTTGCTCAATCTGCTGCAGAACATCATTGCTAAATTGAATAACCGGTACATCTGCTTCCAAGTTATTATATAGTTCAATAAAGGTATCTAGTGCTTTATCAAATTGTTTACTCTCTATCTCCGTTGCTTTCATAAATTATCACCCATATTAGGTTACCCAAAACAATATAAAAAATAGCTAATGTGGTTATCCCATGATTACTTTTTTTGGAAAATTAGTACCACTTCAGTTTTTACTGAGAATTAGTCTACCCTCATTCCATCTGACATTTCTAATATCAATAAAGGCTACATTTTTTTAATTATACGTTCCATACTAAACAGGATGAATAGTTAGTATGGAGGGTAAAAATGAAAGCAGTTACGTACCAAGGAAAGCAAAAAATAGTTGTTAAGTCGATTGATTTTCCGAAGCTTAAGGATAGTGAAGATATTATTGTAAAAATCTCTTCTACAGCAATATGCGGCTCCGATCTTCATTTATATCAAGGTCATTTACCGTTACCAATTGATTATGTCATTGGTCATGAACCAATGGGGATTGTTGAAGAAGTTGGTAAAGACGTCACAAAGGTTAAAAAGGGAGATCGTGTTGTTATCCCCTTTACCGTTGCTTGTGGCAGCTGTCAATATTGCAATCAGCATTTGGAAAGCCAGTGCGATAATTCTAACCCACATTACGACGCAGGAGGTCTCTTCGGCTACTCAGAAAAGTTCGGTAATTATCCAGGAGGCCAAGCTGAATATTTAAGAGTTCCTTTTGGTAACTATACACCCTTTCTAATTCCGGAAGACTGTGAGCTAGAGGATGAAAAGCTATTATTTTTATCTGACGTGTTACCGACCGCTTACTGGAGTGTGGAACATGCTAACGTCAAACCGAAAGATACTGTTATTGTACTAGGCTGTGGGCCAGTAGGAATTATGGTACAACAATTTGCATGGAATAAAGGTGCTGAGCGAGTAATTGCAGTAGACTACCTGGATTATCGTTTAAATCATGCAAAAAAAATAACCGGTAGTGAAATCTACAATTTTACGAAAGATAGCGATATGGGAGAGACATTAAAAGAAATTACGAAGGGCGGAGCTGATGTTGTGATTGATTGTGTTGGAATGGATGGTAAAAAATCGCCTTTAGAATATATCGGGCAAAAGCTGAAACTGCAAGGCGGACCGCTTGGCGCCATCCAAATGGCTACAAAAGCGGTGCGAAAAGCAGGAACCGTTCAACTTACAGGAGTGTATGGCGGTTTATACAATATGTTTCCTCTTGGAGCATTTTTTGCTCGAAATGTGACCTTAAAAATGGGGCAAGCACCAGCAAGAGCATACATGAAAAAACTATATGATCAAATCGTACAAGACCGAATTGATCCAACATCTATCATTACCCATTCCCTCCCTTTAGCAGCAGTTGCCAAAGGGTATGATTTATTTAATGAACGAAAGGATGATTGTATTAAAGTAATTCTAAAGCCATAAACAAACACTTCTTCCTCATATTAGTTGTATAAATACAGTGAAGAACGCCTAGCTAGAAAGTAGGCGTTTTTCATTTTTAAAATTTACAGGAGACACTAAACTTTTTTGTTGCTTATAAACGTCGGGGTAAAAGCCACCACCACATTTAGTATAAAGCTAATTTTTTCGAAATACGCATTCACATCCGAACATAAAAAACGCTACTTTAATTACATGGGTGTAATTAAAGTAGCGCTCTTCGCTTCTATCTATTGTGTGTCTTTTTCGATAACATTCCAGTTGAATAGCGGCTATAAAGCCACATTATAACGACAAGTAGCACGCCCGGAGGGATTCGAACCCCCGAACTAAGGGCGCTCTATAAGGAAATAAGGGATTTCAAAATGCGCATATTACAAGGGATAAAGCAATTTTTAGCTTAGCTCTCTAGTTTTTATAGAGAGCTTTTTTTCTTTTTGGAAAAGTAACTGCGTCCCACAGGAAAAGCCTATGAGTAGACCTAATTAATTTTAAATTATTTTCTTGTAAGTATATTTATTAACCTTTCGTTACCTACTTGCTTTGCAAAATCCAAAGGAGACCTTCCAGCTTTATTTTTGTTTAAAATATCTGAATTATAATTCATAAGTAACTCCACCATTTTATAATTCTCCTTTACGGCAACCCACAATGCGTTATTTCCATATTTGTCTTTTATGTTCACGTCTATACCTCTTTGTAATAGCTTGTCTGCAACTTTTAAATCTTGATTCATACATATAAGATGTAACGCAGTCTGCCCATCAGTATTTTTCATATTTATATCAATACCTTTTTCAATAAGAAAGGAAGAAATATCAAAATTATTTCCTGATATAGCATAATGTAATAAGCCTGAACCATCATCGCTTTTTCTATTTATTAACTCAATATCAAATTTTTCTTTAAATGATTTTAAGTCTCCAAACTTCGCTAAAGTAAAAAGATCTGCCTTTTCAGTTGGCATTCTACCATCTCCTAATCTTTTTATTCGTATTTATGACTTCTATTTGCAGAAGGACTTTCTGGTCTATAATTTTTAGGATCCCTGTACCACTTCAAAAACTCTTCTTTTGTTAATTCACCTTCAATATATTTTTTATGTCCACTTACTATATTTATTTTCAGGTGTATGCGCCATATCCCATTGACCAGCTCTAGTTTTACTTTTATTCCAAAACAATTCTTCACCAGTGTTTGGATCATACACCTTTCCATCTATGTCCTGTGCATCTCCCCAAACCTTTTCAACTTGTCCTTTTCCATACTTTGGTCTATTTTTGGGGTTTGAATACGGCTTATTAACTCTTTTCGCTGTATGTTTACCTTTATTCGAAAATTCAAACGCACCTTTTCCATATTTTACCACCTTTAAAACTTTCCCCGCTGGAATAATAGAAGCTCCAGAAATTACTTTATCCATTGTAGAAGCCTTTGGATCCATTACCGTTTTAACATCATCTAAAATGAGAAAGTCCGCTGTTTCTTTTACAGCTGCTGCTCCAAATTCTCCTGCTTTTACAAATGTATCTTTCACACCATCTGCTGCTTTTTCTAACCAGCTTTTTTTCGGCTCCTTTGGATTAGGTCGAATGGCAGAAATGGTGTCACTTATTTCATATTTTACACTTCCAGATTCTGATTGGAACTTACTAGTTTTTTTATTATTTTAGTTGTAACACTTGTATTGGGATTTATCCTACCATCAAATAGCTTCGCATCAACAGAAACAAGCAATAAAACTGAAAACGAAGAAAAAGAGAAACTATTAAAGGAATTACAAGATGATGGTTTAATAAGCAAAAATATTAACCCAAAATTGGTTGAAAGTATAGAAGAAATATCCGGCCCAAAAGAACATACAATTCAACATTTTCTATCTGGAAACGAACCGACCTATACTTATTGGTTACAAACTGGCAATGCAAAGGATTCTAAAACAACTTATGGTAAATGGAAAAATAAAGGAGGTGCCTTCCACGGACTAGGAACATTCAAAAAAACTGAGTCATCAACATCGTCATTTAGTGTAAGTGGTGGGATACCGAAAACCAGCATAAAGGGAAGTCTAGGGAAACAAACAAAAATAACAACTACAGCTTCTAGAAAAATACCTAAGGGTAAAAAAGGACAATCCCAGGTAAGAAATGTATACAAACACTATAAAGTTACTATGAGAGAATGGATAAGTATTGATGGACGTAAAAAAGCAACAAATAAAAAGAAAACAGTAACAGTAAAAAAGAAAAAAGGACTAGAGTCAAGAATAGTACTAAAATAATAAAAGAATCGTGTGGATTTACCACACGATTCTTTTATTATTTTTTAGCCCATCTACTAAGCCAAATAAATGGAATAATAATCACAAAAGGTAATCCAATAATTAAGAAAGAAATAGGGATATAATATGCGCTAATATCAAAAATACCTGGGAAACTCTTTATATCTGAATAATCATACTGAGAAATATCAAAATCAGATACAATTCTAGCAAAGAATAGCATCATAAAACCGAATTGATAACGAAAGACCAAATTTAAAAGCTCTATATAACATAAATTACCACCTCTTTATAATTAAGTTCTTTAAATAATTATTATCATAATTTCCAATAAAAGTAATTAATATCGAATATCTTTTGTTTAATTTGAGTAAAATAACTTTAAATTCACTGCAACTTAGCGTTACTTACCCTATACTTCTATTCGCCATCAGCTAAGGTATAATAAATTCCTTGCCTTACTCCTTTGTAATCCGAAACCTTTACTTTTGAAACAACAAGATGCTCAATGGTTGAAAACCCACTTGCAGTTAAACTATCCCTCGTTGCTGCTAGTACGGCCTGTATAGCACGATAGCTATAATCCATTGTTTTTAGTCCAAAATGTTTCTGTAAATAGTTAATTAGAATCGCTGCTAGTGGGATAAACTTCGAAAATAACCGTTTGACGAACTCCCCCATGATTACTTCTAAATCTATGGCATTCTTTCCGGCTTTTTTCATAAGATCTTGCATCAGCTGCTGATGTATCTTTTGATCAGCTATCTTTCTCGCCTGATATGTTGCAATATTTATTTGGCCACTGTTCCCTAGTTCTCTAATCCGACTTACATAGTTTTTCATTGTATGGAAATCTTGTTTCCACAAGCTCTAGCTTAGCTGTATTGTACCGATCAAATAAATATAGCTTTTCAATGGTCTGATGTGTCATTTTCTTTGCATGTTGTACTTTATCCAGGAACTCTTCGTAAATCTATATCCCGAATATGAATAATATCTCTAACTGATTGAAGGACGGCATTTGCTTTATCGGTTAGCATCATTGCAACATGTTCTGCCCGTTTAAGTCCTCCTTGAACACCATCTGCAAGAAAGTCCTCTCGAATAACGCCATTCCTGTCCGGTTCCAGTTCATCAATAGACTTTTTTATCTCTCGTAACGTATTCGAATAATTATCAATGAAACCCTCTAGAAACAACAGAAACGGCTGGTGTACCTCTTTATAAAAGGTTCGAATAGAATTTAGCCGTTTTTCTTTAAAAGCTTTTTCTAAGGCAATAATGGCCTCTCTATGCTTTTCTGGATGTTTTTGATTTGTGTATGTATCTGTTCTAGCTGCGCCAATGTTTTGTCAATGAAGCGATGACATTCCCCTACATACAGCGCCTTGATTGACATCTCCTCCCATCCCCATTGGTAATAATTTCAATATAACCCCTTTAGTTGAATTATACCTAAAAGTATGTAATATACGAAATTGTTTATTAAATAATTTATTACAGTAATTACGCCCTATCCAAATAGATAGGGCGTAAACTGAACTTTAGATCATTAATCAGTTTATCATCATGTGAAATAATATCGAGAACATCACTACTTAGATATAACATAAAACTATCATTATAAAAAATAATATATGCACTATTCATATATCCAGATGTTACTTTCAAACAGTACTTATATATATTATATCGGTCTAATCCTTTTACAGTTGCAAAAATCACTTCTTCTCCAAACACTTCATCTTTTACAATTATTTCTTTCCAGTTTTTTAATTTGAATATTTTACCTAATCCAACTTTTTCTCTTCTTCTTTTACCATTTACTATATAACCGGAAATAAACGTACTATCAATTCTAGATTCTTTATTAAAAATTAAAAAGATAAGCTCTTTTAATAAAAGTTCGTTTTTCTTATAAAATGTATCTGAAAGAACTCTCAATCTAAAATTACTAGAAACCTGATGGTAAGGAGTATTATCCAAATTACAAAAATCCACTTTAAATCTTGTAAGTCTATCCATAAAATTTAGTCACCTATTCTTCTCAAAAGTGCATCATACGTTCCTGATCTTGTTTCCTTTTTTCCCAAAGCTTTTATGGTCTTTGCGCCCTTCCAACTTCCTCCTGAATGTTTATCAACATCTCTACTTATATATTTAGGCCCTTTTGCTTTTTTACCTCTTTTGTAAACTTTTGCTCCATGTGATTTAAAATTAGTTTCTATATACCCTAAAGCTTTTGCAGCAACTCTTGCAACAGATTCAGTTTTCTTTATTGATCTATTTATAGCCTTCTTTCCAAATGATTTTACGGCTTTTTTCAATCCATATTTAACTACGAATCTAATAAGTATTGGCACAAGAGGTAAAGCTGCAGCAGATACTTCAGTAGTATTTACATTGTACACTTCTCCAGTTTCAATATCAGTAAAAACTGCTCTAATATCTTCACCAACAATTTCTGTTAAAACAATATCAAAGTTTTTTTCTATATTTTCCCCATGCTCAGTCTCCAATAATGCTTTAGCTGTCATCTTGCCATTTTCAGGATTAAAAATCACTTCACTCTGAATCTAGTGTAGATTCAACTGTATTCATACCATTTTCTTTGTATTCAATTGTTTGAACTTGATTAGATGAAACGATATTATTATGTATTTTAGTTTCTATATTTTCACTAAGATTCTGAGCAAAAATCAAATTACCCGGTATTAGAGTGATAAAAAGTGCAATTATAATAGAATATATTAATGTTTTTTCATAGATTTTTCTCCCCTATGTTTTATATTGTATTAATCCTGACCATAACTTTGCTTTTCTCCCAATTCCTTTGAGTGCGTTTTCAATTTCTAATTACCTGCTTTTCCTGGAACTCGTCCATGTCTTTGATATCGTATTTTCCACTACCTTTGTTATCTAAGTTGCTGTGTTCTTCTTTAAGCTGTTTTTCTTCCTTGGCAGCTAGTTCTTAAGACCACTTCATTTACAAGAATTTTGGGATTGTGTGGACTTGAAAAACAGCTCTAGTTATCGGTCAATAACAATGAGTGAGAGATTAATGTTTGAGTTAAAAAAGTATAAAGCTAAACAAATTGAACAAAAAATGAAGTATGGAAAAGATTATGATGATTAGGGGTTCGGAGTTGCGACCAACCGAGGTATTTTTATTTTGCCGACAAATTTAGGAAGAGCTTTCAGATTAAGACGAGACAAACTAATAAAGAATGGTATAAAATTAAAGAAGATACGATTCCACGATTTAAGGCATACTCATGCTAGTTTGTTATTTAGCCAAAAAGAACATCCTAAAGTTGTTCAGGAACGATTAGGTCATTCAAGCATAGAAGTGACACTAGACACATATTCCCATATGCTTCTGAATATGCAGGAATCAGCAGTACAAACATTAGATGAAATGTTCTTGAACTTGAAGAATGCCGATTTTGAAAATGATGTGACCAATACGTGACCAAATCAACAAAAACAAAGAAAAAAGGCAAGGGATAGAGTCGCGCTCTATCCCTTGCCACATAAAGAATTGAAAGTAGCACGCCCGGAGGGATTCGAACCCCCGACTCACGGTACCGGAAACCGTTGCTCTATCCCCTGAGCTACGGGCGCAAGTATTATATTCTAATAAAGACACATAGAATATTATAACCCTTATTTCCCCGTTAGACAAGCCCTTTTTTCATTTTTATGTTTATTTTTATGGGAAATGGAAATGAATGTAAGTGTATTTTCATCTTATCAAATGTTTTTGTTTGACCTTTTTTGACCTATTAGTTATGATAATTATATCCAATTGATGGATATTTGAATAGATGAGGAGGATTTTTATGAATTTAATACCAACAGTTATAGAACAAACAAATCGCGGTGAACGCGCCTATGACATTTATTCACGTTTATTAAAAGACCGTATTATTATGCTTGGTAGTGCCATTGACGATAATGTAGCAAACTCTATTGTAGCACAACTATTATTCTTAGAAGCAGAAGATCCGGAAAAAGATATTTCCCTATATATTAATTCACCAGGTGGATCGATTACAGCTGGAATGGCTATTTATGATACGATGCAATTTATCAAGTCAGACGTATCAACGATCTGCACAGGTATGGCTGCTTCGATGGGAGCATTCTTGCTCACTGCTGGAGCAAAAGGGAAACGCTATGCATTGCCAAATAGTGAGGTAATGATTCATCAGCCACTTGGTGGTACACAAGGTCAAGCAACGGACATTGAAATTCATGCACGCAGAATTTTGCAAATGAAAGAAAAAATCAATGAAATTCTTGCTGATCGGACTGGACAACCGCTAGAAGTCATTGAACGTGATACAGATCGTGATAACTTTATGACTGCCCAAAAAGCTGTCGAATACGGTTTAATTGATAAAGTGTTAGAACGTAAACCTGAATAAAAATAATAAATGCCCTTTTCAAATGATCGAAAAGGGCATTTATTTATTTTCCGGAAACGAAATCCGTTAATTGAGTAATCGCTTTTTCTTCATCCGCCCCGTCTGCAATGATTGTGATTTCTTCACCAGCAGTTATAGCTATACTCATCAGTCCCATAATACTCTTCGCATTCACTTTTTTCCCATTTTTTTCAATAAATACATGAGAAACATACTGGTTTGCTTCTTGGACAAATTCAGCAGCAGGCCTTGCCTGCAATCCTGTCGGCAATTCTACCTTAATCAGTCTCTCAATCAACTCTCTCATCCCTCCTCATAAGCGAAAGCGTTCTCATAATTATCGTATTATATTATAAATGAAGCAAAGTTCGTTTAGCAAATACGTTACTATTTAAAGGGAACCGTCATCAACGGCTCCTTTATCAAAACTCATATTTTATACGTGTTAAATCAAACGAATTCATTGCTCATCATGTAGCTGTATTATATCATGGTTTTTTTTACAAGCAAAGCTTAGGTAAACAGTTCTCCCTTTTTAATTCTTTCTGCGTATTCATCGATTTTCTTTAATCGGTGATTAACACCAGATTTAGATATTTTACCGCTTTCTAATAACTCACCGAGCTCTTTTAAAGATACATCCTGATGCTGGATCCGAAGGACAGCAATTTCTCTTAGTTTCTCTGGCAATTGATCAAGCCCAATGGTTCGGTCAATTAATTGAATGTTCTCAATTTGTCTAAATGCCGCACCAATTGTCTTATTTAAATTAGCTGTTTCGCAATTAACAATCCGGTTTACAGAGTTTCTCATATCACGTAAAATACGAACGTCTTCAAACTTGAACAGTGCATTATATGCACCGACAATACTGAGAAATTCTGTAATTTTTTCTGCTTCTTTGATGTAAACGATATAACCATTCTTTCGTTCCAGTTTACGTGCATGCAAACCAAAATCATTAATCAGTTCGCATAACGCATCATTATGTTCTTCATAAAAATTAAAAATTTCTAAATGGTATGAAGATGTTTCCGGATTATTAATGGAGCCCCCAGCCAAAAATGCACCTCGTAAATAAGCTCTTTTACAGCAAGTGTTCTTTAGAAACTCATTAGAAATAGTTCGCGTGAAACTCAGAGGCTCTTGTAAAATGTGTAAATCCAGCAACAAGGAACGAACATCCTCTTTAAGACGAACAATATAAACATTATTCTTTTTTAGCTTCATTTTCTTTCTCACTAACAGTTCTACACGGACATCATAGGCCGCTTTAATCAACATATAAATGCGTCTGGCAATAGCAGCATTTTCTGTCTGTACATCTAATGTGTACTTATGCTTGGATAAAGAAACGGCTCCATTCATACGGACCAGTGCAGCTAATTCAGCATATTTACAGCACTCATCTATCTCGATCGCTGTTAATTCTTTTTTTATTTCCGAAGCAAAGGACATATTATCCCCCCCTTCATGTGCTTAAACAGCTTCATTCTCTTTTAAAATAGAATACAATAACGCTGCTACTTTATGATTATCATGTCTTAACGCGGATTGCGACGGATCAATAATATCACCTTCAATAATTCTTAGACCCATCTCTAATAAACGTTCTGTATCATAAATAACTGGCTCTGCGTTTTCTTCTGCATATATCGCTCGAATTGTTTTTTCTATGGGCTCATTATGTACCACTATGGAATCCACACTATTTTCTCCAATATGATCACAGATAGCTTGCACATGGTCTGCAGCAGTATAGCCAGTTGTTTCTCCAGCCTGTGTCATCACATTACATACATAAACTACTTTCCCTTTTGTTCCACGGATTGCCTCTGCTATTTGCGGCATGATAATGGTTGGCATAATACTTGTATATAGACTTCCAGGCGCAATTACAATCATATCCGCTTTTTTTAAAGCGTTAACGGCATTTGGTAATGGATGAACAGGCTGCGGGCTTAAAAATACACGCTTGATTCTCTTATTAGCTAAAGGAATATTAGATTCTCCTGACACGATCGTACCATCTTCCATTTCTGCATGGAGTGACATACTATCATTAGATATGGGATAAATTTTTCCTTTCACATTTAAAACACGGGAAATTTCTCTTATTCCCTGATTAAAGTCTCCTGCAATGGAAGTCATCGCCGCTAATAATAAATTGCCCAGGGAATGACCAGATAACCCATTCCCTACATTAAAGCGATGTTGAAATAATTCAATTAGCATTGGCTCAGCATCAGACAAAGCAGCTATCACATTACGGATATCCCCTGGTGCAGGTATATCCATTTCATCACGCAGTCTTCCTGTACTTCCTCCATCATCTGCAACTGTAACAAGGGCAGTCAATTGAATGGGGAGGTTTTTCAAACCGCGTAGTAAAACAGGCATCCCTGTTCCACCGCCAACAACGACTACTCGTGGGAGTTTTTCTGAATTCATTTATGATGTCCCTTTCTTTTGTCAATATCACGATGTGTAACATGAGTAATATAGCCCTCACTTAATTCCTTTGCAAAATATTCAGTAAGTGCGACAGATCGATGTTGTCCACCTGTACACCCAATAGCGACTACTAATTGCGACTTCCCTTCTTTTTTATACTGCGGAAGCATGAATTGAAGTAAATCAAGTACTTTGGAATTAAATTTTTGTGTATCTGTCCAGCGAAATACATAAGAAGCAACGTCTTTGTTCAAACCTGTTAAAGGCTGTAAATTAGTAACATAATGAGGATTTGGTAGAAAACGAACATCAAATACTAAATCAGCATCTATCGGTAACCCGTACTTAAAGCCAAAAGAAACAAAATGAATAGAAAAGACTTCCTCTTCTTCTTCAGAATAAGCCTGCACGATCTTTTCGCGGAGCTCTTTTGGTTTAAGGTTGGTTGTATCAATAATCCGCTGAGCTCTTCCTCTTAACTCATCTAAAATTTCCCGTTCTTTACGAATACCATTTAAAGGAAGTCCACCTACTGCTAAAGGATGGGAACGCCTTGTTTCCTTATACCGGCTTACAAGTTTTTCATCCTTGGCATCTAAAAAGAGAATATGCTCATCAAGCCAATCTTCAACTGCCAATACATCCAATGCCTCAAATAAAGAATCAAAAAATTCACGAGCACGTAAATCCATTACAAGTGCAACCTTTTGAATATTATTTGTAGAATCCTTCATTAGTTCAATAAATTTAGGTAACAATGTAGGAGGAAGATTGTCTACACAGTAATAACCTAAATCTTCAAAACTTTGCACAGCAACTGTTTTACCAGCTCCTGACATCCCTGTTATAATAACTAATTTTGTTTCTTGTTTTTCACTCATTTACTCTATCTCCCTCTTTAGTCTGGATCTAGTTGAATTGAAATTACTCAGTCTAAATTATACTATGTGAAACAGTATGTCTTTGCTAGTCACCTCTTTTAAGATAGGATAAGGCAAAGATATTTTGTTTTCGTCAATTAATTCTAAGAAATGGATACATGTTACCTTTTCTGTATATATTGTCAATATGTTATTATATTGCCCCGCATGTAAGGTGCCGTAAGACTATCGCTTTAAGGGTTGTAGGGATATGAAGAAGTCTAAAAGGGAGAAGGCGGCACCTACATGCCCGATCCGTTTCAGTTGAAAGGACAGAGTTGCTACGATAGCAATACACCGAGGTTTTCAAGGACAAGAAAGACTACGACAGCATACTTCGCACGAAGAAAAAACGTACTTCTTTTTCAAGAGTTGCAATTTTGCCGTTTGTTCTACTTCTTATCAGTAGAGGATGAAGAAACCGCTAACTGAATAAGATTTCACTTATAACAATTTACAATGGGTCAATACGATAACTGATTAATTCGTCCGTTTTTGTATAATTAAACGTTCCAGTTACTACATGATCACTATTAAATATATACTGATATATCATTCGATCTCCTTCAGCCATCGGTAAATTCTTTATTTTTTTAATATCTATCCATTCCAGTTCACCTTCTCTGCAAAATTCAACAAGCTTTCCACTGTATTTATGGCAGATGAATGTGTACATCATCCATTCTCGTTTAGACTCATCTTCATCTAACACTGTAAATGTAAACACTCCAGCCAATCTTGGATCATGAAGTTGCAATCCCGTTTCCTCTTTATATTCTCTAATTACAGATTCACGAATGGTTTCGCCAAATTCCATCTTTCCTCCGGGAATTGCATACCATCCATGCTTGGGCTTTTTTAAAACTAACAGTTGATTTTGATCTATTACTATGCAGTTTGTAACCTGTTGCATTCCAATCACCTCTAAATTCACAACAATGGACTATCTATCCATACTAATTTATATTATACTAGTTTCAACTATAAAAGGAAACTTACGTAACTGCAAATGGGGATAACCCCTAACATCATATATAGTGAATAATGTTATACTTAAAGTCTGTGTTTAAAAAAGAATATAATAAAACTTCATTCATGTTAATAATTGGAATTCACCAAATCTATAGTCGTAAATTTTCATTTCTTAAAAGATGTAAAATTTAGCGGCGAGACGAGATCCTGGTTATATATATATGTATATCTTAAAAATGTTTACGGTGTCGAATGAACTTCCTAAGCTAAAATTTAATCCATCCTAACATACGAAAAAACCCGAAGTATTTTTTTCTACGACTTTTTGAGTAACGGAAAAAACTTAAGCTAGCGCTCACACTAGGCAATGCTACTTTTCAAAAAGGAGTTATCAACAAGGTAGAAACGGATATAATTTTATTAGAAAACAAAAAAAGCACAGGTTTATAATACCTGCGCCAAATAACTAATCTATCTATTAAAAGGGGGTCAATTAGTTAGTTTATATTATACCCCACGATTATTTCGCACATATTACAGCGCGGTTAAAAAGCAGTTACTCATAGTAAATTTTTCTTAAATCATTTAGGAATTGGCTGCTTTCATTTCTTCCATCACATCTTCAACATACTTTATTGCTGATTCTGCTGCTATACTTCCATCACCAGTTGCTGTAACAATTTGTCGTAATGTTTTTTCACGAATATCGCCAGCAGCAAAAATGCCTGGTATTGGGGTTTCCATATTTTCATTTGTTGGGATATATCCATCTTCATTGGTAATGCCAAGAGACTTAAAAGGCTCACTCAATGGAACCATACCAATATATACAAATACACCGTCGATATCGTGATCATATACTTCGCCCGTTTTTTTATTTTTTAACGTTACACTACCGACTTTTCCACCCTGTTCATTGATTTTTTCAACAACTGTATCCCAAATAAACTCGATCTTCTCATTATCAAATGCGCGATCCTGTAAAATACGTTGTGCTCTTAATTCATCACGACGATGAACAATGGTCACTTTATTAGCAAATCGGGTTAAATATATACCTTCTTCAACCGCAGAGTCACCTCCGCCAATCACGATCAAGTTTTTCCCTTTAAAGAATGCACCATCACAAACAGCACAATAGGATACGCCACGACCGCCTAATTCTTCTTCACCTGGAATGCCTAGCTTTTTATATTGGGCACCAGTCGTAATAATTACGGACCTTGTATTGTATTCCTTATCTCCAGCTACAATCGTTTTATAATCGCCATGATCAATGACTTCTTTAATATCACCATAAGCGTATTCAGCACCAAACTTTTTAGCGTGTTCAAACATTTTATTTGATAACTCCGGACCAAGGATATGTTCATATCCAGGATAATTTTCAACATCTTCTGTATTGGCCATTTGTCCTCCTGGAATACCACGTTCAATCATCAATGTTTCTAAATTAGCCCGAGAAGCATAAACAGCAGCTGTCATACCGGCAGGACCAGCGCCTGCAATAATAACATCATACATTTTGTGATCGGACATTTTATTCGCCCCTTTTCTACTTATAATTCAGCCATATTTAGCTTAATAAACGTAAGACTTTTCGTCTAATATTATGCTCACACTTACTTATTTTCCTCCCAGGGCATTATTTCACTTAATAAATTTGGATGTCTTTTGCATCCTTCCTGCCAAATGGAAACGGCTTTTGCTTGTTCTCCAGAGCGATACGTGGATAAAGCATACCAGCGAAAATAAGAAGGATGTCCTTTTACTTTCCCTTTAACCAGAGATTGAAATCGCATCAATGCTTCAGCATGATTATTTGTTCGAGCAAGCGTGACAGCAATACGTAATTTTTGCTGTTCATGAATTGGGTATACGTTTAGTAATGCCTGAATATGCAAATGATATTCTTCATTCATTTCTAATTCATAATAAAATAATGCTAAATTCAGGTGGCAAGATAAAGAATTCTGATTTTCATCTAATTCTTTTAGCTCCATCTCTAGTGCTTTTGTTTTATAACCAGAAAAAAACAGGGCTTGAGTATAGTCATGGTTTGTATTAGGATGCTCTGGAAATAGAAAGAGCATCTCTTCCAAGACGGGAATTGCTTTTTCCCATTCTTCATATTCCATATGATAAAAGACGGTTTCCTGATAAATCAGCAGTTCATCTTCGTCTTCCAAATCCCAATCCTCATCATCTTCTTCAATATCAATTAATGCTAATAAATGCATGACTTCAACTTTAAAGTCTCCATTTGGTTCCTTTTCTAAATAAAGATCAGCAAATTTTTTTGCATCATTCAACAAACCAAGATGTGCATAATTATTGGCTAGCAAATAATAACAGTCGACATATTCCGATGTCTGCAACACATTTGTCAACACTTCATTTGCTGCATGGTATGCTCCGATCTCTGTATAGATAATAGATAACTGACATTTATATAATGCTTCAGTTGGTTTTTGCTCAATTGCTTTTTTTAACCATTTTATAGCGACATCAAATTTTCTTTTTTGAAAAGCTTCTATACCTTTTGTGAAGTAAAAATCACCTTCAGGAATAAAAGGGAGAACGTTATTTTGTTTTTCATTTGATTTATTTGTAATTTGTGACATGTATATCCCCCTCGTCTATAAACATACGAACAAAGTATACCATATTTGCCATCGGTTTTATACAGACCTAAATATATACCATATTATGACGCCAATCCTATCAATAAGGAAATTTGTCCAGGCTTGAACCATGGATATAGGAACTGCCTTTCCACTTATACTTAAAGAATTTTCACTTCATGGAATTAACTTCTATAAAGTGAAATTTCATTCAGTAGGAGTTTTCTTCCAACTTCCTAGCCACAAGGGTATGACCTAAAGGCCCTTGAACGAATCACATTTAGGTGCCGTTTTCTCCCGCTTAGTCCCTTTTGTAACAACTTAGGCTCTTGAAGTGAGAGTCTTACGGCACCTTTTAAACATTGCGTCGTTTTTTAAATTCAGTGCTAAAAATTTTATCTATGGTGATATCAAGAAGTCAATGTTGTTGACTTATCGTAATAAGAAGATCAAGTTTGCTACAGCTTATGCAATTGAGCTAGACACGGGAGCTACTTTCAAAAAAATATCGATCATGTAAAAATACATAAATTTCCCTATATATTGAAAAACTGGAAACCCATATTGGACTTCCAGTTCATTGATCAATTTTCTTCCGTTTGTGGGTGAACAGCTTCATGCAACGCTTGTGTTAATTCTTCCACGTATGCGTGCTTTTGTTCCTCAGACCAATTTAAAGTTTTTGCCATATACTCTACCACTTTTACTTGGTGAGAACGAACCCATTCAATTTCAAAGAATAAAGCTCCTGTACGTCTAATAAAAAAGTCAACCGGTTTATAGACAGCCTCATATTCTAGGGCATATAATAATTCCACAAATACTAACAAATCAATTTCTGCTTGCTTTGCTTCTTCTTGTTTCGTTCGATAAAGCTCCATAATAGCTTCAAAATTAGCTCCATATCGTTGGATTAAGCGACGAGCAGCTGATTCTTCCATACCTTCTACCACTGCTTCTTGTATTTTTCTTTCCATAAATCTTGCAAAGCCCTCGGAGCCGCCAACTTCTCCACCTGAAATTGGCAGATGAACCGTATCCGACTTTGAAAAGAGAATTCCCTTTTCTTGTTTTAATTGGTTCGTAACCGTATCAACTGCCTCCTCAGCCATTTTACGATAGCCTGTTAGCTTACCGCCCGCCATGGAAATTAAACCAGAATCAGAGATAAAAATCTCATCCTTACGGGAAATTTCACTTGGATTGTCTGCCCCTTCTTCTGCAATTAATGGACGTAAACCAGCCCAACTTGATTCCACATGATCTGCACGAATATTTAATGTAGGGAACATATATTGAATAGCCTGTAAAATATAATCACGATCTGCCACTGTCTTTTTAGGATTGGCTATATCACCACGATAAGTCGTATCTGTCGTTCCAACATAGGTAACATCTTCTCTAGGTATCGCAAAGACCATCCGGCCATCCGGTGCATCAAAATAAATTGCCTGTTGTAATGGAAAGACCCGTTTAGAAAACACAAGATGTACACCTTTTGTTAAATGTAACGCTTTTCCTTTTCTCGATCCGTCAATCTCTCTTAATTCGTCAACCCATGGACCACCTGCATTAATAATCTTTTTTGCATATACCTTGTATTGTCGTTTATGAATTTGATCTTCAATTACTGCACCAATTATTCGTTTATTATCATCGTATATAAATTTGATTACTTTAGCATAGTTTGTTGCAATAACGCCTTTTTGTACAGCCTTTTTTAGTACTTCGATCGTTAGTCGGGCGTCATCTGTTTTATATTCTACATAGTATCCTGCTCCCTTTAAGCCTTCTTTTTTAATTAAAGGCTCCTTTGCCAGTGCTTCCTCCGGGTTTAACATTTTACGCCGTTCTGATTTTTTTACCCCTGCAAGCATGTCGTAAACTCTTAATCCTATATTTGTAGTAAACGGACCAAATGTACCCCCCCTATGGAAAGGAAGCATCATCCATTCTGGTGTAGTTACATGAGGTCCATTTTCATATACAATTGCTCGCTCATGCCCAACCTCTGCAACCATTTTCACTTCAAATTGTTTGAGATAGCGAAGCCCACCATGTACTAATTTTGTCGATCTGCTTGATGTTCCGGCTGCAAAATCCTGCATCTCGACTAATGCTGTATTTAATCCTCTTGTCACTGCATCTAAGGCAATTCCTGAACCAGTAATGCCACCTCCTATAACTAACAGATCTAACTTTGCCTCTTGCATTTTTTTAAAACGTTCTTCTCGACGATAACTAGAAAAAGTATTCATCACTAACTCACTCCCATAATTATATTTACCCTTTTTTGTAAAAAGCCATGTATCAGTATGGACGAAATATTGGTTTAACAAGCATGTATTGACTAGTAACAAGTCTATGACTCAGATAATTGAACAGCACTTTTACCTTAGAACCTTGTCGCCTAATCGGTTTCTGTGCTAATCTTTTATCTTCTCTTAACGGAAAAAATAAAACCGCAAAACAAACTAATATGTACTATATTAGTCGCTTTGCGGTTTCTCCAATTCTCCGTCCAAATATTAACTTACTGTAAGTATAACATAATTACTCTTGATCAACAACGATTTGCTTGTTTTAGAGTCTGTCACGTATTTAAGTGAGTCACTCTCACCTTGTGATTTTCTGGCTTTTACACTGAATGTAAGGTGCCGTAAACTAGCAAATGCTTATTTTAAGTTCGTATTCCTTACTGCCTGATGCTTTTTTCCCCATCCGACAAATTAATGAGAAGTAGAATAAAGGCTGTCATCTCGGGCCTACCTGAAAAATATGATGTAATCCTGCAAAAGCCTTCCTTGTCCTCAAAAACTATTCTACCAAAGGCGAGAATCATCTATTTCCCAATAAATATTTTACTCATACCCTGTTTTTATCCAATTTTTGAAAAATATTATTTCATTTTCACCAAAGATTGGTGTTCGATGTTGATACACCAATAGCTCCTGCTTCTAATGCCTGTTGTACTTGATCATCTGTCTTAATAAGACCTCCTGCAATAACTGGCAAGCCGGTTTCCTCGGATAAATAGTGAATCATGGTTGGAATGATTCCTGGCAACACTTCAATACAATCGGGCTGTACGCTTTTAATCAGCTTAATATTCTGTTCTAAAGCTAAGCTGTCCAATAAAAAAACACGTTGAATCGCCAACATATCATGTTTTTTAGCCATTTTGATCACATTGGCTCTTGTCGATAAGATCCCATTCGGTTTTATTTCCCGAAGAACGTATTCCATTCCATAATCATCTGATTTTAATCCTTGGATTAAATCGAAATGAACTAAAATGTTTTTATTCGCTCGTTTGGAGTAAGTAACCAAATTTTTAATTTGTGATAAACGTGTCTCTAAAATAACAATGGTTGGATATGAGGTTTCTAATGCTCTATCAAAATCCTTCAGTCTGCGGATCGCTGGTAAAATACCTGTTGGTACATGCAAGCTATCACCTACTCTTTATTACGTGCTTCCATTTCTTCTTTTGTATAAATAATGCGCATTGGATTTCCACCTACAAAAGCACCGGCAGGAACGTCCTTATGCACTAATGTGCCTGCAGAAATAACTGCTCTATCACCAATTGTCACGCCGGGCAAAATCGTTGTATTAGCGCCGATCATTACTTCGTTACCAATCGTAACTTCACCGATTCGGTATTCTTTAATTAAATATTCATGCGCCAATATCGTTGTATTATATCCAATAACGCTGTTATCCCCAATTTTAATTTTTTCAGGAAACATAATATCTGGCATTACCATTAAAGCAAAAGCCGTATGTTCTCCGACTTCCATTGACAGAAGCTGACGATAAAGCCAGTTTTTCACTGACAAAAACGGCGTGTATCTGGCAACTTGGATGACAACAAAGTTTTTCATCACTTTCCAAAATGATACCGTATCATAAATTTGCCATAACGCATTTGTATGTTTCACAGGATAACGTTTTGTTTTTCGCATTATTTACACTCCTGTAATAGATAAAAGATCACGCATATCCTCCAGCATATAAGTTGGATTGTATTGCATTAATCGCTTCTTGCCTTTATACGACCATGCCACTGCAGCCGTCTTTACACTGGCATTGTGCCCTGATTGTATATCATGGGAATTATCACCGACCATTAGAGTGGATGTTGTATCAGCATTTAATTCAGCCATTGCTTTTAGCACAGGTTCTGCATCTGGCTTTGGCTTGTTAACATCATCTAAAGTAATCACTGTATCAAAGTAATCACCGATTTGAGTAATCGCCAACCCCTTAGCTACTGCCTGGCGCATTTTAGTTGTCACGACCCCTAGCTTGATATCCTTTGCCTTTAGCTGCTGTAATGTTTCTTCTACATATGGAAATGCCTTTACATAATGATCATGCTCGTTCATATTATGTGTTCGGTAGGTTTCTACCATACGCTCTGCTTTTTCTGGGTTAATGCTGCGAAACGTATCAAATAGGGGTGGACCATTAAATTCAATAATTTCCTGTCTTGAAAACTGATAATTATAATGTTCAAATGTATGCAAAAACGAAGCAATGATCAATTCATTGGTATCGATTAATGTACCATCTAAGTCAAAAAGTATTGTACGAATGCTCATTTGTTGCTGGTTCCTTTCTTCTGTTCTTATCTACCCGTTTCCAAATAAAAGCAACAATCATGGTTAATAAAATGGCTGTTACTAATCGAATAACTAATAATGGCCATACAGGGATCCCTAGTGGAATAAATACTAACGTATCCTCCACTACTGCGTGACAGGAGACTAGAAAGATAAGTGCAAGCATCATGTCCTTCTTCTCCACTCCATCTTCTTTGACAGCCTGAATCATCACGCCAGCGCCATAGGCTAGCCCAATCGTTAGTCCTGCTACCATTGTCATCGATGTATTTTCTTTCATTCCTAGGGCTTTTGTAAATGGTGCAAATATTTGCGAAAGCTTTGTAAGCCACCCCATTTCCCGTAGAAATTGCATCATGATCATTAACGGAAGAACGATTAATGCTAATTGTGCAATAGCTACAATTGCCGTTTGTAAACCATGTATAACAATTTCAAACCAGCCATTCAAGCTTGGTTCTGTATTGGAAATAAACCCGTATACTGCTTGCTCCGAGCCACCATTCCAAATAAAATTAATGACAATCGCAGCGATTAATGCTAAACCAACTCGAATGCCTGCAATTAACCACCAGCTTACTCCAACCCTGGAAGCAACGGCTGATTCAATAAATAAATTATGGCTAAATGATAGCATAATCGCCATAATAAATACTTCTTTCACTGTAAAATCAAAGGAAACAATTGCAGCGATCCCGGCATATAAGTTTAAGGCATTTCCCAACACTAAAGGAACTGCAGCCTCACCGGACAGTCCGATCAAGCCCATCAATGGCGTTAATTGCTTTATCACCCAAGGAAGAATTGGTGTGAATTGTAAAATAGTCACAATTAAAGTTATTGGGAAGATCACTTTTCCTAATGTCCAGGTTGTATGTAAGCCTTGCTGTACCCCACGTAGTAAAATACTTTTCATTTCCGTATTCCCTCTCTCGTAAGCACTGCTTATTTTTTTTTTTTGTTTTTCCCTTTTTTCTTTGCTCCGGTTCCTGATGACTTTTTAGCTTGTTCTGCTATATCCAAATAACGTACATGCTCGGTTTTTCGGCGATAAATAATCAATATCACAGCAATAACAATAATGACTATTGAAATTACTTGAGCCTGACGAAGAGAACCCAATACGTAGAGGCTATCCGTTCGCATTCCTTCTATGAAAAAGCGACCAATGGAATAGGCAATTGCATAGCTAAGGAAGATTTCTCCTCTGATCGGGTTATATTTCCGTAATAGTAAAAGAAAAGCAAACACAAGTAAATTCCAGACCGATTCATACAAAAAGGTAGGGTGATACATGACACCATCAATACACATTTGATTCATAATAAAATCAGGCAAATACTGATGAAAACTCTCATACGTTGCTTTCGAAATTGGCCCTCCATGTGCTTCCTGGTTCATAAAATTACCCCAACGACCAATTGCTTGCCCTAAGATAATACTTGGTGCAGCGATATCAGCAAGTTGCCAAAAAGATACATTTTTAACCCGGGCATAGACAATCGCTGTTAAAACGGAACCAATGAGCGCTCCATGAATTGCAATTCCGCCTTCCCATATGGCAAAAATATCCATCCATGAACTACCTACATATCGATCCCATTCAAAAATAACATAGTAAATTCTAGCCGAAATAATTGCAATCGGAATCGCAAAAACGACTAAATCAACCATAATATCTTTTTTCATGGCTAAGCGATTCGCTTCTCGATTAGCTAAAATCAACCCTAAAAATGCACCGGCAGCGATAATCACTCCGTACCAATATATCGACAGAGGGCCAATTTGTAAAAATACCCTATCTAGTGCAGGTGCTGAACAACTCATAAGTCCCCTCCTTGACTATATTCGCCACTTTCTTGATCAATCATATTTGTGAGACGTTCAGAAAATTCTTCTGCCGCATTTACGCCCATACGCTTTAGCCGGAAGTTCATGGCAGCAACTTCAATAATAACCGCTAAGTTTCGGCCTGGACGCACTGGAATGGTTGCTTTTGGTAATTCAACATCCATGATCTTCATTTTATCTTCATCCAAACCTAGCCTATCATATTGTTTATGTTCATCCCAATTTTCCAAATTAATAATTAAGGATATTTTTTTATAATTGCGTACTGATCCTGCTCCAAATAAAGTCATTACATTAATAATGCCAAGTCCGCGGATTTCTAAGAGATGTTCAATCAATGGAGGCGGGTTTCCAATTAAACTGTCGTAATCTTCTTGTCGGATTTCCACACTATCATCTGCAACCAGTCGATGTCCTCGTTTGACTAACTCTAATGCTGTTTCACTTTTTCCAACGCCGCTTTGGCCTGTTATGAGAACACCTACTCCATAGACATCGACAAGCACACCATGTATTGCTGTAAATGGAGCAAATTTAGCTTCCAGAAAGTTCGTTAACCTGCTAATAACACGGGTCGTCTTTCGAGGGGAGTGAAGGATAGGCACACCTGACTCATTAGCCGCATCAATGAATACTTGAGGGATTTCCATATTCCTTGTCACAACTATCCCGGGAGTAATATCTGTGCATAGTTTAGTCACGCGATCTAACTTTTCATCATCACTTAATTCCAAAAAGTAAGCCATTTCTGTTCTGCCTATTAACTGTAGCCTTTCTTTTGGATAATATTTAAAGTATCCAGTCATTTCAATGCCAGGTCGGGAGATATCTCCGGTAGTAATTTCTCTATAAAGTCCATCTTTCCCTGCTACAAGAGTCAGATTAAAGTTTTCCAATAAATCCTTCGTACGAACAGTTGCCATTTATTTATCCTCCTTGTACAAAACATCTTGATGTTTCGACTTATTACAAAAATATCGTCCTACGGTAAAGTAATGCATGTTCCAGTCTTGAATAAGTATGTACAATCAGATTTATAACCAAACAGGTTAAATAAGTCATTCTCAGACTTCTTCTAGCCAACTTTTTAGTATGTTTTATATCTCGCATTCACCTCATTATAACAAGCAAAAGTTTTCTTCATTGTAGCATATCCCACAAAAAAATCGTAGACTTAATTGCCTACGATCAAGTATGATAGCTATTGTCTGCAACATAATCAGAGCTAAAGATAGAACAGTTCATTGCCATGCGACCTTTCTTTTGGGTAAGATAGACTCTCGCCAATAAAAGAGATTTATAAATCTTGCAGTATCTGTTTCTCTAAAATGACTCTTTTTACCATCTTGTATGAAGAGCCATGGTGATAAATATACAATGAAATTTCATTTAGTAAGGCTTTTTCTTCATCCCTTACTGAATGTTAGTACCTTAAAGGTATGACCTAAAGGCCTCCCGAACGAATCGGGCATTTAGGTGCCGTTTTCTCACATGTTCACCTCTTCGTATTGCCTACACTCTTAAAGGGAGAGTCTTACGGCACCTTACATGCGGGATAAAAGAGTGGACTGTCCGCAAGTCTAATACCATTCACTTTTATTTGTGTTAACGAACGGAATCTTGTACTAATCGATTTAGTAGTAAATTAATGATGGAAATAATTATTGCTGCAATTACAGCTGTTCCAAAACCATTGATCACAAAGGAGTCCCCTATAATTGCTTGTGTAAGCATCAATGTAATAGCATTTATGACAAATAAGAAGAATCCTAGCGTAAGCACTGTGATCGGTAAAGTTAAAACAATTAAAATCGGCTTGACAATGATATTCAAAATAGATAGGATAAAGCTGGCAATTAGAGCTGTTCCAAAACCTTCCAAATGAAAAGAAGCAAACAATTGCGCTACAGCAATCAGTGCCACTGCATTAAGAACAATTGACAAGAGCCATCTAGTCATCTCTAATATCCTCTCCTTTGTTTAAACGCCTTAACATAATTATTTCCAATTGACACTTATTCAAACTTCCAAATAAAGAATTCTTCTTTACCAAACCGTTCTTTTGCCTCTTGTAAAATATCCGCTCCTAATTGTTTGTAGTCTTTTAATTTACCTATAATTCCGCTTGCTTGTGATTCATGACATAAAATAGCTTCCATTTTCTTTTCAAAATAATCTGCTATATCATTTATGATATCCGGCTCACCTAACTCCTCTTTAAATCCACGGGCAAACGCTTGTGCCCATATAGTCGGGCGTTTAGTATCATTCATTGATGCTACTGCTCTAATAGCAGCCGCTCCTAATGCGTTATGATCTGGGTGTACAGCATAGCCTGGATAATGTGTTATAACTAAACTAGGCGCTATTTCATCTAAAATATCTTTTAAATGTTTGGCTACTTTCGTCTGTTCCTCAAACTCTAGCGTTTTATCTCGATAACCGAGCATCACTAATTCCATATCCAACACCTTACAGGCATTCTGCAATTCTTGTTTGCGAATTTGCGGAAGAGTCTCTCGATTAGCAAAAGGAGGATTCCCCATATTTCTTCCCATTTCTCCTAATGTACCACATAAATATGTCACAGGAACTCCTTGACTGCGAAAATGAGCAATTGATCCCGCAGCCCCAAATGATTCATCATCTGGATGTGGTAATATAACAACAACATGTTTTTCCATATTTATCACCTGTTTTTCTTTGTTTAAGTATGTGTTCAAAAAGAACTAAGTTAGTTAAAATCGCAGACGTTCTTAAAAAAGCAGTGTACTTTTTCTGCGTGTGATGCATTACTGTCGAAGCATACTCTGTTCCTGATAAACCGCAGTCCATCGCTACGTAGCTTTTCTTGTCCTTGAATAAATCGCGATGCCGATTCAAGAAGCTTTTCTTGTCCTTGAAAAAGAAGAACGCTTTTTCTGCGTGCGATGCCGATTCAAGAAGCTTTTCTTGTGCTGTTGCAACGCCGATACTAGCACGTCCTGTCGACTTGAATCTCAATGTGTCATTTTTAACAACCTTTTTAAATATCCTCTCTAATAATCGAATGAAGTTTCACTAATTTGTAATGCCACCATTAAACGCCCTTTATGATCATGACCGGCAAGTAATAATTTAGCTCCTTCATGAATGGTCCAATCCGTTAACCCTTCCGCATATATCCATCCATTAGCAGTTTTGAACCCGACTCGATAAGTATTTCCTTCTGCTACGATTTTAGCTTGTACATACGTAATTTGTACATTTCGCACATAGGCGCCTACATTATAGGCTTTCTTGTCCAAATGACTGGCATATGCTCCATTTGTAGTTTCAACGTGAATATAAACAGCTTTATTTAAAAATGTATCTAACCAATGTTGTACTTTTTCTATCTCTATTGGTTTCATCTCGGTTCCTCCCATTTTCTGCTTCTTTTAGCTTATCGAAAGTTATGAAAACCGTCAAAAAATTTACCTGCATTTGAAATGGAGAAGTCAATGGAAAAAATCATTGAAGTGATAGGCGCCTTAAATGTTGGACACCCAAAGATTAAGATTACCTTGATTACACTTTGATAATAAAATTTCCACTGTGTCGCTTCTTAGATAAATGTATACTTATTCTTCACACTAGTGATGTCTCCTATCTCCTTCTAGAAATAGTAAATTTTATAATCGTCAGACAGACTGTGGATTTCCTTACAAAATTTCAGAAAAAAAGCCTCAAGGTCACCCCGAGACTATTTCTTCTTTTATATATTGTAAGCGACTACTGAACTATTTCGTTGAAAACTGCTCTTTAGCTTGTATTGCATTTTCCATTCGTTTTTTATCACGTTCTAACACATGTTTTAAATACTTCCCAGTATAAGAGGTTTCTGTTTTGGCAATTTGTTCTGGAGTACCTGTTACAATAATTTGCCCGCCACCAGCACCGCCTTCAGGACCTAAGTCGATAATGTGGTCTGCTGTCTTAATAACATCTAAATTATGTTCAATAATTAAAACCGTATCGCCATTATCTACCAGGCGCTGTAACACGTTCAGCAATCGGCTGATATCATCTGCATGCAGACCTGTAGTTGGCTCATCCAATATATAAAGCGATTTTCCATTAGAGCGACGGTGTAATTCACTAGCAAGTTTAACACGTTGAGCTTCACCGCCAGATAAGGTAGTTGCCGGTTGGCCAAGCTTAATATAACCGAGCCCGACATCATAGATCGTTTGTAATTTCCGCTTAATTTTTGGGATGTTAGCGAAAAACTCTAATGCTTCTTCAATCGTCATTTCCAATACATCTGCTATATTTTTCCCCTTATATTTCACTTCTAAGGTTTCTCGATTATAGCGACTGCCATGACATACTTCACACGGTACATAAACATCTGGAAGAAAATGCATTTCAATCTTGATAATACCATCCCCATGACAGGCTTCACAACGTCCACCTTTGACATTAAAGCTGAATCTTCCCTTCTTATAACCTCTAATTTTCGCTTCATTTGTCTGCGCAAATACATCACGAATATCATCAAATACACCTGTGTAGGTTGCTGGATTGGAACGAGGGGTTCTGCCAATTGGTGATTGGTCAATATCAATTACTTTTTCAATATGTTCCATACCCTTTATTTTTTTGTGTTTTCCAGGCTTATGTTTTCCTGTATAAAGTTCTTTCGCTAAAGCTTTATATAAAATTTCATTCACCAGTGTACTTTTTCCTGAACCAGATACGCCTGTAACGACTGTCATTAAACCAATTGGTATTTTCACAGAAACCTTTTTTAAATTATTTTCTTCTGCTCCGACAATTTCAATGGCACGCTTATCCTGTTTACGCCGTTTTACTGGTAATGGTATGAATTTGTTTCCAGATAGATATTGTCCTGTCAATGAATTTGGATTTTCCATTACCTTTTCAGGCGTATCACTTGCAACAATTGCTCCGCCATGCTCTCCGGCGCCCGGTCCAATATCAATTAACCAATCAGCAGCAAGCATCGTATCTTCATCGTGTTCAACAACGATCAAGGTATTATCCAAATCCCTCATGCTTTTTAATGTTTCAATTAACCGATCATTATCTCGTTGATGTAAGCCGATGGAAGGCTCGTCCAATACATACAGGACTCCAGTTAACGCCGAGCCAATTTGAGTTGCTAAACGAATGCGCTGTGCTTCTCCACCCGAAAGTGTACCTGCAGATCGGGATAGTGTTAAATAATCTAAACCAACATTGTTTAAAAATTCCAATCGATTGCAGATTTCTTTCAAGATCATTTTTGCAATTTGCATTTCTTTTGTTGATAATTGAAGTGATTGGAAAAAGTTTTGTGCTTCAACGATAGAGAAATTAGTAATCTCGCTAATGTGCAACCCATTTATTTGAACAGCAAGAGCTTCTTGTTTTAAACGATATCCTTTACATGCAGGACAAGCTTTTTGCGCCATGTACTGCTCTAAATTTTCTCGAATAAACTCGGAGGAAGTCTCCCGGTAGCGTCTAGCTACATTATTCACTACCCCTTCAAAAACAATATCGCTATCTCGTACATTGCCAAAGTCATTAACATAGTAAAAGTGAATTTTTTCCTTACCACTGCCGTAAAGAATTTTGTCCATTTTTTCTTTTGGAATATCTTTAACTGGTTTATCCATATCAATATCATAATGTTCACAGACGCTTTTTAATAGTTGAGGATAATATTGCGAGCTGATCGGTTTCCACGGAGCAAGTGCATGCTCATTTAATGACTTATTCCAATCTGGAATCACTAGATCTAAATCTACTTCCAAATTTGTTCCCAGCCCATCGCAAGTAGGACAAGCACCGTATGGACTATTAAAGGAAAATAGCCTCGGTTCTAATTCGCCAATGGAAAATCCACAAATCGGACAAGCATGATTTTCGCTAAATGTCATTTCTTCCTGATCAATAACATCGACAATAATTTTACCTTCTCCTAAGGCGAGAGCAGTCTCAATAGAGTCACTTAAGCGTCCCTCAATGCCTTCCTTGACAACAATTCGATCAACAACTACTTCAATGGAATGCTTTTTATTCTTTTCCAGCTTAATGTCTTCTGTTACTTCACGCATTTCTTTATCAATACGAATACGCACATACCCTTCTTGCTTTAATTTTTCCAAAACTTTTACATGCTCTCCTTTTCTTCCAGAAACAACTGGAGCAAGGATTTGCATCTTCGTTCGTTCCGGGTATTCCATAATACGATCGACCATCTGTTGTACGGTTTGTGAAGTTATTTCAATTCCATGCTTAGGACAAGTTGGATGTCCAACCCGGGCAAATAACAATCGTAAATAATCATAGATTTCCGTTACTGTTCCTACCGTCGATCTTGGATTTTTACTCGTTGTCTTCTGATCTATGGATATTGCTGGTGACAAGCCATCAATAGCGTCAACATCCGGCTTCTCCATTTGCCCTAAAAACTGACGAGCATATGCGGAAAGGGATTCAACATAACGGCGTTGCCCTTCCGCATAGATCGTATCAAAAGCAAGTGAAGACTTCCCTGAACCAGACAGGCCGGTGAGAACAACAAGCTTATTTTTTGGTATGTTTACATTAACATTTTTTAAATTATGAGCTCTAGCGCCTTGAATGGTAATAAATTTACTAGGCATTTCATCACCTTCCTGCTTTTAATTCAAGTATAATATCACGAAGCTCTGCCGCTTTTTCAAAGTCCAGTGCTTTAGCGGCTTCCTTCATTTCTTTTTCCATGTCGGCAATTACTTTTTCTTTACTTTTCTTAGTTAAATTACTAATGCTTTTCGTTGTAGTTTCATAACTTTCTTGTTCTTCTGCGGCAACAGTTGCTCGTATAACATCTCTTACTTCCTTTTTAATTGTAGTTGGTGTGATATGATGCTTTTTATTATGTTCCTTCTGCTTTTCACGGCGTCGATTTGTCTCATCAATAGCCACTCGCATCGAATTTGTTATTCTATCTGCATACATGATAACCATGCCATTTTCATTACGAGCTGCTCGTCCCATCGTCTGAATCAGAGATCGTTCTGAACGCAGGAATCCTTCCTTATCTGCATCCAAAATAGCAACTAACGAAACTTCTGGAATATCTAGACCTTCACGTAATAAATTTATGCCAACAAGTACATCATATTTGCCAATCCGCAAATCACGAATTAACTCGATTCGTTCTAATGTCTTAATTTCTGAATGCAAATAAGCAACTTTGATTCCAATCTCTTTTAAATAATCGGTGAGATCTTCAGACATTTTCTTCGTCAAGGTAGTTACAAGCACACGCTCATTTTTCTCTGTACGTTTATGGATTTCGCCAATTAAATCATCGATTTGTCCTTCAATTGGACGTACCTCGACAATTGGATCTAATAATCCCGTTGGGCGAATGATTTGTTCTGTCATTACAGGCGAATGTTCCAATTCATATGGACCTGGGGTAGCAGAAACGTACACGAGCTGATTCGTCGCTTTTTCAAACTCCTCAAAACGTAATGGCCGGTTATCCAACGCAGATGGCAGTCTAAATCCATGGTCAACTAACACTTGTTTACGAGCCTGGTCCCCATTATACATTCCACGAATCTGTGGCAATGTAACATGTGATTCATCGATAAAAACTAGAAAATCATCGGGAAAATAATCGAGCAATGTATATGGTGTCGAACCTGGTTCACGCAACGTGAGATGGCGTGAGTAATTTTCAATACCTGAACAAAAACCCATCTCATTCATCATTTCTAAATCATAATTCGTACGTTGTTCCAGACGCTGTGCTTCAAGCAACTTCCCTTGATCTCGGAGTTCTTTTAGCCGTTCCTCCAGTTCCTTTTCAATATTTTTAATCGCAAGCTTCATCTTTTCCTCTCTAGTTACGAAGTGGGACGCCGGGAAAACAGCGACATGCTCTCTGTCGCCAATTATTTCTCCAGTTAGTGCATCAACTTCACGAATGCGATCCACCTCATCACCAAAAAACTCAATCCGAATACAATGTTCTTCTTTGGATGCCGGTATAATTTCTACAGAATCGCCCCGTACTCGAAACGTTCCACGCTGAAAATTAATATCATTGCGGGCGTATTGAATACTTACAAGCTCACGTAACAATTGATCACGGTCTTTTTCCATGCCAGCTCGAATAGACAGCACTTGACTTTTATATTCCTCGGGCGAACCTAACCCGTAAATACAAGACACACTTGCAACGATAAGCACATCTCTCCGTTCAAACAACGCGGAGGTAGCTGAGTGTCTGAGCTTATCTATTTCATCATTGATACTTGCATCTTTTTCAATAAATGTATCGGTAGAAGGTACATATGCCTCTGGTTGATAGTAATCATAATAGCTAACAAAGTACTCTACCGCATTATTAGGAAAAAACTCTTTAAACTCACTGTATAACTGGCCAGCTAATGTTTTATTATGAGCAATCACTAACGTTGGCCGGTTTAATTCCTTTATGACATTGGACATGGTAAAGGTTTTTCCTGTACCCGTGGCACCCAACAATGTTTGATGCCTCTGACCAGCCTTTACCCGTTCCACGATTTCTTTAATTGCTTGAGGTTGATCTCCTCTTGGTTCATAGTTGGCCACTAGTTCAAACTGATTCCGCACTAGTTTTCTCCTCCGATCCGTCGTTAACTATTTTTTATTCTACCATAAAACTTGTTCATTTTAACAGAAAAACGAACAAATATTCGTTTGTTTTTAGGTGAAGATAAAGAAATTGGCAATGGAAAATACGACTCTTTACATTCGGGATTAGAAAACATGCCTCTAAAACAGGGGATACCTACGCCTGAACAGCAAGCCCGCTTTTAGTCGGCTTTCCTTTAGATTCGAGCCAATGTTAAAAATGATAGGAAGGGGATCGAAGGTTGCTAGCTGCACGAAGGCTTGTGCTATAATTTTCAAAAAGGTATCCATCATGTACAACGGATATAGTTGTCCTAAACAGTAAAAAACTATCAGCACTGGATCGTGCTCATAGCTCTATAATTTTATTTAATTAATTTCCCGACTTCGATTATCGATCGTGTGTTGGCTAATTCGTTTTATAATGCTCGTAATGGATTCTTTATCCATAGCGTGGAAATATGCATCCAGATGCTGGTAAAACTGTTGTTGTCTATCTATATTAACAAAAAAATCGAAAATTTGCTGTTCAAATGACTTCCTTTTATCAAGTTGTTGAACTAAACATAAACGAGTTAGCTCCTGTAAATTAATTCGTTCTTGTCCTGGTAATGCATCACAAACAAAGATTGGCTTGCCTTTCATTAGGGATTCACTGATCGTCACTCCACCCGGTTTCGTAACAACAGCATCTACCTGTTCATATAATTGATTAATTTGCTTTTTTGAACTTATATACGTTAATGGAGTTATGTTAGGATGGTTGGCTGAGATAAGCTGGTTATATAGTTCATGATTCTTTCCACATAATACATATACATGCTCCAGCCTCGACAAATGTACAGATGATAATAAATGCTGAATACCCCCGGTTCCTAAACTGCCACCACTAATTAGTAGCTTAATTCTCCGTTTCTTCTTAGCTACAAAATCGTTTTTTGAAAGGGCTGGATGAATCGGAATGCCTGTAATAAAGATATTTTTTTTCTTTACTCCCAGACGTATTAAAACATCTCTCATAGCAATGGATGGAACAAAATGATAATCAATTCCGTTAATTCCCCATAGACAATTTATAAAAAAATCCGTGTAAACATTGACTGTGGTCGCAGTTACTATTCCTTCCTGTTTCAATACGCTAACTATATTGGAAGGTAATGCATGGGTAAAAAATATCATCTCCGGTTGGGCTTCCTTCATTAACTTCTTCACAACTGAACGAAAAATTAATTCATAATGCCGTTGTCTTGTTCGTTTCAGTGGTTGCTTATAGGCCAGTTGGGAATACAACCGATCATACAGGTTGGGAAAATGAGTAATCCATTTAAGATAAATAGAAGATACGAGTTTTTCAATATTTCCATAGCCATAAGCGAGTATATCTATTTTTTGTACAGATTTTGTTGGATAAACTTGCTTATATTCTGTTATTAAGGCATCAGCAACATGATGGTGTCCGCTTGGAATTTGTAGAAAGGGGAAAAACAAGGCATCTACTTGTTGGCTACGATTCATTGATTGTTCCATCCTATTCTCTATAGTTTTATGGATTCTTCTCTTGCATATATAGTTAATAGTTTCCTTTTTGACATGAACAAATATACAGGATTGATTTTTTTAGTTCCCGTAAACGAATTAATTGGGAGTAAAGTCACCTGTTTAAAAAATCGATAAAGCGCATTTTTCAACGGAGCTTTTTCAAAACCGAGACGCTCTGCTCCTCTTGATAAATTGGTTATACCAATAACACCCTTAACTTTTTCACTGCTTGGGTGTGATTGAATATACATTGCTAAGCTGGGCATTGCTTGCTTAATAATATGATAAATGAATACGGCACGTTTTATATCGTTGGTAACGGTAGATAATTCTTTTAACAGTTTTACGTTGTGTAGATGTATTTTAAGTAGGATATCATTTTTTTGTAGCACGGTTCCATCAGATAGTACTACAGTTGCTCCTTTATATTTCGTCAATCTCGCCCGTAACACGGTTCGGTTTTGATTGGGGTCAACAATATAGGTTAATCTGGAACAGGCAAAATAAATAGGATCGATCCTTGTCCAAAAGCTTAACAAACAGCTCTTTATTAACATGATTAACACTCCAAAACTTTACTTACGATTAGTTTGTATATATATAGTTCAAATTATTAAAGGAAGTTCTTGGAGAAAGCCATCTTTGTTTGTGTTAGTTTCTTAATCAAAACAGAATTCCATACTGTTAATCGATCACCCGTTGGGTTTAGAAACTGTTAACTTTTCTTTTCGTTTTTACGACATCGAAATTATCTCTTAAGTACATCCCCTTTTTAACGTATAAGAAAAACTTGGCTTGTCGCCAAGTCCATATAGCGAAATCTATCGTTTTTCTTATACGATAAACCGTAAAGTTTTATACTTTTCTATAGTGTAAAAAAACCTGCCTTTTTAGAATTTTTATCATCTCAAAGTCAGGTTAAATTATGTTACTATTTCAAACAATGTTATTTTTTTCTTTATAATGCGGTGTACTGGTGCATAGAATTCCTAATCCATGGTGATCCCCTTCATACCAAGCCCCCTGAAGTATACGCACCTCTCCAGCTTTATTAATGACTTCTAATTTAAAAAAAGCTCCATTTGTTTGCAATGCCTCATAAAACTGCGCCATGCTATTAACTTTTCTGCCATTTACCTTTGTTATCCATTCACCTGCTTCTATTTCCATACGGTCAGCAGGCGAATTTGGTAGCACAACAAGTATCTTTAATGCTTGATCCGTTGATTGAAAAAAGCCGGACTTGGCTTCGTCTTTCATACGATGAAGATAATTAATAAGCTCTCTACCGATAACAGCAACGACAACTCCGATAAGAGAAGCCCAAGAATAATAAATACTTAAGCATGCAAATAAGCCAACTAAAATACTTAGAAGCAATGTAGAACGAGCTATCTTTACAGCTGCTATTTTGGGTTCCTGCCCCCTAACTACCTGTTCAAAACCTAGTATAAACGGAATAAGTATCAAACTATATTCCTCTCCACCAATTGTAAAGTATGGCCAATAATCAGCAAATGGTGTGATTGAACCAGTGGGTAGGAGTGTAAAAAAAGGAAGGACAGTCATTTTTTTCAAGCGATGTTGACCGATCCAACCACCACGATGTCCTAGACTTAATTCTGGATAACTAATATCATTTCGTGCTCTAAATAAAAGCAAACTTTCAGCTAATAATAATAAAGCTAATAAGCTTACTAAACCAGAAAGATTTATATCCCCAATCCATTCAGACTGTAAAAAAGGAAGTTGTTTTGCCAACTCTGGAAGAAATAACAGGAATAGATAAGTTATTCCTAATGTATAACTTGCTGAAAGGAATGAGAACTTGCCATTTATACTAACAAGGATTGTAATGATACTAAGAAGCAAAATAGCAGGAATGGAAAGAACAACTCCGACACCAACTGTAAAAGCTGAAAGTGCCAAACCCATCAGCACAGCAGGCAACAACGTATGCTTCCACTCAGAGAACAAATCATAAATTTTAATGCCAAAATCCAGTCTTTCGCTCTTAATTCTTTTTGCTCCAGCCAAAAGAACTAGTAAAACAGCCCAATATAATAACGGGGTTAAAAATAATCGTCCTATTCCTTTTGCGCTTTCAACTAGCCATGCTTCCCACATCTCTAATCACCTCATTGCTACATTTTTCCTTAGCGCAATTTTATTTCCATTTAGGAAACCAGATCCGATTCTCCATGGTGAATATTTTTTTAAAATAGCTTCGCCTCGCTTATGAGCTCAACAACTAACAAACTTCGATTTTCTTCCTACGCTACGATAAGTCAACATCGGCTCGAATCTAAAGGAAAGCCGACTAAAAGTGAGCTTGCGTTCAGGCCTCGGCATATCCCTGTTTAGAGCATGTTTTCTTTATCTCGAATGTTAGGAGGCGTATTTCTCACATTTGTAAAAATGCTTATTATGTTTAAATTCTAAACGAACGCCTATGCTATTGTTCTAATGTATCATTACATCTTTCTTATCTGAAATTTGAATTGCTGCTGGCTTGTCTTAAGCCTATTCGGGAAAAATCCGCGAGATAATTCCCCGCGGATTACAACCAACATTTATCATCTTTTCTTTTATTTAACGGTATAGTTCCTTTAACGCTTTTTCCAGTTGTTGATCATCTTTACCATTTCGAATCCTATCGATGATCTTCGTCTCAATTGACTTTGCTGTTTTTTCATCAATCTTGCCAGTAGCTGTTAAGCCATTATCTGTTTGAAACTGCTTTACAGCTTCTTTGGTTTGTGAATTAAAATAGCCATCTGTTCTACCGGTCTTGTAATCTAAGCCCTCTAACATAATTTGTATATTTTTTATTTTATCGTCAGTTTGATCTTCCGTCAATGGTTCCTCAATTTGAACCGGACTTGTGTAATAATATTCAGGCTGTTTTACTTCTACTGTCGGCTTCACACCTTTTTCGTGGATCCAATTTCCCTTAGGTGAGAGCCATTTAAACAGTGTTAATTTGATAGTGCTGTCGTCGCCTAATGGTACAGCTTGTTGAATCGTTCCTTTTCCAAAGCTCGGCTGTCCAACAATGTCATAATCCATTTCTTTCAATGCGACTGCTAAAATTTCCGAAGCAGAAGCACTTCCTTCATCAATAATAACACTAATCGGATATTCTTTTTTCTTTTTCAAGTCTGAATAATACGGAGTCTTTTTACCGTCTTGATCCTCTACTTGCAAATAAGGCATGTCTTTTGGAACAAATTGTTTTAACATATCTTCTACTACATTTAGTAGTCCACCCGGATTGCCCCGAACATCGATAACCAAGCCTTCAATTCCATCCTTTTCCATCGTTTGCAGCTGTTCATTAAATTCTTCAGCAGTATGTTCAGAGAAGTTAGTAACTTCTAGTATGCCTGTTTTTTTGCCGTTGATCGTTTCTGTTTTACTATAAACAGTTTCAAGCGGAATCGTATCTCTTACAATAGTTACATTAAAAGTGTCTTTAACTCCCGGACGACGTATTTTCAGCTTTACTTTAGAACCTTTTTCTCCACGAATTTTAGCCACTGCTTCATTTTGACTTAATCCTTCAATGCTTTTACCATCCACTTCGAGAACTTGGTCATTTGGTCGCAAACCTGATTTTTCTGCTGGTGAGTCTTTTATTGGTGCAACAATCGTTAATACATCGTCTATTTTGTTAATTTCGGCGCCAATCCCTTCAAAGGAAGACTCGATTTGTTCGTTGAACTGCTTCATTGTTTCCGCATCCATATAAGCGCTATATGGATCTTTTAACGTAGCAAGCATTCCCTGAATGGCTCCTTCTATCAATTGCTTATCTTCTACATCTTCCAAGTAATTTTCTTTAATTAATTGAAACGCTTGGTCTATTTTCTCTACATTTGTTGAACGATTCGTATCAGAATCATTTGTTTCCTCAACTAGGCTGGCAGATTGTTTCATTTGTGGTGTTTTTGTCTGTGCTAACTTCACTCCAACATATCCACCAACCAGTCCAAGTACTAACGCTACGATAAGAAGTAATGCAATATGTAGCTTTCTTAATTTCATTATTTCACCTCAACTATTTTAACATTTTAATTCGTGATCCACATCTAACAGTTCATGTAGCATATCATAAAAATGTAACATTTATTCTTAATTATCGACACATTCCATTTGCAACTTGATTGACACTAGAACTTTCACGATCCATACAGAACAATTTAAAACAAGCTTTTAACTTCCAGAACATAACCGACTTCCTTACTTACCTCATAGATTACTCAGAAAATGAAACTTCCGTAATTAACGTTATATAAAATCTTTTAGAAAGCCAATATTTAATATATATCACTGTAACACGATTCCCCAGTTAAAGCTAAAAAAGTTCGTTTAACTTTTGAAACGCATAAGGAAAGCATAACACGAACATTTATTTATGACTATAATTTTCACTTACCTTATTATGTAATTATACAGGTTCCTATAGAAAAAACATCAAGTCAAATTGAATTTGACTTGATGTTTTTCTTATTATTCATTTAGTTCAACATACTTAAAGGGTCAATAGAATTACTTTTTGCTGCATTCCAGCCACCGCGATGTACTTCAAAATGCAAATGCGGACCAGTAGATTGACCGGTATTACCAGAGCTGCCAATAACTTGACCAGCGCTCACTGTCTGACCCTGGCTTACATTAATACTATCTAAGTGAGCATACAGTGTTGTATAAGAAGTTCCATTAATATAGTGGGAAACTAATACAACATTGCCATATCCAGACATACCAGGTTGTCCATCTGTATTTGTTTGAATGACAACACCCGGGGCTGCAGTTCGTACTGGCGTTCCAATTGGCACACCAAAGTCAATCCCTGCATGCAATTCTCCCCAGCGATGACCATAACCAGAAGTAATACCAGCTGAAACTGGGTAACTCAGGCCTGAACCAGTCTTTGAAGGTGTTGAACTGGAATCAGGCGCTGAAACACTCGGACTTGAACCAGCGGAAGATGATGATCCGCCGTTGGATGATGAGCTTCCACCTGATGATTTTGCTGCACCACTTGATCGCTTCGTTTGTTGCTGCTCTGCTTTTTGTTTTGCTAATTGTTCTAATTCACTTTTTTGCGCTTGCGCAAGTTGTTTTGCTTTTTCAGCTGCAGCAGCTTGGTTAGCTAGAATTTCCTGCTCTTTTTCAACACTTACTTTGTATTGTTCTAATTCTTTTTGTTCATCTTGTAGACTAGCCATCAATGTTTCTTTTTCTGACAACTGGTCACTTAATTTTCCTTTTAATGCAACTAGTTCTTGTTTTTGCCCTTGTAATAAGCGCTTTTTCTGCTCAACTTCACCTTTTTTGTTCTCTACGTCTACTTTATTTTTTTCTACGGCAACCTTATCTGCCGTATGCTGTTCCATAATTGATTTATCTTGATCCATAATTGTATTTACAGCCGTGGAACGACTGATGAAATCTCCAAAGCTTTTTGATCCCAAAATTACTTCTATGTATTTCATTTCTCCGCCGTTCTCTTGAATATTACGCAACCTATCTTTTAACATTGCTTCGCGTTTTTTTATCCGTTCCTGTAAAACAACTATTTCATTTTTTAATTTTTCGATTTGAGCTGTTAATTGTTCCATTTGTTTATTTGTTTCATCAATCTTGGATTCTTTCGTTTTAATTTGTTCCATCGTAGTTTCAAGCTCTTTATCTAGCGAATTCATATCTGTTTCTACAGAGTTTTGCTTATTGAGATTAGCTTTAATTTTTTTATCTGCTTTATCAGAGTCACCTTGAAGATTACTTCTTTTATTTTCCAGCTCTTTTTGTTGCTGTTCGAGCTCATTAATCTTCTTGTTGAGGTCATTCGTTGTCTCAGCGGATATAGAAGTCGTAGATAAAGTTATCGTAGAAGCTGCTAACATAGTTGATAATAATACTGGAAACTTTTTCATTATATTCCTTCCCCTTCCTCTTGTTATATAAATCTATTTTTATGAGTAGAGAGGTTAGCCATCTCTACTCATGATTTTTTGATTAACAACTTAACCTCAAATAGCGAAGTTTATGTGTTCGCAGGAAACAACTACACCTTTAAATATTTACGAACACTCATCAAGCTTCCCCAAACACCAATAACTGCTCCAATTGCTAATATAATTAGCGAGAGCTGATATACAAACGGAGTATAAGGCAAGAATTCGACAAATTTATAACGTATTTGCTTACTAACGACATTTTCCAAATAGTAATATCCGGTCAGGACTACGAGGATCGGTATAATCGAACCTAATACCCCGAGAAGAAGGCCTTCCACCAAAAATGGCCATCGAATAAAGCCATTGGTCGCCCCTACTAGTTTCATAATGCCAATTTCTTTACTACGAGCCATAATCGTTATTTTTATCGTGTTAGAAATCAGGAAAATGGCTGTAAATATTAATCCTATAATTAAAACTAGCCCAACCGTTCTTGCATATTTATTAAATTCAAACAGCCTTTCCACGACCCCTTGACCGTAAACAACCTTCTGGACATTATCCATTCCCTCAAGCTTCTTCGCTACGGCAACAGTGTCTTTAGGGTCATTGGTTTTGACAATATATACGTGATTTAACGGGTTATCCTGTTCAAACATTTCCCAGGCTTCTCCATCTTCGCCCATGCTGTTAATTAATTTTTTCAACTCATCGTCTTTAGAAGAGAACACTGCCGATTCTACCCCAGCAATTTGCTGAATCGTTTTTCCCAAATTTTGAATATCTTCTTGCCCAGCGGTTGGTTCAATCATTACATCGATTTGAACATCATTTTCAATATTGTCAGCCATTTGATTCAAATTAAGCATTACCGCCAAAAAGACAGCTACTAAAATCAATGTTGTTGTAACAGCACCTATAGAAGCTACTGTCATCCAGCCATTACGGCCAATACTTTTAATTCCTTCGCGTAAATGACGCACTAATGTTCTAAACTTCATAGCCGTAATCACCTCGTTGTTCATCTCTGACAATTACTCCGCCCTCTATTGCGACTACTCGGTTTTTAAATGTATTAACAATTTCTTTACTATGTGTTGCCATAATAACCGTTGTACCTCTATCATTTATTTCTTGCAATATTTTCATAATTCCCCACGATGTATCTGGGTCTAGATTTCCTGTTGGCTCATCAGCAATTACAATCTTTGGATGATTAACAATCGCTCTGGCAATAGATACACGTTGCTGTTCTCCACCGGACAATTCATCAGGAAACGATCTCGCCTTATGTTTTAGACCTACTTGATCCAGAACCTCCATTACTCTAGTTCGAATAATAGTCGGTGGGGACTCAATAACTTCCATTGCAAACGCAACATTTTCATAGACTGTTAGTTTAGGCAATAGTTTAAAATCCTGATAAACAACTCCGACATCCCTGCGAAGAAACGGAACTTTCTTTTCTTTTAGCTCATTAATATTTACAGAGTTTACATAAATAGTCCCTTGCGTTGGTTTTACTTCTCTAAATATCAACCTAATAAAAGTAGATTTTCCTGCACCGCTTGGTCCAACTATGTAAACAAATTCACCGCGTTTAATATCTATGTTTATGCCACTTAATGCCGTAACACCGTTATCATATACTTTATGTACATCTTTCATCTGTATCATCGTAAAATCACCTTTATCTATTAGTTGTTGATTCTTCGTTGTAGTTTCTATTAATATAATTAACCTTATTAGTTTCAAACCCTATTATAACATCTTTCGCCACGATTTTTAGACATAAAATTATTACATTTACATTTCAAAAGTCGGTGTTTTGCGTAATACTTTGTTATATTTAGTAATGTCAAGGGTATATTTACCTATTTCTATTATTCGAATATACGAATTTTCAAATAATTTTTTTTACTACCGTATCCTTTTGTGCTTCCAGGTTATCCTATAGAAATGATAAAAGATGGATACTTTGCTTTCTTTATGATGAACTTGCATCTGTGTATTTGCGATACACTTAAAAACGTAATCAGCCCAAATTATTTTTACGTCTGTAATTCTACTTCTGCACTTTTTTAACACATTAGAAAAACTTGCTTGTCGCCAAGTCTTTATGAAGAAAGAAAGCTATCGTTTTTCTTATACGATAAAGTGAAACTTCATTCCGTGAATGCTTTTTACACGGAATGTTAGTTTGAACGAATCGGGCATTTAGGTGCCGTTTTCTCCTACTTTGACCCTTTGTATCAACTAAAGGCTCTTGAAGTAGGAGTCTTACGGCACCTTACATGCGGGATAAAGTGAAACTTCATTCAGTAGGAGTTTTCTTCCCTCTCCTACTGAATGTTAGTACCACAAGGGTATGACCTAAAGGCCCTTGAACCAATCGGGCATTTAGGTGCCGTTTTCCCCTACTTTGACCCTTTGTATCAACTAAAGGCTCTTGAAGCAGGAGTCTTACGGCACCTTACACGCGGGATAAAGCCTAAAGTTTTTTAATTTCCTATAGTATAAAAAAACCTGCTTCATGATTTCACAACCATCAAGCAGGTTTTGCTTTCATTTATAATTATTTCTTTTCTGCCAACCAGCTTGCAAGTAGCTGAACGTCGTCACCTTCTGCCATACCTGGAGGCATACTTCCTTGGCCGTTTTCAATAATGTCAGCAATTTCATCAGAAGAAAGCTTTGAACCAACCTTCGTTAAATCTGGACCATTCGCTCCAGATAAATCTGCGCCGTGACAGCTTGCACAGTTACTTTCATACACTTTTTCAGCAGAAGCGGTATCTACAGCACCGCCTTCTTTTTCAGCAGATTCTTCCGTATTAGCATCTCCTTTATCAGCTGGCTCTTTTGATGCATCGTCATCATTACCGCCCCCACATGCACCTAGCACTAATGTCGAGCCAAAAAGCATTGCTAATAGCCACTTTTTCATAGCTTCATCCCCCTAACAGAAAATTGATTAATAGTTCATCAACTCTATTATAACTGATTCTATAGCTTTTAAAACTCTTTCAGTTACCAAATATTGCTATTGGTTGATGGCTGAAGCAGTCATATCAATGCCAGAAGCTAATTATGACTAATTTATGAAATAATTTATCTTCATTACAAACATACCTTTTGTTGCCGAGATATGCATTTTCAATGATTTTTCAGAAGGAGAACCACGTTAGACATAAAGTGGAGATCTATCCTCCACTTTAATTTACTTGCTGACGTAAGTAAGCATCGATAAATGGGTCAATATCACCATCCATTACGGATTGTGTATTACCAATTTCTAAATTGGTACGATGATCCTTCACCATCGAGTATGGATGGAATACGTAAGAACGAATTTGGCTGCCCCAGCCGATTTCTTTCTGTTCACCACGAATCTCGGCTAACTCTTGCCGTTGTTTTTCAATTTCTAGTTGGTATAATTTTGACTTTAACATTTTCATGGCTGATTCGCGGTTTTTTATCTGTGAACGTTCATTCTGACATGTCACTATAATATTGGTCGGAATATGGGTAATTCGAACAGCAGAATCTGTGGTATTTACGTGTTGACCACCTGCTCCGCTAGCCCGATACGTATCGATTTTAATATCCTCTGGTTTTACTTCAATGTCCACATCATCATTAAATTCAGGGGTAACATCACAAGAGACAAATGATGTATGACGTCTTCCGGATGAATCGAATGGCGATATGCGGACCAATCGATGGACACCTTTTTCTGCTTTCAAATAACCATACGCATTATGTCCTTTAATAAGCAATGTTACACTCTTTATTCCAGCTTCATCACCAGCTAAATAGTGGATTGTCTCTACTTGGAAATTTTTCTTCTCTGCCCAGCGCTGATACATTCTTAATAACATGCTGCCCCAATCCTGAGACTCCGTACCACCAGCTCCTGGATGAAGCTCCAAAATTGCATTATTCTGATCATACGGTTCGCTTAATAAAATTTGTAATTCAAAATCATTCAGTTTTTTTCGCAATTGCTGAAGTTCTTCAATTAATTCGTCAAATAATTCCTGATCACTTTCTTCCTTCACAAGCTCATAAGAAACTACTAAATTATCATGCTCTGTCTCTAGTTCAGAAAAGCTGTTCACATACTCTTTTAAATGGTTTACTTCATTAATAATCTGTTGTGCTTTATCTTGGTTATCCCAAAAACCAGGAGCAGTCATTTGCAGTTCTAATTCCTTAATCCGGGCTGTTTTGGCTTCTAAGTCAAAGAGACCCCCTAAAATCATTAATTCGATTACGCATCTTATCTAATTCATTTTTAATTTCAACTAATTCCAATGCAATCACCTCAAACATTGTCTACTGATTTTTATTTTGTTAAACCCATGTGCATTTTATCAGAAAGCGGAAGGAAAGCACTCCCCATCCAAAAAATGGGAGTGCTTTTACTTATTATCTACCGTGACAATTTTTATATTTTTTCCCACTTCCACATGGGCAAGGATCATTTCTACCGATATCTTGTTTTTTTACAAATGGTTTGCGTGTTTTCTTTTTCTCTTCTTGTCCACCAGAAATAGCTTGTGTATTTTTAACAACTTCTTGTCGCTGTAAATTATCGCGGATTTCTGCTTTCATAATATATTTGGAAACTTCTTCTTCAATGCTCTTAATCATTTCCTCGAACATTGCAAAGCCTTCTAACTGATATTCACGAAGCGGATCGTTTTGTCCATATGCTCGCAAATGGATACCTTGGCGAAGCTGATCCATCTGGTCAATATGATCCATCCATTTCGTATCAACCGTACGTAACACAATAACCTTTTCAAATTCACGCATCTGTTCTTTTGTTAGCTCTTGTTCTTTTTCATCGTAGCGAGCTTTTACTTTGTCCATAATCCACTCGATAATTTCTTCTTGATCTTTGCCCTTCAGATCGTCTTCTGTAACTTGATCTGCATTCAACAAATTTCCTTGAACGAATTCAACGATGGACGGATAATCCCAATTGTCCTCGTCATCATCTTGTGTATGAGCAGTAACAACTCGCTCCACTGTAGATAAAATCATATTTTCAACAATTTCTCGAAGCTCATCATCAGCTTCAATGACTTCAAAGCGCTGCTTATAAATAATTTCACGCTGTTCTCGTAATACATCATCATAGGCAAGAACCGTTTTACGTGCGTCAAAGTTATTTCCTTCTACACGCTTTTGGGCAGATTCCACAGCACGGGAAACCATCTTACTTTCAATCGGCTGAGAATCATCCATTCCTAAACGATCCATCATAGAGCGTAAGTTATCCGAACCAAATCGACGCATTAATTCATCTTCCATGGACAAATAAAATTGAGACACTCCAGGATCTCCTTGTCGACCTGAACGACCTCGCAACTGATTGTCAATTCTTCGTGATTCATGACGCTCCGTGCCAATAACAGCAAGTCCACCTAGTTCAACAACACCTTCTCCTAGTTTAATATCAGTACCACGTCCGGCCATATTTGTAGCGATGGTTACTGAACCGCGTTGACCAGCATTCTCTATAATCTCTGCCTCACGAAAATGGTTTTTCGCATTCAGTACTTCATGCTTGATGCCGGCTCTTTTTAACATTTTAGAAATCAACTCAGATGTCTCAACAGCAACTGTACCAACTAGTACAGGCTGTCCGGTTTCATGTCTCCGTTTAATCTCTTCAATGACTGCTTTAAATTTGCCTTCCATTGTTTTATATATTAAATCGGGCTTGTCTTCTCGAATAACTGGTTTGTTCGTTGGAATTGCAATAACATCCATATTATATATATTCCTAAACTCCTCTTCCTCCGTTTTCGCAGTACCGGTCATCCCAGCAAGCTTGTTATACATACGGAAGAAGTTTTGAAAAGTAATGGAGGCTAATGTCATACTTTCATTTTGAATTTGCAATCCCTCTTTTGCTTCGATAGCTTGATGTAGTCCATCGCTATATCGACGTCCTTTCATTAAACGACCTGTAAATTGGTCGACAATAATTACTTCACCATCTTCCACGACATAGTCATCATCCCGATGCATCGAAACATGTGCTTTTAGTGCTTGATTTATATGGTGTGTTAACGAAACATGCTTTAAATCGAACAAGTTTTCAACAGCAAAATAACGTTCAGCCTTGTTAATTCCTTCTTCGGTAAGCTGTACTCCTTTTGTCTTTTCATCATAGGAGTAATCATCTTTCGAGAGTGTATTTACAAAGGCGTTTGCTTGCTGATATAAATTAGCTGATTTTTTAGCAGATCCGGAAATAATTAATGGTGTTCTCGCCTCATCAATTAAAATGGAATCCACCTCATCGATAATGGCAAAGTTTAGAGAACGCTGTACCATTTGTTCCTTATATAGAACCATATTATCTCGTAAATAGTCAAAACCAAACTCATTATTCGTCCCATACGTAATATCGCATTGATATGCTTCACGCTTTTCTTCCTTTGACAACCCATTACCATTAAGACCGACTGTTAATCCAAGAAATTCATAGAGAACACCCATTTCTTTAGCATCACGGCTAGCCAAATAATCGTTAACGGTTATAATATGAACTCCTTTTCCAGAAATTGCATTTAAATAAGCAGGCATAGTGGATGCTAATGTTTTCCCTTCACCAGTTTTCATTTCTGCAATATTACCTTCATGAAGAGCAATTGCTCCCATTAACTGCGTTTGGAAGGGACGCATACCTAATACACGCTTAGATCCTTCACGAACAACTGCATAAGCTTCAACAAGCAGATCATCAAGTGATTCGCCATCTTCGTATCTTGTTTTAAATTCTTCTGTTTTGTTTTGTAGTTCTTGATCAGACAGTTTTTCATATTCCGACTCTAATGCTTCAATATTATCAACGATCTTCTGCAATCGTTTCAATTGTCGTTGATTACCATCGCCAAAAATTTTCTGTAATATTCCAGCCATTATTCATGCACCTCTACATTTATCAATTAGAAAAACCGGGCTTGTCGCCAAGTCTTTAGCGAAAGCTGTAGTTTTTCTTATACTATAAAGTGAAACTTCATTCAGTAGGAGTTTTCTTCCTTCTCCTACTGAATGTTCGTACCACAAGGGTAGGACCTAAAGGCCCTTGAACCAATCGGGTTTTCTCCCACTTGACTCTTTGTATCAAACTAAAGGATCTTGAAGTGGGAATCTTACGGCACCTTACATGCGGGATAAACCTAAAATTTTAAACTTTCCTATAGTAAAATAAATTATTACGTTTATGTGTACTCATTTTTTCGAGCAGCTAATCCTTTCATTTTACGTTTTTATCACAAAACCTAAAAGAGTTACCGTTGTAAAAGGGAAAAGTCATGCTAAGATAAGTTGCCCTCACATATTTCATGTACTGCATTAACATTCACTCTTTTCTATAATAAAAAGCTTTTCCTTTTAAACGGTATGTTTTATTTTTTGTTATTATCAGCCATTATTAATCATAACACTTTCTAAATAAAGATGACAACTTCCAATTAGCCTTCCTCTTCTTGTCTACATTTTAAAAGCAAAAATGGTGGGTACATCTTTGGATAAAAACTATTTTATTTATAGTGAATAAGTTGAATTAATTTCTATGCTGATATCTGCTATTTCATATAAGAAGCTAATTCGCATAACTATTAAATAAAATGAACCTTCATTCAGTAGGAGTTTTCTTCCATCTCCTACTGAATGTTAGTTGAACGAATCGGGCATTTAGGTGCCGTTTTCTCCCACTTAGACCTTTTGTATCAACTCAAGATTTTGAAGTGGGAGTCTTACGGCCCTTACATGCGGGATAAAGCCTAAAGTTTTATCCTTTCCTATAGTATAAAACACTTATTTATAATTTTTCAGAAACGTAGAAAAAAGAACGGTCAGGGGATGAACCGCTCTTTTTTCATCAGAGGGAACTTTGAGGATAAGTTAGGAAGTTTGTATAAAGCGAGGAAATAGTTATGATGATTTGACTTTAATTGAAATTTTCAAAAGCTTCGTGTTAAAAGTCGTCATTATAAGAATTGACTAACAGAAAATCCTGCTAATGCTTACCGCTTTTTCTTAATAAAGCGAGCTTTTGATTTAACACCCCAACAATTTCAGCAAGCTGTGCAATTGCCTTCTCATGTTGATCTATTTTTCTACTTAATCGGTTTAAATGAATCGATTCATTTCTATGCAATTTACCACCTCCTCACTCGATATTAGTTATATCATGTAAACACTTGATTAGCTAATTGCCATTTTTCAATTTTAGGCGTGTGTTCGACAATATTTTTAAATATTTATAGGATCGTTACGAACAATAAAGTATTTTTACCTACTAAACACGAAATTATTTACTGCCATTTTTTGATTTTAGAGTTATCATCGTCAAATTTCGACATTTTGGTAGTAGAGTAAACAACAGGATTGAATATTGACTTCTCGTCCTCGTGTTTTAGGGTCTTCCACCTCACTAAGCCAGACCGATTCCTTTTCCTGTTCGCCCTCATCCAACTATACGTGAGGTTTTCTATCATCAGCAAGAGAGTTACTCTGCACAGGGCGAAAACTTTAGAATTTCTTCTCCAGTCTCCTGTCAGCTATCAAGCGTCTTGCCGCTTACTCAGGTAGGACTTTCACTAACTTGCTGCGATAACATAAAAAGACAGTCCATAGACTGTCTTTTTATACATGTAATCGCTTTATGCATTTGGTTCAATTAAGCCGTATTTTCCGTCGTTCCGTCGGTATACAACATTTGTTTCACCATTAGATGCGTTTTCAAATACAAAAAAGGAATGACCGAGCATATCCATTTGCAGAATCGCTTCTTCTGAATCCATCGGCTTTAAATCAAACCTTTTTGTACGAACGATTTCTATTTCAGAAGACTCTTCTTCCTTATTTAAAGCATCCTTTCCTAATTCTGCAAAGACATGTTTTGGCGAACCTTTCTGCCTGAACTTTCTATTCACTTTCGTTTTATGTTTTCTAATTTGTCTTTCAAGTTTATCAACAACTAAGTCAATCGCAGCATAAAGGTCTGTATGCTCGACCTCACCGCGCAGTAATAAATTAGTCATCGGAATCGTGACTTCAATTCGCTGTTCATCATTATAGACACTTAGATTAACATGTACCTCTGAGGTTGGTGGAGTATCAAAATACCTTTCTAGTTTTCCAATTTTTTTCTCTACGTAGTCACGTATAGCCCCTGTCACCTCAACATTTTCACCACGAATGTTAAATTTCATACAAGTGTCCTCCTTTCACCTTATACCTATATTATACAATGTTTCCCGACGAATTTCCTGTTAAAACTATAAAAATGTAAATTCTCTGTTAGATAATCGGTATGTATCACTTGTTGTACATAGGTTTCAACCATTTACATGATATTTACATATTTTTAAACAAATCTTAGCCTGTGGTTATGCACAGGAAATTCGATGTAAAGTTAGTTAGGAATTGTGAAAAAGGAATGTAGACATGCATTGTCATTACGAGACATATTGTTAGCAGCAAGGTTTCTCGCGTTGGTGATTTGTTGGTTGTTTATTATAGATAATTTTTGTTTACCATATACCCATATCCAAGTGCCAACAACTAGCACCTCCAAGTCCCTTCACGCCCTTATCAGAGTTCCAGCGCCTATCCAGGTTGGACTAGGTTCATTTCCTAGTCAAAATAACAAATGTCAGAAGCAATCGGTTAGCGCCATACAAACTGGGGAACTTCTGACGAGATAAAGAAAACATGCCTCTAAAACAGGGGGATGCCGATGCCGTTCTGAGCGGAAAGCTCACTTTTAATCTGCCTTCCTTTAGATTCGAGCCGATGTTGACTTATCGTAGGAAAAAGTTCGAAATTTGCTCAACTTGAGCGCTTAAACTAGACAACGAAACTACTTCTCTCAAAAAATTATCCGCAAACTTAAAACGGATATCGTTCCCTTAGAAAAACTTGGCTTATCGCCAAGTCTTTAGCGAAAGCTGTAATTTTTCTTATACGATAAGCCCTAAAATTTTATGCTTTCTTATAGTATAAAAAATAACACCGCATTTCTAGAGTGCTAGAAATGCGGTGTTTAATTTTTCCGATCTAAAAATATACCGTCGCTTGCTTGCATTGTCGCATAAGGATTACGATATTTACGATTGGAGTGTTTCTGCTTTTTCACTTGCATCATCTCAGATTTTAAATCGTTAAACAACGCTAACATTTCTCGTTCAATAACTTGGTTTAATTGAATAATCATTTGCCCAGTTGTTTTTTCTTCCTCTGAGTAGGGAGGGGTTAGCTTATCCAGTTGAAAACCTCGTTCCTCAATTAACTTATTGACCTGTGAAATTAGTACATCACGATTTTTAGGCTCCATTTTCTGCTCTAGAATATCATGCAATTTCTCTGTAAGTTCCAATAATGGGTTTAAGCGATTCATTAAACATGTACACCCTTAGCATATTGCTTCTTTCTCGTTTCCAATATTACCTGTTTCCATGTATCGCGAAATTCCACAGTAAAGTCTAACACTTCCTCCAACGCTTTGTTGTCATTATGCATATTTGCTTCTCTTAAGCGGTGAAGCATATATTCATAAAGTGTCATAATTTGTTCCGAGATAGCAACTTGAGGATTTAACGTGATCATTAATTCGCGAATAATGTTTTGTGCTTTTTGGATATTCGTATTTTTTGCTTCAAAGTCATTCGCTTCAATATCCTTTATTGCTTGCTTAATAAACTTGATGCAGCCATTATACAGCATTAATGTCAGTTCTGAACTTGATGCAGTATTTACTGCCGTATTTTGATATGCTTGCTGCTGCTTATTCCGTGACATTTTATTCACTCCTTGTCCATTTTTACATGCCACCGCCAAATTGAGATAATAACATCATCGATTGCTGATTCATTTGTGAAATTGCCTTCTCCATTGCTGTAAATTGAGCCCAATACCGTTTCTCCACTCGCTCAATCCGATTCTCATACGCTTCGATACGCTCATCTAACTCCTTCATTTGCTTCCCTAAAGTATAACTATCTAATGAAAGAGTTGTGGTTTTTCCAGCTTTATCCCCAATTTGCTGCATCGTCCTATTAACCGAATCCTCGAGCCTGTTGATAAGTCCCCGAGATTCACCCTCTTCCCTGTTGTAAAACAACTTTCGTACTTCTTCCGGATTATCGCGAAGTGCATCCTTTAGTTTATCCGGATCTTCTATAATTAACTTTCCGCCATCTAAATAATTAGGTGATGTACTAATACCTAACTGTGTCAGTGACGTATATTCTCCACCAGTTTCCACTTTTTGATACCAGCTTTGCCGTAAACTATAAAGTCCATTAGTGATAACAGGTTCACCACGTAATAAACCACTTTTAGCACGTTCTTCCCATAGTTCAATTTGTTTATCCGACATTTCTTCCTTTTGTTTATCGGTCAATGGTTGATAATCTCGATAAATTCTCTCAAACTGTGGAGAATTAAATGCCTCCACAACCTCATTATATTTATCCACGAAATTCTTAATCTTTTCATAAGCAGCTTCTACATCATTGTCAATCGTTAAACTGGCGTTTTTACCATTGGTAGTATTTTTAAATTGTAAGTCAATACCATTTATCGTATAGGAATTTGTTTTTGATTCCATGATAATTCCACTATTATTATATTCAAACTTGGCATTATTCCCACCTTTTTCATTAGCCATATCCATCTTCAGAGTTGTAGCTAAAAACGAAGTGTCTGCAAATATAATTTCGCTTCCATTTTCATTAAAGTTACCGGTTCGTGTTGTTTCCATAATTACTTTTTTACTCGCCTCATCATAAAACATACGCACATTATTATCATCTTTGGAAATTTTTTCCATAACTGTGTTCAGTGTATCGCCCGCTTGGATGGTATACGTATATTTCTCTTCTTTTCCTTCTTTATTTACTGTACTAAAAGCGATTACTTCACCAGCTGTTAACGGTTGAGTCGGATCAATCTCAATCGGGTTTTTACTTACATTAATTGCCGAGCTTGCTAATTGATCCACTCTTACCTGATATGTTCCATTGGATGTTGCTGTAGTTGCTGTTGCTGTAACTGCATCCTCAAGAGATGAGCTGACGATCTTTGAATTATAGGTTGTGCTATATTTCATCTCATTCCGAATTAGATTATCCAATTCGCTAAGCTTAGTGTTAATTTTTCGAAAGGCATCGCGTTTCCATTCAAGTTTTGTTCGATCCTGTTCCATTTTATCTAATGGAATTCGTTCTGCCGATATTAATTTCTCTACTATCTTTTCAAGTTCCATACCACTAGCTAAACCAACGCCGACTCGCATTACCATTATGCTCTCCCCTTTATCAAAATTAGCCTTCTAAATTTTTTCGTCAATTAAAATCCCCATAAATTCTGCCATATCTGCATACATATCCAGCATTTTTTTCGGAGGAATTTCTTTAATTACTTCCTTTGTTAACGGATTAATCACCTTTACATAATATTCGCCCAGTTTTTCATGATAGGTAAATTGCAAATCTGTTCTGAGCGGTTCGATAAATTCATTTAGCTTGGTGACCGCCGTTTTAATATTATTTTTTGTCATCCCTAAGCTAAATTTTTTATCTTCATTCGTCTGTTCATGATTAAGTTTCGCATCGACTGTTCCGCTATTATGTTGATTTCGAAGCTTAACAGGTACCCCCGTTCCTATTTGCTCTAACCGCATATCCATCTTACTTCACAACCTTTTTATTTTTATATCGGTATATAAATAAAAAGGTTGAAGTAAACTAGTGATTTTATTAAACGATGCAATTCCTAAAAGTAAACTTCATTCTAAGAGCAACTTTCTCCTTGCTGTTAGAAAAAGCCTAAAGTTTTATACTTTCCTATAGTGGAACAAAGGCTAACATTTCTGGGGCATTCTTGAGAAATACGATATGTCGCTTGCAATGTTTTTTCTTGCCCTGTCTCCCTGAACGAATAGGATATTTAGTCCCGCTAAGACTTCTTATCTATAACTCTTAAAACGGCAGTCTTGTAACACTTAGATTCAGAATAAAATTTTTCTTAAATCGATTGCTCGATAGAGATCTCTTTCCGATAAAAACAGAAGTTATTTTTGTTTTAACATATCAATGAATCCATTTGGAATCTTGGCTGCCTGATTATTTTCATGTTTTATCTCTAAATAGAGCTCTTTTCGATAAATATCCATTGAAGCAGGAGCGCTAATGCCAATTTTCACTTGATCGCCTTCAATAGCAAGCACTTTAACTTCAATATCCTCTCCAAGCTGAATGGATTCATTTCGTTTTCTCGTTAATACAAGCATTCCTTATTCCCCTTTCCCACTTGGAGAGTTCAACGCAGTTATTGAAACTCTTGTTGAATATTTATCTGAATTAATAACAAATTGCTTTCCTTGTTGTTTATTAGCATTGATAATAATGGGCGCTTGCAGATTCATCGTGCTAGTGTCAAACGGCTGCTTCAATGTGACAATAGAAAGCACAACAATTTCTGTTTCATCCGATAGCTGTAATGCTTTTACAATTCCATCATCCAGTTTAAATGTATAATCCTCATACAATTGGTATGGGTTAACAACAATAAACGCAATCTCTTTCCTTTTAATGGATTGCAAAATTTGAAACAATGGATTGTCGGGAAAATCGAGTAGAACAAATTCCGTCTCTTGCGGGAATCCCAAGATACCGGTTGGAAAATGAATCATATTTGTAGGTGTTACATCTATTTCACCAAAATATTTTGTTGCGAGTAGCATATAGAATCTCCTTCCTTACAGCCCTTAAGGCCTTCGTAAAACCTTACAGCAAACTTAAATTAAACGTTCTGTGCTTCCTCATCTGGATAAGCAACTTCAATGGTAAGATGTTGATATTGCTTCATCCGAATGTTTACCTCACCTTTTTCATAATCATGCTCTACTTGCTTCGGTCTTGCGTTAGTAATTGGTCGATGAGTTTGTACATCAATTTGCAGTTGTGAAGGCTGGTAGCTCGTTTTTACCGAAAAAGGAGATGGAATAAAGGTAATACCTAATCTTTTCATCGGCGGAAAAGCATTTTGTACTGCTTGTGTAATCGCCGGTTTTCCTTTATGTTCAATTTTCATTAATTCTGTCCCTTGTTGTGCTCGTCGGGCTATTCCGTCTAAGACAGCCTGTTTTCCCTCCTGAGCAAATTTTTCATTACGTTTTAAAATATTCATTAAATTCATATCTTCAAAGGCTTTTGTTTGGTCAATTGTTAGTCTTGACGGTGTGGTTCGCATCCTTATTTCCGGTTTTGGTTGCTGAATCGATATATCTGCTTTTGGCTGACGGATCACCTGCTTGCTAGGAGTTTGCTGAATCTCAATTTGCGCCATTTGTGATTGCATTCGGAGTTGTGGCATTTTCATCGTTAAACAGCTCCCTTTCTTATGGACAAAACCCTGTCACCCAAACGGGACAGGGTCTTCGGCTTATCTCAGAAAATCAATGAGCGTGGGCTGAATAATTCGTGAGCCTGTGGCCATTGCTGCTCGATGCAAACTTTCCTGAGTAATTAAATTGGTAATCGCTTCTGCATAGTTAACATCTTCATTATCAGACATTGTTTTAGTAGCAATATTTTTTTGTTCACTGAGTCGATTTTCGATGAGCTCCAACCGATTCATTCTTGCTCCCAAGTCTGCTCTGGAATCAATAATTTGATTGATCGCTGTCTCGATTTCACCGATACTTTCACCAATACTCTCTCCAATTCCGTCTACATCTGAGTTTTCCAGTTTTTGAATAAAAGAGTCAATCGTATCAAAAAAGCCATTGCCAAATACAGATTCTCCATTAACATTAACTTGCAAATCAATACCAGCTGCCACCGGGATATGCACCGGGTTTGTATTTGGCGAAAAGTTACCATTTTTATCAAACGGAGAATTGGTTGTATCTGTTCCGTTAAAGAGGTATCTTCCATTGACTTGTGTATCAGCTATACTTTTTAAATGTTCTTTTAACTGTTCTGCTTCACTTTTAATACTTGCATATTCTTCTCTATCATTGGTAGCATTACTCGCTTTTACTGCCAATTCACGTAATTTTTGCATCGCCTTTGTTGCTTTATCTAAAGCAGCATCTGAATTATCCATCCAATTATGTCCTTCACTTGTGTTACGTAAATATTGCTCTGCTTCATTTACTTGACTGCGATAATTGATTCCCTTCATCGCAACAACCGGGTTATCAGATGGACGGTTTATTTTCTTACCAGTGTATAATTGCTCCATATATTTATCGAGCTTCATATAACTATTGGATAAATTGCGCAACATATTATTTGAGAGCATGTTTTGCGTAATTCTCATATCCTAATCTCCTACCTTCCAACAAGTCCCATGTTATTAATAATTCGATCAAGCATCTCATCAATAGTCGTCATACTTCTTGCAGCTGCATTATATGCATGTTGAAATTTAATCATGTTTGTCATTTCTTCATCTAACGATACACTGCTAACAGACATGCGTTTTTCCTCTATTTGCGAACGAAGTACTGCCGTGTTTTCCATCCTATTATTTGCTTCTTGTGCCTTTACTCCCATCTCACCAATTATGGATTGAAAAAAACTTTTTATCGATGTATTGTTGCCTAATGGATTACCGTCTAAATTTCTATTGTTAAAAACTTCAGCAAGTGCTTTTGCATTTGCTCCTTCTCCGTCTGTCTCATTCGTACTGGCTGCGATTTTATCACGATTATCCATAATTTCTTGATTAACAGTAATGCCTGCAGCACCAGTCATTCCATTTTTAAACACAAAAAAGTCGATTCCATCTGTTCCATCAAGTGCTTTTCCACTTCGGTGAACTTTATTAAATTCTTCAACTATTGTATTTGCCATTTTATCTAAGTCACGGAGCATATCCGTATATGTACCAATAACATTACCATCGCCATCAAAATCATGACCATACGATTCAATTAACCCTTTTAATGTTCCATTAGAAGACAAGATATCCGCTTCTGTACCATTTACTGTAACAGAATTAACAGCCGAATAATCATCATTACCATAAGTAACGGCCAATTCATTGACTTGTTCATCATCTACTAAGATAATACTAGGCTGAAAGGATTCCCCATCATCATTGACAAGTTCAATCGTAGCAATTCCATCAGCAATATTAGGCGAAGTTTCACTACTTTTAGAATAGGTTACTTTAATATTGAGTTTACTGGATAGTTCATCAATTAAATTGTCTCTTCGATCATATAAGTCATTTGGTAAATAACCGTGCGGTTCCAGTTCGCTAATCTGTTCATTTAAGCTGGCTATTTGTCTTAATAAAGAATTTGTATCGCCAACTGTCGTATCAATTTGGCTTCGTAAGTCAGCACGATTCGACGATAATGATTTGGATAAATGATTGAAAGCTTCTGTAACCGCTAAACCTCGGTGAGCTACAACCGATCTGGCACCTGAATTATCGGGATTAACGGCTAAATCCTGTAATGCATTCCAGAACTCATCAATTGTTTTGCTAAGTCCACTTTTAGATGGTTCATTTAAAAGTGTCTCCATTCTGCTTAAGGCATCTGCTTTTGTGGACCAATAACTTTGTCTGCTATTTTCAGAGCGAAATTGATAATCTAAAAACTTCGTTCGCATACGTTGAACAGACCCAACTTGCACACCAGTTCCCATTTGACCTGGAATTTCCGGACGATTTCGGGAAGCTGCTGGGTATGGTGGCATTGTTTCAAAATTCACCCGTTGTCTCGTATAACCTTTCGTATTAGCATTAGATATATTATGCCCAGTAGTATATAGCGCTGCTTGTTGGGCAAAAAGCGCTTGTTTTGCCATCTCTAATCCGTGAAAAGTACTCATGCCCTACCTCCTTATCATGCTTTGGAATCGAATAAAGACTGTGTAGCCGATTCATTTTGCTTATCACTTGCACTCCCATAGTTAATCGATTGAATCGTTGGGTTTATAAGATCTAGAGAATACTGAACAAATTGCATCGATTGCTGAATCAGCGCATAATTTAATCCCTCTTGTTGTTTAAGTAAAGTAACTACTTCTGTGAGCCTTGTTGTTATATCGAGCAATTTTGTTTTCAGTTGTCCAGTCTCCAGACTGTTCAGCAACATTGTGATCGTATGTTCTTCTTCTGCTAAATCATTTGCTGCAAACCACTCTGTCACCAGCTTCATTCGCTCTGTTTCCGCTTTTTCAACTTTACGAATTTGCTTTCTTTCTTGAGCTATTAACGTCATTAATGTATCCATCGAACCAGTTTTAACAGCCTCTGTCTTTTTTCTAGAAAGTTCAAGTAGCCCGTTATGGAGTTCAAGAAGTTTTTCTAACGCATGTATAATTGCCGGTACTGTCAAGCAAAAACCTCCTTCCAAAGTAAAAGATTACACCTATTTTCCTCTCCAGAAATCCAACATTTTTTGTGCTGTTTTTTCATAGTTTATTTCATATTCACCTGAGGCAACAGCCTCTTTTAATCGCTCCACTTTTTCAGCTCGTTGAGGGCTTGGTTTTTCTTCTTGTTGCAACTGCTTTGCTCGATTTGATATTTCAATCTGATCATTCTTCATTTCTTGCTTAACATCCATTTGCTTATGATATGGTTTTTTATACGGATTAAAATTAAATTGATTTGGACCATTAATTTTCACTTCCGTCTCACCTCTTTTACAGCTCTTTCCGATTACTTTGACTCTGTTTTTTATATCGGCTATAAAAAAATAATTTTAAAGCTCTTTATCATCAAACATATAATAGGTTCGTTTTTTTTCTCGCTCTTCCTTTTCATTCATCCTATCTTCCAGTTCTTCATGTTGTTCTAAATCTTTCCGCAGCTTTTCAAGACAAGCTTGGCACAAATTTCCTGAAGTAATTTTTTTACCGCAATGACTACAAGGATAGCCGATATTCGGAAATTCTGTAGGCAATAATCGTTTTTCTTTAATAAATTTAATGATTAGTTCCTCTTCTACTCCTGTATGCTTAACAATTTCCGTCATAGTTGCTTCTCGGTTTTTCCTTTGGCGCATAAACTGATATACCTTTTGAAATGCTTCTTCTTCTTTTTCATAGCACGCTCTGCAAATGGTTCGGGTTCCTTTTAAAAATAAGTTACCACATTGTGCACAGTTTGCCAGTTCTGCCATGATTATTCCCCCGCTTCCAAAAAATAGATGATCAAAATATTTCTATTATCGAATCATTTTTCATCAAGTTGAAACATCATTTATTCCAAGTTTAAGTATAACATGAACATTCGTTATCCTCGAATTAGTGTTAAAGCGCAAACAAAAGGACAGCCTTGCTCCAATAGAACTTTACCAGCATGCCTTAATGTAGTACCGGTTGTATATATATCATCGACCAAAATGACTGGTTTGTTAATAGCTTTTTCCACAATAAATGGATTTACTGATTGAATTCTTTCGTTCCTTGTTTTCTTAGACTGCTTTTCGCTAGTTGAACGCTCTAATATTTCCATAGATCGAACGGGAAGAAATTTCGCAAGCATTGCCGCTTGATTAAAACCTCGTTCTAATTGTCTTGGCTCGCTTAATGGAATTGGAACTGCAACGATATTTTTTGGTAAGGAAGAACGAACTTTGCCAAAGTTAGCAGCAAAAACGTGTTGAAAAATATAACCAAGTGCACCATCTCCTCTGTATTTCCACCTGCTAATGATTTCCTTCATAAAGTTATTGTAATGATAAACAGAATAATTAAATTGAATCGTATCTCGTTCAGGCAAATGCTCCCACCATAAGCAATATTTGCACTTGTTTCTCTCACTCGGTCGACTGCATATAAGACAGCGAGAACCCTTAATAATAATCAATGATTCTTCACAAGTACTGCATAATGGTTTTCGTTCGGGTAAAATGAGTGTTTTCCAAGTCAGTTCCAGGACAATTAGTTGCTGGCAATAGAGGCATTTCATGTTAAGTAAATCCTCCTAATCGATTCATTGCTTGAATGGCTCGGATTGCTCGTACCATCGAATTTGTTTTACCATCATGAAAGAAAACAACTTCACCAGTAGGATCATCCGCACTTCGGCCTGCCCTTCCGGAAATTTGTACTAACGCTGCTTCATCAAAGACAGAATGACCGGCATGAATAACTGCTACATCCACTGAGGGGAAAGTTACACCACGTTCTAAGATTGTTGTTGTCACGATAGCCTTAAGCGTTTTATTTCTAAATTGGGAAACTTTTTGTTCTCGATCTGGATCGGCCGCATAAACAGAGGTTATTTCTGATGATACTTGTATCACATTTTCGCTTCGGAGCAGCTCTGTTAAATCTTGGACCATTAATTTTGTTAAAGTAATGGTGGGCAAAAAAATTAATAATTGCCGTTGTTTGTTTTTACGGTGACGCAACCATTTTTTAAACGCTCGCGGTACATTTCCTCGTTTCAAATCCCTTTGTAAGAAAAAGCATATACGCCTGACAGGTACTGGAAGCGGAAATCCATGATAGCGGGTTGGAACGAACACATGGTCAAGCTGCTTTAACTGCATTTGCCTACGCTGTTGTTGTCGTGGTGTAGCAGTTAGATAAATGGTCGTTCCAGTTGGTTTTAATGCTCTGGCAGTCGCAAATGATAACGATGGATCATTGTGATAAGGAAAAGCATCCAGCTCATCAATTACCATAAAATCGAATGCGTGTTCAAACCGCAGCAATTGATGCGTAGTTGCAATAATGATTTGGGCTGTTCCTCGCTTTTCCTTACTTTGTCCATATAATGCTTGTACAGGTATAGAAGCGAATGCACCTTGAATTCGCGGCAGCAACTCACGGACCACATCGTTCCTTGGTGTTGCGATACAAATTCGCATACCTTGTCGTAACGCCTCCTCGATTCCAGGAAATAACATTTCTGTTTTTCCTGATCCACACACTGCCCACACTAACAAAGAGGCTCGCTGCTGTTTTACCGCTCCGCAAATTGTCTCAGCTGCATTAGTTTGTGCTATCGTAAGCTTTCCTTTCCATGTACATACATCGGGATGGCGTTTCCATTGCAATGGTTTTCCATTCCAACGATATAGAGGTTCTGTTTTCACGACTCTTCCCATTTCTATACAGTTTCGACAATACCAAATGACCTGTTTATGTTGTATACCTAATGGTGCAAATTGAGATTTTTCTTGATTTCCACAGCGCTGACACTTTCTTGAAAAAGTCGTAGAAATAATCGATGGAATGGGGATAAATACATTTTCAGCTAACAAGGAGTGAAACTGATGATCATTTAGAGGTATTTCGTTTCGCAACAAAAGCTTTCCAGAACATCGCTTGGCAAGTTCTAATTCAGAGTCATTCATTATTTCTTTCATAATGGTTCACTTCCTTTATAAGTTAAATTTATAAAACTTCTATTTTTGAAATATACTAATTTTCAAGTATGAAAGATAACTAGATTGTCAACTCCATGTCCCGTGACAAAAACGCATAGGTTAAGATGGAGAAATAATATTCAATAACTAAACATAGTTTATTGAATATAACATAGCATAGAATTGTAACCTTTCTTAATTCGTGTTCCAGATGGTCTAGGGAATATTATTGTTCTATTTCGTTTTGCAATCATTTATCTAACGCTATCCAACTATCATGTTGTTAGTGTTTTTTCTGGAAATTAATACATGACATATCATTTTAGGGGATGTAAATTTATAAGACCATTTACCCGACAATTAACGGGATAGTAAGCAAACTGAACTTCTTATACGATAAAGTATATATCACAAATTAAGGAGGAAAGACCTATGTCAGAAGTTTAACAGATTATAAAAACATTGAACGCAGCTATCAAAGAGAATTCAGCACTTGTTAAAGGAATCAAAGCTGTATATCAATTTCATTTAAAAGATAATGATCCAGATACTTATCAATTCGTGTTACGAGATGAGAATAGCTACATTGCAGAGGGTATAGAAGAAAAAGCAGACTGCACGCTACATATAAAAGCAGATAACTTTATCAAACTAGCGAAAGGAGAATTAAATGGAATAACAGCTTTTTTAAGCGGTAAGTTAAAGATCGAAGGCAATATGGGGATGGCGTTAAAATTAGAAGGCATTTTATCTCGCATGAAGGTTCCATAGGCTTCAAACAAACTTATTATTTAAAGGTTGAGAAAAATAGAAACACTCATCTATTGGTTTCAGGCTTTACTTTCTGTTTTACCTAAGACCTAACTAGTAATTGCTGGCGCTAGAGTCTTAGCGCTAGCTCGGTTTTTATTTATTGATTATTATAAATATTTTATTAGATTTACCCAATAAAAATATATATTATTATTATCCGCATTTCAAGTTATTAACCGAGTTTTTGCTTAATCATTGAAAAAGAGGTGATGGGAGATGAAAGTAGCTAACGTTTTGCAAATGCTGAAGCGTACCGTAGAACAATTTCCTAATAATATAGCTTATCAATGGAAGGAAAAGGGTTCCATTAAAAAAATAGCGTATCAAAATTTATGGAATAGAATTAAAAACTTTGCTACTGGTTTAACATATATTGGTATAAAGCCTGAAGCAAAAGTAGCTATTATTTCAAACAGTAACCCTATGGGCAATTTCTGACTTTGCATTAGCAAACATTTCGGCTGTCAGCGTACCAATATACCCTTCCATTCCTTCCCAACAAGTTGCTTATATTTTAAAAAACTACGATATTACAGCTGCAATCGTTGAAAACAAGGAACAATATGACAAGTTGATCGCAACCGGAGTACAGTTAGATCATATTATTATGATGTATCCAGAACAAATGGATGTCAATAATTTAATGACATTCAAAAAAGTAGAAAATCTTGGAGGTACCTAAAGTCGAACGAATTGGGAACAATTCTATCAATATATTAATCGAGATCAGCTGCTTACCATTATGAACACTTCTGGAACGACAGGCAAACCAAAAGGAGTCATGTTAACACATGGTAATATTTTAGCCAATATAGAAGGAGTTCAATTTTGGTTAGTCGAACTGTTGCCTGAAGACGTTTCGCTTTCCTATTTGCCGCTTTCACATATTTTTGAAAGGCTAGCAGGTCATTATTTACCATTATCTATTGGAACAACGATTATTTATGCAGAAAATATTACAACCATCCCAGAAGATTTGAAAACATTCAAACCAACTATAATGACAAGCGTTCCAAGATTATTTGAAAAAGTGTATACAAAAGTACAAAGTGAAATGGAAAATGGGTCAGCTGTAAAACGAAAAATCTTTAATTGGGCCATATCTGTCGGGGAAGAAAAATATAAATACTATCTAAACGCAACAATCAATCACTATATCTCGCAAGATTATTTACCCAAAAACCTAGCTCGTAAATGGAAAATAGCAAATAAACTTGTTTATCAAAAAGTGAAGAATCAATTAGGTGGGAGATTACGAGGTCTTGTATCTGGTGGAGGAACGTTGAATGAAGAGATAGCAAAGTTTTTCTGGGCTTTAGATATTCCATTACTCGAAGGCTATGGGTTAACGGAAACATCACCTATTATTTCTTCAAATCTAATCATTCGAGCAAAAGCAGGGACAGTTGGTAAATTTTTACCTAATGTCGATTTAAAAATTGCCCAAGATGGAGAAATCTTAGTAAAAGGCCCTAATATTACTGAAGGATATTATAACAATGCCCAAGAAACAGAAAAAGCTTTTGAAGAAGGCTGGTTCAAAACAGGCGATATTGGAAAATTAGATGAAAATGGTTATTTAAAAATTATCGACCGTAAAAAGCGGATTCTTGTTCTATCTACCGGAATGAATGTGGCACCAGCTCCAGTTGAAACGGCTATAAACGAAAGTGCATATATTAGTCAATCGCTTGTAGTTGGTGACAAAAGGAAATACGTGATTACATTGGTAAATCCAGATTACGAAAATTTAATTCCTTGGGCCAAGAAGCGAGGAATGAATACAAATTCCAGAGAAGCACTATGTAATGATAAAAAAGTACAACAACTTTTAAATGAAGAAGTAATCAAGCTAACTAAGAAATTTACGAATTATGCACAGCCTAAAAAAGTAATTATTATTAGCGATGAATGGACCATTGACGGAGGAGAATTAACCCCAAAGCTATCTCTTAAAACAGATATTATTGAAAACAGATATGAAGATTTAATTGACTCTATATACAAAGAAGAAAGCATGGATAATCGGATCGCCGTCACAGCAGGATATAGAAAACATAGCTAACCGAGGCAAGCTTTAGAGCAGGATACTACCTGGTTGCATTTATACGTTCAACATAAAAAATCTACTTCGTGCCTTAACCACTGTCTAAAATTTTGTCTTTTCCTAACGTATAAAGAAAACTAGACTGGAGACAAGTTTTATGGCACAGCTGACTACCTACTTGCTTCGTTGGACACGTAAAACTGACATTCTATAAATAATTTTCTTTTTGAAGTGGGAGTCTTACGGCATCTTACATACGGGAAAAAAGAAGCAAATATAGTTAATTAGCTCCTTTTTATCTTGCTCGAGTTTGTCTATACAGAAATGACTTTAGATCATTCCATGCCTAATTGCATAGGCTACTGCTTCCGTACGATTCTTCGCCTTCATATTTTCTGCATGATTTTTGTAATATAATCTCTTACCGTATACTCACTCAAGTGTACTTAATCAGCAGCACTACTTGTTGATTCTCCATCTGCCATCAATGTTAATACTTCAATTTCTCTTAATGAAAGATGTAGTGTTTTATTGAAGTAATTCATATTAATTTTAAACTTTCCGATAATTTCTCCTGCACTTTGTCCGAACTTAATCAATGCTGTATACGTATCCTGTGACATTGTAAACTGTTTATTTGCTCCTTGATCAAGGAATAGCAGCCCCGATTAATTCATGATTAGAAGCTTTGAAAATTGGCGCTACAACTACAGATTTTAATTGAAATTGTTGAATATACCTGATAGGAAAACTATCTTTAGCATCAGGAATATAAAGCGGCTGTAAAAATTTTATTCCATCACCAAACAATCGTAATAGTTCTAAACCATTGTTAATTAGCGGGAAATTTCGTACATCTTCCGTAATCTCTTGAATTGCTTTTATATCAAATCGATGACCTGATAAACCGATCCCAATTTCATCATTGGGGGAATAGGAAAAATCCCACAACGTTCAAATGGTAAATAACTTGTAAACCCCTTCATTACCAAGTATTTAAACAGATTCCTACTAACATAGGGATCAGAATAGCTCCCTTTCTATCGAAATTATCTGTAACTAATTCTTGTTTCTTCTGATAACCTGATAAATAAATTTTTGGGATAGCTAATTGTCTTTTGACCTTTTTTAGCTGGAACAGAAATCAAACGATACAACCATTCTAAATAAAGTTTTCTCCATATTTCAGGTGTTTCTCTAACATCTCCCGATAACACGTCCAGACCACCTCTGACTTCCAAAACAACCACATTTCCGTAAGAAAAAGACTTTTTGTTTTTATATATCTATTTATCTGAAAAAGGTGCTCCCATCGCTACTATTATAATATCCGGCTTCTTCTGTTGAATTTCTGTTATAATTCCCTTCTCTTCCCAGGTATTAAAAAAACCATGATGCCTGCCCGATATAGTTATACCCGGATATTGAATTGAAATCTTTTCCACAGCTTTTCTATTTGTGTTTTCTTCAGTTCCTAGAAAATAAAAACTCCAACCTAACCCGTCTCCTCTTTCTAATAAATTAATTAAAAGTTCATACCCAGTAACTCTTTCAGAAATAGGATCCCCAAGCCATCTAGATGCTAAAACTATGCCAATCCCATCCGGAGTGATTAAGTCTGCTTCTTTTACAATGCTTTTGAAAAGATCATCGGACTGATATGTCATTGCAATCTCTGGATTAATAGTTATTAGATGGAATATTCCCTTTCTAGTATCGCTTTGTATATGCTCTGTTAAGAGATATACTGTCTCTATTAGAGTAGATTTAGAAAAAGGAATACCTAATTTTTTAATATTGTTCATCACGACTATCTTCCTTTATTAAATTCTTTTGTCTCAGTAATTTCATCATATTAATATCTATTGAGTACGGCCTCATATTTTCTGGTAAACACTTCTCATCCAATCAATTGTTAAAGGAATTCCCTCTGCAATTTTAATCGTTGTTTCATGATTAAAATCACGTTTTGATTTTGTAATATCTACTCTCTTTATTTTTGTTGTTAGCGGTTCAACTTCTTTATAAGTTACCAGGGAGTCCATCTTACTTATATAATCTAAAACAATATCAGAAGCTTCCTTTATACTATGATAATATTCACTACCTATATTGTAGACTTCTCCCTGTTTAAAATTAGTTACTATATTTGCTAATGTTGTTACACAATCTTTTATATATGTACTAGTTCTATAATGATTAGTGTACACTGTATATCGCATGTTATGTAAAGCTCTGTAGCAGAATAGGCAGATGACAACGATAATTGCTATAGTACTCTCCTGGTCCATATGTATTAAATAGTCAAACTACTACTGTTTCGGTTTTATACAATTTTCGAGACATTTCTATTTGAAGTTCATTAACTCTTTTTGAGAAAGCATAATCAATCATTTGTGAGATTGCTTGCTTTTCCAGACATCCTCCCCCATAATTTCATCATAATCTCCATATACTTCAAAACTACTAAAGGCTTCAATGTTCAAAGCGATATTTCCTTCGTTTTATTTTCTATTATGGTAAGCCTAACTTTCTAAATGATTGTTTTATTCTTAGTAGGTTTAGCTGGAAATATTGGTAGATTCCTTGCGTTAGCATTTGTTGTTCTTCAATTATCTACAACGGGATCAGCATTGCCAGTTGATATGCTTCCAGAAGAATTACGTAATCTAAGTATCTTTTTACCATTTACGTATTCTATAAACAGCTATCGAAATATTATTACACTAGGAAATACCTCCAATATGTGGGACGATATTAGTATATTAATGATTTATTTTGCTCTATTTGCCGTACTGTCATTTCTTGTCTTTATGTTCAAGTATCGTTCACTGCGAGAAAGAGCTGATGTTAACAACGAGAAAGTAAGTGAATCTGTAAGCTAAGCACTTTAAAGTTGCTCCATCAGTTTACCCATCCGATGGAGCAACTTTTTCATGTTACATCCATACCTATTTTCATGCTTTTACTTGAAATGTTGCAGAAAGCTGCAACGCTTCTTTTAATGCTCTGTCTACACGCGAATAGGACGGATTACTTTTCTTATATTGCTTATAAAATAATCCTCTTTTCCTTACTGGATCACCGGAGTAATATCGTTCATATTGGACAAGTCGTTGTCCAAAAGCTTCCCCACATAGATCCCAGGCGAGTTTAAATAACCTAACTCTCCTTACTGATGTTACTTCTCGTCTCCCCGTATAATATTTATGCAGATCATCAGCAATTTCAGGATTCGTAAAATCCCCTTCCGATGGTGACATTAATAAGCCACCTGCACCAATGGTTTGCAATATTTGTATTGCTCTTGGATAGATAACCGGTAATACTCCTCTCATTGTTTCCACCGCTAATGGATTAGGAATTATCTCATTTGTAGAATGAATTTCGTACTGATTCTCAGCAGTATAAAGGAGTGCTCTAAGCGTTTCTATATTTTGAATTAGTTCTGCTAATTGATTTTGAACATTCAAAAACTCATCTACGCCGACCGAATCGGCAAGAGCACACGTCACCTCTGTTACAAAAGCGAGTTTAACAAATCCCCTTACCACGGATTGATGTGCTGACTGGTGATTAACACCTGCAGTTTGATAAAGTAAATTAGCGGCTTCTACATTTTGATTAATAAATACACGATCCCAAGGAACGAACACATCATGAAATACTACTAAAGCGTCCGCTTCTTCAAACCTTGATGCTAAAGGGTGATCCCAAGTCGAACGTTGGCCATCCTGTGCCGGTTCCCGACAATATAAATGAAGACCCGGGGTATCGATTGGCAAAGCAAATGCAACAGCATACTTTTCATCTCCTGGTCTAAAACCAGGATACGTATAAATAATAATTTCGTCTACGATTGGTGCAAGTGTAGCCAGCATCTTAGCCCCTCTTACAATTAATCCTTCATCTGTTTCTTTGACAACCCCCAAATGTGTGAATTCATGTTCTTGTTCGTATGAAGTTTTCCTTCTATCATTTTGCGGATTTACAATGGCATGTGTTAAAAACAAGTCATGATCTCTTATATACTTAAAATAATTAATAATATTATCTCCATACTCATTCCCATACTTACGAAAAAATAAATGGTTTGCAGCCATCCCAGTAATAACCGAATTTAAGCTATCTGGCGTTCTCCCCATGAGACCAAACGTTGATTCTGCCCATAATTCATAGAGTTGACGACGCATTTGTAAATGTTCTTTTTTAGCAGGTATCAAAAATGCATTACTAACTCTTGTGTCAGTTTCTTCACAAATATGTGTTATTTTATCTTGGTATTCATGATTATGCTGCATATCGTACAGCTTGGCAATTTCCTTGATAGGCTGTGAAAAATATGGATGATCTACAATATTGTCCATCCGTTCCCCATTTAACCACACATTTGTTTTTCTATTTCGTAAACTTTCTAGATACTGCTTTCCTGTTCGAATACTCATTTTACTTTTTCTCCTTTGGCCTTTTATTTAATCACAGTTTCCATTTTTGTTTGTAAAAACTTTCCTTTATGGAACAACAAACATTCATTTTCGTTATAAGAAAAAGTTACCACCTGCCCTAATAGAAGCAAATGATCTCCTCCGTCATACTCTGCCCAAGGTGTGCATTCCATTGTTGCAACCGTATTATTCAATTTGGGACCAATATGCGAATCCTCCTGCCAGTCAATAACTAGATTTTCTTGTGACTGTCTTGCAAAATAAATCGCATACTCCTTTTGTTCTGTAGATAAAATATTGACTATAAAATTTTGTTTTTTTAAACTATTTAATGACCTTGATTGCTTATTGATAGAAATTAATACAAGAGGTGGATGAAGGGAAACAGAAGTAAATGAATTAATTGTGATTCCTTTTCGGTTGTGGTTATCATCCTTCCACGTTACTACACATACACCCGTAGCAAAATGCCCAAAGCAATTTCGCAATTCTCTTTGATCCATCTAAATAAACCTCCAATATATTTTTTGCTTCTAGCAAAGACTAAATAATTCAGCCAGCAGAAAAACTTACACTTAGAAACATAAGCCGCCCAGAAATAAACAAGCATTAAAATTCAATGTATTATTCTGCCGAACTTCCTGAAAATTCTCTTCTAACCTTTTATGACAACTCATAGAGAAACATCAAAAAAACAAATGCAGTATCCCTATCTTGTCGGATTTTACAGCACTATACCTTTCGATACAGACATATTTGACACAGTTACAAGTGGAATGAATATTCCGACTAACAGACTAAACATAGCTATACCCTGGAGATTTTAAAAAGCAAATATATTCATAAAGTAAAACTTCATTCTGTAGGAGTTTGCTTCCATCTCTTACTGAATCTTAGTACCAACAAGGGTATGACCTAAAGGCCCTTGAACCAATCGGGCATTTAGGTACCGTTTTCCCCTACTTTGACTCTTTGTATCAACTAAAGACTCTTGAAGCAGGAGTCTTACGGCACCTTACATGCGGGATAAAAATAATGTCGTGACCGTTGCAATGCCCCAAACCAAGGCTTGGAATTCAGCCAACCATAACCATATACATTCATAAAAAACAACATTCCTTTCGACTATCTCGAATTAAGAACTTGCTAAACATACAACCACTGTTTTTTCTTCTAGCAATAAAAACATTCTTTTCCGATAAATTAAGTAGACTTTTATCCAAGGCAGTAGTTCAGTTAATCTACAGTTTGACTTAATTGGTTAATACTTGCGTTAAACGATTGTAAAAGCGCAATTTTTGTTCAAATTCAAAAATTTTTAAGGTATTACCTTAATTTACGACGAAGCTTCTCTGTCCTTGAAAAACGCTTTTTCTAGGTGGGATGTCTATTCAAGTAGCTTTCGTTGCCCTTGAAAAATCACAATGTGTCGCTGCCAAAGATTTCTATGTCCTTTGAAAAAACGCAGTGTACTGTTGCCACAGCTCCTCCGTATTGTCGATCATCTGCTTATGATTTTGCGAACATGTGAAAAAACATGAGAAAAATACGGATCCTCCATTCAGGAAAAGAAAACATGCTTCTAAAACAGGGGTATGCTGACGCTTACGGGAAGCCCGCTTTTAGTCGGTCTTCCTCTAGATTGAGCCGATGTTTTACTTTAACGCAGGAAGAAGAACAAAGTTCGCTACCGCTTAAGCACTTCAACTAGATAATGAAGCTACTTTTTTTAGAAAAACTTAGCTTATCGCCAAGTCTTTAGCGAAAGCTGTAGTTTTTCTTATACTATAAAGCCTAAAGTTTTATACTTTCCTATAGTACAAAAAAGCTAACCTTCATGTCGCCACTATTATAAAAGCCCCTCTGTCAAAGACAGAGGGGCTATAGAAGACATTACATCACCTCTCTTATCTTTCAAAACAAAAACAGTTTTGCAGGAATTGGCACCTTATTGCGCAACGAATGCACAAGGTTGCCGGGCTTCATCGGGCCAGTCCCTCCACCTCTCTGGATAAGAAAATAATATACATATTTTTTTATTTAAAGGAATGTTCAAAAAGAAGAACCAAGGTGACCAAGATACGAAACCTTTGCAACGCCAACACGACCACCTTCTGTTGAGTCGAAGTTCTAGGCAGCGTAGTTTCGTTAGCGCAGTGTGTGTAGTGCAGTAGAGACAAGCCGAGAGCAGAAGCTAGAAGCACTCGTTTAGTGGGGTTTGCTACAGCTTTAGCGCTCAAGTTAAGTATTTTTAGTTTTCAAAAAGATTTAGTGGCAATGTAGAAATGGATATAAATTCCTAGACAACGGTAAAATTGGCTGTGTCATTTTAACTTTTTGAACATCCCCTTAAACTTAACCACCACTATATATCGTTAATAATAGAATGTCAAGAGGGAATTTTTCAAAAAATCACTATTTTATTAATAAAAAGGAAAACAATTTGACCTAGATTAGGTGCTGCTCCACCAATAAGGCTTATTTAAAACTTTCCTTTTTGCCGGTTTAACTTATACGTATTAAAAAACCTCCCTATAATAAATTAGTAGAGGTTTTTTATACGCCGTTAGGTTATTGACTAACCAATCATTCATTTTTTATACCAGGTTACTCCCAATGCACCTTCTCCTAAATGAGTACCAATTACCGGTCCAAAATAGCTGATGGTCGTATCCATATCCGGATATTTAGCTAAAAACTTTTGTTGCAGTTCTATTGCTTCTGCTTCCCTATTAGCATGGATAAACGCTATTTTTAATCGCTGACCTTGAGAAGCATCCTCCTCCAGTAAATCAAGTATTCGCTGGATGGCTTTTTTCTTTGTTCTGATTTTTTCAAACGGTACAATAATCTTGTCTACGAAATGCAGGATCGGCTTTACTTGTAAGAGACTGCCAATAATTGCTTGAGCACCATTTAAGCGCCCTCCACGCTGTAAATTACTTAAGTCATCAACCATAAAATAACTGCGTGTACCAGCTTTAATTTCATCAAGCCGTTTAATAACTTCAGCGGGTTGTTTCCCTTTTGCAATCAATTCAACAGCTTCTAATACTAGAAAACCTTGAGCCATACAGCTTCTTTCAGAGTCATAGGCATAAACATCAATTCCTTCTACCATTTCCCCTGCACTTACCACTGCTTGATATGTACCACTAATGCCACTGGAAAGATGAATAGATATAACTGCATCATAATCTTTTGCTAGTCCTTCTAGTAAGCTTGTAATATCTCCGATCGATGGTTGAGAAGTCTTTGGTAATTCCTTACTCTCTTTTAAATTCCGATAGAATTCATCTGTCGTAATATCAATTTCCTCACGATAAGAAGCATCAGCAAATTGGACACTTAAAGGCACCATATAAATCTGATGTTTATCACGTATTTCTTTGTCTATATAAGCCGTGCTGTCTGTCATTACAGCAACTTTCATACAAACCTTCTCCTCTTTCATGTACTTTAGCTCACTATGAAACTATGAGCATTTAATAGAACAGTTTCCATTTTATTTTACATGAAAGTATTAAAAAATGCATTCTTTTACAGACAGAAAAAAACCTAGCATATGAAGAACCTTTCCTTCGCCATTATCCATAAAAGGATTTTTTTATTCCATTGTGTGTTCTATACACTTACGCTTCTTAAGCTTGACTTCATCTATCGTCCACTTTAAAACATTATCACTTGCAAAACTAAAGTCGTTTAGAAAAAAGGGGAAATAAGATGAAAGTGCCACTTCCAAAAAGGATGGTGACACTATGTATCTTCGTTATTTTAATGAAGTTTTTAAGTTTGGAGTATTTATTACATGATTTAACTAGCTGCCTTTAAATAACTTCAACCCATCCTTTACGAATAGCAGCAACTACAGCTTGCGTACGGTCATTCACATTCATTTTTTGCAATATATTACTCACATGGTTTTTGACAGTTTTTTCACTAATATATAATGTTTCAGCTACAGCCCGATTACTTTTTCCATCTGCTAACAATTGTAGAACTTGGCATTCCCTTTTCGTCAACAAATGAAGTGGTTGGCGATATTCAACACCATTATCAGACAAAGAAGAAACATGGTCTTTAGCAAGACGACGATATTCCATCACTAAATTATGAGTAACTCTTGGATGGAGATAAGATCCACCGTCACTTACAACCTTAATTGCTTCAATAAGTGCATCTGAATCCATTTCTTTAAGCAAATAACCTTGTGCTCCTGTTTTTAATGCATGCGTGACATAACTTTCATCATCGTGGATAGAGAGAATAATAACTTTCGTGTTAGGAAAATAGCGAACGAGGTCTGTTGTTGCTTGAACACCATTCATATTCGGCATATTAATATCCATTAGCACGACATCTGGATTATGCTCCTTCACAAGCTTAGCAGCCATTGATCCATCATCACCTTCTGCAACCACCTCAAAAGAAGGTTCAAAATCTAAAATTCTTTTAACCCCTTCTCGAAACAGCTTATGGTCATCAATTAATATAATTCGTAATTTTCTTTCCGCAGTCATGTATTCGTTCCTCCCATATAGAATTGTTTTATTTAATCTAGAAGCTATTTATGATAGAACGCATTATATTTATATTTAATATAACAATTCAGTATCTTTTTATATTATACCGCTATACTGACGTATATGGAACCTTTATGAAAATAGTTGTACCTTTTCCAATTTTGGAGGAAATCTCCATTTCTCCTTCTAGCATTTCAACCCGCTCTCTCATACCGATTAATCCAAATGACTTGTCCCTTTTCATCGAGGGGTCGAAACCCTTTCCATTATCTTTAATAATCATAGTTAAACTACTCTTGCCAATTTCCAACTTTACCTGAATTAATGAGGCTTCTGCGTGTTTAACAGCATTTTGCAACGCTTCCTGAACTAGCCGAAAAAAAGCTATTTCATATTTTTGATGTAATCGCTTTTCTTCACCCATCGAAATAAATTCAATCTTTATCTCATTATAATCAGAAATGGTAGCTACGTATTTTTTGATCGTTGGAATAAGGCCAAGGTCATCTAAAGCCATCGGGCGAAGATCATAGATGATTCTACGTACTTCATATAAAGAAGATCGTATCATTTTACGTACGCTTTTAATTTCTTCTAAGGCTTGCTCTACATCTCGATTACGGCAAGTACGCTCAACGAGTTCCGAACGTAATAAAATATTTGCCAGCATCTGTGCTGGTCCATCATGAATTTCTCTTGATATTTTTCGTCTTTCTTCCTCTTGAGCTTCAATTATTTTCAAACCGAATTCTTGCTTTTCTTTTGCTTCTTCAAGCATTTCATTTACTTGTTGAAAGTCATCTTGTAAATAATTAAGCACGACAGAAATTTTTCCTGCTAATCCTTCTGCCCGCTTAATCGTTTGGCCTAACGCTACTAATCTTCGTTCTAAATCATCTCGCTTTTCACGCAACACACTTTCTTCCTGACGCAGCATAGCTAATTTCGTTTGCATCGCATGAGTCATTTCGTATACTTCTCGTATTTCCGTTTCCGAATATCGATCAAAATATTTGCTTACTTCGGCTAAGCGTCTCCGGGAAAAGCGGACCTTTTGCTCCAGCTCATCTCCATCTTTAATATGTTGCGCCACTTTGATCTTTGTTTCCTTTAATTCTTTTACAAGATGCTCATGCTCTGTTCTCGCTTCTTCGCTAATATTAAAAATCTCATCCTTACTATTCTCTACTACTTCAATCATTTCATTAATAATATAGTCTAAAGCTCTTTCACTAATTCTCTGCGCCATTATTTCCCACCAACCTATGATATAATTATACGCATACCTACGATTTTTTTATAGGGTCTTTTAGCATACTTGAGAATAATTCTTGTGCTTCTTTATACTCAAATATGTTCATTTCCTTAAGCTTTTGATAGCTTTCCTTATTCTATCATGAATGTTAATCAGGAGGGAATGCAAGTTGTTAGATAAATATTATACCGTAAAACACCAAGGGATGAATGAGTTAGTCATCCAAAAGTCCCGGTTCATTGGCTACGTTAAACGAGTGGAAACTGAAGAAGAAGCCCAAGCTTTTATTCAGGAAATCAAGAAAAAACATTTTGATGCTACTCATAATTGTTCAGCTTATTTAATTGGTGAACACGATCAAATTCAGAAAGCAAATGATGACGGTGAACCCAGTGGTACTGCTGGAATACCTATCCTTGAAGTTTTAAAAAAACAACAGCTCAAAGATACTGCTGTAGTTGTTACACGCTATTTTGGAGGTATAAAGCTTGGCGCGGGTGGGTTAATTCGCGCTTATGGCAATACGACATCTCAAGCTATAAAAGCGACAGGAGTTGTAAAAAGACAACGAATGCAAGGCTTCTCGATTATTGTGGATTACACATTATCCGGTAAACTGGAACATGCCTTTCGTCAATCAAACTATATCCTTAAAACCATTAACTATACAGATAAAGTAGAGTTTATTGTCTATGTAGAAGTTGGACAGGAGAAGGAATTTAGAGAGTTTATTGTTGATCATACGAATGCCCAAGCAGAGATTACAGAAGCGGATACAACCTATATAGAAATTGATATGTAGAATTGCTCAGCTTATAATAGCTGTCACCCAAAAGCTTGATAAATAAAGTGAAACTTCATTCAGTAGGAGTTTTCTTCCATCTCCTACTGAATGTTAGTACCTCAGGAGGTATGACCTAAAGACCCTTAAACGAATCGGGCATTTAGGTGCCGTTTTCTCCCACTTAGACCTTTTGTATCAACTCAAGATTTTGAAGTGGGAGTCTTACGGCACCTTGCATGCGGGGTAAACTTTTGGGCGGCTTTTCATTGTTTAGGAAAATCTATTCGTTTGCCCATGGTGGATAAATTTTAAAATTATCGTCTCCTTAAGCACTTGTGCTGCTAGCAAACTTTAATCTCCTTCCTAGGATAAATGAACATCGCTCCTAAATCCCCAATTTGTTCAGGTAACAGGACTAGGAAAGCTACGAAGCAATACACCACACGAAGTTCTTTTTCAAGGACAGAGTTGCTACGACAGCAATACATCGCGGTTTTTCAAGAACAGGGAAACTTCTTGAATAAGCATCGCACGCAGAAAAAGCGTTCTTCTTTTCAGAAGTTCTGCTATTTGTACGTCGCTAACCAAGCGCTTCTAGCTTTTGTTCTTATCTAGAAAATTGTACCTATTTCTACTAAGTTCCTATATCAGCTTGCAAGCAGCTTCATCCGCGATAATTTTTACATTATCATGTTTTTGGAGAATGGATGCAGGGAAATCTTCATTTACTTCACCATTTACTAGACGTGCTAGTGCCTTTGCTTTATTTTCACCAGAAACAAGCATAATAATTTGCTTACTTTCCATAATTGTTTCAATTCCTGCAGTAATTGCCTGTGTAGGTACTTCGTCTATAGAAATAAAGAAACGCGCATTGGCTTGACGGGTTGATTCATCTAATTGCACAATATGGGTTCTGCTTGTAAAAGGAGTTCCCGGCTCGTTAAAGCCAATATGTCCGTTTAAGCCAAGACCAAGAATTTGCAAATCAATGTTTCCTGCATTTTTAATACGTGCTTCATATTCTGATGCCTCTTCATTTAAATCCAAAGCATTTCCATCTGGCAAATGGGTTTGTTCGCGTGGAATATCTAGATGCTTAAATAATTTTTCATTCATGTAATAATTATAACTATTAATATCATCTTTTTCTAAGCCCACATACTCATCTAAATTAAATGTAGTCACATGTTTAAATGATACTTCTCTATTTTTATGTTTTTCTATTAGATACTGATATAGTCCTTCTGGTGTAGATCCAGTAGCTAGACCTAATACCGGCTGATTCAATTGCTTGATCGTATCAATAACAATTTCACCCGCTCGCTCGCTCATCTCTTCATAATTCCTAACTTTAATGATTTCCATTACTTTTCATCTCCCTTAAATGCAATTACTCCACGGCAAATGGTATATTTAATTGACAAATGCTCATCCACCAACAGTACATCAGCATCTTTTCCAGGAGTAATACTTCCTTTTTTATCATATATGTCAATTTGTTTTGCCGGATTAACGGATGTCATTTCAATAATATTTTTTAATGAAACATCGTTTAGACGAAGCATATTTTTGGCTCCCTCATGCATCTTCAAAATACTCCCAGCCAACGTTCCATTTTCTAATAACGCTCTATCTGTTGAAACATGTACAGGCTGACCGCCTAACTCGTATTCCCCAGATGGTAAACATTTCGCACGCATAGCGTCTGTTATAAGAAGTAATCTTTTACTTCCCGTATTGCGATAAATAATTTGCAACATTTCTGGAACTACATGAATCCCATCGGCAATTAATTCTGCTCGTAACTCTTCTAATTCCATTGCTGCACCCACTGCACCGATATCACGATGATGGATTCCATTCATTGCATTGCATAGATGAGTAACTTGACGAACTCCATGTTTTATCGCACGCTTTATCTGGGAAAAATCGGCATCTGTATGCCCAGCAGAAACATTTACTCCACTAGCAGCTAATTTACTTATAAAACTTCCCTCTGGATCAAGCTCAGGGGCCATCGTAATGGTCTTTATTTGATTACCAGATAATTCCTGCCAATGATCAAATACATTCAGATTAGGATTCATAATATACTGTAATGGCTGAGCGCCTGCTTTTTCTTTTTCAATAAAAGGACCTTCTAAGTGGACGCCAATCATTTCTGCTTGACCAGGTTTATTAACATAATTACGCACATTTATCAGTGCCTGTTCAATCTGTTCAGGCGCTTGAGTAATTGTTGTAGCTAAAAAACTTGTCGTTCCCTCTTTAGGCAGCACTAAAGCCATCGTATCTAAGGCTTCCTCTGTAGCATCCATCACATCTGCACCATTTGCACCATGAATATGTCCGTCTATAAACCCTGGTATAACAGATAAGCCAGTTCCATCGATAACTTTTAGATTTTCTGGTAAACTACGAGGTTTACCATCAGGCTGGTAAATATCAGTAATCTTCCCTGATTGCATTAACACAGCCCCGTTCTCTATAACTTGTTCTTCCGTGTATACCTTTGCATTTTTAATTAATATCGGGGTAATTTTAATCATTTGCTTCGCTTCCTTTCCTGATGCATAGAACTCAATATAGATAAAGCAGACCTCTCATTAGACCTTTTATTCCCCATTATTTGACATAGTTCGGCGACTTCAGTAAATAATAAATTTTTGCCCATTAAGTGAATAATAAATAGACTTCAGCAATTTTTTATCGTTTACAAAAAGACAACCTGAACAAAAGCTCAGGGTTGACAGGCTGAAGCATCCGTACCTTATTCGATTTAGTGTAAGGGCTTTAGATCATATTTAGTAATGGCTTACTATTTTATTGAAAACTTAAGCTGGCTTCGAGCCTTTGACGAAGGAGACTACGTTAGTTGCACTTATACTTCACAATATCTGATCAACTTCTATCGAGCTAAAATTTTAACCTCTTAATATACTAGGAAATATTTTTACTTTTCTTGATTTCTATTTGTTAAGTTAGTTTAAACTGTTCTTTTTAGTTAAGTTGCGTTAAGAACATCGTATCATATAATGTGGTTTTTTTCACAAAATTCATGTTAACCAATATCGTTATAAAGTGTAACTTCATTCAAAAAACACTTTTTTCCTTGAAGTGACCAACGGCTTTCTTTCTCAATTACAGAGTCTCTAAATTATGTACTTAAAAGCAGTATCTCTATTGGAGAATACTGCTTTTTTGCAACTTATAACTTATGAATTTGCTGTGTTGCCTAAAGCACTGCTTTGCAATTCTTTAATAAGCGTTTTCACCATTTCTTCTGAAGTTTGAATTTTATGGTTTTCCGTTTCCTGAATTACTTTCCTAAGCAAGTTTTTGTACTTTTCTTGCTCACCCATTATTTTCCCCGCCTTTTACCATTTCATTTATTCATAAACTGACAATTTCCAAGCTTTTTCACAACAACATTTTGTGCGAAAATACATTTTTTATTCAATCCATTATAAATTCTACTAGAAAGTACAATGTTAAACAATCTTTTTAGTTATTTTTCTAAAAAAGCGAAAATAAAGAAAAATTATCTAGCCAGTATATAGTAGATCAATCCTTAGCCTCTACTTATACTTTAAATTAATAATTTTTTACAACCTCCAACAAGTACGTTAAAATTTTTCACAACTATTTCCAACTCATTCATTTCCTTAAGCTCGAAAACCTGTTTTTCTGAGTATGGTAATTTCAATTTTTTATTATAAATCTTCCTTTATTTCACGTTATATACTATGCTAATCATGGGCAAAAAGGGATTCTTTTATTAATTACAACCATTTCTTTACTTTCGATCAACTACCCATTAGCTTAAGTTTTTTGTAGTGCTAAATGGTTGTAATAATTATTGCTTTCGCGATACCGAACAAAAGCTTAAAACGCTCAGTTAGCGGCTTACAAACAATAGAACAATAGAACTTCAGAAAGGAATGAACGCTTTTTCTACGTGGATGTATGCTGACATCAAATTTAATATGAACGAATAAAGATAAAGCTAAGAGCGGATAACGTCTAAAAACGTGGAGTTAAATCGGTCATTGACAAGTTAAAAGAGAAGTCATATACGATTTGGACACAATATAAAAATTTGTCTTCCATATTACCCCAAACTTTACTATAATAAAACTATGTATCGTATCATATTTTAAACAAACAACAAAAAACCGTCAGCTTACTGCTTAACGGTCACTCTTTATTAATTCGCCACTTATTAAATTCAAGAAATTCTTTAAATTGTTCTTTTGATACACCAGATTCCATTGCTTCCTGAACAATTTCTAACCATTCTTCATCTAACTCTTCTTTTTGCTTACTCTGATTTTCTCGAATTAATTCATTTATGGACACACCTAAAACGATGCTGATTTTTTCAATAAATTGAATGGAGGGATTAACCTGAATACCTCGCTCAATTGAGCTCAAATATGACTTTGCAACCCCAGCTTTTTCTGCCAGCTCTGAAATAGACATTTTCTTAGCTTTTCTTAGCTCTTTTATTTTTTCCCCTATCAAAAGCAGTCACCTTCTTTCAAATGGCATTATACCATAATCGAGGTGAGTTATACTATTTCTAAAACAAATTTTTTGGGACATTATTATATTTTTGTACCGTACGTAAAAACCGTCGAATTTCCTCTATTGGCACTCCTAATGTTCTTGCTTGTTTTATTAGTTCCACCCACTCTACATCCAAAGAAATTTGTTTTAACTTCATCCGATTCATCCCCCAATATAATTATTCATTTATTCTAAACTATTCCCTAAAACTTTTCTCTGCTTGTATATATTTATCTCTATTGATAACGCTTTATTTTAGTACGTGTTTTAGACCTAAGCTGGCTAAGCGTACAGCATCCTTAAAAGGTCACGGTGTTTGTCTGTCACAGCTTCCTTATCCTAATAACTATAAATAACTCCACCACTAGCACGTCTGGTTTGCTAGTTGCTCTAGCATATAAGCTAGACGATGCAAGCTATTTTCAACAAGATAACCATGATATAAAAACGGATACCGTTTCCTAGCCGTTAAAAAGGTTAAGCATTCGTTTAGCGACATACAAATTGAAGAACTTTTGACAAGATAAAGGAAACATGCCTCTAAAATAGGGATATGCCGACGCCTGAGCGGCAAGTCCGCTTTTTGTTAGGCTTCTTTTAGATTCGAGCCAGTGTTGACTTATCATAGGAAAAAGATTGAAGTTTGCTACAGCTCTGAGCACATAAGCTTAACGATGCTACTTTTCAATAAAGTTATCCACATGTAGATGACCCAAGCCTTTATTGCAAACTACCCAGTTGCTCCTACATAGAACTTCACATTTTTTCCACTCCCGTTATCTTAACTTTAGCGTTAACCTACGATGAAAATCAATGTGTCATTTTTACCAAATTGTACTTTCTTAATTTCCTCTTTAAGGCTATTATACTATATTATTCCTGTTTCAGGTCTAGCTTATTTTGTCGTATTATAACTAGTTTTGTAGTGCCTTTTAAAACAATGTCCAAGATTAAAAATTATTATTCGTTAGCTTAAAAATGGGGGCAATTTTAAATTTTCAGTTGTTTTATCTTTTTGTATTTCCTAATGACTAAGTATAAAAATATCCCTATTCCTATTAAGCATAGACCAAGTAAAATATACACAAAAGTATTGGTTGCTGTATTTGGGAGTTTAGAACCAAAATCGTATTTGTCAGTACCAATTTTCCCAATGACCGTTTGTTCATCTTGTTGTTTCGCTTCTCCTTCTGCAATAATAATAATTGCGAAGTCAGCCTCAAGGCCTTGATACTCATTTCCTAATTCTTCAGGGAATCGAATCGTAACCGTAATATTATCTTGCTTACCTGGCGCTAAATGTCTAGCTTTTATATTCGTAAAGCTATTTAGCTCCCCGCTATACAGTTCCTTTTTCTTCATGAAAACTTCAAGCTGCAACTCATTATATAGCTTTTTCATTCCCCTACTCTCTACATTTATGCTATACATAAATGGCTGGGTTCCACGATTTTTTATTTTTACATCTCTTGACGCCCAGTCCCCCGGCTTCATATTATTTACATCAAACAAAACGGAATCAGGATCTACTTCCAATCCAACCCCGTCCTGTGCATTAACAATGGAATCGTACTTGCTACTAAAACAAAAAATAATTATGGTACATATAAAAGTAAAAATGACTTTATGCTTCATAAATCCTCTCCTTATACCTCCTCTCGTCAACCTGTATGCTCTGATTTTTTTACTGTTTCTAATTTAGCTAAAGTTCGCCAAATCGAGAATCCAGCATAACAAAGTAAAAGAATTCCAGGAACGATTAATAAGAAAATACTTCCATTAGGTGATTGTGCGAAATTGGCAACGTACCCAAGATAAGGTATAGTCACTCCTTTGTACTCTCCCACAACATTATCAGCTAAAACAGGATTAGAATCAGCTGCGTTATTGTTATCCCCTTTTGTAGTATAAGCAACGCCATTCTTTGTTTTCTTCACATCAATAATTCGGTGAGTGACCAGCTTATTTTTATCGGCCATAAATGTAATTACATCACCTTTTTTAAATTTACTCCCGTCTTCAACCGTTTTGACCGCTATAATAGAACCAGTCTGGATATCTGGCTCCATGGAACCGGATAGAACTGTTTTTATTTGATATCCAAAGACTTCTGGTTCTCCTCCAGAGAACTTCGTTACAATTACTAGACTGGCAACACCAATTAATGTAACCATCAATATAGAACTAACAATCCAATTTAACCACTTACCTAATTTTCCTTTTATCATCTATTTTTTCCCTCCATCTTTTTCAGAGCATCAGGTGATTTAGTCGACTGTTGTTCAGCTTTGGGTGAATTAGCTTGTTGTTGCTCTGAATCGCTTTCTGTGTCTGATTTATTATTTACATCGTTATTGGAATTTAATTGTTTGTCATCTTTACTTTCTACTTCTGATTGCTCTGGTTTTTCTTTTGCTTCTGTAGCTTTAGGACTATTTTCATCTCGCTTCGTTCTACGTTCGTTACATTGCACCGTTATTTTCTTACTCCATACTAATTCTCCATCCTGTTGTTTTACTAAAAATGAGTATGCTCCAGTCTGTTTTGCACTAATCTGTAATTCTGCTGTTTCCCCTTTTGCTAATGCAGAGACTTTCCCTTCACCTTCACGAAGCGGTAATTTCTTTCCTTGTTCTATTGGATCTCCTTTTTCTGCAAACATGACTTCATACGTAAGTGGCTCCATCATATCTCCATCACCGTTATTTTTGACTTTAACTTTTAACATTGTAGATTCACAAGCTTCAACGTTTTGTAAACGGTCATCGAGAAATTCAAGATAGTACGTTCCTGCTTTCGCCTCTTGCCACTTTCCTATTTCCATACTGCCTTTTAGAGATAACTCATCATTAAAATGTGCGGTTGTTGAAGAAGTTAAGTGACTAGTAGCAAAAACAAAACCATAGCAAATGCATAAAATTTTCAACCAAAAATACCCCTGCTTGTTTTTATGTTGGTCATGTTTTAATCTTGGTTTCCTCACATTCATCCCACCTTTAGAAATCATTTTGTATCATGATATATTTAAAAACATAAAGCTGGATTTTAAATTTTTAAATATATCACAATACTTAGGAAGGAGATTTACTCCCTCCTTAAACCGTTATTCATTTATGAATTCAGGTTTACCATCACGTTGTATGGCTTCTAAACGCCACTTCAAATTTAGAGAGTCTCCTTGAAAGTGATTTTGACTACCCTTACTATCTTTAAACTCAAACCGTACTGTAAACTTTTCTTTAGCGCTACCCGCTGGAAACTGCTGCAATATCGGGATAGGTTCTTTTTTCAATTCTGATAGCTTCTTGCTAAAAATTACTTTTTTGTTTTCATTTACATGATGTAAAAACTCTACTTGTATATAATCGGCGAGATTATCTTCATTGTTATTTTGACGTTTATCCATAATTTTGTAATCAGAATGAAGTAGCACTTCCTTGATATCGATCGTGCCGTCATTGGTTAATTCAAAATGTTCATTGATTGTGTCTCCAGGAACTAAATTATCCATTTTAATAATAGATTCTTTATTTATACCTAAATCCAAAATACCTGTTGTAAAGGTGTTGTCTGTTTCTTTACTATCATTGAAATAAGAATACGTACCTCCGGCTATTAAACTCATTCCTAACATTGCTGTAGCCATACTTAAAACTAATTTTTTCTTTAAATCCATACCTTTTACCTCGCCTTCTTCCAGCAAGAATAAAAAGTGGAGGACGTATTTTTACCTCCACTTTTTATCAATTTCCTATTTTATCTCGCTTCTCCTTCAGTTTGCAGCGCATCTAATGTAAAGTTAACGTCTAAATTTGCTCCTTGCAGATGGTTCTGATCTTGACCATTGTCAACAAATGTAACTTTTATTTTGATCGTGTCTTCCGTTCCTAGAGGAATACCTTTACCCTCTTGAACAAGTGGCCACCAAGTCCAAAATCCTGGAGTAATATCTTGGTCTTTGACTTCACTAAGTTCAGCAATTGTTTTTCCACTCAAGCTTTCAATTACCTTACCATCACTTTGTAAAAAGTCTACCTTTAAATGATCTTCAAAGTCTTCCGTTCCAGAAAAACTAGTATTCATTAATACTTTTCCAATATCCAATGTTCCTTCATTCGTCATTTTGAAGGATCTTGTCATATGATCTCCCGGCTTTAAATTATCAACGCTAAAAGCAATGGTCGGATCTACTCCTAAATCCAATGTTCCAGCTGCAAATGAATTTTCTACCACTTCTTGGTCACTAAAATATGCGAAAGTTCCTCCTCCGATTAATCCAATACCCAAAACTGCAGTAGCTATTCCCATTCCTAGTTTCTTTTTTAATTTCATATTATTTTTCCTCCCAGTATAATTGTCTAATTTAAATTAGTATTATTTTGTTAATACAATTGCGAAAGCCAGAAAATACTTCTATCCTCCTCTCTAAATATGTAGCAATGTTTTGTTCGTTACTAAGCTCTTTATCGTTTTATATAACGAACAACAACTAAAGTATATTATTCTGCCTCGCAAATGCAAAACCCGAAAAATCACTTACTTTCGTTATTGAGAACGTTTTCCCTCTTGTTTTCTTATTTTTGCTTTAATTTACTTAAATTTATAAAAAAATGTTCTTGATTAAGATCGCTTGTATATTAATAGACGCGGGTAGAACTTCACCAATAAAAATCCTTAGTACTACAAGAATTTTATATTAGTTTCAACCGAACCTGTTTTTAAAAGATAGTAATGGAAAACAAACGATCCTAAATAGGGGAGGAGGGGCTGATTGAAATTCGTAAAATGGGAAGAATAGCTACACATTATAATAAAGAACACAAGGAGGAATTTTGAATATGAGTAAGATTAAAGAGGTGATTTAATTTTATTGAAAGAGCAAGCTCCTTCCATTAGCATCATCAAGCAACTGGGCTTTTTAAAGATTTCTGTTCATATGTAAAATGTAAAAATAAGATGAACACGCCTTTTCAAAATCGCTTTTTATATCTTGATTAAGTTGATGAAACATAGACGAAAAGAACTATTTTAGATATAATCAAAAAAGTAATTACTTATATATTGCGACGAATATTTACAAATTACGGCTGTTTAAAACAAATTGTTAAGTATTAATAAGCCTTTGTATCGACAAATGGAGATGATCTTTACAACAAAAGGAAAAAACAATGGTACAACGTTTCTGATCAAGCTAAAAATAAACAGGCGTGTATAGGAGTGAAAAAATTGGACTCACGTATTGGAAGAAAGAAAAAACGAAAATGGTTTTATTGGTTTGGCGGAATAATACTTGTTCTTTTACTTGCATTGGGAGGAGCTATTTTTTATTTTTGGAATCAGATCGGCAATACAGTAGAAACGATGCATAATCCTTTGTCCAGGGATAATGATCCCGAGAGACAAAAAGAACTGGAAGCCATTTTCAAAGGAAAAAAAGCAGTAAACATTTTATTACTTGGTGTTGATGAACGAAGCGGTGATAAAGGGAGATCGGACACCATGATTCTATTATCACTAAACCCCAAAACAAATGCTATGAAAATGCTAAGCATTCCAAGAGATACATATGTTACTATTCCAGGAAGAGGACAGGATAAAATAAATCATGCATATGCTTTTGGAGATGTAGAACTTGCCATGCAAACAGTAGAAGATAATTTTGATATACCAGTACACTACTATGCAAGAGTAAATATGGAAGGCTTTAAACAAGGCATAGATGCATTGGGAGGGGTTACTGTAGTTAATAACACAGCTTTCTCTCAAGGGGGGTCTGACTTTCCAAAAGGGGAAATCAGCTTAAATGGAGAGCAGGCACTTGACTACATTCGGATGAGAAAAAACGATCCAAAGGGTGATCTTGGACGAAATGAGCGACAGCGTGAAGTAATCACTGCTGCCATCAAAAAAGGTGCCCGTTTCTCCAGCATTACAAAAGTAGGAGATATCCTTAACATTCTTGGTGATAATGTAAAAACAAACTTGGACATGGATAATATGCAAACCCTTTTCAGTGATTACCGTGGAACAAGAAACAATATTTCTACGATAGAAATTAGTGGCAGCGGACAAACCATTGGAGGTATCTGGTATTACGTGGTACCAAATTCAGAATTTAATCGTGTTACTACAGAGATTAAACAACATATGAATGCCAAGTAAGGAAGACAAAAATAGTAACATGGATGTAAAAAGTCCATGTTACTTGACGTATACAACATATTTTCTGGGGGTTACTATGAGAAAAGTATTAGTTATTGCAGTTGTCGTTTTGATGGCATTGTTAGTTGCTTGCTCAAACAAGGAACCCACACCAAACGAACGATTTTCTAGCTATGTAAACCATTGGAATGATCAGGATTTTGATAAAATGCACCAAATGCTAAGTAAAACATCAAGAAAAACATTTAAAAAAGAAGTATTTGTTGATCGATTCAAAAAAATTTATAAAGATATAAAGGTTTCAGATTTGAAGATCGACTTCAAGAAACTAAGTAAAAAATCCGTAAAAAAGGCGATGGATGATGGAAAAGCAGTGTTACCATTTACAGTTAGCATGAAAACGATTGCCGGTCCTATTTCTTTTGATTATGAAGCAAGTTTGGTACAGGAAGGAACAGATGATGATAAAAACTGGTATATTGATTGGGATCCGGGTTTTATTTTTCCACAAATGAAAGATGGCGGAGAGCTTCGTATTAAAACGACTCCTCCAATTCGCGGGGAGATTCGTGACCGTAATGAAATGCCTTTAGCGATGAATGATATTATTTATGAAGTTGGTATCATTCCAGAAAAGCTAGGGAAAAACCCTGAACAGAGTAAACAAAGAATGGCAGAATTACTCGGACTATCTGTTGATACGATAGATGAGAAATTAAATGAAGGCTGGGTAAAGCCTAATTTATTTGTCCCTATTGCAAAAATCACCAAAACAGATGAAACGCTTTGGAATCAGCTTGTAACCATTGAAGGTGTTACCAGACAAGAAACATCCGGTCGTATCTATCCTGGTGGTGCTGCTACCAGCACTTTAGTAGGCTACATTGGCCCAGTTACCTCAGAGGATATAAAGGAAAAAAAAGGGAGCTATGATTCAAGTGATATGATTGGTAAGCGGGGACTTGAAGAACTATTCGAAGAGCAATTACGAGGGGAAAAAGGAGTTAAAATCCTCGTTGTAAATGAAGGAGACGAAACGTTACTTGCTGAAAAAGAAGGTAAAAATGGGGAAAATATTAAGTTAACAATTGATATAAATATCCAAGAGAAAATATACGACATTTTAAATGGCGATATGGCTAGCGTATCTGTTATTCACGCAAAAACAGGTGAAACGCTTGGCTTAGTAAGCAGCCCGTCCTTTAATCCAAATGAAATATTATATGGAACAAGACCGAATATTTGGAAGCAACTAGAAGATGATCCAAAAAATCCATTGTTAAATCGTTTTTATTCTACATACGCACCTGGGTCTGTATTAAAACCAATTACAGCAGCCATTGGTATGAAAAATGGTACGATTGATCCAAAGGAAGGTCTAAATATAAAGGGACTAAAATGGAGCAATGGTAAAGGATGGGGAGATTATAAAGTTACTCGTGTTTCTGAATCAAATGGTCCTGTTGATTTACACGATGCTATCGTCCGTTCTGACAATATTTATTTCGCTATGCAAGCCGTTAAAATGGGGTCTAAAGCGCTTGAAAAAGGTTTAAAGCAATTTGGATTGGGAGAAGATTTTCCATATGAATATCCGATCACAACATCATCTATTTCTGCCACCGGAAAATTAGAGGATGAAGTATTACTAGCAAACACAAGCTATGGACAGGGCGAATTAGAAATGAGCTCCCTCCACCTTGCAATCGCCTATTCTACATTTTTAAATGAAGGAAATATGCTGAAGCCAACCTTGTTAGCGAATGAAAAGAAAGGACAAATTTGGAAGGAAGATCTTTTGTCTGCTGATCAAGCAGAGGTTATAAAAGATGCTTTACGCGATGTAGTAGTAAGTGGAACGGCAAAAACAGCTGGCAAGCAGGCAAAATTCCCGGTATCAGGAAAAACAGGTACAGCGGAATTAAAGGTGTCAAGCGACGATAATGGACAAGAAAATGGTTGGTTTGTAGGCTACCCAACCGAAGATGAAGATATCATTGTTTCTCTTATGATTGAAAAAACCAAAGGAAAAAGCAGCTATTCAACGGAAAAAGCGATCGAAATTCTAAATAAATTAAAAGAATAATCGACCAGTATATGAAAGAAACGAGACAAAAATTTGAGCGTTGCCAAGTCGATTGTTTAGCCTAAAAACCTAACAGATGGTTACGCACTGAATATGCATAACCATCTGTTCTTGTCTAAGAAAGAATACGTTATCTGTCTCACACGATGCATATGTTATTTGTAAGAACTTGTCTTCTACTCATGTGCTCAAAGCAAACTTCGGTCTCCTTCCTGTGATCAATCAACATTGGTTCAAATCTAAAGGTAGGCCGACTAACAGTGGACTTGCCGCTCCGGCTTCGACATACTCCTGTTTTAGAGACATGTTTTTTATCTCGAATTTAAGGAACCGTATTTCTCTCATGAAAAATATGCTTATGATTTGGCGCACTTTAAGAGAAAAACGGCTCTTAAAGTGGAAGTCTTACGGCAGCTTACATGCGGGGTAAAGTTTCACGTTATCCCACCAGAAGTTCTCTAGTTTACCATCGCATCGCTATTTGAGCGCTTACGCTTGTTCATTTAAAGTTTTCCACTCTTCTTCTGTAAACACACGCGATCTAGTAAGAAATCGTTTTCTCTCTGGGCCTTCCAAAGAAAACAACCCTCCTCTGCCATCTACAACATCGATAATCAGTTGCGTATGTTTCCAGTATTCATATTGATCTTTCGAAATATAAAAAGGTGTGTCCCCTATGCTTCCTAAAAAGACATCCGAATCGCCCACTCGTAATTCTCCCTTAGGATAGCACATTGGTGAGCTCCCATCGCAACAGCCCCCAGATTGATGGAACATTAAATCTCCATGCATGTTTTTTAATTTCTCTATTAATTCCAGCGCCTTCTTCGTCGCTGTTACTCGTTCAGCCATATAATCCCCCTTTTTATGCACATTAAAATAGTCCTGTTGGATCCTCACTATAGCTTATTAAAAGATTTTTTGTTTGCTGATAATGACTAAGCATCATTAGATGATTTTCTCTGCCAATCCCTGATTTTTTATAACCACCAAAAGCAGCATGGGCTGGATATTGATGATAGCAATTTGTCCATACACGACCCGCTTGAATATTTCTTCCAAAACGGTAGGCTGTATTAATATTCCTTGTCCATACTCCTGCACCGAGCCCGTATAATGTGTCGTTAGCAATCGCTAAAGCTTCATCTTTATCTTTAAACGTTGTAACAGAAAGTACCGGTCCAAAAATTTCTTCTTGGAAAATGCGCATTTTATTATTACCTTTAAAAATCGTCGGTTGGATGTAATAGCCACGCTTTAACTCTTCATCGTCTAATTTACGAACATCACCACCAATTAAAACTTCAGCGCCTTCCTGCTTTCCAATATCCAAATAAGACTTAATTTTATCCATCTGCTCATGTGATGCTTGAGCTCCCATCATCGTTTCCATATCTAATGGATGACCGAGCTTAATTTGCTTCACCCGCTCCAATGCCCGATCCATGAATTCATTATAAATGGACTCTTGGATTAAAGCCCGAGAGGGACAAGTACAAACTTCACCTTGATTCAGTGCAAACATCACAAAACCTTCCACGGCTTTATCTAAAAACCCGTCGTTCTTATCCATCACATCAGCAAAGAAAATATTTGGAGATTTTCCTCCCAGTTCCAATGTAACCGGAATAATATTTTCAGAAGCATATTGCATAATTAAACGACCTGTTGTTGTTTCTCCGGTAAAGGCTATTTTAGCAATTCTGCTATTGGAGGCTAGCGGCTTACCTGCTTCTAAACCAAACCCATTAACTATATTCACCACACCTGCAGGAATTATATCTTTAACAATATCAAGCCAAACATGAATAGAGGCAGGAGTTTGCTCTGCTGGTTTCAGTACTACACAATTTCCTGCAGCTAATGCAGGAGCTAGTTTCCAAGTTGCCATTAATAATGGGAAGTTCCAAGGAATAATTTGCCCAACTACTCCTAACGGTTCATGAAAATGGTAAGCCACGGTATCCTTATCAATTTGGCTGACGCCGCCCTCTTGTGCTCTGATTATCCCAGCAAAATAGCGAAAATGATCAATTGCTAATGGTATATCTGCTGCTAATGGTTCCCGAATTGCCTTTCCATTATCCCATGTTTCAGCTACGGCAAGTTGCTCCAAATTTTCTTCCATTCGGTCAGCAATTTTATTCAGTAACAATGCACGCTCTGTTACTGAAGTTTGCCCCCACGCTTCTTTTGCTTTGTGAGCAGCATCCAATGCCAATTCTACATCTTCTTTTGTAGATCGAGCAACTTCACAAAACACTTCACCGGTAACTGGGCTGACATTCTCAAAATATTGTCGGTTAACTGGCGGACGATACTCTCCTCCGATGAAATTATCATACTTCTTCTTAAAGTGAACGATTGCTTCTGATGAGTTAGGATTCGCATACCTCATTTAAACTTTCTCCTCCCTTTCACGAACATTTACATGGAAGAAAAAACAAATGATCATTTGCTGTCAGAGTATAACTAACCATTTACATTTCTTCCACCAATATGCGTTACCTTATAGTATGTGATGAAAATTAAATTATGCTAATTAAACCATTGGCTAAGCGTGTTATATGAAGCAAATCTTTTTCATTGATGAAGAGCTTGGAGGGGCACCTTAGATATGGGGCTATTTTCCATTTTTATTTCAATTCCTTCTAAAACTTTAGTACTTTCTTAACGTGCAAAAAAGCCCTTGATATAAAATCAAGAGCTAGAAGCACCGAGTAATATAATCCGGAGATACTACTTTTGAGTGGTATGCTACTTTATTTCCGGGAGAACACGTATCTCCTTTTTCATGGAGGAATGGCAAAGTGGACATGTAGGCTCCTCCTCAAAACTATACGATTCCCTCATCCATCCTTGGCAATCGTCGTTCGTGCATGACCAAATATTAGTCTCCACTTCTGGAACCGGTTCTTTTGGCCCGCGTGAAAATGACATGATAGCATCTCCTTTCCTATAATATATCTATTATACGCCTTTTCTTGCAAGAAAGAAAGTTCTGTAACAATTACAATACCAGGATAATCATACTTATAAGAGGCTTTTCAAAATATTCGGTGAAAATAACACTTCGAATTTCATCGTACGTTATTAGAAGATATAAAGTTTTGCTCCTAAGCTAAGACGGCGCGAGTGAAATTTTAATCCTCCATGTAAAAGTGACAGTAACTCTATTTCTTTAATGGTTTTGAATTAAAATGACACAGTGCTGTGATATCGGTACCTAAATATTCCCGTTTTGTTCAGGTGGACAAGAGAACGGTTGAAAGCGATAAATCGGGTTTTTTTAAGGACAAGGAAAACGTCAATAACGATACATCACCGTTTTTCAAAGAACGTTACAATCTTAGCTATCCGTAAGAATTTTTATCTCTAGGAGCAAATAAATTTGCTAAGATAATTGAAGTTTTATTCACATTTTTTTGTTCATCACCAAATAATTAATTGGAGGGAGAACTAATTGGCTTATGTAGACTTATGACATTCTTTCTTTCATTTTTATCATATGCCTAATATTGGTATTTTATACATATTGCAATAATGTGGGGTACAGTTTATCGTCGTGGATGATAAGTTAGACAACCAATGTCGTGCAAAAAGCTATTGAATGCTTCGTCTGAGGATACTCTCCACCAAATCATTCACGGCATAATGTTTAAACATAGGGACAACTCCGAAAATTATTGTGTGGCAACTTTAATTTTAGCAAAAGGTGTCCTTTTTATTTACTAAAATAAAAATATTAAAAACAAAAACAAGCGTAGTACCTTCTCCGTTTTATGGTGGGTACTACGCTTATTTTGTTACTTACTGGGTTTTGCCCCAGCCTCTTTAAAATTTATAAAGCAAAGCGTTTAATTGCCTTTCCTACTCCATCATTATTATTCGTATCTGTTACAAAATCTGCAGCCTTCTTAACTGCTTCTTGAGCATTCCCCATCGCAATGCCAATGCCCGCCTGCTGAATCATTTTTATATCATTTAAACTATCGCCAACAGCCATTACTTCATTCATCGTAATACCAATTTTATTGCAAACCTTTTGCAATGCTTGAGCTTTATTGACGCCTTCAGGATTTATTTCCATATTTGTCGGCAAAGAATTAGTGATTTCTAAGCCTTCTATATAGGAAAGCTCTCTTAACATTTTTTCTAAAATAATCTCATTATGGGATTCACAGCCAAATTTCAACCATTGCTGTTCATGAACATCTTCAGGTATGCAATTACGATACATGTCATCCGTTGAAATCATCCAAGTAGACATTCCTAGCTCCTTTGCCAAATGATACATTTTTTCTAATTTTTCAGCTGGGAGTGTATGCTGCTCCAATAGTTGCTTATCCTTTGTCCAAATTTGACCACCATTGACTGTGATCAGATAAGACTCTAAGCCTAACGATTCTGCGTATGGATAGCAAGATTGTAGCCAGCGTCCTGTGCTCAATACTACGTGAATATCCTTCTCCATTGCATCAGCAATTGCCTGGCGAGTAATTGGCGTCACTTCATGATCTTTTGTTAATAACGTACCATCCATATCTAATGCTATTAATTTTATGTCCTTCTTAGGTTGATTCATGTCGTATCCTCCATTTATTCCGTTTTTCTTTCTCCCGCAATACCCCGATCATAAGCAAATGTAGTGATATAAGGAATGAATAATAAAGCTAACAGTGTGAAGAATAAAAGCTCCATATTAAATGCATCTACAATAAGTCCACCTAATACTGGACCAACCATACGTCCAGCTGCACCTACACTGTTAACTACTCCTTGATAAAATCCCGCTCGTCCCTGTGGGGCCAATTCATTTGCTAAGGAAGGAACGGCAGGCCACACTAGCATTTCTCCCACTGTTAAGATTACCATAGCAATAGCAAACATGCTAAACTTATCTGCTATTAAGACTATTACAAAGGAAATAAGAAAAATTGTATTTCCAAGATATATATGCTTTTTCTGAGAAGTTATTTTCCCCGTAATCCATTTTATCAGAGGTTGACCTAAAACAATAAGGAAACCATTGATAGCCCATAAAGAACTATATTGCTCCAGAGGAATTTTTAATTCCTGTGTATACGATGCAATAGTTGTTTGCCATTGACTGTAAGCAATCCACGTGATTAAAAAGCCGCCGCATAAAATCATTAAAGCAATAAAAGCACGTTTATCCTCAATTTTCCGATGCTGATTTATAACAGTAGTATGCATCTGTCTATCCTTCGCTTGATCCATTCGCTTAAATGTAAATAAAACTATTAAAAAGAATGCTGTAAACAATGAGGCATTTGCAATGAATATGTAGTCAAAGGATATACTGGCAACATAACCGCCAATCGTTGCTCCTAGGGCAACCCCTAAGTTTTGGGCTACATAAATGGCATTGAAAGCCCGTCTTCCTCCTTCCGGCCAAAGTGATCCTGCCATCGCAAACATTACTGGCCACGTTATTCCAGATCCAAATCCGATTAGCACGAGGGACGTAGAATAGAATAAGATGTCCCGATGAAATAACACCATTATAATAGATGACATGATGGCCAATCCCGTACCATAGAGAATTGTTTTATAAGGACTAAACTTATCAAACATTACGCCGCCAATTAAATTTCCTACAATCGATGCTCCCTGGTTAAACATTAAAATAAACCCTGCAAAAGCTAAACTTTTACCGAGTTCATTATGCATATATATCGTATTTAAAGGCCATAAAAAAGATGCCCCAGTAACATTTACAGTAGTTGCAATCACAAGCAACCAAATTAGTTTCGGCATATTATCACCCGCTATCTTATGTTCGTACCTAGGCTATTTTAAACTATTTCGGCAAACGAAGCAACGAAGGAGAACTAGGGATTTTGTTAAGTTTTTATTAACAATTTTTAAGAGATTTAAAGTTCGATAGTTAATAGCAGGTTTCTTCTAAACCACTCCTTTTATCATCAAGGATTTTACTAAATCATGTTATCATTCCAAACATTTAATAATAATTTTAACTGCAGCCACCAGATCCACTTCTGACCAACTAGGTATTTTTTCCATTGCAAGTTCATGAGACGCCAGAATATGAATAAAACCAGCCGGCAACCGTAAACGTTTCTCATATAAGTAATGCAAGACAGGATACATCGCATTATTACAAGATATGTTCTGCAGTATTGGAAAATCTGGCTGGTAACTTCGCCTTTGGTAAAGACTCAATCATTTGTTGAATTGACAATGTAGAGAAATAGTCATCTGCATCCATGTTCAAAGATCTCCTCAGTTTGCGGCCGGTACCTTTGCTTATCTTTTTCGCCGTCATTACAATTTATTGCAATTCGCTCCCGTTATTGCTGTTCTTCCAGCTGCTAAACCTAGCGAAATAATAGCATTGGGGTTAATTTCTTCTATATACTCAATCACCTGTTTACCAGATTGATTAAAATCGACTGGTAGCACCTTCCCAATAATCGCGTAGCCATTTAGATGTGCACCATTTATATCTTGAACAATTTTCATTGTCGGGTTAATCGGATTATCTTAGAAAAACTAGGCTTGCCGCTAAGTCTTTATGGCGAATGCTATCGTTTTTCTTATACGATAAAGTGAAACTTCATTTCTTGAATGCTTTTCCCAAGAAATGCTAGATGAACCAATCGGGCATTTAGGTGCCGTTTTCTCCCACTTTGACCCTTTGTATCAACTCAAGTCTTGAAGCAGGAGTCTTACGGCACCTTACATACGGGATAAACCCTAAAATTTTATACTTTCCTATAGTACAAAAAAGAAGTAAATCCTGTTAAAAGCAGCTTTTTTATAGTATTTTCCCCCCACCTTTTTTATTTTTAAGCTAGGCCTTCTCGAAAAATGGCTAATTGATGCAATTGCTTTCCAATCGCAATCAGCCTTTGTTGGGCTTCTTCTATAGATATTGGATAGAACCTCACTTTTCCTTTTGGCATAAGCTGGGCGATTTTAGCTAAGTCAGCAGTCATAACTGTACCAATTCTTGGATAGCCTCCAGTTGTTTGCCGGTCAGCCATCAAAATAATTGGTTGCCCATTTGGAGGGACCTGAATCCCGCCAAACGGTACAGCGTCTGTCCAGTTATCAGCATGTTTCATTATTTTAATGGAGGGAGATTCTAAGCGATATCCCATTCGATTGGAATTTGCACCAATCGTATGCGTTTGATTAAAAAAATCTTTTCTTGTTTGGTTGGAAAAGCAATGAAAATGTGGGCCTTCAATGACTCCTACTTGTATGGACTGCTGATAAACAGGTTGTAATTCGGGAGATAAGCTAATTCTGTTTTTTAACTTTCTTACCGATCCATAAATTGTTTCTTCCTTTTCCAGAATATGGCCAAGACCTGTTTGCATATCAGCAGATTGACTACCGAAAAAAGAAGGACTATCATACTTTCCGGCAATAGCAATATACGATCGAACTCCATTTCGATAGCCACCAAAAGATAGTGTGTCACCTTTCTTCATTGTAAGTGTCGTATATAACGGAACAGCTGTCGAATTTATCTTTGGTTGTAAGTCAGCTCCGGTAATTGCAATATTCAATTCTCGAAGCGCTTCTAACGTTGGACCGACTAAAGTAACCTCTAAACACGCCATATTCCTTTTGTTCCCTACTAATATGTTTGCTAATTGCAAAGCATATCGATCCATAGCTCCTGACACTGGTACACCAAATTGCTGATAACCGTGGCGCCCAAGATCTTGTAATGATGTGTAAATTCCTGATTTATGTACATAAAATAATGGCTGTTCACTCATCGTTGTATCCCTCCTTGTGCTCGTGAACGAACTTGTCCTCATAAAGTAAGCTTGATTCAAGGAACGCTTTGCTTCTTAAAACAGTAGAAGAAAGGTTAAGTTCGCAGGCGTCCATGAAAAAGGAAAGTACTTTTTCTGTGTGTGATGTCTATTCAAGAAGTCTTTCTTATCCTTCGAAAAATCACGGTGTATTGCTGTCGAAGCTTTTCTAGTTCTGTGACCCGAGCGAATCGGGGATATTTAGGCGTCGTTTCTTTCACATGGTTGTTTAAGATTAGAAAAACTTGGCTTGTCGCCAAGCTTTTATGGCGAAAACGATATTTTTTCCTATGCAATAAAGCCTAAAGTTTTATACTTTTCTATAGTGTAAAAAGACATTAAAAATAAGAAAAATACAGTGTCTTACATACGGGATAAGCTGGAGATAGTTATCCCTGCGTTTGTTAACATCATACGAAGCTTTCGAGCAAACGTAACTGCAGCTTTATTATCACCATGAATACATATTGTATCTGCCTTCATATGAATTAAAGTACCATCCGCAGCTCGCAGCTCATGCTCAAAAACCATTTTTTTAATTTGCTGAACCGCATCTTCCACTCGTTCAATTAATGCACCCTCTTCACTTCTTGGAATGAGTTTACCTTTTGAAGTATAGGTACGGTCGGCAAATGCTTCCGCAGCAACGGTTAAGCCAACATCTCTCCCGGCAGTAATTATTTCACTATTTGCCAATCCTACTAGAATAAGTGAAGAATCGAAATCATAAACAGCCTTTGCGATCGCCTTTGCAACACGATAATTGCGTGCAGCTAAATTATATAAAGCTCCATGCGGCTTCACATGATTCATCCGCACATCGTGAATAACACAAAAAGCATGTAGAGCACCAATTTGATAGATAATAAGTCGGTAAACATCTTCCTCCGTTACATCCATCATTCTTCTTCCAAAACCAGATAAATCAGGAAAACCAGGATGAGCTCCAATACTTACTCCTTTTTGTTTAGCTAAACGCACGGATTGTTCCATCACATTAGGATCGCCTGCATGCATTCCACAAGCAATATTAGCAGAGCTAATCAAATCCATCATTTCTTCATCTGCACCAATCGTGTATGCTCCAAAGCTCTCCCCCATGTCACAATTAATATCAATAATTGTCATCTTTTTACCTCCTCTATACTTGGTGAATACATACCAGCCATTACTTGATGGTAAATGTCTTCATACTCTTTGACTGTAATTGCATAGAAACGAATTCGATCTCCAGGTTTAAATAAAAATGGCATTATTTCATTTTTTGGATCAAACAATCGGAGAGGGCTTTTTCCAATAATATTCCATCCGCCTGGTGAAGAAACCGGATAAATGCCTGTTTGCTCATGTGCTATTCCAACTGAACCCGCTTCTACCAGTGAACGTGGCTCATCTAATCGTGGAGTAGCTATTCGTTTATCTAGCCCACCTAAATAAGGAAACCCAGGAAGAAAACCAAGCATATAGATAAGATAATCTGGTTGCTGATGCACTTGAATCACTTCATCCGTTGTTAAGTTATGGAAGGTTGCTATTCGCTCTAAATCTGGACCATATTTTTCTCCATATAGTACTGGTACTTTTACTATTCGAAACGTTATTGTATCTTGAACAGCTAACCGGTCAAAAATTTGTTTAATAGTGCTCTTTAAGTCTAAAAAAGATATATGAATAGGTTGATAATAGATTGTGACAGAGTTATAAGCCGGAACCCACTCTGTCACTCCTTTTATTTCTATATTAGCTAAAGTTTTACAAAAAGCTTGAATTGTATTACTTAATTTTTCTGAAACTTCTTCTTTGAATAGTACTTTTATGGCAGAGTCGCCGACTGGTTGAATAAAAAAACTCATAAACTACCCTTCCTTTAAAATGCTTTGAGAAAATCATATCATATTTTCTACAAAACATGATGGTAGAAACGTAAAAAACTTTTTTATAAACTTAAATCGCTAATAATTTTTCTTTTTAGACTTTAATAATGATGTAATATTTTTAGGTTAAAATACCTAAATATGATGTATAATTATTGTTTTATCATTATCTGTGTGTCATAATATTTTATGTTAAACACACTACAATATCGTTTTTAACGAAAATAATATTATCATTCCTTGCTCTACTAGGAATCTATGAATATAATTGTAGTTATGGAAAACAAAGGGGGACTATACATGATTTCGACAACTTGGGATTGGTTGTGGAAAAAACATGACGAAGCAAAAACATTATTTACATTTTTTGTTAAACCTAATTCCTCTAGATTATCTACCGGTAGGTCGATAGACCCTTCAGATACTCTAACAGGAAACAGCAATAAGAAAGGAAACAACCGTAATTATAAACCAGGGCAATTAATCGGGTTGATTGCTGGTCCATTATTGTTTATAATCACTTTATTGTTTTATTCTCCTGAAGGCCTATCACAGGAAGGTTTAGCTGTCTTGGCTAGTACGATTTGGATAGCGATCTGGTGGATGACAGAGGCGATACCTATTCCAGCCACTTCATTATTACCAATTATCTTATTTCCTTTAACAGGTGGACTAGACATTGGCACAACTACATCTTCTTATGGAAGCGATACCATATTTCTGTTTATGGGCGGGTTTATGATAGCGCTAGCAATGGAAAAATGGAATTTACATCGCCGAATCGCACTATCGATTATTTCAATTATCGGAACAAATACGAATCGAATCATTCTTGGATTTATGATTGCCACGGGCTTTCTGTCCATGTGGATATCCAATACAGCAACAGCTATGATGATGGTACCCATTGGATTAGCTATCATTTATCAAATTTCTGATGCCTTAAAAGATGATAGCACGATCGATACATCGAAAGAGAATTTTGCATTTGGAAAAGCACTTATGCTTGGAATTGCCTATTCAGCATCAGTTGGTGGAATTGCTACATTAATTGGCACCCCACCGAACGCTGCATTAGCTGGGGTTATTAAAGAAATGTATGGCATCGATCTCTCGTTTGCCAAGTGGATGTTATTTGGAGTGCCGGTTGCTTGGATTTTCATTATTCTTATCTGGTTTTATTTAGTTAAAATGGCATACCCACTAAACTTAAAACAACTTCCAGGTGGTAAAAGAGTCATTACCGAGGAATTGCAAAAACTTGGTCAACCTTCCGCTGAAGAAAAGGCTGTTTTTACAGTATTTATTCTAACAGCAATCGCCTGGATAACAAGGTCTTTTCTCCTCGTAAAAATCAACCCGAATATTGATGATGCGATTATTGCAATGGTAGCAGCAATTGTTTTATTTATCACTCCATCTAAAAATAAGCAAGATACATTTTTGCTGGATTGGAATACGGCAGTAAAGCTACCATGGGGTATTTTATTATTATTTGGTGGTGGATTAGCGGTTGCAGCCGGATTTACGCAATCAGGCTTGTCAGAATGGATTGGTAAACAGTTAACAACTTTACAAGGCATTCATATTTTCATCGTTTTATTAGTGGTTACTGGCGTAGTTATCTTCTTAACAGAAATTACTTCTAATACTGCAACAGCTAATATGATGTATCCAATCATGGCAGCACTTGCAGTGGCGTTAGGAGTGCATCCATTTGTTGTTATGATTGCAGCAGGCGTAGCTTCATCCTGTGCATTTATGCTTCCAGTCGCTACTCCGCCGAATGCAGTTGTTTTTGGATCAGGTTATTTACGTATTCCTGATATGGCAAAGGCCGGGCTGGTCTTGAATTTAATTGGCATCGTTCTTGTAACAGTAGCTATTTATTTCTTACTTCCTATACTTTGGGGAATAAATATTAATGAAGTTCCTGATTTTGTAAAATAATTCGATGAACGTTTTTACGATGATATAAATGTCTAGTTAATGAATATAGCGACGTCAGGATCTGATGTTAACTTATTGTAATCACAAGGAATAAAATGGAAATTAGCTAGGCACTGGGGCGCATGAGCTAAACGAGAAGTTACTTTGAAAAGAATTATCCAGCGTATAGAAACGAGTATAATTTTTTTATCAAGAAAGTTCGAGGCTGGGATAAAACTAAAACAGCTGATTAAAAAATGAACAATAAATCTTCCTTGTATGATAGTAAAGTATAAAATTTTAAGCTTTATCCCGCATGTAAGGTGCCGTAAGACTCCCACTTCAAAATCTTGAGTTGATACAAAAGGTCTAAGTGGGAGAAAACGGCCCCTAAATGCCCGATTCGTTTAGGGGACTTTAGGTTATACCCTGGCGGTACTAACATTCAGTAGGAGATGGAAGCAAACTCCTACTGAATGAAGTTTCACTTTATCGTATAAGAAAAACACTTGGCGACAAGTCAAGTGTTTTTAAAACACAAACAAACGGAACAATTATAAATGAATTGTTCCGTTTGTACTATTTAGTATTTGCTTATCTCCCAGCCCTTTTCTAATTGAGCTTATTCCCCCTATATATCCCCACTTATTACAGATACTTTTTGATTAATCATTGCACTTTCTCAAGCTGAAATTTATAAAAAAGAAAGAATAAGTAGTTAACTTATCTTTTTAAAACACTTAAGATTTTTTTCGCAAGCTTTTCGGCAGATGAAATATAATTAAAGCAAGTCCAATAACTAAACTAATATAAGGAAGAATTAATGTTGGATCTTCATAAATATAATAAGCTCCGATTCCAGTAAAAATCCACCCGACCAATTCATAAAGTAAGTGCTTTAACATGATTTAATACTCCTTTATTATAGATTTTTATTTTAAGAAAATGCTCAAAAGTCCGTCAAATATGATACATCGCCATTCTTCGTACACTTGAATGTATAAAGTGAAACTTCATTCAGTAGGACTTTTCCTTCATCCCTATTAAATATTAGTACCGCAGAGTTATGGCCTAAAGACCTTTGAACCAATCAAGCATTTAGGTGCCGTTATGTCCTACTTAGACTTCTTCGTAATCTCATAACTCTTGAAGTGGGAGTCTTACGGAAACTTAGAAGCGGGATAAAATTTAACGCAGAAGAAGTATCGACGTTGTAAAAATGAAGTATAAGTGGAACTAGTTCCATCTTCTGCATGAAAGCTTGACGCCAACCGAGTTTTCTTTATTGGCATATTTCTGATATCCCTGAAAATCAACTATTCCACTCTCCAAAAGCATGTTCAGTTCCTCTTTGAACAAACACCTAAATATTGAAAAAGCTTTACAAGCATTACATATAGCACAGGCAAAACACCGAGAAATAGGATTAATCCATGCCAGTGAAATTTTTCCCATATCGGTGCTAAAGCTGTACTCCCTAGCGATACACCAATATAATAAGATACTAAATATAAGCTTGAAGCACTTCCTTTATGGTGGGTAGCTGTTTCGCTTACCGAAGTAGCTGTCAACGAATGTGCAGTAAAAAATCCAAGGCAGCTGACACATAGCCCAATAACAATACCAATTAAAGAGTTATTCAACGTAATCAATATACCTATTGTTAGTACCGTTATACCAGCTATCCGAACCTTTCTTAAGCCCAAAAAGCTAGAAAGCCATCCAGCAAATGGTGATCCGATAACTCCTAACCCATAGGCAAAAAACAAATAGGAAATTGACTGTAAAGAGAGAGAAAACGGCTCCTCTTGCATATAAAACGGCAAATATGTCCATATTCCTGTAAACGATACTTGTAAAACAATTCCCAGACCAAACACAATTAATAATGACGGACTTTTGAGGTGAAAAATAAAACCATCTATATCTTTACGAAACGGCAAGTTACTTGGTTGAAATTTTTTTGAATTTGGTAACATTACATGAACAAGAATTAAAATGATAATTCCTACCACAGCAAGACCATAAAAAGTAACCTGCCATGACATAATATCTGTTACAAAACCAGCTACCACTCTTCCAACCATGCCGCCAAGTGCATTGCTGGAAATATATAAAGCAGTAGCTACACCTACACTTTTACGATCAATTTCTTCATTTAGATAAGCAAGCGCTGCCGCTGGTAATCCTGCAAGTGCAAAGCCTTGAATCAATCGAAGTCCAACTAGCAAAGCAAAAACTTCTGTAAGGGGCATAAGTAAAAATGGTAAAATTGAACCTAGTAAAGATAGTTTAATAAACACCGTTCTTCCAATACGGTCAGATAAAAACCCTAAAACAACCAATCCAATAATTAATCCTAAAATGGTTGCGGACATCGAAAGACTGGAAACAGAAACACTAATGTCAAATTCTTCTACAAATACTGGAAGCAGTGGCTGAACAGCATACATCGTAGCAAAAATAAAAAAAGAGGCCAATGCTAAGCTAAGCGTGATTTTCCAAAAATAAAAATCACTAATTCCATATGGCTTTTGTTTATTGAGTTTTATTGCATTATTCACAGGAACCCTAGCATCATTACTCTTATTCGTCGAATACATACTTATCTCTCCCTGCCCCAAAACCAAAAACAACAACAATGATCGCTACACTAATCAAAGTAAGTAATGGAATATCCCATGTTTGCGTTTTATCATATAAATAGCCTACTAAAAATGGACCGATAGCTGCGAGAACATACCCAAACGATTGAGCCATCCCAGATAATTGTGCTGCTTGCTTCCCATTACGAGCTCGCATACCAAGTAGTGTCAGAGCAAGAGCAAATGTACCACTTAATGAAAAACCGATCAGAATAATACTAACGACCATCACAATATTAGATTTTCCTAGTAATAAACCAGTATAACCTATAATAGAAAATAATCCCATTGCTAATACAATGCCATGCTGTGAACGATATTTACCTGCTAATACAGGAACAATAAAGCTTGCGGGTAAACCAATAAATTGAAGAAAAGATAGCATCCAACCAGCAGCTGCCGCACTTATTCCATAGGCTTGAAGAATTTCAGGCATCCAAGAAATAGTAACGTAAAATAAAAAAGATTGAAACCCCATAAAAGCAGCAACTTGCCACGCTAAAGGAGAACGCCATATTTGCTTTTGTTCAATAATAGGTTGATAAGACACCCGATAATGATCGGTTGATTGCTTTGCTAAATATATCCAAACAATTATCCCTAATAAAGCAGGTATTGCCCAAACAATTAAAGCTACTTGCCATCCTAAATGTAGTCCTTCAGCAATCGGCACACTTAACCCAGAGGCAGTTGCAGCGAATATACCCATAGTGGTTGAATAGATACTAGTCATCAACGCGACCTGCATTGGAAATTTTTCCTTAATAACACTCGGTAATAATACATTACATATAGCTATTCCTAAGCCAATAAGTAATGTTCCCGCAAACAATAAACTAATTATTGTCATACTTCGTAACGTAATCCCTATAAATAAAATAAATAACCCTAAAAGCATGACCTGTTCATTTGTAAATCGATTACTTAATTTTGCAACCAATGGCGACATAACAGCAAATGCGATGAGAGGAAGGCTAGTAAGCATTCCTGCACTCCAATTGGACAATCCTAGCTGATCACGAATTGTACCAATAAGCGGCCCGACAGAAGTAATAGAAGGGCGTAAATTAAATGCCACAACGATAATTCCTGTCACTATGATCACTCGATAAAATACTTTTTTTTGCTCGGTTTCTTCTTTTATTTCCAATCCAGCCTTACTCTCCTCTCTTTTATAAAATTATCCTTTTATTCTATTGGTCGTAGGCAGTTCTACATTAGGAAGGAGGGTAGAATCTTTTCGTTAGATGATAAGTCTTTCTCTAATATAGCATATCTTTTTTCTAAATTAGCCCAGAACACTCTAAAAATTCAAATCATGTAAATGCATAATTGTTAAACATTGTATATACAACATTAATCAAATTGCGTTCTAGTACAGAGTTCCGGCTGATTATTGCTATACCGTAAGGGTGTGATCTAAATGTCTCTGAACAGAATTGGACACTTGACTGCTGTTGGATAACTCCTTAACTTTCACCCATAGAAGGGCAGGTCTTACTGCCAGTTACCTGCTGGATAAAGTTAGATATTCAAGTAACGGTGAAGTTCTATATGTCATGCTACCGTTTTTTGAACATCTTTTTTATTAAAATAAAAAGTTAAACTCTGATGCAGTCGTAAATTTATTCTTGAAATGGAAGTCTTACAATACCTTAGATGGGATATAAAAAAGAGGAATACGCGAAGCATATTCCTCTACTTATCCGTTCGATGGTTTAAGATTGTATCAAGCTGTTTAAGCTGAGAACGGATAAACTTATCCTGTATAACAAAGAAGTTTAAGCTTATACTGCGATTATACGTTCCATTAAGGTAGTTATAAATAAAAAGAATTTGCTGTTGATGGTACCGAAAATTTCGAAAATAAATATAGTTATTTACTTGTTTGTTTATTGTGTTCACTTCCATCATTATGTTTCCTCCTATCAAATTCCTTTGTTAACTATGTATTGATGCTATTTAATTAGCAACTACCTCCCTCTCATTGACTTGTATCTGGTAATAAGTCTATTGGGAGATAATAACAATGTAACAAGTACGCTTAGATAGTGATGAAAAGTAATAACGTACGATCTAGCTTTAGTTTTCTTTTTTCCGTGTTTGCTGGAAGCGCATGAAGTTGAAGTTTCACTTTATAATAAATCAAAACTTTTTACCTACATAAAATATAGATATATATACCTATTATCTCATACCAGTCAAGTCATGTAATTCCATTTCGAAATGTCGAATAAACGAATCGAGCCAAGCTTTCGCTAAAGATTATTGTCAAATTATAACTTTATCTGTCTTAAATCCTCTATTCATGACGATGAATATCTAATAATATGGCAGATACCCGGCCTGTTCATTAATTATGACAAATTTATGAACTTTTATTAAAAAATTAGGATCATCTTTTGTCTAGTTAAGTTAAAAAAATGTATAAAATTCATGATCATTAAAATGTCAATAAATTGATTCGTTTTTTTCTTCTTTTCCTATAAGGATTTCAATTTCAACCAATAAGTTATTCTAATCTTGGACAAGCTTAAGTAGACATCTTTACTAATCAACTATTAAAATTATTTTATAGTTCCCCTCACTGTGACAGTCGTTTATTAACCTACCGCTTAATAACACTTTTTATATAAGATTTTATTCAGCCCCATTTTAAAAATAATATTGAAACTTGACTAATATATTAAATACTATAAAACCTGCTTTTATGGTATACTACAGGTATAGTGTTGCATATACTAAAAAAAGACCACAGCTGCAACTGTGGTCCATGATAAGCGGTTCCTATGGGGATCGACTATGAAGGAATAGGCCTCTTTGTTTCAAGAGGTCTATTTTTTATTGATGAATCGGATGATTAGTGTTAAAAAAGCAACTAAAAAGCTGCCAAATGCAAACAACACCATGAACACTTCATAAACATTCAATTGGCTCACCCCCTTACTCTAGGGTTAGCCGACCGATCCTTAAGAACATTATCAGTTCTTAGTATACCATAGTTTTTTTAAAAAAATACGAAAATCAGAACTTTTGTTCGTATTTCTTTTTTGTATTTCAAGCAATAAAGCTTGTATAATTCATTATATGATTTTACTTCCTTTCGATGTAATGAATATGATAGGATTTGAAAACGAAATTTTTCTAGATTAGCTTATATTTTTTGTTAAAAACAAAAGCATAAGCTCTCGTTTAGTGATGTACAAATTGGACAACTTTTGAAGAAATAACGTGAATCTTCAATCAGCTGGGGTTTTCTTTTATCCCTACCTGATTGTTAGAATGAACAGAATCAGGTATTTGACTCGCAGTAAGACCCTCTATTTAACTCCTAGGTTTGACCTCGTAGCATGGAAGGGCAGGTCTTACCGCCAGTTACATACAGGATAAAGAAAGCACCCCTCTAAAACAGGGGATGCCGACACCTGAGCGGCAGCCCGCTTTTAGTCTACCTCCCTTTAGATTCGAGCCGATGTTGACTGATCAGAGCAAAGTTTGCTAGCAGCACAAGCACTTGAGCTAAACAAGACGAAGTTACTCTTAAACAAACTATCCACCTTGCAGAAACTGATATAATTTCCTATGCAAGAAAAAACCGCCCGCAAATTATTGCAGACGGTTTTTTCTTGCTACTTATTTAACTTTTGAATCATCATTTTTTTTGCCTTTGCCTGCTGGTCCACCATAGAAATAGTCATCAGGATCTATAGGCTTCCAATCTTTATTAGGTGTATAGAAACGTAATAAATCGCCGTATAAAACTTCATCAGATAGCTTTAATTCTTTCATAACCGTATCGTGCATCTTTTTCATTTCATCAGTAGGTTTTTTAATTACTTCTTTTGTTTCGTTATCATAATAATTTCCATCCACAAAGCTATACTCCGGAGTCATAAAGTTCCCATTTCGGAAAGGAACATACTCTTTATGTTCTTTGGAGAACATATCTGTTCCAAATTGAATATAGTCTTGCGCATCAACACCTAAAATATGCAATAGCGTTGGCATAACATCAACTTGCCCAGCATATGTGTGATTGGTTCCTTCACTTTTAACACCTGGTATTCGAATCATAAATGGTACTCGCTGTAATTCTGCATTTTTCAATGGCGTAATTTCTTCACCAATAATTTCTTCCATTGCTCGGTTATGATTATTAGAAATACCATAATGATCACCATAAATCATAATAATGGAGTCATCATAAAGACCTTTTTCCTTTAAATCATTAAAGAACTGCTCTAGCGATTCATCCAAATAACGCGCTGTTTGAAAATAACGATCCACAGATCCATCACCCGTCTCAGCAGGTTCAATGGTTGCATCTTCTTCGTCAATCAAATATGGATGATGGTGTGTTAGTGTCATCATATGTGCATAAAATGGCTGCTCCATATCTTCTAAATAAGGTATGGATTGTTCAAAGAATGGTTTATCCTTTAAGCCATAGTTAATAACATTTTCTTCACTCATATCATAAAAATCTTCGTGGTAAAACTCATTTATACCTAAATGCTTATATACCTCATCACGGTTCCAAAATGACTTACCATCACCATGGAACACAGCACTTGTGTAATTTTGCTTTTGATCAAGAATCGCTGGAAGTGCTTGATACGTATTATTTCCCTTCGTTACAAACGCAGCTCCTTGAGGCAATCCATACAAGGAAGTGTCCAGGATTAACTCGGCATCTGCAGTTTTTCCTTGTTCTGTTTGTTGAAAAAAGTTATCAAAATAAGTGAATCCTTTTTTCTGATCATTGACAAGTGAATTCAAAAACGGTGTTACTTCTTCGCCATGCAACTCATAATTAATTAAGAAAGATTGGAAAGACTCCAAATGAATCTTTATAATATTCTTTTCTTTCCCTTTACCAAAATACTTCTGGTTTGGTTCAGCATATTTAGCTTTCGTATAATTTTCTACTTTCGTAATATCATTACTATCAGCAAGAACACGTCTTGTTGATGTCTTTGCACTTTGAATTGCATCATAAATTGTAAAGTTAAATGCCCCTAAATATTTTACTAGATAGTTCCTGTCAAAGGTACGTTCTAATAATTGTGGCCGATCTGCTTCAGCTAGTCCTAGATTAATAGTAAAAGCCAAAACGCCAGCTGAAATAACGAGGAACGGCTTCCGTAATTGCATTCGTTCTACCGACCAATTTTTACGTACAAAAATAAATAAAATGGTCAAGAAAATAATATCTACCGTATAAAGCAAATCACTCATTTGCGCTAAATCAGCAATACTTCCCCCGATGCTGCCAAAGTTATCTGTTTGCAACAATGTAGGAATCGTAATGAAGTCACTATTGAAACGGTAGAATACGACATTAGCATATAAAATAAAGCTTAGAACCGCATCAATGATAATAATCCAGATTCCTGCTTTTCTACCTTTAGCAAATAAAGCTAATCCTAGGAAAATCAACCCTGAGTTTAGTGGATTAAAAAATAATAAGAATTCCTGCATCACTCCACTTTCTCCTAGACTGAATTCAAATTTATATATTAAATATGTTTTTATCCAGAAAAGCACAAGTGCTACCGCGAAGAATCCTAGTTTTGTAGATAATAATTTCTTCACTTTGTTCACCTCTAATTTTAAAGTCATATTCGTTATTTTAAGTACATTTTAATTTACTATTAATTTTTCTTAATACGACTGTTAATTATAACCCATTCTATCCTCTCGGTCAAAGTATTTTCTAGAAAAATAGTTGACTAGTTTTATCAAAATTTGTCAGTACATACTGTAGTAAGTTATATACTTTTTATTTAAAACAGGTATGAAGAGTAGCCGGAACCATTCGAATTTTTCAATTAAGTAATTTGTAATTTAATTCCATAAAACCGAAATGTATTTCATGTCCTTGCTTGAATATAAAGACAACAGGACTAGCCTAGCACAAATTCTTTTTTAAGTTGTATTTATCACTCATTCTCCATGTTTAAACGATGTTTCACAGAATTCTTTACATTCAAAGAACAAGAGCTATAGGTACTTTAAAAAACGAACAATAAATCGTCCTTGAGTATACGCAAGTTTTTAGCGGAGTCCACATATGTAGACTCCTCTCGGGAATAGCTCGAGCTGAAGATCCTACAGGAAAGCGATCTTTGCTTTCCGAGGAAGCTGAGGAGACCTGTGGAAAGCAAATATGTTGACGTAGCGAGGATAGGAATTTTTTACACTATAGAAAGTATAAAATTTTTATGGTTTATCCCGCATGTAAGGTGCCGTAAGACTCTCACTTCAAAATCTTGGAGTTGATACAAAAGGGTCTAAGTGGGAGAAGACGGCACCTAAATGCCCGATTCGTTCAAGGACCTTAGGTCATACCCTTGTGGTACTAACATTCAGTAGGAGATGGAAGAAAACTCCTACTGAATGAAGTTTCACTTTATCGTATAAGAAAAACTATGGCTTTCGCTAAAGACTTGGCGCCAAGCCAATTCTTTCTAAACACAAACAAACCGAACAATTATAAATGAATTGTTCGGTTTGTGATATTTAGTATTTGCTTATGTCCCAACCCGTTTAGGGAATCTTATTTTCAACTTAACATGTGGCTATAAGAACTTATGCTAAACTATATTGCTCCTTACACTCATTGTATGAATTTTATACCTTTTTACCTAAACCAAGAACATGCATTTTTTTAAAAATTGTGCTATCCCCATTTATCCTTAATCGTCACTATAATGAAAATCGTTTAATTAGTGTCGTTAACTCATTTGCTAGACCTGAAAGTTGCTCTGCATTTGCAGTAACCTGCTCCATAGAACTGCTAGTTTGTTGTGTGGCGGCAGAAGTCTGTTCAATTCCAGCAGCTGATTCTTCGGAAATTGCAGCTATTTCTCCAACAGAACCATTCATTTCTTTACTATTTTCAGTAACTCGATCAACATGACTCTTAACAGTAGAAATGTTATCCGTCATAGCATTTACTGCATCATATATTGTTTTAAATGTATCTTTTGTCTTTGTCATTTGCTCTGATCCTGCAGATACTTCTCCGTAACCTTCCTGAAGCGCAACAGTAACTTGATCCGATTCTTTTTGAATTGTATTAACTACATTAGTGATCTCACTTAATGACTCCGAAACCTGTTCTGCTAACTTTCGTACTTCATCTGCAACAACCGCAAAACCTTTTCCATGTTCTCCAGCTCTTGCTGCTTCAATAGCTGCATTTAATGCAAGCAGATTTGTCTGCTCCGCAATTTCGCCAATCACAGTTACTAATTTTGATATTTCTTGCGTTTTGACATCAAGACTCTGTACGCCTTGAACAGAATCTTTAACAATTTGGTCAATTTTTTTCATTTGTTCATTTGTCGATTCCATAGTATCAAATCCGGATTGGGTTTGTTGTAACACATCATTAGAAAATGTTTTTATGCTATCACTACTATGGTCTACTTCTTGAATCGTAGTATTCAAATCATTCATCATACTAGACAAACTTCCTGCATGATTTGCCTGGTTTTCTGCACCTGAAGCTAGTTCTTCCATTGTAGCAGCAACCTGCTCTGTACCTTGTTGCACTTCATTGGCAGCTTGGGTTAATACACGACTTTGGTCATTGACAGTTCCAGCTACATCCTTAATTCGATTTAGCAATTCTTTTAATTGTTCATTCATTATGTTTGTAGCTGTCATTAATTGAGCAATCTCATCTTTTCCTTTTACTTGTAATGGTTCCCCGCTTAAATCACCATTAGCAATTTGATTCATCCGTTCCTTCACTCGATGCAATGGCTTTGCAATCGCAATTGCTGTCATATATGCTATAACAATGCCTAACACAACTACAACCGCCATCAAAATTGCTGCAATAGTTAAAATCGTATTACCTATATCGATTACAGACTTCCCTTTCTCGGTAATACTATCTTCTCTTAATTGAGCCAATTCCTTGAACCCATCAATTAGTTCGATACCAATTGGTTGCATTTCTTTTTCCATAATCCTTCTCGCTTCAGCTTTATTACCTTTCTCATATTCCTTAAAAAACTTATTTGTCAGATGCCCCCACTCTACTTTTTTATCCATTAAATCTTTTACCTTTTGCGACTTATTATGTTTAAGAATAAATTTTTCCAGTTCAGTCGTTTCCTCAACTGTATCTTGAAATGATTGTTTATATTTTTCATCATCATACAATAAATATCCTCTAAGAAAACCTGTCCGTTCTGCAGTATTTATCGCCATCTTTTCCTGAGCTACTAATAATTGCATGTCCTTATTGATAATTTCTTCGGTATTTTTATTGCTGTTATAAATTCCGATAATATTGGTAATGCCTAATAACAGAACTAATGCAATAATGACAGAAAATGAAAAAATCAATTTCATTTTAATACTTCTGGCAGCAAACAACTTGTGCATGATAAGTTCCCCCTAATTTGAGTGGTTTATTCATTACTTTATTTTTCGGGTTTAATTTTGTAATTGGGCAAAATAAGTACTTCGACCCGTCGATTTTTTTCTCGATTTGCTTCATTCGTATTTGGAACAGCAGGACGATGCTCCCCGTATCCCTTTGCACTAAATTTCGTAGGATCTAGCTCGTCATTATTAAGTAACAATTGCATAAAATTGACTGCACGAGTTACACTAAGCTCCCAATTAGAGGAGAACCCTGAATAATTAATTGGCTGATCATCCGTATGACCACTTATAACTACTTCACGAGGCGGATCAGTAGACAAAAAGTCCGATACTTTCTCAGCAATCCTTTTTCCTTCCTTTGTCACCCTAGCGCTACCAGAATCAAAGGAAATGTTATTAAGAATTGTTATTAAGAGTCCTTCATCCTGTAATTTTGTCTGTAGCGTATTGTCTAAGCCTTCTTCCATAATATATGCATCGATTTGTTTCTGAATGGCTTCAAGCTCTTCTAATTCCTGCTCACCTTTCGTTCTTTCCTTTTTTTGATCCTTTTCCTCATTATTATCCGCTGCAGGCAAGTCCTGTAAAGAAGGACTATTTTCTAAGATTCCTTCACCACCGGAAAACTCACCCTGAAACACTTGCGCCAGTTCTTTATATTTTTGAGAATCTACTTTACTCATAGCAAATAAAACAATAAATAAAGCGAGTAGAAGTGTTAATAAATCTGAATATGGTAAGAGCCATGACTCATTCACATGATGTGATTTTTTTTGTTTGTTTTTACGCATCTTCCTCCTCTCCTTTTAATGCATGAAATTCTTTTGTTGATAAATAAGATCCAAGCTTATCCTTAACTACCATTGCTGAGTTTCCGGCTGTAATAGATAACAATCCTTCCACCATGATTTCTTTCATTCGCACTTCTCGTTTTGATTTTTCACGTAACTTATTAGCAAACGGATGCCACAATACATATCCGGAAAAAATCCCCATTAGTGTAGCCATAAATGCGGCTGAAATTGCATGTCCAAGTACCTCCATATCTTGCATATCACCTAGTGCAGCGATTAACCCGATAACCGCACCAAGAACACCTAATGTAGGTGCATAAGTTCCTGCTTGGGAAAAAACAGCGACTCCTTCCTCATGCCTTTCTTCCATTGCATCAATTTTTTCCAACATCACTTCGCGGATAAATTCAGGAGATTGACCATCAACAACAAATTGCAATCCTGAACGTAAAAAAGGATCTTTTGTCTCCCGTAATTGCTTCTCCAATGATAAGATGCCTTCTTTTCTTGTTTGCTCTGCCAATTTCGTAAACATTAGTACTACTTCTTGATAATCCGTTTGTTGATCATCAGAAAAGACTATTTTAAGCAATGAAGGAACTTTTTTGATCGTACTGATTGGGAATGCAATACATACAGATGCAGCAGTCCCAACAAAAATAATTAAAATCGCTGCTGGATTAATTAATGCGCCCAAGTGTACTCCTTTTAAAACCATTCCTACCCCTACAGCAATAATTCCTAAAATAATTCCAATAATTGAAGTCTTATCCAAGCTGCCTTCCTCCTATTCCACACTTGTTTGATCCATGTATTCAGTTCTCTCTATGTTATGTGTCCCTTTTAAACAAAACAACGCTCATATTCTTCCTTTCTATGGGTTAACTAAAGCCTATACTTGCTTTTAAATTGAATCGTTTTTTATCTTAGTAAGAATACAAATACCAATTCCGCATATTTTTTCTATCGGCAAGTCACTAAAATATATAAAGCCTGAAATATAAAATAAACTATTTTTTATAAGCATAAAGTTCTATTTATTATCCGATTATTAGTATTAAAGTCTTATTTGTATACCAATGTCAATAAGCACTCTGCTTAAAATATTAATATCTGATTGTTTTATACCGATACTAGTAGAAGCAAGCTTTTTCTTATTTAAACCATACGTTTTTGTTCTTTTTGCAACAAAGTAAAATTACACATCTCTTTATTATTTAAAAACATGGTCCATTTACCTTGAACTGCCTAAGCAATAGAGGGAAACTTCATTCCATGTCCTACTGAATGTTAGTACCGCAAGGGTATGACCTAAAGGCACTTGAACGAGCCGGGTATGTGAGTGCTATTGTCTCCCCCTTTGAACTTCCTCGTATTCATGCTTGGATATAAGGATCTTAGATGCGAGATAAAAATAGATAGGAGAGAGAAACATGAATCAGCCAGCAATTACAGAAGTTGAATTTCATCCCTTAATTCGATCATTTATTTCAGTCGGTCCATTTTTACAAGATCTCATTAATGAAGATATTACGATTGGTATTTATGATACCGAGAAACTGATCACAAACTTCCCGGCGAAGACATTTTCCTTAAATGTGAAGCCAGGTGACCCTTTAGTAAAGGGAGATATTGTTACAAATGCCATTCAACAAAATAAAAATCAAGCAGCCCTGGTGCCAGCCGAATTATTTGGTGTTAATATAATTGCTCGAGCGATTCCTTTACATGATGAAGCAGGCAATGTGATTGGTGGAGTAGGAGTGGGCTATAGCGTTGATAAAGCAAATCAATTAGCAGAAATAGCTGAAAACCTCTCAACTGTTTTTAATGAAGTAACAAACACCATTCAGGACATGGCGGAGTCTATGACAGATTTAGCTAATCATATGTCGTTAATATCTGAGAAAGCTACTAACGTTACAAAACAAGTAGGTACGATTGAAGAAGTATCAGACGTTGTTAAAGGAATTGCCGATCAAAGTAACTTATTAGGACTTAATGCAGCGATTGAATCAGCAAGGGCAGGCGAACATGGTAGAGGCTTTTCTGTCGTTGCGGATGAAATTAGAAAAATGGCGAATCATTCTAAAGAACAAGTATCAGATATTCATACGATTTCGAACAAAATTAAAGAAGTTATTTCTACTTTAGATACGTACATTCAAGAGGTCAATGCAGAATCAGACAGTCAATCTGCTGCTATTGAAGAACTTACTGCAACAGTACAAGAGATTAATAGTAATATTCATTCACTTTCCCAACTAGCTCATGAAAACTTAGCACTTAAGAATGAATAATATATCAGATGGTGAATACAAAACATACATGGCGGACTTTATAATATAGGAGCGAGTAAAATGACATTTAAAAATTTACCGAGTCAATATATTAATGGAGAGTGGCGTGAAGGAATCTCATCACTTTCCATGGAAAATAGAAACCCTTATTGTGGAGAGCTGATTGCCACTTACAAAGCAGCGAGCAAGGAAGATTTGGATAAAGCTTACCACGCAGCAGCTATGGCTCAACTCAAATGGTCTCAAACAAACCCAGTAATTCAACGAGAAGTATTTGAAAAAGCAGTACAATATATTGAAGAAAATCATGCAGCTATTGTAGATATTATTATAGAAGAAATAGGTGGTACTAGATTAAAAGCTGAATTTGAAATTGGTTTAGTTATCAATCTTATTAAAGAAGCATCCACCTTCCCATTTCGAATGGAAGGTAAGATATTGACATCCCCTATCGATCATAAAGAAAACCGGGTATATCGTGTTCCAATCGGGGTTGTTGGTGTAATTAGTCCTTTCAACTTTCCATTCTTTCTATCAATGAAATCTGTTGCTACAGCTCTTGCTACAGGGAATGGTGTCGTCTTAAAGCCACATGAACACACATCAATTACAGGCGGAACGATGATTGCAAAAATCTTCGAGAGCGCTGGTTTACCAAAAGGATTACTTAATGTAATTACAACAGAAATTTCGGAAATTGGTGATTTATTTATCGAGCACCCTATCCCTAGAGCAATTTCGTTTACAGGTTCTACAAAAATTGGCAAGCATATTGGTGCAGTAGCCGGAAAAAACCTAAAGCAAGTTCACTTAGAATTAGGTGGTAACAGTGCGCTCATTGTTCTAGAAGATGCAGATTTAGAATTGGCAGTAAGTGCTGCTGTATTTAGCCGTTTTACACATCAAGGGCAAATTTGTATGTCAGCTAATCGATTAATCGTTCATGAAGCTATTTATGAAGAATTTGTTGAGAAGTATATTGCGAAGGTTGCTACACTAACATGCGGCGATCCAAAAAACCCTAACACGATTATCGGACCATTAATTAATGAGCAGCAAGTAAAAGTAACAAGAGTCTTAATTGAGAAAGGAATTCGTGAAGGGGCAAACCCAATTATAAAAGGCAACATCACCGGTAATATAGTAGAACCAGTTGTGTTCACTGAAGTTACCCCAGATATGAAGATAGCACAAGAGGAAGTGTTTGCACCAGTCATTTCTATTTTAAAAGTTTCTAATGAAAAAGAAGTGATTGAATATGCAAATAACAGCTCATACGGACTTAGTGGTGCTATTCATACAAAGGATGTGGAACGTGGAGCTCAGCTTGCTAAACAATTAGATACAGGTATGGTCCATATCAACGATACAACAATTAATGATGAACCACATGTTGCATTCGGAGGTGTCAAAAATTCCGGGATTGGCAGGTTAAACGGTGAATGGAGTTTGGATGCCTTTACTACTATAAAATGGATAAGTATTCAACATCAAGCAAGGCAATATCCATATAGTTAACATGGATGAATACGATTATTAGATTATAATCCACCAAAGTTTATTCTTTTATTAAAGTTCGCATTTTTATGGTCTATTAATTTAAAAAAAGCTTTCGTAATTGATTTTTACTTTTACAATTTATAAATAGAGCGATCACGAATAAGTGGTCGTTCTTCTTTTCCTTATACTGCTTTGATTCCTGGATATTACAATTTTTTCATCATCTTAATTTTAAAACTGATTTAGCAATACAAATTGTTCAATTAGTTTCACTACATTTTACGATGTTCATAAAATCGATATTCTTTTTAATACGAAAAAAATAAGCCTGCAATCTGCACGCTTCTAACTTTTTAACAATGCGACCTCTGCTCTTGTCTCCACTATATCTCCACATAGGATCATAAACTTCTTATCTACTTTGCGTATATCTTCCTTTAATTCTCCTTTCATTTCTTGAATTGTTGTTTCTAAGGAATCAATTTTGCGCTCCATAATACTAATCCGCTTTTCCATTCCATCTGAATTTACTTCTAGCTTTCCTACTCTTATTTCTAACTTATCGACTTTTTCTTCTAGCTTTCCTACTCTCATTTCTAGCTTATCGACTTTTTCTTCTAGCTTTCCTACTCTCATTTCTAGCTTGTCGACTCTAGCCTCTAATCTATCTATTTTTTCCTCTAACTTTCCTATCCTTGCTTCTAATTTATCAACTTTCAAGCTGAGTTCTTTCACATCACTGGACAATTCCATTATAGCCTGAAATATATCCTGTAATGTTACTTGGCTCATACACCTCTCCTCCTTTATTTACTACAGATTATGCTTAGTATACCACTTTCAAAATATTACTAACAAGTAAACATATTTCAATTTTAACTGGGCTTGAAGCAACTAAAAAATATTATTATCCCTATAACAAAATAGCAAATCCAGCTCTTATTCTACTCGAAAATCTATTTTATTGATTAACTTTTAAGCAGATATCTTTAAGCAATTCTTTGACTAATGCTTCCTGATAACCCGCTTTCTTTACTTGTTTCATTGCTTAAACTAGCTGATTCAAAGAAGGATGTTCAACCGTTCGAGTTACTTTAACCTTCCAGCAGGGATGACGCGCATGAAAAACTCCGAATGCCACAGCAGATAATCCATATGCTTTATGAATATCTTCTGTAGCTCGCTATTAATAGGAGCAATATCTCAGATTCTCAGCTGTTAAAAGCTTGCTTCTAGTACTTTTTTTAATGATTGCATTTGCACAAATATCACCTTACAAATACGAATTTAATGTCATTGTAATATGTTTTGGTTCATATCCACAAGCCTTATATCAATTTGTAAACTAAATTGACATTTTTGTCAGGCTTCCCTTTAAAACCTAAAACGTTTTACGATATTAAAACAACTGTATCTGCTTTATTGACATTACCAAAACTCTTATCTGGACTTTTAAGTAAAAAAAATAAGCCTGCATTTGCACGCTGTAAAAATAATCTTTAGTGATTTTAATTAAGCCCTTGTCCATTTGCAACTGAAGCCCGTCTGTTTATATAATGTAAATCCCGCTCCAGCCCATCTATGTTTACTTTCATAAATTGGATACGTTGCTCCAATTCATCATAATCGTCATCTACTTTACGACTGTTTACCCGTATGTCTTCCAATTCATCCATCATACCGGTAATCATATGTAACAGATCCTCCATCTTTTCTTTGGTCAATCTTTTTCCCCCTTTTCAACTGTTCATCTTAAAAGAAAACTTGCTCCTTTATATAAACGAGCTTTTATCCAAGAAAGTTTTCTTCCACCCCTGCAAATATAAACTGACCACTTATTTTCTCTCACTTTTCCATAATGGATATGAGCAATAATAATAAATAGAAGATGATTAAAAAAACAATGCACCCGTTTAAAAATAATCAGCTTTTCAAAATATCGGTCTAACAGAACATCGATTAATTTCACACCATACTTAAAATTGATAATGTAAGACTGCAATAAAAGAAATAAAAATGAAATTCAAAGTAGGCTACAGTTAGCTTAGCAAAATAAAACAAAGGTCAACAAGTGCATTTTGAAGGATTTTACCAATCAAGTGTAGGTATAAATAAGCATAGGAAAACTAAGTAAACAAGCCCAGCTTTTGTAATGCATTTGTCGGTATTTTATCGATATCTTTCCTGTCAAAGCTTAAAAACTATATATGTTATATATAAGGTATTCGGTTGCGCCTGATAGTACCCACTCATTCCCTTTTCAAATTTTTCCGACTCATCTCCAATCTTGGGAAGTGAAAAAATTCATATTTTTTAAATATTTTTTGGTATAACTGTTATCAAATTGTTGTTGTTAAGTAAAGCTTCTATAAAAGGCTGTATGTTGGCTCCCTACCGGATTTTTCAAGCTAAAATTAGGTGAGCACTTAGATTAGGGAGAAGGGAAAAACAGCTATTTCTTTACATATGACATCTAAATTTATATTTAAACAGAAAATTTACTACTTTTTATGATAAGCTGTTTCTAGTAACTAATTCCTTTGTTAACCATTTCAATTTGTATTACGTTTTATTGGAAACGGGAACTACCTAACAACCCAAAAATGCCTTTTGGCAGTAAAGGAGAATAAAAAGTGGAGAATATTCCTATATTCGATGGTCATAATGATACTTTATTAAAACTACATACTTCTGCTAATCATGAATTAGAATTTTTTAATGAAACCGAGTGGGGACATATTGACTTTCCCCGTGCAAAAAAAGGAAATTTTGGGGGTGGATTTTTTGCCGCTTTTACACCAAACAAAAATTACCATATGGAATCTGCGCAATATCTTACCGAAAGCGGTTATGATATCCCTCTTCCTCCACCAATCGATCAACCAACTGCTTTAAACTATACAAATGCATTAGCAGCTATACTGTTCAAACTTGAATCCGAGTCAAATGGTGGATTTAAAGTGATAAAAAATATCGATCAATTAATCGATTGCTTAAATAATCAAATTCTTGCAGCTATTTTTCATATAGAAGGTGCTGAAGCAATTGATACTAATTTTGATGCACTTCATATTCTTTATCAAGCTGGCTTACGTTCATTAGGGATTGTTTGGAGTCGCCCCAATCAATATGGGGAAGGGGTTCCTTTTCGTTATCCATCGTCACCCGATATCGGAAATGGATTAACCGATGATGGGAAAAATTTAGTTAAACAGTGTAATCGATTAGGAATTATGATCGATACGACTCATTTAAATGAGAAAGGCTTCTGGGATGTTGTAAAAATTAGTGAAGCTCCGATTGTAGCAACACATTCTAATGTGCACACTATTTGCCCAATTTCCCGTAATCTGACCGACAATCAATTAGCAGCAATCAAAGCAAGTAATGGAGTAGTAGGAATTAATTTTGCTGTCAATATGTTGCGAGCAGATGGAAAATTTGAAACGAATATATCATTAGATACAATTATCCAACATATTGTTTATATTGCTGAAAATTTTGGAGTTGACCATGTTGCTTTAGGTTCCGACTTTGACGGCACAACGGTTCCAGACAGTATAAAGGATGTTACCGGACTGCCAAAGCTTATGAATCAATTAAAAACTTACGGTTTTACCAATGAGGAGTTAACAAAGATTGCCTACAAAAATTGGGTCAGAGTATTAGTGGATACATGGAAGGAATGATTATGAAGTATCTAGTAAAAAATGCTATTGTTGCTGTTTTCATCAGTATAAAAAAGTAACAACTATTGCCAGTCAATATTTTATAATTACTTAGTGTCGTGCAACTTTATATAGATGAAATGATTAGAAAATCCTAGGTGGTTGATCTGAAAATTTATACGTAACAGTTTTTATTTAAAAAGCAGTTTAAAAATGATACATCGAATTTCTTCGTAAAGCTTGTTTCTCCCTTCAGTTATCCCATATCACTGTAAGATGATGTTAGCTAACAAAACGATCGCTCGAGCTAGACGACGAAGCTACTTTTCAAAAAATTAACCCCAATGAAAAAAGATAAATTTCCTAAGCAACAAAAAAAGAACTAAAAGTGGTATTTTTTTCACCACCTTTTAGTTCTTCTTAGCCTTTTGCAACTGAATCCCTATACACGATTTTGTATGGAATAATAATTCGTTTATCCGGTTCAGCTTTCGATTGTGTTTTTTCAATTAACGCTTTTGCTGATTGAGCACCGAGTTGATAAATTTGAATATCGACTGTGGTTAAAGCCGGGTTCGTAATTTCAGATAAGTAAACATTGTTAAAGCTTACCAATGAAACATCTTCTGGAACATGAAATCCTAACTCTTCAAGCGTACTTAGCACACCTAAACTCATTAAATCATCGCTAACCACAATTCCAGTAGGTGGTTGCTTCAGCTTTAACAATTCTTCTACTGCTTTTCTTCCACCAGATTCGAGGAACTCAGCATGAATACTATACGAGCTTGAAATAGGAAGACCTGCTTCTTTTAAAGCTGCTTCATAGCCATTTTCTCGATCCATTGTCACCACTAAATCTCTTGAACCACCAATAAAGGCAATCCGCTTATGACCTTCTTGAATTAAATACGTTGTAATTTCTTTTCCAGCACTGAAGTTATCATTGTCAACATGCGTTATTTCATTAATATATTCTGAAGGTTTCCCAACCATAACAAATGGGAAGCCCTTTTCTCGTAAAAAGTTCGCGATTCGATCATTCACTCGTGAATATAATAAAATAATACCGTCTACATAACTGCCGTAAACCATTCGTTCCACTTCGGCAAAAATCTCATCCTCTGTTTCTCCACTGGATAAAGTCATGGAATATTGCATTTTATGAGTAATAGAGCCAATGCCGCGCAATACTTCAGGAAAAAATGGGTTTTGTAATGATTTATCGGCAGAGGAAGGCATGACTACCCCAATTGCTTTTGTATATTTAGCAACCAGGTTCCTCGCATTGATATTAGGATGATACCCTAATTCTTTCATTGCTTTTCTTACCTTCTTTTTCGTTTCGGCACTAATACGCGGATTATCTGCAATCACTCTGGAAACAGTAGAAGGTGAAACACCTGTTGCCTTTGCTACATCTTTAATTGTTACCATTATCTATCTCACCCTCTACGCTACGTAATTTTAAATCGTTATACTAGAATGATTCGAACGCTCTACACCGTTTATTATAACATTTTGTTCATCAGTTAGACCAATTACTTTTACTTTTATTTCATTATATTTCGGCTGATATGTGCCTTCTTTAACTATGATATCAATTTCAACTTTTTTGGTTGATGATATAATCTGCACGTCTAGCTTCAAGTATTCGCCATCCTCGTAGCTAAATGTTTCTCCATCATCATCATAAAAAGTGAAACGATATTCTTCATTCGATTGACTGGCATACACATACATCCAAAGATCTTTTCCTTGCTTTTCTGTATTGGATACAAATTGCCCTTGCATGATCGCTGTCCCTTTTCGAATGAAAATTGGAAGTTCATCAAGTTCGGCATGAACCATATGCACTTGATTACCTTCATACTCTCGTTCCGTAACAAAATCAACCCAACTTCCCTCTGGGAGATAAACGACACGATCCGTTACAGATGGCGCTAGAATAGGTGCTACGATGACGTTATCACCAATCATTACTTGATCATTTAAACGATACGTTTTTTGGTCATCTGGATACTCCATCAATAATGGTCGCATAACCGGAAGCCCTTGCCCGCTTGCTTGATAAAACAGCAAATATAATTGCGGCATCCATTCATAACGCATTTGAATATATTTTTTTAGAATGGATTCATATTTTTCACCAAACATCCATGGTTCCTGATAACGTGTTCCGATTGCAGAGTGATTACGAAAATATGGTGTAAATGCACCAATTTGCATCCAGCGTACCAGAAGTTCCGGATTTGTATCGTGAGCAAAGCCCCCAACATCAGGACCCGTAAATGCGATACCAGATAAGCCCAAATTCATGACCATTGGCAAACTCATCTGCAGATGCTCCCAGAAGCTACGATTATCGCCAGTCCACACAGCTGCATAACGCTGTATACCTGCATAACCGGAACGGGTAAGCAAAAATGGGCGTTTACCTTTTAGATGACTTTTCATTCCTTCATACGTAGCTTTTCCCATTAAATATCCGTACACATTATGAAGCTCACGATGAGTTGCTGGTCTTCCATCATTCCGATGCATTACCGATGTATCCATTGTTTTTGTTTCATTAAAGACAGCCGGCTCATTCATATCATTCCAGATACCTTCAACACCCATGTTTGTATAGTAAGCATGCTGTTCTCCCCACCATTTGCGTACACGTTCCTCTGTAAAATCAGGGAAGGCACTTACACCCGGCCAAACCTCTCCATAATAAATAGTTCCTTCAATATATTTACAGAAATTATCTTGCCACACACCTTCTTGGTATATCGAATATTCCGGATCTTTTTTCACACCAGGATCTACAATTGGAACAATTCGAATTCCCATTTCACGTAAATCTATAATCAGCTGTTCCAGATTTGGAAAGCGATTTTTATCAAAAGTAAACACTCGATATTCATCCATATAATGAATATCTAAATGAATGACATCGACTGGAATATCGCGTTCTACAAAGTTTTTTGCTAATGCTCTAACTTCTTCATCTGATTCATAGCTATACCTCGATTGATGGTACCCGATTGCCCATTTAGCTGGTAGTGGCATGCGCCCTGTTAGAAATGTATATTGCTCCAACACAGATTTTGGTTCTGGGCCGGTCATTACATAATAGTCTAGCTGTCCACCTTCTGCATGAAATGAATAAGTACTTTCATAGCTTTTTAGATCAAAAGTCGTTTTAAACGTGTTATCAAAAAATACTCCATGTGCTCTTCCATCACGCAATGTCATAAAATATGGAATCGATTGATACAATGGATCTGTCTCGGGATTATGCGGCGCATACACATCCGTATTCCACATTTCATATTTTTCACCACATTTATCTAAATATCCACTTTTCTCCCCAAATCCATAGAAATGATCTTGTTCATCTTTATCTTTAAACACAATCACTTCGCCGTTTTCCCGATAAGCCATACCACGCTCTGATTCATTTACGAGTACATGACCTGCTACATCCTTAATGGTAATCCGAAGCGGCTGTTTTCTTACAACAAGTTCCATCTTCGTTGTTTGCAGGATAATTGCTTCATTCGTTTCCTGTTCGTTTATTTTTAGTTTTTTCGGATCAGCAACTACCGTTTGTGAAAGAGTTAAATCTGGCGTTTTCCATGGATTCATAACGATACGAACAATCGAATCACTAAAAAAGCTAATCGTTACATATCCATGCTCACTAATAAACTGATAGTTTTGTTCCGTTGTTTTATACTCGATTACCTTTCCAATATCTACGTATTTGATAGCTTCATTGCTGGTTTTTTTGCCAGGATGAATAGCAAAACTAGTGTCTTCAAGCATGATATTGCCTCCTGTTGGTTCATATTTCTAATTCACATTAACCTTTCGTAGCACCTGAAGTTAATCCAGAAATTAAATAACGTTGTAATAACAAAAATACAAGAGCAATCGGTACAGCAATTAAGATAGATCCCGCTGCAAACTTCGTGAAATTCGTAGAGAACTGGTCATTAATAAAACTGTAAAGTCCCAGTGCTAATGTATATTTTTCCGGACTGGTTAAAACAATTCGTGGTAATAAAAAATCCATAAATGGTGCCATAAAGTTAAACAATGCTACTACTGCTAAAATCGGTTTTGCTAATGGTAACATGATCGTCCAAAATATTTTTAAATGACCGGCTCCATCTATCTTCGCAGCTTCATCAAGTTCTCTAGGAATCGTATCAAAATATCCTTTTACTAACCATGCATTAAAAGGAATTTGGCCACCAAGATAAATCAACATTAGACCATACAGTGAGTCGGTTAAGCCAATCGTGTTTAATAAAATATATAATGCTACCATCCCCATTAATGCCGGGAACATTTGTAATAACAAGAACATATACAAACCATATTTTCTCCCAACAAATTTATAGCGAGAAAATGCATAGGCAATCAGTGAAGTGATAATGACTGACCCAATTGAATTGACGATCGCCACAAAGAGGCTATTCTTATACCAGATTAAATAATTACTATCTGGATCAGTAAATAACCACTTATAATGCTCTAAAGTTGGATTCTTAGGGATTAATTCCGTCACCATCATGTTGGACCCTGGATTTAGGCTCATCATAAGTGCCCAAAATAACGGATATGCAATAACAATAAACATCAGTAACAAAAAGATATAGATAAACGTTACTTCGATTTTCGATTTTTTCCTACGTGACATAGCCATTAGTAACGTCCCTCCTCTTTAAACGCAGCTGTCTTCCTAAATTGGAAAAAGGCAAATATGGAAACAATTAATCCCATAATTATTGTAATTGCAGCAGCCATATTATAATTATTGGATTCAAAAGTTAGTTTATAAACCCAAGAAATCAAGATATCGGTTCCACCAGCATTCTGTCCCCGGACAGCAGGGTTACCCTCATTAAACAAATAAATGATATTAAAATTATTGAAATTTCCTGCGTATTGCATAATTAACAATGGCGCTGTTGCAAACAATAAGTGTGGTAAGGTAATATAGCGCAATTTTTGCCAACGTGTACCTCCATCAACATCGGCAGCTTCATACATATCTCGAGGAACGCTTTGTAACACACCAGTAAATAATGCAAAAACAAAGGGAAATCCCAACCATGTCTGAATCATAATTAACGCAACCTTCGTCCAAAACGGGTCAGATAACCAAGGCAACATTAAATTAAAGTGACTCAATATATCCCGGTTAATCGCTCCAAAAGTAGGATTAAATAATGCTGAAAAAATTAAAATGGAAACAAATGCGGGAACTGCCCAAGGCAAGATTAATACCGTTCGAATCGCTCGTTTAAATCTTATTCGCGGATCATTTACTAATAAAGCTAAAAATAACCCCAAGACAATTTGTAATGTTGTGGCGACAACCGTCCAGACAATTGTCCAACTAAAAACACTTAGAAATGTATCTTTCCAAATACCGATATTAACTAAATCAACAAAGTTGTTAAAACCTACCCAGTTCAATAAATTTCGTGGTGGCGCATTATATTGGTTATAGTCCGTAAAAGCTAAAGCAAGCATGAACAATAATGGCACCACGACAATAAATAATAACATTAATAAGCCTGGTAAAATCATGAAATACGGAAAACCATTATTGTAAAAACTCTTTACACCTTGTAATAATGTAGGTTTAGGGCGATTTACTTCTCTTGCTATAGCATCAGAACGAGCGTCCATAAAATTATAAACGTATATCCCTATTCCAAATGCAAGGACAATTAATGATATTAATCCTTGAATGAGTAACTGGATAGAATGATGTTCACGTGGTACGGTACCAAGGGTGAAAAGCCCCCAAATTCCAATATCAATATAATTCCAAGTTGAAACTAAGAATGCAATAGTAACGATTAAGAAAATAAAACCCTTCAAAAAACGTCGATTATACATTTGTCCCAATCCAGGAATAATGGATAGAATGGTGGCTAATGTACGAGGTTTTATTTTTCCGGTTTTGGGTTCATTTGGTTCAGCTGCCATCCCGTATCTCCTCCTATAACAATTGCTGAAAACACAGTTGATAATTAATTCATTCATTCGCAGTACGTTTATTTAGCGGTACAGGAATCCCCTATACCGCTTACATTTCATTTACTTTGCCCCAGAAGCTTCTATTTTTTCTTGAATCGATTGAACAGCTTCATCTAATACTTCCTTCACAGGCTCACCTTTTGAAATGAAGTTTAAAGCATCGTTAAATGGTTCCCATATTTGCTGCATGGCAGGAACACTAGGCATTGGCTCTCCATATTTGGTTTGCTCTGCAAATGCTGAATAAATTGGATCTTCAGCAATTTTCGGATCTTTCATCGCATCCTTACGGGCAGGCAACTCTCCAGCGATCTCATAATATGTCATAGAACTTTCAAAGTTGGTCAAGTAAGCCATTAAATCTTGCGCCCATTCTTTATTTTCTGAGTAATAAGAAAGCATATACGACTTAATACCAACAAATGATTTTGGATTTTCTCCGTTATCCAATACCGGTATTGGAGCAGTTCCTAAATCATCCTCTAAAGCATCCCCATATTCCCGAACCATCCAAGGACCGTTAATTACTGTAGAAACCTTTCCTTCCTTGAACAATCCATTCATAATATCTGGTGTTAAATCTTGAGGTATATATTTTTTATCGAACCATTCCTTCACTAGTTCGCCACCTTTAACTGCACCTTCGTTATTCAAACCGATATCCGATACATCATACTTACCATCTTTATTTCCAAATACATATGCTCCATTTCCAGAAAAGAAAGGGTATACAAAGTATAAGTTAGCTGCTTCCATCAAAAAGCCAAACTGATCTTTACCAGGATCCGTATCTCTTTCAGCTATCTCCATAATTTCTTTCATGGTTTTGGGTTCTTTTTCGACACGAGCTTTGTTGTAAAACATGGCATAGGTTTCCGAAACAGCTGGATAACCCCAGTACTCGCCATCATATTGCATTGCCTTCAAGGCATTATCTGTATATTCTTTCTCTGTATCTCCAAGATCAACCGGGTCTACTAATCCTCTAAGTACTAAATCACCAATTCTATCATGTGGCTGAAATATAACATCCGGCCCATTCCCTGCCGGACCTTCAACGTCCAATTTTTCTATCTGTTCCAGCATGCTGACCGGAATCATTTCTACTTTAATTCCTGTTTCTTCTGTGTATTTATCTGTCATTTTCTTTAATGCTTCTTTCTGTTTTTCTTCATCATTAACCCAAAGCGTTAATGATTCAGGTTTTTCAGGCATATCATCAGAACTTTTTGCCTCTTCTTTCCCACCAGACTTTTTAGCATCATCTGGTCCACAAGCTGTTAAACTACTAGTTAATAGAATCATTGCAACTAAATAAAACAACCATTTTTTCATATTAAACCCTCCCAAGGTTATTTATTTTCATGTACAATGCAAGCTGATTTGTGAAATCGTTTGCACTAACATTGTAGTTTCATTATACAATATAAATTTCAAATTGCAAACATCGTTTTTAAATTTAAATCCTTAAAAATTAATGAAGATAACGGTTTCATGAATTGTTTTTTTATGTTATTATTAACTTAATAGCTAAATTGCTTGCTAGATTAGTGACAAAATAGCAGTTATTTAGCGCAAACGTTTTAATAGAAATAAAGAAACATGAACGATTGCATATGGAACTAATTAGAGTTAAGTCAGCAAATTGATATTCAAGTAACCGATCAGCTTTTTTATGCTAATCATAATCCTGACTTTCTAAGAGCTCCATTCATAATTTGAGGGCAATGTTTTTGTTAACAAACAACCCCGGCTTTTTTTAAAAAGTCGGGGTTTTATATTTAAAACAGGGGAAGGAGGGTTTTTCGTTATAAGTACGTGTTTTTAAAATAGGATAAAAAGGGTGAGAATATGAAAATATTTTTAAAAACGTTTGCATTAACTTTTTTATATTTATTTCTTTCTTCCACTTTTGTTAAAGCAAAATCAAAAGAGATGGACGTTGTAGACTATTCAAAAGATATTATTTACCAAATCATTACGGATCGTTTTGATGATGGAGACAGTAGCAACAATCCATCCGGGAATATATTTAGTCCAAACTGTACTGATCTGCACAAATACTGTGGAGGTGATTGGCAAGGGATTATTGATAAAATTAAGAATGGTTATTTAACTGATCTAGGAGTAACAGCACTTTGGATTTCTCAACCTGTGGAAAATATCTATGCCTTACATCCAAATGGCTATACATCCTACCACGGCTATTGGTCACGAGATTATAAACGGACTAACCCTTTTTATGGTGATTTTTCCGACTTTGATCAGTTAATAAAGACAGCACATGCTAATGGGATAAAAATAATTATGGACTTTGCTCCTAATCATTCTTCACCTGTTTCAGAAACAAATCCAACCTATGCAGAAGGAGGTGCTGTGTATGATAACGGATCATTCATTGCTAATTATTACAATGATCCAGGTAATATTTTTAATCATCATGGGGAGACTGATTTTTCAACTTATGAAAACAGTATTTATCGGAGGCTTTTTGACCTTGCAGATTATAATCTAAATAACTCTAAAATGGACACCTACCTTAAAGAGTCCATTAAGTTGTGGCTGGATAAAGGAATAGATGGAATTAGAATAGATGCTGTTAAACATATGCCGTTAGGGTGGCAGAAATCGTTCACAAATGAAATTTACTCACATCAACCTGTTTTCACATTTGGAGAGTGGTTTTTAGGAAAAGGTGAAATTGATCCCAAGAATTATTACTTCGCTAATGAAAGCGGTATGAGCTTATTAGATTTCAGATTTGGGAAAACCATTCGTTCTGTTTTAAGGGATCATTCACATGATTGGTATGATTTTCATGAAATGATTAAAGAAACTGCTAAAAAATACAATGAGGTAAATGACCAAGTAACCTTTATTGATAATCACGATATGGCTCGCTTTACAACCGAAAACTCATCGAAACGATTTACAGATATGGCTTTAGCTGTTCTTATGACATCTAGGGGTGTACCGACTATTTATTATGGTACGGAGCAGTATCTTACAGGAGACTATGACCCAATAAACAGAAAACCGATGAGAGAATTTGATAAAACTACCAATTCCTACCAAGTTATTAACAAGCTCTCTGCACTACGGAAATCAAACTCTGCTTTGGGCTATGGCGATACAAAAGAAAGGTGGATCAATTCGGATGTTTATATTTATGAAAGAACGTTTGGTAACAATGTTGTAGTTACTGCTATTAACAAAGCTAATCATGCCTACTCTATCTCTAATCTTTATACTTCTTTGCCTCAGGGAGATTATAAAGACGTGTTAAATTATTTATTAGATGGAAATAACCTGTCAGTAAAGCAAAACGGTGTTGTCGAATCTTTTCAATTACAACCTAAAGCTGTAGCAGTATGGGAGTTTTCAAAACCAACAAAAGAAGCATTAATTGGCCATGTAGGACCTATGAAAGGACAACCAGGAAATACCATTTACATTTCCGGAGAAGGATTTGGCAAACAAAAGGGGAGCGTTATGGTAGGTTCAAAACCAGCCGAAATCTTGAATTGGAGTAACACAAACATCAAAATAAAAATTCCCGAAATCGATAGTGGTGTATATGATATTTTATTAAAAACAGCTCACGGATCACAAAGTAACGTTTATAAAAACTTTGAGGTTTTGACAGGAAAACAGGTTAGTGTTCGATTCGTAGTTAATAACGCCTATACGAATTTTAGAGAAAATATTTATTTAACCGGAAATGTTGGTGAACTTGGCAATTGGAATACTGAAAAAGCAATCGGACCTATGTTTAATCAAATCGTGTATAAATACCCAACTTGGTATTACGAAGTGAGTGTACCTGCGAATAAAGGACTTGAATATAAATTCATAAAAAAAGATGAATCAGGCTCCGTCATATGGGAATCTGGAACAAACCATGTTTATATTACTCCCAAGCAAGGAACAGATACTGTTATCGTCGATTGGAAACAGTAAAAAAAAGCATGATGTACTCGAAAATGGAGTCGTAAATCATATAAAATCATTTATCTGATATGTAATGTAATCATAATTCGGATGATTAATTTTGTTCATTTAATCATGCGGAAGAAAGAGTAATCCTAACGGTGGAAGATTATTCACTATATATAAATTTTCTGGAGGCACAGCAATGATAAAAGAAGCGATTTATCACCGACCAAAAAATAATTTTGCCTATGCATATGATGAAAATACATTACACATTATGTTGCAAACAAAAAAAGAAGATATGGAAACTGTTGAATTAATATTTGGAGATCCTTATGACTGGAAAAATGATGAGTGGCAAACAACAACAAAGCCTATGGTCAAAACTGGTTCTACCCAATTCCATGATTACTGGTTTATTGTCATTAAGCCACTACACAAGCGATTGCGTTATGCTTTTATATGTACGGACGGATCAGAATCCTGTATTTATTGTGAAGGCGGAATTTTTGACAAATTACCAAAGGAAATCGCGAACTATTTTTGTTTTCCATTTTTAAATAAAATTGATGTATTTTACGCACCTAAATGGGTCAAAGATACAATCTGGTATCAAATTTTCCCTGAACGGTTCGCTAATGGGGATAAATCATTGAATCCAAAAGGAACGTTAGCATGGGGATCATCAAACCCTACACCAACCAATTTTTTTGGCGGCGATTTTCAAGGAGTTATTGATCACTTAGATTATTTAGAGAAATTAGGAATAACAGGTATTTACTTCACACCAATATTTAAAGCGTATTCCAACCATAAATACGACACAATTGATTATATGGAGATTGATCCGCAGTTTGGAGACAAGCAAACGTTTAAAAAGCTAGTTGAAGCTTGTCATGAGCGAGGAATTAAAGTAATGCTTGATGCGGTCTTTAATCATAGCGGCTATTATTTTCCACCATTTCAGGATGTATTGAAAAACCAAGAAAACTCGAAGTACAAAAACTGGTTTCATATTCGGGAATTTCCTGTCTTAACAGATCCGGCACCTAACTATGATACATTTGGTTTTGTATCTTCCATGCCAAAGTTAAACACAGAAAATCAAGAAGTAAAAGACTATCTATTAAAAGTTGCTCGTTACTGGATAGAAGAATTTGACATTGACGGTTGGCGTTTAGATGTAGCCAATGAAGTTGACCACACATTCTGGCGTGATTTCCGTCGTACTGTAAAAGAAGTAAAGCCAGATGCTTATATATTGGGTGAGATTTGGCATGATTCCATGCCATGGTTACAAGGCGACCAGTTTGATGCAGTCATGAATTATCCATTCACTAATAGCGTAATTGATTTTATTGCCAAAAACACCATGAAGGCAATTGCATTTAAAAATGCGATTACAAAAGTATTGCATATGTATCCAAAAAACGTCAATGAAGTTGCGTTTAATTTATTAGATAGTCATGATACACCGAGAATTTTAACATTAGCAAATGGAAATATCGAACGAGTTAAATTACTTTATCTTTTCCAATTTTCCTTCTCTGGAACTCCTTGTATTTATTACGGAGATGAAATTGGCATGCTCGGAGGACATGACCCAGATTGTCGCGCTTGTATGGAATGGGACGAAAAAAAACAGAGCCGGGGCCTTTTACACTACGTACAAACACTTATTAAGCTACGAAATACCGTACCGCTTTTTGGCAACAATGGGACATTCCACTTTTTATACGCGGACGATGAACACAATGTGATTAGTTACGAAAAGACCGATGGTAAAAAGCGAATGGTATTTATACTAAATGCAGGAGAAAAGGAAGCTTCTTTACCAAGTAGTGCTTTATTTGAGGAAACGTCTGCTGTGACAGAATGGGAGATTGATCTTAAAGAGGCTCCAGGCAAATCTATGCAGGCACTTTCCGGGGAAATAACTATTCAACCACTTAGTTATCGAATTTTCGAATCCAATTTTTAAGGTTTATAAAAACGCCATTTGAGTATACAACCTCCAAATGGCGTTTGTTGATTTATAGGTTTTATAACATATAAACTTGGATAACTGTTGTTCCCAAATAACTAAATGAATTGTTCCCACTTATGGAAGGCGAAGACCTGCTCCCCGGAATCCATCTTCTATGATGCGTTCTTACCTTCTTCTGATCTTAACGAACTCTATGATGGGAACACTAAATGAGTTGAAGAGATAAAACACGTGCACCTTTATGAGCATGGATAATTCTATTTTTACTTCACCATTCTATATTTAATATTTATTTTAATATCCGTAATCGAAACCCAAAACTTCATAGTTTATAACTAGAGGTTTTTAAATTGTCAAAAACAGGTAAAAACCACCCTGCTATACAAGTAAAAACCATGATCAAGCCCAAAATGATAAATGAATTATTTACGCCAACACTTTCTAATATATAGCCACCTATAAGTGCTCCAAAAGGGATTCCAGCTTTAGATACCAAACTTCTTACTGCCATTACTCTACCCCGTCATTTAATAGGAGGGTTTACTTGGTATAAAGTTGGATTATTTATATTAAATATTGAGATAAAAAAGCCATGAAGTATTATTAAAATCAACGAAATAGCAAAAAAAGCAGAAAGGCCTAATGCACTAAGGCACAAACCACTAAATATTATGGAACCAAACATTACATGTTTTAAATTTCTATGTTCCTTTTTAATGGTTAATATTAAATTTGCTTTTAATTGTTTGGAATACTCCAGCTCCCGTAATCTAAGGCGCTTATATAATCATTTTCTCATCTATAATTACATTACCTTCAATTTCATAAGATTCCAATTTCTCTAGAGCATTAATTACCTTACTATTCTTTTGTAAGCCGACTTTTGATAATTCGATATAATTATTCCAATAATCACCATCTTCTTTATAAAGTGATTCAACATGCGGTAAAATAAACTTAGCTTTATTTTCTTTTCTAACTAAAACACAAGAATCAGAGTCATGTAATCTAGGGTAATACATATTAGCTACCGAACAAATTAAACCAGGCGGAGTCATGGAAAAACCTGTTTGAATTTAGTAGGAGAAACAGCTATTTTGTGTTTGACCAGATATCTTCCATATTAGTCTTTATTTTTTCTTTTAAATCTAATTTTTCCACCAACTCAGGATATTTTGAAATAGTGCCTAAACCTAAATGTGGATAATCTGGCCAACCAGAAGCAACTACTGTATTATTTTCGATCCATATGACCGTCTTATCCCACTCATAAATTTATAATCTGATTTCTGAACAAACTCAAGTAACGTAGTAGATTTTCCAGCTCCTTTTGAACCGATTATTATTGAAGCTTGATTATTTTTAAACGCACAGGTGGCATGCAATATAACCACTCCATTGTTTTCTTTTTGTCTTAGTACCAAATCTTTAATAATTTCAATTACTGTTAATTCATCTTTTTGGTCTACTTGCTGTTGTAATTGAATATGAATCTCTTTTTTTTGGGTCTAAAACTAATAATGGTACCTGTCTGATCAATCCTTAAATATTCTTGATGATTTAACATGACTTTTTTTGCTTTAATGGTAAAAAAATCTGATGCATACATCCTTTCCCTTTTTAAAGTTATTTTTTCTAATTCATTTGAATGATATAAATATATATCAGAAGGGACTATTCTTAATTTTGTTGTTATTTTTTATAATAAGATGAGTGCTAAAAAAATCAAAAATAGAAGATAAATTAACATCCCCATCTGAATAAATATTTAATTTGGAGTGCAAGAACTCCATACTTGTTACTTTTGATTTCATATATATGCTCCTTTTATTCAATAATTTGACGTATCCAATCACCATTTCATTAACTCTATCTTGCCTGATTGGAAACATTTCTTGTAGGATGGATCCCACCTTGCAAAATAACAAATTATTTAGGCTAAACCACTTTTCCTTGGCATTCTGCTGAAACAAAATTTCTGCTTGCCTTCCTTTGAAACTCTGTATCCAATTATTACCTTGTTCAAAACAGTAAGCATTTTACTCCTCCTATCTATTATCTATATAATATCTGAATTTACTTAAAAGTACCTTTTTTAGGATTATTATTATTATATACATAGGGGTTGATGAAAGTATTCAATAGGAGTATTATATTTCATGTAGCATTTTTTGCTGGTGTAGCACAGCTGGTAGTGCACTTCACTCGTAATGAAGGGGTCGGAGGTTCGAATCCTCTCACCAGCATCATACAAAAACAGTAATATAACACCGCTTTTGATTAATTCAAGGGCGGTATTTTTTAATTCCTCTATTTTCCGAGCAAACAGAAAAATATATTGCTACTCTTTATTTATATCGATGGCCATTACTAATTTAAGAACGAGGCCAGAAACAATTTGAATCTGCACCATTTAAGAAGTATATACTGAAATAATCGAAAGAATGTTAACCATAGCGATAGATGAACTTAAAGAACTAAAGAAAACAAATGTAGAATAAATATACAGATAGTTAAACTGCCAGCAGATGAAATGTTTTCTTCCTACTTGTTTACCTGTGAACAGAGAAGTAAAACAGACTATTTAATCCTGTAATCAGAAAAAAACGCAAAAGAAATAATGGAATATTTAACGAAAAAATTCGGTAGTGGGCTTTTTTATTAGTCTTTACATCAAATACTTTTTCAAGAAGGCTTTTGTTAAGTGATTATATAAATAGAAAAAATGTTATGGATACACAACTATTTTAGGAATTTTTATAATATAAAAAGTATGGACACTAGGAAATTCAAATAGAGTCTATTTCTTATCAATTAAAAGAAATAGACTCTATTTGGCTTTCGTCTAAATTTATGGATACTTATTTTTATAAAACTATTTTTTTCCATTTACGAATTTTAGTTCTAAAATTCGTAAATGGAGCAACTGTATTGATATGCACCCACTTCCAAACAGGCCACATTGCTTTTGTTGTGGCCCATTTTCTCTGTTCTGGTTGAAATAATTCTGTTTCAGAAAGATGATTTATCCATTCGATTAACTTACAGATTAACTTTGTCAACTCTTCCTCCTGCTGTCTTAAGGTTAAAAAACCATATTGCTCATAAAATGATTGATAAAGCCCTCCTAAGTTATTCCATTTGTAAGCTGGAGTAGGCGTTTTTACGTCAAGTCCACATTGTTCGTCTTTTTCCCACGATAGCAACAAGTTAATCCACCCCAATTGATAAGCAAGCATTTCAGATGGTGATTTATCCACTTCATTAATATGCTTATCTCTCAGCTCTTCAGGTATCATCTTAAATTCTTCAATAAATTTCTTATAAGACTCATTGATAGATTTAATTAGTTCTTCAGCATTTGAGTATTGTTTCATAATTCTTTCACACCTTTATTTTGGATACTTTCAGTATATAGTATAAAAACATAATAGTATTAGTAACTTTTTATGAAAAAAAGTCCAGAGACTCATTCAAGAAATCACTAATAGTAGCAACAACCCTGTGCCACTTATTATTTAATGGTTTGTTGCCATCATCGCTTATCAAAAAATAATCAACGGCTAGTCCGTAATTGTGCAGCAACTGACCGGGCTTTGTATTAGTGAGACTAAGTTACCTGGAGTTGTTCTCCCATGATTATATAGGTGATGTTCTGCATTTGAACGATACCTTTACCGAGAAACCTAGCAATTATAATGTCCTATTTTTCGCTGAACTTCTTTAACGTTCCATTTGGTCATCAATTGTTTGGTAAAGCTTTTTCTCTCTTACAGCAGCTTCTTTCTGTTAACCAAAAAAGCCAAGCAAAAAAACCGCAAAGGGTCTTTATGTAAAGGAAAGTATTGGCTTAAATTTGCATCCATTTTTGCATCACCTAAAAACAATTTAATCAACCTCAACTTCGGACAATCTTAGGTTCTGAATTCAATTATAAAAAATTTAATATAGCTACCTAGACAGGCTCTCATTCTTTTTCATATCTTATAGAAGATTCATAGAAAGGAGGTTAACAATTTGTCAACCTGTCAACGATTAGCAAATATTATCGGCGGAGAGGTTATTACTGCCGCTCCTGTTTGTGTAGTTCAGCGCCTAAGAAGAATTAATGCTTCCATTTTAGGTCGTCGTACTCGTTCCCCTTTAGCCCTTCCCTTCGCGCTTTCTTTTGAAAACAACAGAAATGGAAGGACACTAAACTTAGGTGAGACCGTCATCCTCCAAAAAGAAATTAATCCTTTTATTTCTGCATTACGAAAAAGAAGGATTACGGTAACAGCAGTTCATAACCATTGGCTTTTTGAAGAACCACGCTTAATGTATATGCACTGGGAGAATGTTGGTAATCCTTTTGTTTTTGCTAGGAACAGTTTTGAAGCTGCTAAAGAAGTAGGAATATTATAATGACTAACCATTTGTGACATTTCAAATAATGTCACAAATGGTTTTTAGTGAAACTATCCTTTATCATTTAAAAATAGCAGCAATGTTGCCTTTCTAATCGTTCAATCACTAGAACGGTTACTTATCTTATTAAAGAGCATTTTATCCTTTATATAAATCATAGTATTAAATTCATCCATTTTCCATGTATCATTTTCCTGTTTTTGCTTGGATGTTTTTTCCGTTTTGTAACCCGTTCTTTAGATTAGGGTTAAATCTTAGCATTCCTTAGCAAGTAACTGCCTTATCTCCGGATAATCTTAGGATTTCATATATGATGATACCCTTGTATTTTGGTCGTTGAAACACTTTCAAACTCGGATTTATAGTTTGCACTTGTAGTATTTTGTCGTACTCTTGCATTCTATGTTTTTCTTTTTTTCAAAGAGTGTAATCCTTGGGTTCATTCATAAACTAGTATTTTTCAAACTATACTATAGGGGCAATGAACTCTACCAAGTTTGGAGAAACAATAACTGTTTCTAATTCTAATCCACTAATTATTATTTAAAAAAGAAAAAACAGCCAAGCTTTAACTTGAGTGTGACCGTTTATATTATCCATGATTATTGAAATATTAAATTTTATCCAGTGGGGTACATGCTAGAAGTAACTATCATTTTTAAATTAGTGTCCATATTATCTAAGTCATAATTACCGGCTAAGAGTTGTTAGATATAATAATTTTAAAATAAAGAAAATATAAATGTAACCGTCATCATGCAGGAATTAAAGAGGTTGATTTCATCGCTTCTATAGGAAAATGATATGCTATAACGACAATTTTCAAATAGTCGGCATAGAACGAAAAAAATACGACTTATAACCCATTTCTTAAGCAAATTTATTACTAAAACTTTGCATCATCCATATATAGTCGTAGATTTTGCTTTTTCGGTGTAGAACAAAAGTTAGAAGCGATGGTTACAGCGGACGAACTGATAAGAAACTTGGTAAAGTACTTGATGTCAGTGGAAAATAAAAAGTCAACGAATATATTAATACATTCTATAGATTCAGGAATAGAATCACTCCAATAACATTCTCCTCGCGCATTTTCCTCTTATAAAAATGAAGCGTAGTTTCCAGCTGTTTTACAGACGGTAACTACGCTTATGTTTATTTTCCTTATAGTCATTGATCAACAAAAGAAGCTTGAGAATAGTTTACTCTTCTTCACTATCTCCTAATAACTTATCCACGCCAAACTTAAGCTACCGTTAATTTTGAATATATTTATCAAAAACTTCCCCAAAATCTTTTTGTGTATTTTCTTCATATGTCGTTTTATACCAATCGTATGCAAACTTTGTTGCTTGCTCAAATTCTTTTGATATATTTCCTTCTTGAAAGCGATTATCCTTAAACAAAGATTGTGATACTTGTAAACTATCTTTTGCAAATTCGGCCATTCGCTTGTCTTCGTCTTGAATATGCGAAATAGCTACTAATGATTTATATAAATCTGCAATCGCTTCTCCTTCCTTCTTGCTGATATCGACAGAGATAGGTTGTTTACCAATCGTAAACTTTATTTCTAAATCTAAATCGACAGTTCCAGCTGTTTCTACCGATACATTTTTTATCGGATATAAGTAATAATCATAACGGTATATATTACGCTTACTACTTGTCGCTTTTTCACCATCAAGATGGATTAGGGCACGGTTAGTAAAACAGTATTCATCCGATTTCGATTTAATTAAAAAGTGGATTTTTTCACCTTCTTCGTGAAGTACATAATCATCCGACTCTGTCTTGTCAAAATCTTCCGGGGAGATAATCTTTCCGATATCACTTAGGCCTAAAGCATCACTTGCAATTTTTTTAAACATCATTAACCTCCTAACGTTTATACATATCTATTTTATCATATCGCATATATAGGCAAACAAAACCTATTTTTGGCAACTTTTACTGGTAGATTGTCACCATCTTATAAAATGAACCTTCATTCAGTAGGAGTTTTCTTCCATCTCCTACTGAATGTTAGTTGAACCAATCGGGCATTTAGGTGCCGTTTTCTCCCACTTAGACCTTTTGTATCAACTCAAGGCTCTTGAAGTGGGAGTCTTACGGCACCTTACATGCGGGATAAACTACTAAAAAAATAAAGGATTCTTATTAGTTAATCTCTTACTTTACTCATCTATGATTATGATAAATAAGTTTATGGACTTTACTAATTTAATCATTTTTTTGTAATTGCAGACCTAGCTCCCCCCAACTTTTTTACTAAAATTTCTTACTTTTAGTGGTAAAAAAACATATAAATCGATTCTTCTTTGTAATGCCATTACTTGGATGGAGGAATATGTATGGTAGTTCTAAGTACATGATTGGGTACAATTGGAACGCTTGGTATTCTAGTTGGTATCATTTTGTTGATAATAGGTATGATCAAAAAGAAAAAGTACTGGCGGGTTCATCACGATTGTTTCTTTCGTTTTGTTTATCATTGCTGTTATAACTACTCCAAAAGAAATGAAAGAACAATCTGCAAATTAAGGAAAAATAGCTGTACAAAATAATCTTGACGATAAAACAAATAATGACGAAGATGATGATAAGAAAAGAAACTACAAAAACTCCTCTCGTGAGAAGTTATCTAAACAACAGCAAAAAACAATCAACTCACTGAAAGATTTTGCTAGCTTTACAAAAGCGTACAAAAAGCTCAGCAGCAGTGAGAAAGATAAAACATAGGATAAACACTTATTTGGTAAAAAAGTAACTTGGAACGGTTATGTAATGAAAACAAACGGTAAAAAAGTTTATGCTTGGGAAGCAAGTACATATAAAGGAAAGGAATGGTCTAAAGTGAGGATAAGTAAGAAAAATGAAGCATATCATGTTTTTCTTACTGACTTTGGAAAACATACCCAGAAAACATTAAAAGCTGGAGATAAGGAATGATTCCAGGAACACTTATGTCGCGTGAAGCTGCTAATCAAAATCTGCATGGAAACTTTATCATGCAAAACTAAAATAATCAAAATAGCCCACCATTCAAAAGTAGGCTATTAAAAATCTTCTTCGTTTGTGAAAAAACCGAACTTAAAGACGAAAGAACCGATGATTCAATTTACTAAAACACAATTGTTTTATTTCCATGAACGATGATTCGATCCTGTAAATGCCATTTTACTGCTCTCGAAAGTACCGTACGCTCAATGGATTGTCCAATTTTTTTCATATCGTCACTACTGTCCCTATGAGTGACTCTTTCAATATCCTGTTCAATTATTGGACCTTCATCTAAATCATTGGTTACATAATGTGACGTTGCACCGATCATTTTCACCCCACGCTGATAAGCGCGTTCGTACGGTTTTGCTCCTATAAAAGCAGGTAAAAATGAGTGATGAATATTAATAATTCTATTTTCATATTTTTCAACGAAATGACTAGTAAGAATTTGCATATAGCGAGCTAATACGATTAAATCTACATGATGCGCTTCTAATAATTGTATTTGTTTTTCTTCCACTTGTTGGCGAATATCTTTATTAGCAGGAATGTAATAGAACGGAATACCCAATGCCTCCACTGTTTCTCTTGACGTTTCATGATTACTAATGACTAGAGCGATATTAGCCGTTAAATCACCACTTTGATATTCCCATAATAACTCTAAAAGACAGTGCGGTTCTTTTGATACGAAGATGGCAATATTTTTGAGCTGACTGACATACAATAATTGCCAATCCATAGAAAATGTTTCCGCTATTGGTTGAAATTCTTGTTCCAGTATTTCTGACTTTTCCTTTAAATTTGGACATGCAAATTCAATCCGCATAAAAAACTGCCCACCATCAGGGTCAATTGTATACTGATCAGAAGCGATAATATTCGCTTCATGCTTAAATAAAAAATCAGACACTGCAGCAACGATGCCTGGTTGATCTGGACACTTTATTAAGAAACGTGCTTTATTCTCATTTTCTGTTTGAAACTGTTGTATGTTTTCTTTCATGTACTGATTCATTTTCGATACCTCAATCATTTTTTTATGTATATTACTTTATTCTATTCTCTAAATTCGGTCAAGGTCTCTGCCTTCTTAACGTAAAAAACACCTTTGATATTTGAGGAAATGAAATAAAAGCGTCGGAAAAACATATTTATGTTACATTGTAAATCACAGCGCCTATCCTAACTATTTGATATAAAAGTTTGAAGAACTGTTATCTAAAGTAAAATAAATGATCCGTGTTGTTTATTTTAAAAAAGAAGTAATCAGGAAATTCAGTTGTTTAATTTTAAGTTAAATAACTTGTCAAACTGTGTTATTTCCTTTAAAATATTTTATTGTGAGTTAATTATTATATAGGGAGAAGTACCCAAGCCCGGCTGAAGGGGACGCACTCGAAATGCGTTAGGGCGTGCAAGCGCCGCGTGGGTTCGAATCCCACCTTCTCCGTTTGAGGTTTACTGATTTATTGTTCACTGATATAAAATCTTGATTGTAGAAGTCTATAATGTTATATGTTATTAACAACATCACCACAAAAAAGAGAAGATTTATTTCTTCTCTTTTTCTATATGGAAAGATTATTTGTTTTAACTGCTATTCGCTAATTTATATAGCTGGCTTCCGTAAAGTAGCTATATAAACATAACTAACCGGGAATTCTCGAATAAATTCTTATAAAGTAAGGATTAGGTTTCTTAGCTACATTAATTCTGATAAAAACAAAGTTGCAATTCCAAAGTAAATAAGGAGAGACAAAATATCATTAATTGTTGTAATCAAAGGGCCAGAGGCAATAGCGGGATCAAAATTAAATTTATATAAAATTAAAGGAATAATTGTTCCTGATAAAGTACCAATTATTAAAGTTAACATTAAAGAACTTCCTACCACTATTCCTAGTGTAAGACTGCCTTGCCAGACCAGTGCGATAATAGAAATCAATATACCACAAATAACACCAATAATAATGCCTACCCAAAATTCACGAAGTATGAGTTTTATTACTTGTTTAAAATTCAAGTCCTGAGACACTAGTCCCCTGACAACAACAGCAAGAGATTGAGTTCCTGTATTACCAGTCATTCCCGCAATCATGGGCATAAAAAAAGCTAAAGAAACAACTTGTTCCAAGGTTGCAGAGAATCCATCTATAATACTTCCTGAAACAAGACCAATAAATAATAATAAAATAAGCCAAGGCAAGCGTCGTAATGTAGCGGTCAAAGGTTTTGTATTAAAATCAATTGCCTTCCCAGAAGCAGATAACTTTCCAATATCTTCATCCGCTTCTTGAATGAAGACATCAATAATATCGTCAACTGTAATGACACCAACTAGAATATCCCCTTCTTCAACAACAGGAATGGATATAAAATCATAACGGCTAATTAATTTAGCCACTTCTTCTTGATCTGTATGTACATTTACTTTGATTACTCTGCTGTACATAATATCTTCAATTTTATCTTGTAAATCCCCTAATAGTAAGTCCTTGTAAGAGACAACTCCCACTAATTTCTTCTGATCATCAATAACATAAAGATAATTGAGGTATTCTGCCAATTCAGCGAAATGTTTTAGCTTATCCACTGCTTCTCTAACTGAAAAATGCTTAGGTATCCATACATACCGATTGTTCATGATTCTTCCAGCTGTTTCAGATGAATAGTTCATTAAGTTTTGAACAATTTCAGATTCTTCTTGTTTCATTTCAGATATTAATTCTTCCATTTTATCTGCATCTAAATCAGATAAAAGGTCAGCTAAATCATCATTTTCCATTAAGTCAAGAACCTTGGTTGATTTTTCAATGCCAAGTTTTTGTAAAATATCTAATTGGTAGTCCTTATCTAATTCTCCAATTAATTCTGTTAGCTGTTCAATGGTCATGTATAAAAGAAACTTATTTCGGTGTTTACTTGGTAAATGTTTATATTGCTCAGCCATATCATATGGCTGTAACTCATTTATAATATCCTGAAAGGACTTTTTCTTACCTTCTTTTAAATATTGAATAATTGCAAGTGTTACTTCATCTTTCGTCATAGAAAGCGTCATTTAAATCTCACCTTTCAAAAAGCAAATGAAACCAAAACGTACTTGTAGATTATTATGTACATTTTAAAAATTGATATTATAACAATCACTGTATACATAAATAAAGGAAAACTAGTGATATTAATTGATATTAACACATTTTAATCTATACTGAAAAATAATTTAATAATAAATAAAGAAAGCTGTAATGATGCTAGTATAGTTTCATGGACACATCTAAGTTAAATTTTATACAATGAATTTCAAGGAGGATGTGTCCCATGAGTACCAGAAATAATGGCAAACGATATAACGATGATTTTAAAAAGATGGTTGTTGATCTTTATCAATATGGAAATTCTGTAAAAGATTTAAGCAGCGAGTATGGCGTATCAGATGTAACTATCTATAAATGGATTAAGGATTTAACTCCAATTGAAGGAACTGACGGTAAGGAGATCACTCCAAAAGAAGTCGATGCCATTGAAAAAGAGAACCTTCGTTTGAAACAGGAGCTTGAAATCTTAAAAAAGGCTATGGCCATATTCGCTCGAAAGTAAGTGACTCAGAACTAACTGAATTTATTACAGAACATAAAGATGATTATCCCGTTCGTACCATGTGCGAAATGCTTGATATACCGAAAAGTACCTACTACCAATCTTTGAATAAGACCGAGTCGAATCGCGATCATGAGAACCGTGAGTTCACGGAAAAGATTGTCCGGATTCATAAAGAAAGTAAGAAACGATATGGTGCGCCAAAAATACATGAAATCCTTGAAAAACAAGGTTACAAAATCAGTTTAAAGCGAGTTCAACGCTTCATGAAAAAAGCTGGTATCCGTTCTATTATCGTTAAAAAATTCCGTCCGACACCCAGTAAAGAAAAGGTGGAAGAACGAGAAAATATCATTAACAGAGACTTTTCTACGACAACAATCAACCAAAAATGGGTTGGCGATATCACGTATATTCACACACTGCGTGATGGCTGGTGTTACCTTGCGTCTGTTTTAGACTTGCATTCTAGAAAGGTGATTGGGTACTCATTTGGACGTTCGATGACGACTGAATTGGTAGAGAAAGCTTTAGAAAATGCTTATGTCACACAGAAACCTAATGATGGCGTCATGTTCCATTCCGATTTAGGTTCACAATATACAAGCGATGCCTTTGCAGAAAAGATTCAGAGCTATAAGATGACGCACTCCTTCAGTCATAAGGGAAGCCCCTATGACAATGCTTGTATCGAGTCTTTTCATGCAATTTTAAAGAAAGAAGAAGTAAATCATGTACAATACTTAGATTTCAACGCTGCGAGAGTAGAGTTATTTAAATATATCGAAGGTTGGTATAATCGTAAAAGAATACATGGCAGCATTGGCTATCTGACTCCACAAGAGATGGAAGATTCAGCGCTCCATCAAGCAGCATAACTGCACCAATTAATATTAGAACACGGCTTTACTTGGAGAGGTGGGCGTGGTAGGCTTTTGCCTAGCGTGTTTTACTAACCTTTCTTCTTTCGCAAATCACCACACCCACAGAGGATCCATGTCAAGTCTTCACATATATATTTAAGTAAAGCTTCAAAGCGCAATAAAAAGTTAACTTTTTTGTGTCCTAAATATTGACGTAGATCCAATAACTTTACATTCATTTTAAATTAAGAAAAAACTAAACTCACAAAGGTTATTTAAATTTTTGTTACAATCGTTTTTACCTCCACTCACGTGTTATATATACCTTTTTCAGAGAAAGAAATAGTCTAGCAGGGCTAACACTGCTAGACTAAAAATGACATACGACAAATAAACCTAAAGATTTTGCTTTCTTTTCAAGGCTAATCGTATAGCATATAAAGTTACCCATGCTAGGTGACACTTGTTTCTTATAGGTAAAAGTTGTCTGATGAATCAAACGCCACCGCATGAGTTATATACTTGTTCTCGTCAATTTTAAAAATTATTCATTGCCTCTTATCGATTCCATTTTATTTCATGATCCCAGGTCTTGTATATAAACTGATTTACATAAGAATGTGAAGTCAGTTGGTTGTTTTACGCTTGATTAAGCCTTGAGCAACTTCACCTCTTTTACTATTAGAAAAACTTGGCTTGTCGCCAAGTCTCTAGCGAAAGCTGTAGTTTTTCTTATACGATAAAGTGAAACTTCATTCAGTAGGAGTTTTCTTCCATCTCCTACTGAATGTTAGTACCCCAATGGGTATGACCTAAAGGCCTTAAACGAATCGGGCATTTAGGTGCCGTTTTCTCCCACTTAGACCTTTTGTATCAACTCAAGATTTTGAAGTGGGAGTCTTACGGCACCTTACATGCGGGATAAAGTGAAGCTTCATTCCGTGGAATGCTTTTTACACGGAATGTTAGTTGAACGAATCGGGCATTTAGATGCCGTTTTCTCCCACTTAGACCTTTTGTATCAACTCAAGATTTTGAAGTGGGAGTCTTACGGCACCTTACATGCGGGATAAAGTGAAGCTTCATTCCGTGGAATGCTTTTTACACGGAATGTTAGTTGAACGAATCGGGCATTTAGATGCCGTTTTCTCCCACTTAGACCTTTTGTATCAACTCAAGATTTTGAAGTGGGAGTCTTACGGCACCTTACATGCGGGATAAAGCCTAAAATTTTATACTCTCCTATAGTATAAAAAGATACATAAACATTGTCTTTGATTCTTGTTACACATGTTTGCCAATATTATTAATACTTACACGATTGCACAAATGCAGCATATATTTTTTTGGATATGGACTCCCCATTTCTCGCCATATTTTCGGGGTGCCATTGTACCCCCAAAATAAATGGATCATTTTTTCCTTCTATTGCTTCCACAACACCATCACTTGCCTTTCCACAAATCCAAATACCTTTTCCCGGCTTCCGATTGGCCTGATGATGTCTACTATTCACTTTTATTCTTGTTCTTCCAGTAATCTCCCGTAATAAAGTACCATCAGACACGTATACAAAATGAGATGCATGGCTTTGTGGCGCACACTGCTCATGCTGCAGTAAATCGCCTTCGTTTTGTGCGTAAATATCTTGGTACATATCGCCGCCTAACGCTACATTTAAAATTTGGCAACCTCTGCATACCCCAAAGATCGGTTTATGCAAATTTAATATTTTCCTTATTATTTGCACCTCATACTGATCGCGAATCGGATTAATTTCACCTAATTTTGGATGTGGTTCTTCATTAAAAAATGTTGGGTCAATGCTGTTTCCCCCTGTTAAATATAATCCATCAATCATCTGCACCATACGATTTAATTGAAGCTCAGACGTTACAAATGGTAACACGATCGGTACTCCGCCAGCTTCTTTAATTGCCGCTATATGATCTGCACTAACAAAATGTAAGTTACTTTCATTTTCAATAGAAGGGGTAATGCCAATAACTGGATTCACTTTATACACGCTCCTTGCATATAGAATTTTCAGTATATTCCTTCCTCATAAAGTATACCTTCTTATAATCCACAAATTGGTACAATCCTAAAATTGGTTGGCGGATGCTGGAGTCTCCTCTTTCTTTTAAAATACAGACATTGTAACAATAATTTTCCTGTTTTAAACTTCTCTAAAGGAAGATAAAGAGAAACTTCATTCAGTAGGGCTTTTTCTATAGCAGCTACTGATAAGAAGTAAAACAAAGACTAAAAATCGCAACATCCTTGAAAAACTGCGATGTTTCGCTGTCTTGGCTTTTTCCTTTCCAGGAAAAACCGCGAAGTATTGCTTCGTAGCAACTCTGTCCTGTCGACCCAAACGAATCGGGAATTAGGTGCCTTTTTTCTTCACTTAGATTTCTTCTTCTCTACAATTATTGAAGTGAATTCTTATGACACCTAGATACGATAATGGTCATATTTCGAGCAAGAAATAAGTTAACTTTTTGTTACATGTTATTCAAACTTCAAGCAAATAGTCCCTTTCCACCGCTTTATAAATTTAAACCTTGTATAAAGGACATAATAACTTTACCAATTCCCGATGAAGCTACAATTTTACACAACTACAAATCAAATAGATGGATCTACGTCAATATTTAGGACACAAAAAAGTTAACTTTTTATTGCGCTTTGAAGCTTTACATATATATGTGAAGACTTGACATGGATCCTCTGTGGGTGTGGTGATTTGCGAAAGAAGAAAGGTTAGTAAAACACGCTAGGCAAAAGCCTACCACGCCCACCTCTCCAAGTAAAGCCGTGTTCTAATATTAATTGGTGCAGTTATGCTGCTTGATGGAGCGCTGAATCTTCCATCTCTTGTGGAGTCAGATAGCCAATGCTACCATGTATTCTTTTACGATTATACCAACCTTCGATATATTTAAATAACTCTACTCTCGCAGCGTTGAAATCTAAGTATTGTACATGATTTACTTCTTCTTTCTTTAAAATTGCATGAAAAGACTCGATACAAGCATTGTCATAGGGGCTTCCCTTATGACTGAAGGAGTGCGTCATCTTATAGCTCTGAATCTTTTCTGCAAAGGCATCGCTTGTATATTGTGAACCTAAATCGGAATGGAACATGACGCCATCATTAGGTTTCTGTGTGACATAAGCATTTTCTAAAGCTTTCTCTACCAATTCAGTCGTCATCGAACGTCCAAATGAGTACCCAATCACCTTTCTAGAATGCAAGTCTAAAACAGACGCAAGGTAACACCAGCCATCACGCAGTGTGTGAATATACGTGATATCGCCAACCCATTTTTGGTTGATTGTTGTCGTAGAAAAGTCTCTGTTAATGATATTTTCTCGTTCTTCCACCTTTTCTTTACTGGGTGTCGGACGGAATTTTTTAACGATAATAGAACGGATACCAGCTTTTTTCATGAAGCGTTGAACTCGCTTTAAACTGATTTTGTAACCTTGTTTTTCAAGGATTTCATGTATTTTTGGCGCACCATATCGTTTCTTACTTTCTTTATGAATCCGGACAATCTTTTCCGTGAACTCACGGTTCTCATGATCGCGATTCGACTCGGTCTTATTCAAAGATTGGTAGTAGGTACTTTTCGGTATATCAAGCATTTCGCACATGGTACGAACGGGATAATCATCTTTATGTTCTGTAATAAATTCAGTTAGTTCTGAGTCACTTACTTTCGAGCGAATATGGCCATAGCCTTTTTTAAGATTTCAAGCTCCTGTTTCAAACGAAGGTTCTCTTTTTCAATGGCATCGACTTCTTTTGGAGTGATCTCCTTACCGTCAGTTCCTTCAATTGGAGTTAAATCCTTAATCCATTTATAGATAGTTACATCTGATACGCCATACTCGCTGCTTAAATCTTTTACAGAATTTCCATATTGATAAAGATCAACAACCATCTTTTTAAAATCATCGTTATATCGTTTGCCATTATTTCTGGTACGCATGGGACACATCCTCCTTGAAATTCATTGTATAAAATTTAACTTAGATGTGTCCATGAAACTATACTAGCATCAAGACTTCATCAAATAATTAATGATGAAGTCTGTTTATTGCACATTCATTCCTAATTTTAATTAAATTAACTTAGCTCTTATCTTACCAGAAATAATATCAATTAGCGTAACCATAACAATAATCCCTAACAAGATAATTCCAACCCGTTCCCAATCTCTTACACTCAAGGCAAAAATAAGCGGTGTACCTATACCACCAGCACCGATGACACCTAGAACTGCTGCAGCCCGCACATTGACTTCAAATCGATACAGGATAAATGAGAAAAAGTTTGGCAACACTTGAGGGACAATCGCAAAAATAAATGTTTTAACCGGATTTGCTCCGGAAGCAATTAAAGCTTCCTTTGCACTCAAATCAACGTTATCAACACTTTCCGAAATTAATTTTCCCAACATACCTACAGCACCAATTCCCAGTGCTAATACACCTGCAAACGCGCCCGGCCCAACTGCTTTAATGAATAATAAAGCTAATACAATGTCGGGAAACACGCGAATAAAACTTAAGATAAACTTACTTGTTCCAACCGCAAAATGAGACTTGACAATGTTTTTGGAAGCTAAAAAGGCAAATGGAATACAAAGAATACCTGCAATAAACGTACCTAGTAAAGCAATTGCCAATGTATCAAGCAAACCTCGAAGCAAATCCTCACCACCAGAATCGTAAACATATCCCCAATCCGGTTGAAACAGACCTGAAAAAATAGCGGATACAACTTCAACTGAGGTTTCCTTCCACTCTATTTTTGGTAATCCAGCAAACGCCCATATGTAAATAGCTGAAATAGCAATTAGAATCGCAATAAGTCGTAGTCGTTTCATGCCAATTTCTCCCTTATTTTCGTAGAAAGATAATCGATAATTAACACAACTGCTAAGGTATACATAATAATCGAAGCTGTTTTTCCATAGTCAAGAAAGCCAAGGGTTTGTTCATAATACAGTCCAATACCTCCTGCTCCAACTAAGCCTAATACCGCAGCTGCCCGAATGTTAATTTCAAATGTGTATAAAAAGAAAGACATAAACGATGCCATGACTTGTGGAATTACTCCGTAAAAAATCCATTTGATCTTGTTGGCGCCAACAGCAGTCATGGCTTCGAGTGGACCTGGATCAATCGCTTCAACAGATTCGTAAAAAAGCTTAGCAATAATTCCAATGGAAAAAAACATTAAAGCAAAGATTCCCGGAATTGGGCCAATTCCAAAAACAGCTACGAATAGGGCAGCCAATAATAACTCAGGTATGGTACGAATTAAATTCAAAACAAATCTGGCTGGAACAGTAATCCATACAGACTGAAAAACATTTCTTGCAGCTAAAATAGATAAAGGAAATGCTATCAATCCTCCAAGCGTTGTGCCAATTACAGCCATGCGGATTGTTTCTAAAATTGGCGTAGTAATCACCGAAAAGTAATCCCAATTTGGCGGTACTAGCTGTACAATTAAATCCCACATATTTGGGAGCCCTTGTACTAATTCTGTAAACGAAAAATCGATTTGCCAGCTTGCCCAAATAATTGCCAAAGCTACAAGTAAAACTGTCAAAATTGGTTTCAGCTTTGTAGGTGGATTGGGCACTACAACCGACTGTTTTATTTGCGCTTGCTTCATTTTGCTACCCCTATCTGTTTCGTTGTAAGATCATTTTTTCCATAGATGTTTGCAAAAACTTCTTTAGTCGCCTCTTTCGCCGTACCATCAAACACTACTTCCCCGTTTTTTAAACCGATGATTCTACTGGCATACGCTCGAGCAAGATCTACTGAATGCAAATTCACAATCATGGTTATATTTAATTCTTGATTAATTCTAAGCAAATCATCCATTACTTGCTTTGTTGTGATAGGATCTAATGAAGCTACTGGTTCATCCGCTAAAATTACTTTCGGTTCCTGAGCTAGTGCCCGAGCAATGGATACCCTCTGCTGTTGTCCTCCAGATAACTGATCAGCTCGAATATAGGCTTTTTCCAATATATTCACTCGTTCTAGCGCATCCATAGCGATCTGCTTATCCTGTTTAGAGAATAAGCCTAACATCATCTTTAGTGTGGAATGATATCCTACACGACCAGACAGTACATTTCTCATGACAGATGAACGACGTACGAGATTAAAGTTTTGAAAGATCATGCCAATATCCCGACGAATTCGGTATAATTCATGCCCTTTGGCTTTTGTTATCGAATTTCCATTAATTAAAATTTCTCCTTCACTGATGTCATGAAGGCGATTGATCGAACGAAGCAAAGTAGACTTTCCTGCTCCTGATAACCCTACTATAACAACAAATTCACCTGCTTCCATTTGTAAATGAATGTTATTTAATCCACGAGTCCCATTTGAATAAACTTTAGAAACATGTTTTAACTCTATCAAGACTTCCCCCTACTTTCTTGTTGGAGTAAAAGAAGGCTGCTCGCATTTTGCGACAGCCTGTCTTTTTATTCAATTAATTAGCAGTGAATAGTGATTGACATAAAATCTTCATATGCCAGTCCTCTGCCAATCATCCATTGCGATCCGAATAAGTATACGGCTTTCCTGCATGAAGATCTATTATTCTATAATTATTGTTCGACTTCTTTACTTACTTTTTCTTCATATTCTCTAACCATATCGAAGTTACTATCTTTTGATTCTACGTACCCTTCGTGGGAATAAATCTCCCGAATAATTTTACGACCCTCTTCATCTTTTCCGATTGCAATAAATGCATCTGTGATTGTCTTTTTCATTTTATCATCAATTTCCGGTCGGACAGTGATCGTATCATTTGGTATTGGTTCCGTAAACTCAATAATTCGTGTTTTTTCAAATACATCTTCATAATCTTTTACTACTACATTACGCGCATCTTGGAAGGTAACGGCTGCATCCACATCCCCATTTAATAGAGAAATAATCGCTTGGTCATGTCCTTTTAACGTTACTGGTTCGACATCCTTTAATGGATGGATACCTGCTTCTAGCAAAGTAGCTGCCGGCCAAACGAAACCTGCAGATGACGTTACGTTTTGATAGCCAATTTTCTTTCCTTTTAAATCTGCAACTGATTCGATATCCGAATCTTTATTAACAATAAAAATCGACTTATATGAATCAACCAATTCTTCTGTTGGTGAACCATCATCATTTACACCGTAGCGCTGTGCTTGCAATAATACTTCAGCTGCTCCTTTTTCTTTAGCCAACACATAGGCGGTTGGCGGTAAAAATCCGACATCTACTTGTTCAGAAGCCATTGCTTCAATAATGGTATTATAGTCGGTCGACACACTTACTTCGACAGGGATGTCTAATTCATCACTGAGCAGTTTTTCTAATGGCTTTGCTTTTGCTTCTAATGTGTCTGCATTTTGCGAAGGTACAAATTGAACCGTTAGCTTGTCTAATTTTTCATCGCCTTTTTCTGCTTTTGCATTGTCTCCTTTATCTCCACAGGCAGAGAGAAGAACAATAAATAATAAAGCCAGGCCTAAAAATTTGATTTTCTTCAAAATAATTCCCCCTAATTCACTTAAATGCTTCTTGTAGTTATGACAAGAGCAGTTCAAACCTATTTAACTAAAACCGTAGTTGTATACAGTTTACTGCTGTTTTTTCTTAAGCGAAGGTTTACTTTCCCTTGTACTCCTTTTTTTACTTGAATGGTTAATTTTTTGGAAGCAATTCCACTCTCGTTTGCAGCCAAGGTAAACGCTTCGCTATAGCCATATGATGAAGGCCAATCGCCATTTTCATTTTGTATTTTTGCTACTTGCATTCCGCCGTCAAGATACATTCCTACATTATATCCTGATACTATCTGTCCTGGAAATAATCCCGAAATGATTAATTCTACTGTAAATGGTTCTACATTAGAAATAGGTTCTTCCATTTTGAATTTGTAAGAAGGGTCTTTAACAGGATCTAATTTTGATCCATAAGCTCCAGGTGCAAAGGTTAAAGGATCAAACCAATCATATCCGGCAAGCGGCTCGTTCCAAGGTTCTTCTTTTGGCTCCGTTGTATTTATTGGCAACTCTTTTTCTAGCATTGGAGAAACATCATCTAATGGAATTTCCGTATCTGAAAATCGAGCATAGTTTTCATCTTCGGCCAACCAATCAACCATATTTAATAACAGCTCTGCGTTATCCGCTTCCTGAAAACCATCATACGTTCTCTTCGGTTTTCCTGTCTCTTCATTACGATATTTTGGTGTTGCGTCTTCAACAGGCGAAGAGTCGCCAATGAAAGCGGCTTTTCCACGTTTTAATTTGGATATAGCAACATATGGACCCTCTTCTTTTCCACCACCGTGATAAATTCCTTCATCTACGGCTGGTCCCCATTTATTACTTTCATCTAAGTTATCTGGTAAATAAACAATTCCCTTCGCAGTATCAGGATTTGTAATTGCAAGTGTAGACCCGGCATGCATAGTAACTTTGCTTATACCTTTAGTAATATTAAAAGAATCCTTAGGAACCACAACTTGATCTGCTACGACTGTTCCGGGAGCATTATAGCGAAACCGTATTCCAAAATGATTGGATAGCCAGTCAGAGCTTTCTACATTTTGCATCGCTGTAGATTCTCTTTCCTCTTTATCCATACCTTTTAAAGGATTATCAAATGCTCCTCGTCGAAAACCGTTCATAATCTCCGAGGAATCCCAGCGGTTTTTATTACGATCTGCATTATAATGATCTGAAATAAAAAAGACACTTCCTCCATTTTCTACATATTCCACTATTGCAGCTTGTTCCTCTTTCTTAAAAGGTATATTTGCTTCTGGTATGATAAAAACGTCATAAGGTACTAAATCCCCCACATCAAATGGGTCTTTTTGTCGCAGTTCTTTTACTTCATATCCATTTTTAGCAATACCTTCTGCAAAATCTGAAAAAGCTCCATCAATAACCCAGTCCGCTTGTCCAGCTGTTTGACCGTGCGTATTATCAAATAAAACACGTTTGCCATTTGGAAGATCCGGACTAATTTCTGGAGCTGTATCCTCTACTCCTTCTGCTTGAAGACTAATTGGAATAGCTAATAAAGCCAAACCGATGGCTAAAAAGAACGCCGTAAACTTTTCTCTTACCATGAATTACCTACTCTCCCTTCTTCACATGCTTATACTCAATTGTATAAAATGTTTGTTTTGCTAATATTAACCAAGTGTAAATTTTCTGTAAGTTTATATAAAACATAGAAATTTAAATACATAATTGGTATGTATTCTTTTGAAATAATTCATCCTTTAACACATGTGTAAATTAATATAAGTCCGTTTGTGTTTTGTGTATATAAAATAGGAAGTACATATAATTTGCCCCGTTGCTTTAGAAGTTTAAATACAAGTTGGAACTTTCTAAGACTTTATCCGTAGTTGATAACAAAGGAGGATTTTCGATCAGATCGTAGCGATAAGTACGAAAATAATATTTCCACCCTTCTTTATCAAATGAAGTGTAGGTCAAATCATCTAAATGGCAAGGTAATACTACCTTTAAAAATTTACACCTTTCAACCTTTCGGGGATTTTAAACCATTTAAAAAATAATACTATATTTTTATATTCAATAAAATGTAACTATTCAGTAACATTTTAATACTGTTTTAAAAATATTTCAATGGCAAAAGTTTAAATTTTTTAAAATATTCTGTTCAAAAAATATTGATTTCATTTTAGAAAGTATCACCATTATAAATAAAATATTCTATAATTCTAAATGTTATTAGGAGAGAGCTGTATAAGGATGGTTCAAAAGATTTTAGCTCTTCAAAAGCTATCTTCGAGTGTTAGCAGGTCTCATAGGAAGTCGAACTTAAGTATTATTCGTGATGATGGTCAAGGAAGTTCAATAAGTTTATATACTTGTGCTTCTATAGGCAACCCTTAAATTATTTCTGCTTTTTAGAAGATCACTTTTTATCCTCGGGAAGTGAAATTCTCTTAGATTGAACAAAACTCGAAAATTGCAAATAACAGTAATTATTCTACTTTACAGGGAAAATTCCTCATCTAAGCAATAAATGGTATGTCAACACTAAACTGGACAAAAATTATAGGGGCTTTTGTTTGAATTCCACTGGGGTTAAATAACCTAGCGTTCCGTGAATTCGAATGTTATTAAACCAATGAACATAATCATCAAGTTCAAGAGCGAGTTGTTCAAGAGAAGAGAAATGAGCTCCGTTAGCGAATTCTATTTTGAACACCTTAAACATCGCTTCAGCCACGGCGTTTTCATAAGGACATCCTTTCATGCTCAGTGACCTCTTGATACCGAATGTTTCAAGTGCTTCTGAAATAAGCTTATTATCAAACTCTTTTCCGCGGTCTGTATGGAACAGTTGAACGTTGTTCAAGTTACCTTTAATGGTCGATAAAGCCTGATAGACAAGCTCTGCTGTCTTGTGTGTACCTGCACTATACCCAATTATTTCACGATTAAATAAGTCGACAAATAAGCATACATAATGCCACTTTTTCCCTACACGGACGTATGTTAAATCGCTGACAATGACAGTTTAATGGTTCGTCTTGATTAAATTGACGTTGTAATTCATTCTTTATAGGTGCTTCATTACACGTTGATTTATGTGGTTTGTATTGGGCCACTGTGTAGTTTGAAACAAGTCCCATTTCATGCATTAATTGACCAATACGACGGCGTGATACCTGTTTTGGTTCCGATAACTTAGCTAGCTCTTTCTTGATTTTGCGAGTTCCATAATTATTACGACTATCTTTAAAAATACGTGCAATTTCGTTAGAAAGCTTGTTATCTTCTGCTTTCCGTTTCCGTTTACCGCTTAAATCGACTTGATAGTAATAGGTACTTTTCGGAATTTGGAGGACGTTACACGTTGCTGATACCGAATATTTGTGAGCATTATTTCGAATCACATCTATTTTCGTCCCATGATCAGCGCTGCTTGCTTTAAAATGTCGTTCTCCATAAGTAAACGTTGGTTTTCTTTGCGAAGACGCATTAATTCATTTTCTTCTTTTGAACGATTATCTTTTGCAGCGAAAGAACCCGTTTCACGATGGTTTTTAATCCAACGATCTAACGCAGAAGGCGTGATATCATACTCTCTTGCAATATCTGCACGAGATTTGCCATTTTCATAAAGCTTCACTAATTGCAGTTTAAATTAGGGTGTAAAAGTTCGACGTTGACGAGCCATAGTAGTATGCTCCCTTCAGTTATTAGTCTAAGTTTACAAGCCCTTATTTTATCTGTCCAATTTAGTGTAGCCTATCCAAAAACTATACAATTAACAATAAATAAAGGAACTACTAAAAATGTTTATGATAATAAACTATTAGACTATTAGTACTATGTATTCTAAATAAAGAGGGATTCATTCCTCCCCTCAGAAAAAAGTTCAATATGGTTTTCTAACCCTCTCAAGATTTTTTCCACTTTATTTTTATCAATTTCCCCTTCTTCTAAATCTTTATCTATACCCTTATAGTTGAACAATGATACGTCATATTTTCTCTTTCATAGTCACAGCTAACATCTACCCAAATGACGTTAAGTAAGTCCTTCCACTTTCTACCTGTTGTTCGAAGCCTCTCTCTTTGTTAAAAGGCTCTAAAGTGAAATTTGTGTAGTAAAACTCACGCAAGTTCCTATTTTGTCTTTAAACCCCAACATTTGACTTAGAACCTCTTTTTCATTTATTAATGATAGGTGAGTTTAGCAAAACGCTTGATAGATAAGCCTTTTCATTACATCATAGGGGTAAATATTTCAGATATATTCCTAATCACCTTTTTTAATTGCTAAAGCTGATACTACTAATTTGCAAAAATGGCAAACCTAATCGGTTGACTTTACCATCAGTTATTTTGATAAGGTTAAAATACCTTCATTAAATAATGGATTTAAAGGGTATAGTAAATAGTGATTTAAACTTTTTATACGATGTATCAAAAAATATAGCTATTAAAGGGGTAATGACATAAAATGAATTTAGATAAAAAACCTAATCGGCTCCTCCATGAGAAAAGCCCTTACTTGCTTCAACATGCATATAATCCAGTAAATTGGTATCCGTGGTCGGAAGAAGCATTTGTTGAAGCAAAACAACAAAATAAACCAATTTTCCTTTCAATTGGTTATAGTACTTGTCATTGGTGTCATGTCATGGCAAGGGAGTCCTTTGAAGATAGAGAGGTTGCTTCCATCCTGAATGATAACTTTATTTCCATTAAAGTCGATCGTGAAGAAAGACCGGATATCGATTCTATCTATATGAAAGTATGTCAAATGATGGCAGGACACGGAGGATGGCCGCTTTCTATCTTTATGACACCAGATAAGGTACCATTTTATGCAGGAACATACTTTCCAAAACAACAAAAATATGGTATGCCAAGCTTTGTTGATGTACTTCATGGGCTTTCTAAAAAGTTTCAACAAGATCCACAGCATATTTTAGAAGTTACAAAAAGTGTGGAAAATGCATTAGACCGAACGATTACACCAAAAAGTAATCAGCGACTAACTGAAAAACATGTAGAAGAAGCGTACAACCAATTAGAAAAAAGCTTTGACTTTAAATACGGCGGTTTTGACAAAGCACCAAAGTTTCCCATACCGCATAACTTAATGTTTCTTATGCGGCAATTTTATTTTACGAAAAATACCGCACCTTTAAAAAAGGTCGAGCATACACTTGATTCCATGGCCGCTGGCGGTATTTACGACCAGATTGGTTTTGGCTTTTCCCGTTACAGTACAGACGAAATGTGGCTTGTACCACACTTTGAAAAAATGCTCTACGATAACGCACTGCTATTAATTGCCTATACAGAAGCATTTCAAATCACTCACCGTCCATTTTACCGGAAAATGATTGAAGAAATGATTGAATTTATCTCTAGAGAAATGACTTCTGCTGATGGCGCATTTTATTCGGCTATTGATGCTGATTCGGAAGGTGTTGAAGGAAAGTACTATGTTTGGGATTACGAGGAAATCATCACTATCTTAGGCGATGAACTTGGAAACTTATATGCAACACTCTACGATATTACTCCGGAAGGAAACTTCTCAGGATCAAATATTCCTAACCGGATTCAGAGTAATAAAGTTTCCATAGCCGAACAAAGCGAAACGTTTGAGAAAACAATAGAAGATAAACTTGAATCAGCTCGAAAGAAATTGCTTCAAGAACGCGAAAAGCGAGTTTACCCACATGTAGACGATAAAGTTCTAACAAGTTGGAATGGACTGATGATCGCAGGATTGGCCAAAGCAGGAAAAGTGTTTCAAAATAAAACGTATCTTACCATGGCACAACAAGCAATGCAGTTTATCGAGAACCATTTAGTACAAAACGGTCGGTTAATGGCGAGATATCGTGATAACGAAACAAAATACGTAGGTTATTTAGACGATTATGCATTTCTATTATGGGGATATAGCGAATTATATGATGCAACCTTTCATCTAACGTATTTACAAAAAGCCAAACAATTATTGGATCAAATGCTGGAATTGTTTTGGGATCATGAACATGGAGGGTTTTATTTCTCCGGAAAAGATAGTGAAACGCTGATTGCAAAAGACAAAGGAATATATGATGGCGCTCTCCCCTCGGGAAATAGTGTTGCTGCAGTAATGCTTGTCCGTATGGGGTATCTTACTGGAGAAACACGTTATCTTGATTATGCGGAAGAAATGTTTTACAGCTTTTATGACGACCTAAAAATTCAGGCTTCAGCAAGTCCGTTTTTCATGCAAAGCCTACAACTAATGGAATTTCCTGCAAAAGAAGTCGTTATCATTGGTTCAAACGCTGATCCAAAAAAGCAAGCTTTTTTACAACAGCTTCAAGACATGTTTTTACCAAATGTAACGATATTATCGCTTGAAGATAGTGATCAAGTTAACGGCATTGCTCCATTTGCAAGTGCCTATCGAGCTATTAATGGAGAGACAACCATTTATGTTTGTGAAAACTTCTCTTGCAAACAACCAACTACAAATATTGCAGAAGCTCTTAGCTATATAAAGTAAAACTTCCTCAGTGGGGATTTTCATCATCCCTACTGACAGGAAGTAGAATTAAAGCTATAATTCCTTGGGAAACAGTGATGTATGGCTATTGAAGCATACTCTGGCCCATTGTAACGCCTTTGTGATTGACGTCCCTAAAAGCGTACTGAAGCTTACCTCGTCCTTGAAAAATCGCGATGTATCGCTGCCGAAACTTTCCTTTTCCTTGAAAAAGAACAATTTTTCTATGCAACGCCTATTTAAGAAGTCTTTCCTGTTCTCGAAAAGGAAAATCTTTTCTTCGTGTGTTCCCGATTCAAGAAATTTTACTGGTTCTGTCCAACCGGAACGATTCGGATTTTTGGTGTATATCTCCCACTCAGACTTCTTCGTATTCTCTAAATAGGAGCATGCGGACATCATAAGTGTGGTATAAAGTAATCTTTAAATCCGTGGGTTTTCTTATATCCCCCGCGGATCGTTAGAATGGCAGAATTAGGCAATTTGACTTGCAGTTGATCCTCCACTTATCCTCCTAGTTTTTAAATCGTAGTATGGAAGGTCAAGTCTTACTGCCAGTTACATAGAGGATAAAAGAATGACGAACTGTTTCAGCACATTAGCTGCTTTTGATCATCTGTTTCATGTTATAATAAAGTTATTCTGTAGAAGCTTTTTTCACTACCTGTAGATAAAAGTAAAAATAACAAGTAAACAGTATCTTTTCATCCAAGCTTTCCTTCAATGTTAACATGTTTTACAGTCAATATCTTGGAAAAATGGGGACTATCTTGTGATCTGTTCAAGTATATTCTACCTGTTGATTCGCATTCAATCAGGCTGTTTGATGCAGTAATCCCTCAGCTTCTTAGTATAAGCACAAGATATTGAGTCTTATAAGTCGATAATCGGATTCTTGTTAAAAGGAGTATTGAAATGAAAGTAAAAATGAATGTCCAAACTGCCTATCATGGTGACCTACTGCGTGCTGGAAAAGTTTATGAAGTTGACGGAGAAACAGCAAAACGTTGGATTGCAAGTAAGCTAGCTGAAAAAGTAGAAGAAGAATAAAAAATATCATAACATGACTCTGCCATCTATGGGGCTTTATATTCATCCCCATAGACGGTTATGTTTTACTTAATTATAGTAGCTTGAATAAAATTATCTGAAAATAATAATAATAAACCGCTTTTTTATTCTACTATTCTACGATCTTGGAAAAATGCTTTAACGGAGCTGGCTGATCACTTATCTCCTCATCATTCCAACTATGATGGAGAAAGACTTCGGCGATTGCAACCTGTCTTTCTTCATGTGTAACCGTTTGCTCAACTGCTATGACACTTGTCAAAATCCGCGTCATGTTATCACTAATACGTTTACTATAATATGTTTGTAAATCTGGGTTTAACGCTTTCCATTGATTTATTTCCGCTTTTAATTGATCTATTCCTTGCTTGACGAAATGAATTATTTTTTCATCTAATGGTGACTCTTTTTTTGCTGTTTGCAGACGTTTTGTCATGTCATTTATAAATAATTCATCTGCTTGATACTTACTGATCAGCCGAATGACTTCTATTCCAAGTATGTTTGCTGTCCCCTCCCAAACCGTTAAAACTTGAGCATCCCTCAACAGACGCGGGGTAATAAAATCTTCAATATATCCATTTCCACCATGCATTTCAATTGCTTCATGTGCAAAATGGATCGCTTGTTCGGCTGTTTCCTTCTTCATGATAGCAACATAAAGACGAAATAAAATTTGTTCTTTGAACGAAGCCCGTTGTTCACCTCCCATTACCTGATCCATTAAATTAATAACCGTAAACATGGTGCTTAAGCCAATCTCTTGTATTGCTCCCATCGTACTGAGCGTTTCACGAACCATCGGGAAATCAGTAAGCTGCTTGTCGAAAGCCTTTCTAATATTTGCATATGCTTTTGCCTCCGTATAGGCGCGACGCATCATTCCCACCGAGGCAACAGCGTTTGCGACACGTGACAGATTTAACGCTTCAATCATATAGGAAAATCCTTGATGTAATTCACCAACTAAATAACCTTTTGCCTGAGAAAATTCAACCTCTGCTGATGGAACAGCACGTACCCCTAATTTATCTTTTAAACGACGTATACGCAGCTTACCGTTTACTCTGTTTTCCTCCCAGGGTACAGCAAACAAGCTGAGCCCCTTTGTTCCAGGAGCTCCTCCTGTTGTCCTTGCCAGCACCATAGCTACTCCACAAGTACCAGCATTACTAGCAAAATACTTTTCTCCCGTTAATTGATAATAGCTGCCCGCTTGTTCTGCTTTTACCTCATTCGCACCAACATCAGATCCCCCCTGCCGTTCCGTTAAAAATGTCGCTCCTTCATATAATTCTTCTTCCCCTGTCGCGAGTACATGCGGAAGGAATCGCTGTTTAATTGCTTCCGTTGCATACCGATCAAGTAAATAGGCAGTTGCCTTTGTTAAGGTTACTGGACAATAAAAACCAGCTTCAGCCTGTGATAGCAGATACCCTTGCGTAAAAGCATATACATAATTTCCTTTATGTCCTAATTCCGGTATATCCTTATGAATATAGCCGACAATTCCTGTATCATATGTTTCCTGAACTGTTTTTTGATACCCCTCATTTACCCATACTTTCGATATCTCATTTCCAAATTTATCATACTGAATAAGTCGAGGTTCTCCATTTCTATCCGTATGAACTGCTCGTTCACTAATTGCACCGGCACAATGTGCTCCAAAATCATCTAATTGCTTATTCGCCCACGTAAAAAAATCTGGTGGCAAATAACGTTTGACCAGTCGTTGCAGTTGTTGATCTTCTAAATAAAAATTATTCATGTATAAATCCTTTCCCCCCTTAGGTTATTTACGATGTTGATGTTTTAACAGTTTCCCAGTCGCATTTATAGAGAGCGCTTCCATAATTTCGTACAGTTTAAAAATTTTATAACTTGCTACGTAGTTTTTTTAAAGGAATACCAACCTTCCACAAGTTTACCAATTTTAATGCAAATGAATAAACCCCTATTTTACAGCTTCCTTACCTGAGAAAAAACAAGCTCATGTATGCTAAAAGCTTTTGCATCACAATGCTTTACAATTATAGGAAGCTTATTGATAAACCATCTTTGCATGAATCACAACAATGATTCCTCCTAAACGCTGATCAGCAAATAACGTGATGAGAAACTCTTTGATATTTGACATGTGGTAAAACAGCTTTATCCTCCAAACTAATTCCTAATGTCGATAAACTACTAGTCAATTCTCTGTGTCCCATTCCAAATAGGTTAATCTTTTTTGCGGAGTGATAATAGCTTCAGATTTGAAGCTTCCTTGCCTGATGAGCAGGTTAAATTTGAACTATTCACTACCATTTCCCTCTAGCTCTGCTAGTTTTTTTTGAAAAGTAATGATATATTTTTCCATTTCCGCACGAACTTCTTCTAATTCGTTTATTCGTGCCGCCACTTCTTCCAGTTTTGTATACCCAAACTCTATCGTTCTTTTTAATTGTTGTTTCCCGGTAGGGTCTTGGTCAAACAGACGAATCATTTCCCTAACTTCTTCTAATGAAAAGCCAAATTTTTTACCGCGAAAGATAAGCTGCAGTTGTACTATTTCTTTTTTAGTAAAAACCCGTTGCCCGCCATTTGTTCTCCTAGGCTGCAAGATGCCAATATCCTCATAATAACGAATCGTTCTTGTAGTGACTCCAAAACGTTCTGCTATTTCTTGAATCGCAAATGTATGCTCTGTTTTTTTCATGGCACCCTCCTGATTAAATTTTCCGACAATAATAGTTTACCATTTACGTTAACGTAAAGTTCAATCTTTTTATCCCGCATATAACTGACAGTAAGACCGCCCTTCTATGCTACAAAGTGTAACCAACCTAGGAGAAAAGGCTTACGATCTAACTGCAAGTCAAACGCCAGATTCTGTTTATTCTTTTATTTACATAAGATTCCCAGACATTTTTTGATTTTTTGTTTGATACATTTTTTGAAACTTTAATACCCTTTATAGTATTTATATGTCCTCGTATATTATTATTAACTAGTATTTTTACTAGTTTTAAATCGTTGTACCACTCAAGGTATAATGTATTTAGTCAGATAGAGGTTGTCGTAATTGTCTTCGTATATGAAATGCCCTTATGCTAAAATTATTATATGAAGCTGAATTGTAGAAAATATTTCAGATTCATACAAAAAGAGGTGAAGCATGAATAATCGTTGGAATGAAATTTTTTATAAACTTTGGTCACCTATTTACGATACGTTCTTTAATACAGGGAAATTTCTCGCAGCCCGTAAGAGAATATTTCACGAAGAACCTTTTTCCCATCATCAACAAATACTATTTGTCGGGGTCGGAACTGGCGCAGATTTAGAGCTAGTCCACCATCAAGAATCAACAATTACCGCAATTGACTATTCAACCGAAATGCTAAACAAGGCGAAAGTTAAATTCAAAGATTCTTCCATACAATTTTTAAAAATGGATGCTCAGCATATGCAATTTCAAGATAATCAATTTGATGTAGTTGTAGGAAGTCTTATTTTATCAGTTGTCCCTGATACCGATAAATGTTTACAAGAGATGGTTCGAGTGGTCAAACCAGAGGGTAAAATTATTATTTTCGATAAATTTGCACCTAAAGGCAAAGAGCTTTCTACGTTTAAAAAAATCATCAGACCGTTCATTCAGTTATTAGGTACTGATATTGGTATCAACTTTGAAAAATTACAAGATACAAACAAAGAAACGCTACTTGTAAAAGAAGATACATCTATTATGTTGAATGGGATGTATCGGAAAATCGTGATTCAAAAAAAACCCTGAAAGCGTGATACAAATCGTTTTACTTAAAAGTCATCCATTACCCGCCATTCGCTAGTCGTATGGCGGGTAATGGTTTCGCTTGCTTTCTCATTATAATCTCAAAGATGCCAGTTGTTCGCCCCAAGGAGCCAATTCAGTCTCTTTAAATCCAGCCTTTTGATAAACAAATTTCGCTGCAAGATTTTCAGGATGATAACCAATCATCACATATGGAATGTTTGCTTGCTTGTTCTGTCGCAACTCTTCAATAATAAGCTGCACAGCTTGTGCGCCCAACCCTTTTCCTTGATATGTCGCATCAATCATCAGTCGATAAATCCAATATTGATGGTCATCAGGATCTATTCCGAACATCGCAAATCCAATCATCTTGTGATCAAGATAAATACCTTTCGCAACAAAATCATCCAGAAATTGAACTTCTGCGATAGAATAAAGATTGGATGCTATAAATGGTTGCTGTTTTGCTTTCACATTTAAGTGAATAGCTTCTTCCCAATTATTTTTGTCAATAGGTTTCAATGTTAAATGATGCAAGTCTAAACCACCTCTGTTTAAAATTCAGGTGAACCACGCAGTTGATCGGCTAGTTAAACGCTATCCCCTTATCTGTCCGCCCATAAAATTGTACATCCTTTCTCATGAACAACACCTCCTTAAAGTTATATCTAACTTAACTCAGTGTAAGCAAAATATAGCACCACAATTAACCATCCGCACTGTAAACATAAGAACATAGCGCTTTTATCATTGATTATTCCATCTTACTTTTCACTCTAACTTTACAGCTCTCTTAAACCAAGGTGTAATCCTTCCCCCTCATGGATTTGTAAGCAGGCATTACTTTATGTACATCATTATATAATGAAAGAGAGAACCTCCCCAACTAAAGTTTTTTAATAAGAAATGAACACAGATTAAATAATGGTTTAATCTAGATTGTCTGCATGATACTCCGTAAATTCAGGGTACTTTTTTTGAATTTTATTAATTAATACAGGTGATTTACTTGAAACTACTATCAAAAAATCCGATTTCAATAACATAATTAGTTATAGACGGTTCATAGTCTATCTCCCAAAATTCTATATTCCCTAATAATTTTGGATAATTCTCTTTCCTAATCTCTACAGAACCTTTTTTTACAGCTATAACTAACCCAAAAACGATAAGAATATAGGAATTAGTTAAATAATAAGCTAGTTTATCCCCAGAAATACAGAATCTTTCTTGATAAAAAATATGGTCTTCAACTTCTTCTCCATCTGTTTGTACATAGGCTTCCATATCACTAAATATCCAATTATGAGATGTAATAAAATCCTCATCAAAAGCGCCTAAAAAATCGCTTAATGAAAAAGGGTGGTTATCCGTTGATGTGGAATCTGTATGATTAAACAAAATCCTCATTTTTTTCGCTTCCTTTTCAATGGTTGTTTCCATTTCTACCTTGCTGACCTTTTTCCATGACCAATGATATACATGGGGTACAACTGGATGTTTCTCAGGATTTCCATGGTTTCTATAGTCTATATCTTTTTTTGCTATTCCATATTTAAGTGGCGAATACAAATTGATCATTGGTTTATTGGTTACCGTTATTCGAAATATAGACAGTATAAAAGGATCATCTATCTCCTCCTCATATTTTCCAGGAAACAATTCAAATTCAGTTGATTTATCCTTTATGATTGCCATGATATTCCCCCCTCATCTCTTGCTCTATTTCATCTATATATGATTTTTTGCTTAAAACCCAACTTGCTGTCTGTATCATAACATGGTACAAAAATTACCTCCTACCAAATTCAACGCACAACAGAACCTTAGAGGAGGATCTGAATGGAGAAAACCCCTTTATAAAACACAAGCCCCAAAAATCATCAGCTCTCCATGGCTTTTCAACAACACAACATATATCCGGAATGGTTCACTAATTATAATAGGCAATAAACTTTTGAAGTTTCGTTCTAAAACTCTTGATTTCATCGTTATCAAATTGTATTGCTAGACAAATTATTTCGTCATAATCGATTTCGGAATAAATAAAATTCATTGTGAAATGTTTATTTTTTTTATTGACAACAATCTTAAATCTTCCGTCCAAAGAAACTAATTCTTCCCTGTTTCTAGTATCGTTACATAAATTAAGCCATTCTAAATAAAATCTAAGATTTAATTCAATTTCTTCAATTTTTAGATAAAAGTCTTCTCCTTGTCCTATTAACTCACTTATAAAATAAAAGCCCCCATCAAATTCATCGGATGGACTAGTTTTTAAATTACTTAATTTTATTTGCATCGTCTTATCATTTATCGTAAAACTCTTCAAACTACCTCCCCCTTTAAAAAACAGAAAGAAATTCTCTAATTTCCTTTTTTATCGAATCTATTAAAAAATAATCAGCTTTTTGTTCAAATTCTACAGCACACTGGGTACTTCCTTTTTTACCTTTCAAAATTATATTAAAATAACTATCTTTGTTTCGAATCGTAATATTCGAAATGTTACAGTTATCTATTAAGCTGCATTCAATTATTGTTCCCTTTAATAACTTTTCTATCTTTACAGAAAATTCTTGTAAATCATTTTTTATATAAGATACATTATTCAATATGAAATCTTTATTTAACGAATTATATTTAAGCTCACAGGTAAACGTAGTAGTCTCGTCTTCTTTAAAATCTATCAGATTAGCTGATAATTTATATGGGTAGGTTGAAACTGAAAAAAGTTTCAATAATAATATCCTCCTTATCTTTTATCTGTGATGATGATAGCCCCTTACCCTTTTTTTAAAACAACTGGATTTTACAAGAGAACAACATATAGGTTATACACAGTGAAAAATTAGTTAATTTTTTACCTTGATTGCATACAATAGAATCGGATACAATTGAACCCCATTCTATTTTGTTCGGATTAATCCTATTTACATCTAGGTATAGATAACCTTAACCAAAAGCTCGTTTTATTGTCCTATTTAATCGAACCTACTTCATAAGGAGCTTCTTATTGAGAGTTAATAAAATCGACATACTGCAGTTCAAATTCACAGGGTACTTCTATTATGATTAAAATCTTTTAATTTATGCGAGTAATGTTTTTTTTGTGTAAAAAATACGTACTCTATTCCCTCACAGTAACTTGTGGCCTCTGTTTTTTTGGGGTTCTTCTTCTATGATCCTTATGAAATCTTGACATCAATTACTTGCGCTAATGCTCAATTTTAATAATAAATAAAACTCGCGATAATATAGTAAACATAAGTTAAAAGACTAACTAGGACTAAGAAAATTGAACAGATATTTATTAATTTTGAAGGTCCCCCCCTTTTAAAAAGACGGTAGAGTAATAATAAAAGGCCTGTAATAATCAATTGTACTATAAATATTATATAGTGATATGCATGTACAGACACACTTCCTCCAATGTACATACCTGTACCTACTAAAAAAATCCCAAACAATCCAGTTATCGCAACAATATTTTCTAGGGTACTGCTCTTAGCTTTTATTATGTGAGCTGAAAACAAAGTTATTCCTAACACCATGAAACTTATCAAAATATCGAGTAAAAATTCTAACACATTTGTATCCCCTATCTTCTTCTAATGCATTTGAGCTTCTAATTAATCTAGTTTTTAGAGAATTTTTTCTAGCCTTTCTAATTCCCTCCAACCTCCTTACAGGTGTTTTTTTCAAATGTTTTTTAGGCTTAGTTACTAATCTTTTAGCATGCATTTTATATTGTTTAAAATTACTCTTGACTTTTTTCGATTTGATTGCTCTCATTACAAGTTTTCCTTTAGAAATAAAACCGAGTGCTCTACCCGCACCTGTCCACATCAAACCTTTACCAGCACCTCTTAGAAAATGTTTCCCTGCGCCTTTCCAAGTAGACTTCTTCCCTTGTCTTTTATTTTTGAGATAATATTTCCCTGCACGTGAGGCACCTCCAATAAAGGCAGCTGCAACGTACACCCAATAATGTCCATGATCTACCATTATTACCGGATTGTTATTCGCATACGTATACCCGTTTTGCATCAAGGTATCGTTATCCTCACCGGGATCAGGTCTAGTGATAAAAAATGCTGTAGGTTGGGTGATATTACCTTTCCATTAAATAGTAAAGGCCTGTTTCCTCGTCATAATGATAGCCTGCATAGCGGAATCGATTCTCCAGTGCAATCCCGGTTCGTTTTGACTCCAATGGGTTACCTCAGCTGTCATATTCGTAGCTTGCGACAACATTTCCTGATTGGTCGGTTAAAGCAATCACATCACCACGCGGATTGTAATGGTAGGTATAGGTATCCGATACTGTATTTCCGTTATGCTTGTTCAGTGCCAGTAATTGACCTTCCGCACTGTAAACGAATGAAAAAGGAATATTCTGGTGATTAGAAAAACTCGGCTTGTCGCCGAGTCTTTAACGAAAGCTGTAGTTTTTCTTATACTATAAGCCCTAAAATTTTATACTTTCCTATAGTGCAAGAGAAAAACTATGTAAAGTCAAGCGAGATGGTGGAGATTTTCCACCATCACAAATTGACAGAGAACCTAAACATCGAACATTATTCGGATTTTGAATTGATGGACATGATTAATCAAAATATGGACTTTTCCTATTGCTTGTAAGATGCTCATCGAGTTGTTCAGTTTCGTTCATCTTCATAGCACAAACCTGACTAATTTGTTAGCTAGCCTTTTCCATTTGACTAAAACTTGATTGCGAAACCTAAAGATAGTTTGAAACTTATACATGAATACCGATTTCTAGTGGTCTTCCCTCATCTTCTACTCCTAAAAGGCAATTTTACAGTGTTTTCGCTCCTTTCAGTACAAGAAACCTTCAGAACAAATTTTACGCTTAACTTAGGAGAAAGAGAGGATTTATTTGATAACTTCCTGGTTTATCTTTAGATAAAAACTATTTACTCATATATAGTTTGATCTTAGTATCTCTATATTTTCGTCTTTTTTACCTCTTACTTTTTTATCTTGTATAAGCTCTATAATGTCTTCATTCAAAGAAACCCAATCATAAAAATCATTAGTATTTAGCCTGATAAACAAAGCGCTAATATCCCAAGATCTTTCAGCCCATATTCCCCAATTTGCAGATGAAGAAAACCAGATTACTTTTTCGGATTCTACGATAATTCCTTTTTCATCAAGTATATTTATATATTCATTCGCATTCATGGAGATGGGAATAGAAAATATTTTACACTTTCTTTCAGTTTTCCATAACCTTTTTTTTAATTGGGATATATCGGCTATTTGTATATTAGTATCTCCGTTCATCTTTGCCAAATACTGTAACTGCGGCCAAACCTCTTCATCCAGCATAAGATAGAAGTCATTAAATAAAATTTGACCTCTCTTTCTAAAAACCTTCATTGGGAAACTGTTTTGTATATAAAACAACTCTTCGGCTATTTCATTAATATCTCTTTCCATTATGCATGTCCTCTCATTTATTTTAATCTTATTTTAAGCGTTGCTTTACCTTTTCCTTTTGGGAAATATTCGGCAGTGGCTCCTCTTGACTTAGAGTATGGTCTAACTGAATATCTTTTCCTGCCCTTACTAAAGTTGTAAATTCTTTTAGTTTTCGTTCTAGATTTTTTATAACCAGATTTTTTAAGGTTCCTTTGAAACGATCGAATACTTATGTTTGTATTAATGTTTCTAACTCTTGCTCCTTTTTTTGTCACATTTTTATAAAATGTAGCCTTACCTGTATATTTCTTAGCTCTATACGCTCTATTAAGTAATTTTAAATAACGACCTCCAACAGCCCCAAAAGCTGCTCCTCCAACAGTGGCACCAACTAACCTCCATCCTCTTTTTCCTTTTCTCTTAGCTGCTCTATAAGCAGAGACTCCTCCAATAACGCCTCCAACTGCAGCCCACGCCCATTCACCATCCGGATCTACCAACATCACCGGATTATTATTCGCATACGTATACCCATTTTGCGTCAAGATATCATCGTCATCACCGGGATCAGGGTCTAGTGATAAGAAAACGCTGTGGGTTGGGTGATAGTATCTTGCTATTAAATAGTAAAGTCCTGTTTCCTCGTCATAGTGATAGCCTGCATAGCGGAATGGATTCTCCAGTGCTATTCCGGTTCGCTTTGACTCCTGTGGGTTACCCCAGCTGTCATATTCGTAGCTTGCGACAACATTTCCTGATTGGTCGGTTAAAGCAATCACATCACCACGCGGATTGTAATGATAATAATAGGTATCCGATACTTTATTACCGTTATGTTTGTTCAGTGCCAGTAATTGACCGCCTGCACTGTAAACATAAGAGCGCTGTACTTGATCTTTGGCATTTGTTTCATACAAGACATTCAGGCTGTCCCCGTCATAGATGTAGTTGGTGATGGTACCTTTTACTTTCTTTTGAATTCTTCTGCCGTCGTCATCATATTTGTATTCTGCAAACGGAGTACTTTCTCCTTTTTTCGTAACAGCTACGAGTTGATCGGCTGCATTCCATTCATACGTATACGTACCATCTTCTATTCGGTTCCCATTTTGGTCATATTTGATGGTTTCTTTTCCATAGGCTGTTAGCTGATTCTGTATATTGTAAGTGGATGTAACAGCTTCCTTGTTGCCAATCTTTTGATAAATTCGATTGCCAAATCCATCATACTTATATTCGTTGACGGAGCCATCCTTCTTTGTTTCCCGGATTAATTGATCCATCTGGTCATACGCAAATGTCTCTTTCTTTCCGTTATGGGAAAGAACCTCGGTACGATTGCCGTTTGCATCATAGGTGTAAGTTTCATCGATAATGGTTGTCATTTCCCCAATTGACTCTGCTTTGTTGGTTGACATGGAAATAACTTGTCCAGCTCGATCATATACATAGGTCGTTCCAACACCGTTGTCTGGCGAATAGGTTGTGACATTACCTAACTCATCATAATCCAGTCGGAATGTACGCTGGTTGTTTTTAACGGCGGTGTTTTGTTCTAGTTTATTATACGAGTAACTGGTCGTTTGCTCTGTTCCACCATGTGAAAATTTCGTTGATTCAAGCTTATCGGAATCATTCGGGTATTTCCAAGTTACCGTTCCGATGGTGTCATTATTTTTCTTCATGACTTGGCTGGTCATGCGGTTTTTCGCATCAAATCCTTGTTCTTTTTTCAGCTGGTTGCGTTTATCAACAATGACTGTTTCGTTATCATTTTTATCTTTAACAAATTCAAATGCAAGGTCATTATTATAATAGATGTTATCGATGCGATCTGCCTGATCATACGTATTTTTAATGACTTGTCCGTTTGGTAAAGTTGTTTCTACTAAATTATCATTATCATCATACGCATAACTGGTCTTATGATTCAATGGATCGACGACCGATGTAACTTTATTATCTTCATCATATGCATAGGAAAATAGTTGTTTTTTCTCACCGACACCAATTGTTTTCTTTGTATTGTTTCCATTTTTATCATAATCATAGGAAACCGTGGATGCGTTTGGCAAGTCTACCTTTTTCAACTCATCATTGGCATCATACGTATAAGTTTTCTTATGACCTTTCGCATCGGTTTCTTGGATCAGATTTCCTACTTCATCGTATTTACTCTGTGTTTTCCGATTTAAGACATCTGTGACTGTTTCTGCATAGTTTTTCTTCTCATCATACACTGTCGAAGAAAGGATATTTCCTTCAATTAGACGAATCGAATCAAACCATACTGTCCCGGAATTATTTCCTTTAAACGTCGGGTAAATTTCAACCGATTGTACCGCCTTTGTAGGCTGGATATAAACAGCCGCACGGTTCCACTCCTGTGTGCCTAGTGGAAACATGGCTTGTTTGTCTTCTGACGTTCCATCGGCATATAAAACTTTCACCCAGATGGCGTAATCTTTGTTGGGTGTATTTTCTTTCGTGTTTGTTACTTTACTGCTTCTTGACATTGCTGTAACCGTAAATGGCTTCGGTGAATCGGTGGCTTGATGGATGTTAAATACTTGTTTATATTGTATTCCATCCTGAGCGGCAGTTCTAGCCATTTTAAGGGATGCTTTTCCATCATAAGCATTTGTTTGATCAATCGTTGCTGTTCCAGTTGTTTTCGACCAATTGGTTAATCCATTCTCAAACCCGCTGTTTAAGATCGGATTATACGATGACGACACGTCTGCTTTCTCTAATTGGATGCGATCAAACCATGCTTCACCAGATGTCGTCGGATGGTTGTGGTCAATTTCTAAATATAATCTGACCTTATTTACATTCGACGCCGTTTTAAAGGTTACCTGTCGTTTCGTCCATGGCTGTGTGCCGTTTAGTGCAGAGTATCTGTTATCATTCCACTGAACCCGAGTATTGCCATTTAATTGTTGAACGTTTAAAAAAGCTTTGGCATTTTTAAGATTCTGTGTTTTCATATCTGCACTGAACGTATACGTTTGATTCGGCTCCACAGGGATGTCCTGCGTGATGGCTGCATATCCCAATTCGCTGCCTTTTGTTGTAGAATTAGACGTTAGCTTGACAGCTCGTTTTCCACCGAGCGCTTGATATTCTTTTTCCGGAAGTGTCACAACGGATGCTGTGCCGCTATCTTTAGACAGCCTAACTGTCCAATTATTATGATTTCCTTCAAAACTTGAATTGGAAATCAAATTATTGGTTGCAGACAATGCTGCACTGGATTGAATTTCATTTCCATATTGGTCGTATGATGATACAGAAGATACATTTCCTGCCTCATCCGTTTCCGAAATCGGATTCAGTCCATCATAGGCAACGGTTGTTTTTTCTCCTTCTGTATCCACAACTTCGGTTACATCATTGTTTTTATTGTATTGGTAGGTTTCTTTTCCATAACTGTCTGTTGCCGTCAACACATTTCCATTTTTATCATACGTATATGCTTCTGTAGCTGTTTTGCCGATATCTTTTGGATCCCATGCTTTAACGAGATTATTTCCTTCATATTCGTATCTGGATTCCAAGTTGTCATTAGGGCCCGTTTTCTCTGGTGCATAGGCGTCGATCTGTTTGACAGGATTGGCCTGTGCATTATACTGATAGAACGTTTTATTCCCTCTTGGATACGTGACAAGAAGTGTTCGTTTAGGCAAATCATACGTAAAGGTTGTCGTCTTTCCTTTCGGGTTCGTTATCTTGTGAACGCGTTGTTCGGAAGCGTCATACTCGTATACCGTTTGAACCGGCTTTTCCTTTGTACTTATTGGATCAATCCGTTTCGATAATTGCTTATTTCCATTGTATGCATAGGTTGTCGTTTCTTTATTAGCATTCGTGACAGAGACTAATAGATCATTTTGATACGAAAAAGTAGTCGTTCTTCCTTTAGGATCGGTGATTTTGGATACCAGTCCGTCGGTATATTCCAATGTCAACTTTCTTCCTGAGGCGTCTGTTATCGCAGTTAATTGATTGTTCGTATACGTATAGGTCGTTTTATTGCTTGCTTTTTGCGCATCACGAATTTCTTTAATTCTGCCGGTTGTTTTATCAAAATATATTTTCGTTTGTTCTTTATCTGTGATTATATAGTCCGTCTTTGTTTCTTCCAGTTCCAAATAGACACCGGTTGGAGCTTCAAATTTTCCATCCGATTTCTTTAAAAAGTTGTGAATCGTGCCATCTTCATCCGTAAATTTCACATAGGATTCTTCTGATTTTATATTCATTTCCGCATCGCTATGCCAGCCATATCCAAAGATCCCTTTGTTGACGGATAGGCTATTATACGTTCTGCCAATACTTAGCCCCGGTCCACGCCCATCAATTTCGTAATCTGTCTCATCGATAATTAAATTTCCTGTAGCAGCATTGACGGTGCCATTTGGTACATCGATTTCCGTCCAATAGTCTTCCATTCCCAAGAAATCTTCAGCACCTGGAATCGTTGGTGTAAAGGCTCCTGACCAGTTACTCTCTGTATGACCAGCTTTACTATATGCTTTTACCCGAAACCAGTAATTTTTACGTTTTGGATAAGCTCCCTTGGAATTTCGGTAAACCGGTGACGGATCAACTGCAAGCTCAGCTCCTCCGCCTTTAACGTTTAATTTATATTCTCCTGCAGCAATTTGTGCCTTTGTCGTCCATAATCCTTTGTTTTGGGTTGACCACGATAATGTGTCCTTTCCAACCGTGGCAACTTCCTGATACTCTTTTCCGTTGTATAGCCCAATTTTGTAACCGTCTGCTCCATCAACAGCTTCCCAATTCAATTTGACATAACCTGACTTCTCATTCATTGCATTTGCATAGGGACGCCCAGTTGGAGCTTTCGGAACTTCCATCGGCATATAACTTCTTGTAGCGGCTGATTGTGGACTATCACCACCCGGATATACAGCTACAATTCGTACCCAATAGTTGCGAGCATTCGGATAAGTTCCTCCATCCGCTGCTGCATTCTTGTAAACCGGATTTGGATTAAATGCCAATTCGGTTCCTGTCTTATTTGTCTTCAGCGCATACGCTCCGGCAGCGATTTGAGCGTTTGTAGGCCATATTTTCTTTCCTTTTGTCGACCAGTTCGTCACATTTCCTACATGAAAAGCTTGATAATTCTTGCCATTAAATAATAATACTTTATATCCTGTCGATCCTGGAACTTTATTCCAATTTATATTTAAATGCCCGGTGCCAGTTCCAGTTCCGTTTGATACTGCGGTAACTTTAGGAGCAGGCGGAGCTTCATAATGATACGTAACGGACAAGTATGGTTTTAGTGTCGAATTATCGGAAGAAACAATCTTTTTCCAATGGGTCTTTCCGTTTCCATTCGCATGAAGCTTAAAACCATAATTTGTTTTTTTCCCGGAAGCCCAAGCTTTTACGGTATGTAAGACATTAAATCGTACCCATTCATCTCTTCCAGCATTCACATTTCCAATATTTTTAGATCCGGGTTTATTATTCCATGTCAAAGATGAACTAGACCAATTGCCTGTGACTTCATCTAGCCATAGCCCATTCTTCTTGGAACCATAATAAGCATGAGTAACGTATACATTCAATGTAGCCGAATCGATTACTGCTTTGTTAATCTTTGAAATATTCTGTTTTAAAAAAGCATAATTGGTGCCTGTCGTATTATCATATTTGCCGATTTTCAATACATATTGTTTTTGACTGGCATCCCACTTTTTTGTCGCCGTTCCATAATTTGTCTTTGGATAAGCACTCATCACAAATGCATCTGAATTGGTAGTTAATGACGTAGTTGGATCAATATAAACGGGATAGACTCGATCAGGATCTTTCAACCACTCTTCATCTGCCGTAACCGTTAGGAAATACCCATCTTCCGTCTTTTCTAGATCATAAGTTACATTATCAGAACGTGCTGTTTCTGAAGACAATTCATCGATATTAGAATCAGTCATAAACGGTTCAGGAAGTACGAAAGCCGGCTTGTCTTCTTTTTTCTTATAAAAAGCGACGGAACCATCTGGTAGCACTTCGCCATTTAATTCGGTTTTTAAGTGAAACGTAAATGTATGAAGTCCTTTATACGAATGTAAGACAATATCTTCTTTAACATTTTCATTAAACGTCATATTTCGCAAATCAATATCAGGGAAAATCCCCTTATGCGTGATACTATTTTCATTAAAAACAGGATTTACATCCGTTACTTTTACCTTTCGATCTTTCCCCGCTGCTTCCAAGATAGAAAAAGTAATCGACGCATTGTCTCGTTCAAAAACAGCATATTCTCCATTCTTCATTTCTTCATAGAACGTAGAAGTCAATAGCGTATTCTCTGTTTCAATGACTTTTTCATTTCCAAGTGTTGTCTCTAATAGGTTGGTAGATACTTCCGTTAATTCTCCATTTTCTTCAATATGGACAGGATCAAAATAAATATTCTTGGTAAATGTCCCGTCTCCATTATCGAATAATTTCGAATTTTCTGTTCTTTCTTCAACCATTTCTGTTTCTGGTGCAGGACTTTCCATCTCTTCAACATTCTGATTATGATCCTCACTATTTATTCTTTCTTCCGCTGTGTCTTTCTGTTCACTTGTGTTACTTTCATTTGCAAAAACGTCAAGTGGTACAGATGTGAACACCAACAAAAAGGATAGAAGCCAAATGAAGGATCTCTTTAGTACTATATTCCTAATTTTTTTCACCTCTTTTTAATATTGTTACATAAAATTTACAAATGCAACGTTATTGTAACATCATTTCCCAGAAAATAATAGTCTCTTTTTTAATTTTTTTCGATACTGTGCAATCCCTGTGTAACAGGCTTCAGAACCAATGAATACATAGATATAGAAAACGATTTGGACTGTGAACATGAAAAAAGGTAACGGTATAGCATTTTGGATAGATAGTCCAAAAGAACCAATCTCATTATCGCAGATTTAAAGCTCGTCAATTATCATTAAAAGTGATAAAGTGAAACTTCATTCAATCTTCCATCTCCTACTGAATGTTAGCCCTCAGGGGGGATGACCTAAAGGCCCTTGAAACGAATCGGGCATTTAGGTGTCGTTTTCTCCCACCTAGACCTTTTGTATCAACTCAAGATCTTGAAGGGGGAGTCTTACGACACCTTACATGCGGGATACAAATTTGCTTAGCGCATAAGCTAGACAACAACGTGCAAGCACTCGAGTTTGCTAGCAGCATGAGCGCTTAAACTACAAACGCTTCTTTTCATAAATCATGTAGAAACGGGTTTCCTGATGTATGAAATAATAGATGTAACAAAAAAGTCTCATTAACTATGACTACGCTATGTTTAAAATGCCAGATCAAAAAACTCGACTTATCGCCAAGTCTTTAGCGAAAGCTGTAGTTTTTCTTATACTATAAAGCCTACAGTTTTATAATTTCCTATAGTACAACAAAAAGAGCTTATCTCCATTTGTGATATGCTCCCCTTAAAGTAGACAGATTAAAAAATAAAAATCTGTTATTACCTTAAAGGGAGTTTTTTATGTCCAATAAATATAAATTTTACTCTAGACAGTTTAAGTATGAAGTGTTAAAGGCATATAAAAATGAAGATTATACGCTAATAGAATTATGTTCAAAATACGGAATTTCGGAGGTAACTCTGTATGATTGGGCTAATAAATATGAGAAATACGGTCTCAATGGATTGGAGAACTCAAGGACATGGAAGTCATATTCTAAAGATTTAAAACAAGCAGCTGTAGAAGATTATATATCAGGGGAGTATTCTCAACGGGAGGTCATTCGCAAGTATAAAATATCTAGCACATCCGTACTTCGAAAATGGATAAAGCAGTATAATAGTCATAGAGAATTAAAGGATACGTCGAAAGGAAGAACGAGCTCGATGACTAAAGGGAGAAAAACAACTTGGAAAGAACGAATTGAGATGGTACAAGATGCCTTAGCGAACGGGAAGAATTATCAACAAACTGCGGATAATCATCAAGTGTCTTACCAACAAATATATCAATGGGTACGTAAATATGAAGATGGTGGATGGGATGCGTTACAGGATAGAAGAGGACGTTCTAAAAGTGAAAATGAGTTAACTTCCGAAGAAAAAATGAAGTTAGAAATGCATCGAATCGCAAAGGAGAACGAACGTTTACGTGCAGAGGATGCTTGCTTAAAAAAGTTAGAGGAGATCGAAAGGAGGCGAAAATAAGCCAAATCCAATTTGAGGATAAGTATGTCGCTATTCAAGAGCTTCACCAGAATGAAGGGTTAAGCATTCGTTTACTTTGTGAAATCGCGGGAATTGCACGTTCTGCATACTATAAGTGGCTAAATCGTACTCCTTCATCCAGAGAAATACAGAATAAAGAAATTATCAAAGAGGTGCAAATACTCCATGAAAAAGTGGGTGGTATATTTGGTTATCGTCAAATGACCCTTCACATGAATAGAAAGTTCGAGGAGAAACTTAATCATAAAAGAATCTATCGGTTGATGAAAGTGGCTGGATTACGCTCTGTCATTCGTGTCAAGAAGAAGCGATATAAACGCTCTACACCTCAACATGTGGCAGACAATATATTAAATCGTGAATTCCAAGCCGAAAAACCAAATGAAAAATGGGTAACGGACGTTACAGAATTTAAGTATGACCAATCAAAAAAGGCCTATTTAAGTGCGATTCGTGATCTTTATGACGGATCCATTATAAGTTATGTTCTAGGACATTCCAACAATAATCAACTTGTATTTAAGACACTTGATCAAGCCACAGTACTATTGAATGAAGGACAGCCTCTTATCCATAGTGACCGTGGATTCCAATACACCTCTAAAGGGTTCAAACGTAAAATAGATGCGGCAGAGATGACACAAAGCATGTCACGAGTTGGTCGGTGTATTGATAATGGACCAATGGAGTCTTTTTTTGGGACACTGAAATGTGAGAAGTATTATTTACATAAATATAAAACATTTGAGGAACTTACTACTGCGATAGATGAGTATATTCATTTTTATAATTATGAAAGGTATCAAAAGCGATTAAACGGCCTTAGCCCTATGGAATATAGAGCTAAAGCCACTTAAATCTTTTTTATTATTTCCACTGTCTACTTGACAGGGGGCAGTTCAATTTGGAAATAAGCCCTTTTTATTTTCTTTATTCATTTATCTATTTGCAAAAAATTCTTCTGCTTTTTCTAAGAACACCTCTTGTTCAGCAGTTAAATCATACTCTTCTTCAATTGCATCAACAGGGCAAACTGCTTTGCAAGCCCCACAATCAATACATACATCTGGGTCAATATAAAATTGGTCTGGTCCTTCTTCTATACAATCAACAGGGCAAACGCTAACACATTCACCTGACTTTTCACCCTGACAAGGATCTAATATTACAAAAGCCATCGATTCTAACCTCCCTTATATCGTTAAACCAAGCCTACTTCTTATTAAATGACACATGAGATGGTAATTGCAAGTAAACAGCTTATGTAAAATTTATCATGATTGATTTCCTATTCACTAATAAAGTGAAAGGAAATCAGTAGGGTTTTCTTTTTTCCTCACTGATTGTCAGAATGAACAGGATCAGGCATTTGACTTGCAGTTGGATCGCACGCTTTTCCTCCTAGGTTTCACCTCGTAGCATGGAGGAGCATGTCTTACTGCTAGTCACATGTGGAATAAATAGATGATTTTTCCCCCTGAGTCAGCTTATTCAACTATTACTCAAACCATTCCCTCCTTATTCTATTGTTTGACTACAGCTAAAACTGGGAACAGCTTAACTACAAGTACATATTAAAACTGAAACTTGATTTTTTGAACAACCTCGATAAAGTGAAACTTCATTCCGTGGAACTCTTTTACACGGATTGTTAGTTGAACCAATCGGGCATTTAGGTGCCGTTTTCTACCACTTAAGCCCTTTTGTATCAACTAAAGGCTCTTGAAGTGGGAGTCTTACGGCACCTTACATGCGGGATAAAAGATTGTAAAGGAGTTTTTATTCATGAGAACGTATAGTGTCACACCAAATGTTGATGCAACAGCATGGTTTGTAAAGCTTGAAGACGTGGCGCCAGAAGAATTGTATGATGCAAAAGATGAAGCCATTGCTGCCGCTGAGAAAATGGCAGTAGAAAACAGCCCCAGCAAAGTGCAAATATTAGATAAGTTCCACCATATTATTGAAGAAAAGCGATTTTAAACCAGCGTTTCTCTACAACATCAGTAAATAGTCTACCACCAATCCTTATAAAGCTGTAAACACAACCACACAACCATAACTAATAGAATAGCCCCCTTGCACGATTACATGAAGCACAAAGGGGGCTGAATAATACTTATTTTTTCAATTTTGCCAGCTGTTCTGCTAAAGCATGATTAACGAATCCATCATCTTGTTTTTTCAAATACTTATTGATTTCTTTTCGAGAGACATTCTTTTTCTTTTCACGTTGTTTACGTGCATTAAATGTAGATAATTTCTCACGATACCCACATTTACATAAAAATAGTTGTCCTTCACCTTCTCCACGTAATTCAAGACGCTTATGGCAGTTAGGGCAGCGAGCGTTGGTATATTTAGCAATATTCTTTTTATGTCCGCAAGACCGGTCTTGACAAACAAGCATTCTCCCTTTTTTATTGGATATTTCTAGCATTAACTTGCCACAATGAGGGCATTTGGTTCCAGTCATATTATCATGTTTGAACGTTTCCTGACTTGCCTTTATTTGTTGAACTACCTGCTTTGTATACGTTTTGATCTCTGAAATAAATTGCCGCTGATTCAATTTACCTTCTGCAATTTGACTAAGCTTTTGCTCCCACTCTGCTGTTAGAGCTGGAGAACGCAATTCTTCAGGTACCAGATCAAGTAGCTGTCTTCCTGTTGGTGTGATGAAAATGTATTTTCCTTTCATTTCCATATACATACTATTGAATAGCTTTTCAATAATATCAGCACGTGTCGCAACTGTTCCAATACCACCTGTTTTACTTAATGTCTGAGCCAATTTTTTATCCTGACTGTTCATAAAGCGAGCAGGATTTTCCATTGCTTGCAGCAAACTGCCTTCTGTAAATCTTTCTGGCGGTTTTGTTTCTCCTTGAGTTAAAACATATGTTACTGTTTTAAAAACGTGACCTTTTTCCAAGGACGGCAACCGCTGTTCATTATCATCTGCTTCTTCGTCAAAATCGCGATGGTACAGCTCTTTCCAACCTTGCTTTCTAACTAGCTTCCCACTAGCAGTAAAATGTTCTCCGTCTGCTTCTGCCGTTATTGTCGTTTGTTCGAACTCATATGGATCGGACAATACTGCTAAGAAACGTTTTACTACAAGGTCATATATTTTTAGCTCTTTATCATTTAAATCCGTAAGTACAACCGCTTGTTCAGTAGGGATAATCGCATGATGATCTGTAACCTTCGCATTATTCACAACGGATTTAGAAAGTTTTAACTCTTTTTGTAAAATTTTATTAGCCTGACGAGCATATTGATCTACGCCACATGCTTTTACCCGATCCCTTAAAGTCGAAACAATATCCGAAGAAATGACTCGTGAATCAGTTCGTGGATAGGTTAAAATCTTATGGTGTTCATATAATTTTTGCATAATCGATAATGTTTGTTTACCCGAAAAATTAAAGATGCGATTTGCATCCCGTTGTAATTCTGTTAAATCATACAATTGCGGTGCAAATTTTTTCTTGTATTTTTTGTCTACGTTCACAATCGTTAATGGTTGGTTTGCAACCTTCTTTAACATCTTATCAGCAATTTGTTTCGAAAACAGCCGTTTATTATGATTGGTATCCTGCCAGATTAATGTAAAGCCTTTATTTATTTTCGCTTCTATTCCATAAAACGGCTTCGGCTTAAACGATTTTATCTCCTCTTCTCGAGCAGCAACCATAGCCAAGGTGGGGGTCTGCACTCGTCCAGTTGATAGTTGTGCATTGAATTTAGTTGTTAAAGCTCTCGTTGCATTCAAACCAACATACCAATCTGCTTCAGATCGTGCTACTGCAGAAACATATAAATTTTCAAATTGCTTACCGGGCTTAAGCTGCTTAAAACCATCGCGTATTGCCTTATCCGTTACAGAAGATATCCATAATCGTTTTATCGGCTTTTTCGTATTTGCTTTTTCCAAGATCCAGCGTGCTACCAATTCTCCCTCTCTTCCGGCATCGGTAGCAATAACAATCTCTCGAACATCTTTGCGATTCAGCTGCACTTTAACTGTTTGAAATTGTTTCCCTGTCTTTTTAATAACACTCAACTTTAAATGAGATGGAAGCATCGGTAAATCCTCTAACTTCCACGTTTTATATTTCTGATCATAAACTTCCGGATCAGCTAATGTAACTAGATGCCCAAGCGCCCAAGTTACAATATATTTTGCACCTTCCATAAAGCCGTTACCTTTTTTATGACATTGTAAAACACGGGCAATATCCCGGCCAACAGAGGGCTTCTCCGCTAAAACTACTATTTTACTCATATTAAAAAATCCTTTCTTCAACTACCTAAATTTCATGATAACACAAAAGAACCTTTCTGTAATCGTACTAGAACCAACGCACAATATAGAAAGTTACTACTTAGTATAGTCGGCAGGATGAAGAAGAGCAACAGCTAGAAGTGCTCAGGATAAACGAACAAATGGCAGATCTTCTGAAGCGATAAGGTGTGAAACTTCATTCCGTAGAACGTTTTTTACACGGAATGTTAGTACCACAAGGGTATGACCTAAAGGCCCTTAAACCAATCGGGCATTTAGATGCCGTTTTTCACATAAATTTACAAATAATAAGCAGATATTTGAAATAAGAACCGGGATAAAGGAAACATCACTAAAACAGGGGGAGGCTGATGCCGATCGGCAAGCCCGCCTTTAAGTCGGCCTTTCTTTCGATTCGAGCCAATGTTTACTTATCATAGGAAGAAGAGCGAAGTTTGCTACAGCTTAAGTACTTAATCTAGATAAAGATACTTTTCAAAAAAGTTATCCATCATGTAGGAACAGATAGATTTTCTTAAACAACAAGATAAACAGTCTAGCAGACAATTAGCTATTGGAATTTTTTATTTTATAGGAAAGCGAATTGTCCATAAGTTGGATACGCACAACAAATGATGAACTACATACAATACTTTAGAACAAACGCAAAGGAATTGGTGCTATGTTTTTTTATACAGGTTTAATTCTTTTAGTGATTGCAGTCAGCTTAGATAGCTTTGGTGTTGGAATTATTTATGGGATGCGGAATATAAGAGTACCTTTAAATGCATTAGTTATCATTATGCTATGTTCGGGGGTTATCGTTTTAGCCTCTATGACGATTGGAAATTTGCTTCTTACCATGCTTACTCCAGATACAGCTAGTCTGCTTGGCGGAAGTATATTAATTATATTGGGTAGCTTTGCATTATATAATAGTCTATCTTCAAGAGCAGCTTCATCAGATAAGGAAAAAAATAATAAGCAAAATATTTTAACTGCTGTTTTAACTACACCGGATAGAGCTGACTTAGACTGTTCTGGAACGATTTCATCTGGTGAAGCTATTTTGCTTGGATCAGCGCTAGCTTTGGATGCATTTGGTGCTGGTATCGGCGCATCTATGCTAGGATATGGACCGATAGTAACTGCTGTATTAATCGCCTGTATGAGTGGTGTGTTCTTATTTTGCGGTTTAACGATTGGGAGATTATTGACAAAGAGTAAGCAATTGCAGCGCATGAAATTCCTCCCTCCAGTTTTACTGATCTTACTTGGGGTTGCCAGTTTATTACACTAGTTACTGTGCAATAACGGTAATCGATAAGGTTAAGAAACAAAACACATGGCGCTTTGAGCACATACTGGCAAACGGTAAACAAGGCTGTCCATAGGAGCGGATATTGTTTCTTAAACATGTAAACAAAAATGAAAGAACCTTCTTCGATAAAAAGGTTCTTTCATTTTTTCTGCTTATGATTTCTATACCATTTACACAGGTTCCTAATTTTAAAGTGCCTTAACAAGTCCACCATCCACTATTAAAGGTTGACCTGTAATATACGTATTTGCTCCTGAAGCTAAAAATACGACAGCTTTGGCAAATTCCTCTGGCTTGCCGTAGCGTTTCATTGGAATTTGTTGTTCTGCTTTAGCCATTACTTCCTCTGTTAACATGTTTAGTTTTTCTGCCCTTTTCTTATTTAAATCTAAAATTCGTTCCGTCTTAATAGAACCCGGTCCGACCGTATTAATTAAAATATTAGCTTCACTTAATTCTTGCGCTAATGTTTTGGAAAGTCCAACAATTCCAGGACGAATTGTGTTCGATAGTACTAAATTATCAAGAGCATGCTTGATGGAAGAGGAAGCAATATTGACAATGCGTCCGCTTTGCTGCTGCTTCATATGAGGAACAGCCTCTCGAATCGTTCTTACAAAACTAAGAAGATTTAATTCAAAGGCATGATACCAGTCTGCATCATCCATTTCAAGAAAGCTTCCAGCCGGCGGTCCCCCTGCGTTATTAATGAGGACATCAATCGTTCTACGTTGTGAAACAATGGTAGCAATCATCTGTTTAATTGCATGTGCATCCTTCATATCACAAACAATATATTCCACATTCGGATTGCCAGTCTCTTGTTTAATATCTTCTACTGTATGTTGTAAGTTAGTTTCACTGCGACTACTAATAAATACAGCGGCTCCCTCTTTCGCAAATTCCATCGCGATTGCTCTGCCTAATCCTTTACTACCTGCAGTGACAAGGACTGTCTTATCATTTAATTGCATATCCATCCAATCACTCCTTTATAATCTTGCCTACTAAAAGCACGCAATTCCTTACTAGAGCGTGTTTAAAAAGGGGATAAAAAAGATGAACGGCTATCTCAACACTTAGAACTTAAAAATTCTTATACGTTCTAACGTACGAAGAAATTCGCTGTGTCATTATTAACATGGTTTTTGAACAATCTCTAAAAGGAAAAGCACTAATGATATCCTTTTTATTATAACGAAAACATCTGAATTTAGCTCTTTACCATACTTAAAACAAAGAAATAATCCAACCGATGACAACAATTAAACCGATTATCATTAGAATTGTACGTATCATCATAATCTCCTTTTTTAAAAATTTCGTATTACTAAAATACCCATAGAATCCTAACCGTAAACTTCAAAGGCGTGTACCGACCCCTTCATGTTGATCATAACTTCTATTGGATATAAATAGTTAACAACGGTATTTGACAAATCGGTGATAATATGAGAGTATATGGAAGCTAACAAGCCGAAGTAATCATGAAGTAATCTGGCATTCTACCATGTTTTTAAAGATGCTTATTCACACTGGCGCGACTTCGGGGTCGCAAGGACGTAAAAGCAGGTTGGGTTTACGTTGCTTAAGTTAGAAAACATCCAGTGGAACATATACCGCGGTTAAGTGAAATTCTCACGATAATCAGTGTTATCGTAAATGATTATACATGCTGCATATGAAAATAAGAAAGAAGAATTTCTCATTCGAAGTTATTCGAACGTATAAATAAAGTGAAACTTCATTTAGTAGGAGATGGAAGAAAACTCCTACTGAATGTTAGTTGAACGAATCGGGCATTTAGGTGCCGTTTTCTCCTACTTAGACCTTTTGTATGAAACTCAAGATCTTAAGTGGGAGTCTTACGGCACCTTACATGCGGGATAAAAACTTATGTTACTTTGAAATCAAAGGGGGACTCTAAAGATGAGTGCCCCTTTTCCAATATAAAGAAAGAAGGGAATTAAATGAAACATTTAACAGGAACCATCCAATCCTTGACGGTTGATCGAATCATCGATACTGGATATGTACTAACATTTGAAACCAATGAGGTTCTATTGCACCATCAAGAAGCAGATCAAGAGCTGCAACCCAATCAAGAAGTAAGCGTGTTTTTATATTTAGATAAAAAAGGAAAAACCGTTGCAACCACAAAACTTCCCCATGTGCAGATGGATGTATATGGCTGGAGTATTGTAAAACAGGTAACTCCAAATCTTGGTGTGTTTGTAGATATCGGAACAACAAAAGAGATACTTGTATCTAAGGATGATCTACCCCTATATGAGAAAGTGTGGCCACAAACGGACGATAAACTTTTTGTCACACTCGGAAGGGACCGAAAAGGCAGATTGCTTGCAATTCCTGCAACAGAACAAGTGATATTTAGCAGAATAGAACCAGCACCTGAGAGTTTATTAAACGCCTCTATTTCCGGTACCGTTTATCGAACGAATAGAGAAGGTTCTGCCATCATTACTCCAGAGCATTATCGTGGTTTTATTCATTATACAGAACGAAAAAAAGAACCGCGTTTAGGAGAATATATACAAGGAAGAGTCATTGATGTTAAGGATGATGGTACACTAAACGTTTCCTTGCGCCCATTGAAAAGAGAAAGCATACAAGAAGACGCAGACCAAATTCTCGAACACTTAAAAGCAAATGACGGTGTGATGCCGTTTGATGATAAAAGTGACCCTGAAGATATTCGAGCAACCTTTCACATAAGTAAAGCCGCCTTCAAGCGGGCAATAGGAAGATTAATGAAGGAAGGGAAAGTTGAACAGCATAATGGGTATACCCATTTATGCAACTAATGTGCTTTTCTAAAGTACAAAAAACACTATTCACAATAAAGAAACGGATATATTTCCTAATGAAAAAAAAGCGGGTTATCCGCTTTTTTTTCATTATACCCTTGCATGTGCATAAGTGTCTGTTAACGCTGTTATAATGAGGCCAATCGCTGCAGAAAATAATGATGCAATGCCCCATCCCCCTAAACCAGCGCCCATGATTTCAATTTTACCGAATGCAGCAGCTATTGTTAAGAATACTAATCCTGCAAGCCCTACCAAAATACCAGGATAGTAGCCCACATAGCTTTCCTTTGGTGTAGCTTTTAGCAAAATTAAGCTTACTACAATAACTGCAACTACAAGTATTGCACCAATTGTAAGCACCGATTGTAACATATTATTCACCCCATACATAAGTATATGCTTAATATAGTCTACAATTGAAATGAACGAAAGTCAATAAACCTAGCCTTTTTTTCAAAAGTGATTTCACCTAATTTGTAGCAGCACATGGCGATCTTTCAAGACCGTAGCGATTTTATTCTCTTTTTCAAAATACCTACTATTAAATACTGCTTATCTTTTTACTTTTTATTACATGGTAATTTTATATTCTACTAGAATAACTAATGAATTTTGAAAAATAAACAGGATTTTAAGTTTCGTATGTCGAATTAAATAAAGTAAATCAGTGGGTTTTTCTTTTATCCCCACTGAACTATTAGAAACAACAGATTCAGACATTTGACTTGCAGTTGGATTCTCCCCCTTATCTTCCTAGGGATTACCTCGTAGCATTAAAGTGGGAAGTGGAAGTCTTACTGCCAGTTATATGCGAGATAAAACATGCACTTAAAAATCCGTTTATGAATGTCATTGAAACAACATCTGTCACCTAGATGCAAAGTAAATTAAAACACCTATCATGGATAGATTTTTTTACATTTTCCATAACAGCTACTATAACGCTATTAAAATGTGCATGTTCCGCCCGTTCATGCGGGATTCAAACAAGGAGGGATACCGTGGCAACAACTTTTGAACAATATATATACAAACGACCAAATCTAGCTAAAGAAAAGGAACAGTTTACTCATCTGTTAAACGCACTTATTGAAGCTTCAACTATCTATGAAGCAAATAAAGCTATCCAAGCTATTAACCAATTTAGAAACAGATTATCCACATTATTTAATTTAGTCTTTATTCGCTCATCTATTGATACAAATGATGAGTTTTATCAGAATGAACGTGATTTCTTTGATCATGCTGAACCGGAAATAAAGGAACTGGATGTTACATTTTATAAAGAGCTCATTCAATCCCCATTTAGAAAAGAGCTTGAGCAACAATGGGGTTCTCAGTTATTTCACATCGCAGAATGCAGTGTAAGAACCTTTTCACCAGAAATAATTCCCTTGCTGCAAACAGAAAATAAGCTAACTTCTTCGTACGCAAAGCTAGTAGCTTCAGCCGAAGTAGAGTTTCAAGGGAAAACATATACCCTTGCTCAGTTAGGTCCCTTTACCGAAGATAAAAACCGGAATATCCGAAAAAAAGCTGTTCAAGTAAGAGCCGATTTCTTTGCCGAAAACAAAGCACAATTTGATGAGATCTATGACCAGCTCGTCAACGTTAGACATAAAATCGCAAAGAAGCTTGGATTTCGTAATTTTACCGAAGTTGGTTATCTTCGTATGCAACGCATTGATTACAATCCTGAAATGGTAGCTGTTTTTCGCAAGCAAGTGCGTGATGTTATCGTTCCGTTAGCTTCGAAACTTTATGAGAAACACGCTCAACGTATCCATGTAGATACATTGAAATATTATGACGAAATGTTTAAGTATCCAGATGGTAATCCGACTCCTAGAGGAAATGCAGATTGGATCATTCATAATGGCAAGAAAATGTATGCAGAACTTTCACCTGAGACCAATGAATTCTTTCATTTTATGCTGGAGCGTAACTTAATGGATCTGGAAGCAAAAAAGGGAAAAGAGGCAGGAGGCTACTGTACTTTTATAGAAGATTACCAATCACCGTTTATTTTTGCTAACTTTAATGGAACATCTAGTGATATTGACGTTCTGACACACGAAGCAGGTCATGCGTTCCAAACATACTGTAGTAGAACCATTGGAATTCCTGAGTATACTTTTCCTACCTTAGAAGCAGCAGAAATACATTCCATGAGTATGGAGTTCTTTACTTGGCCATGGATGAAGCTTTTCTTTGAAGAAGAAACTGAAAAATATCAATACGCACACATAACCGGTGGCTTATTGTTTATTCCTTATGGTGTAGCGGTTGATGAATTCCAACATTTAGTATATGCTCATCCAGAATGGTCACCGGATGAACGGAATAAGGCATGGAAACAATTGGAGGCAATCTACCTTCCGCATCGCGACTATGACGGAAATGACTATTTTTCATCTGGACGTTTTTGGCAAAAGCAAGGGCATATCTATGAGGACCCTTTTTATTATATTGACTATACATTAGCCCAACTATGCGCATTTCAGTTTTGGAAACGCTCAAGAGAAGATTTTCAAACTGCCTGGCAAGACTATGTAAAACTATGTAAGCTGGGAGGTTCTAAGTCTTTTTTAGAACTGGTAAAAGCTGCTAATTTGTCCTCACCTTTTCTTGAAGAAACCGTGGAGTCTGTTGTTCAATCCATTAAAAATTGGCTAATTAAGCACAATGATTTGTAATTTAGAACTTTATGTTTGTAGATAAACAAAATAAAGTTTATACTCGTCCATCTAATACTAGTGATTAAAATTATTTCCTTTTTAAAAAACATCCTCTTCCTATTTAAACTATACAGCCAAGTTTATTCAAACTTGGCTGTATTTTTTTACACTATAAGAAAAACGGTAGCTTTCGCCATAAAGACTTGGCAGCCAAGTCTTTCTAAATGAATGTAAATTATTCTTAAGAATGTTTTATATGCTATGACCGTAAAATTAGTTGACAAATACTAGAATCGTTTCATAATAGAGACGACAAACACTTCATCAAATAAAGGAGAAATCAAAGTCCATGACATATAAAACACTATTCCTCGATATTGACGGCACGATTTTAACACCAGATCATACGTACACTTCCTCTACAAAAGAGGCAATAGGACAAGTACAAGAACAAGGTATGCTTGTATTTATTTGCACCGGAAGGCCACTTCATGAAGTGAAAGAACTGGGAGAAGAACTAGGTGTAGAAGGCTATATTGGTTATAATGGAGCGTATGCCATCTATGAAGATAATATTCTTGTAGATGAACCAATAAATCAAAGCACCTTTGAGCAATTTTTGGCAGTCGCTAAAAAAAATAATCATGAAATTGTTTGCTATACAAGTGATAAAAATTATTTTACCTCATTAACGAACCCAGTTATGAAGAACTTTTCTGAAGTATTCCAGTTAAAAAATAATCGCATGTTAACACAAGATGTGCATAGTCAAATCCTTAGCTTTTCGCTAATCAATGTCCCTCCTGAACAGGCCAAGGAATATGAAATTTTAAATAACGATTTTTATTTATCTGAAGTGATCGTAAATGGTATTTCCGACTGTTATGATGTTATTCGTAAACGAGTAAATAAAGGAGAGGCAGTAAAAAAAGTGCTTCAGCATATAGGAGGAAAACCAGAACAGGCAATTGCCTTCGGTGATGGAATGAACGATAAAGAAATGCTGCAAGTGGTAGGTGAAGGTTTTGCTATGGGAAATAGTAATCCAGATCTGTTTCCATATGCAAAACACCGAACCACTTCTGTTGATGATTCGGGTATTTACAACGGACTAAAAAAACTAAATTTAGTGAAGTAAATGGTGTAAAATCTATTCCGTGGGTTCTTTATACCCACGGAATAATGGTTATAGAAGCTGTTTAAAAATTGAGTAAAATGATGATCGGAGGGGCTATAACCAAAATCCTCCATAAATAAGTGCACCTCCAATGACAAATGCAGAATGTAACTTCAGTCGTTCCATTAATAGATAACTAAGAAGTGCTAACACCGCTGTTTGCACGAATCCAATACTTACATAAGATTCGTTAAAAAACCGCCAAGCCATCACCCCGAGTAATATTCCAATAACTGGTCTGATGAACAACGTCATTCGCTTAACTTTTGGGGAGTCTTTATATTTATATAAGATGTTTAGTAAAATAATAATAAGTAATAGTGACGGTGCAACTGTGGCAAAGACTGCTACAGCAGCACCTAATACTCCCCCCACCTCAAATCCGATATAGCCTGCCATTTTTGTAGCGATCGGACCAGGCAGTGCATTCCCTAGTGCAAGAACTTCACTAAACTCTTGTACATTCATCCATCCATAACGGGAGACAACTTCATTTTCCACAAGTGGAATCGAAGCTGGGCCGCCGCCATAACCTAAAATGCCCGGAATAAAAAATGCAAGAAATATTTCCCAATAAATCATAAGGTATCACCTTCTTTGCCGGCTGCCCCTTCTTTTCGATTTCGATCCTTTTTTAACAGGGCAGCTATTAATAATCCTCCTATGATTATAGCTGGATGCACATGCAATATTTCTAACAGAATAAAGACGGCAACTAGCATCACACTGGTTACCACCCAACCAAGTCCGTTTCCAGCTTTTTGAATAAATTGCCAAGTTAATACAAGAAGCATAACTCCCACAACCGGAATTACAGCTGCTGTCATCCCTTGAACCCAATCAAATCCTTTAATAGAAGATAAAGAAGACAGTAAGACAATCATCAATATAATGGTTGGTAAGATCGATGCCAAAACAGCATTCATCATTCCCCAAAATCCAGAAACGCGATAACCAATATAACCTGCTAGTTTTGTCGCAATTGGTCCCGGCAACGTATTCCCTAACGCCAATAAATCTCCGAATTCTTCAGCGTCCATCCATTTATATTTGTCAACTACTTCTTTATGAATTAATGGAATCGAGCTGGGGCCACCCCCATAGCCGAGTATCCCTACACGGAAAAAAGCGATAAAAATATTCCAATGTGTTTTCATAACTCACATACCTTTTGTTAAATCATTCAGTTTACCAAGCAGCAATTGTTCCATCAGTACGAGATTCTGTGCCGCCAACCAGCACCCCTGTCTCCGCATTTCGCCAAATAATTTGCCCTCTGCCAAAGCTATTCGATTCCAGCTGAATTTTCACATCATGTCCCTTTTCGGCTAATTGCATAGCTATGTGAGGAGGGAATCGCTGTTCTACTTCCACCTGTTTATCTTTTAGCCATTGCCAACGAGGTGCGTCCAATGCTGCTTGAGGGTTTAATTGAAAATCAAGCGTATTCATTACTACCTGTACATGTCCCTGTGGCTGCATAAATCCTCCCATTACGCCGAAAGGTCCGAGGGGTTGATTCCCCTTTGATATAAAGCCTGGAATAATCGTGTGGTATGTACGTTTATCACCACGAAGTGCATTTACATGATTTTCATCCATCGAAAAATTATGACCGCGATTTTGCAAAGCTATTCCAGTACCAGGTACAACCAACCCAGAGCCAAAGTCCATATAATTACTTTGGATAAAAGATACCATATTTCCTTCATGATCTGCCGTCGCTAAGTACACGGTACCGCTAAGAACTGGTTCTCCTGCTTCAGGCTGTAATGCTTTATCTTGAATAAGCGATCTGCGTAATTCGCCATATGTCTCATTTAGTAATTCTTCTACGGAATGTTTCATATACCTGGATTCAGTTACATGTTTTCCACCATCCGCAAACGCAAGCTTGATTGCCTCAATCTGCTTATGGTAAGTATCAACAGATTCCTTCTCCATAAACTTAAATCCACGCAAAATATTTAGAGCTTGAAGTGCAACAATGCCTTGCCCATTGGGTGGTATTTCCCAAATATCAAATCCTCGATAGTTCACTTTTATTGGCTCTACCCAATCTGGCTTATAATTAGCCAAATCTTCACCACTTAAAAACCCACCATTATCTTTAGAAAATTGAACAATTCGTTCAGCTATTTCTCCACGATAAAAGGATTCTGCATAGGTATCGGCAATTTCCTTTAAGGTTTTTGCATGATCCGGTGAATTCCATATTTCTCCCGGTTCCGGTGCACGATTATTAGGAGCAAACGTTGTAAACCATGCGTTAAACAGTTCATCTGTTAATTCATGTTTATATGCTTCAAACGCTTTTTTCCAAAATCTACTCAAAATTGGTGAAACTGGATACCCTTCCCATGCATACTGAATAGCAGGCTCCAAAACAACAGACAGTGGCAATTTACCAAAACGTTTAGACAACTCAGCCCACGCACCTGGAGCACCGGGTACAGTTACTGGAATCCAGCCATGTTTTGGAATTTTATCATAACCGGCTTCCTTGATTGCCTCAATAGATATCGACTTTGGAGATTTACCACTGGCATTTAATCCATGCAGTTTGTCTTGTGTCCACACTAATGCAAATGCATCTCCACCGATACCGTTAGAGGTTGGTTCTACGACTGTCAAACACGCTGCAGTAGCAATAGCTGCATCAATAGCATTTCCTCCCTTTTTTAATATTTCCAATCCCGCTTGTGAAGCTAGTGGCTGGGAGGTTGCCACCATTCCATTTCTGGCATAAGTAACCTGTCGAGTTGTTGTATATGGCTGTGTTTGACTAAATAAGAATTGCATGTTTCTAAATGTCCCCCTTTGCATCGTTAAATTTTTTTAAGCGAATGTAAAAAAGTACGGTAAAATGACATATCGTACGTTGGCAAATTTAACACTGAAAATGAAGATAAAGTGAAACGTCAATCGGGGGTTTCCTTTCATCCCTCACTGATTGTTAGTACCGCAAGGGTATGACTGACGGTTGTATCGGGGATTTAGGCGCCACTTAGACTTTTTGTATCGTCCTCAGCTCTTGAAGTGGGAGTCTTACGGCCACCTTACATTCGAGATAAAGCATCAAAATTTTTCATGGTCAACGTATAAGTGCACTAAGCATAACTATATCTTTTTTCAGTCAACTTATAGTGTATATTATCAAACAACTCTAAATTTGTAAATAACGCCACAAACATAAATAAATAAAATAACAAATAACACCTTCTTATATAAAATATTTAATTAGTTTCACCTTCTTTTTGTAATTTCTTATTCAATATAGGCAACTGTTATGTAAAAATTTTAAAATACCGCTTTTATATAGAACGATAACACTTTCTCTTTCGTGTTTCTCAAAACTTGAAATAAAACCGTTCACCAACCAATAACTTCTTCAAGGCGTAATGAGGAAGTAAAAAAATAGCAGTTAAAACTATTCAATATGAAAGTGAAACTTCATTTAGTTAGGCTTTCCTCCATTCCCGTACTGAATACTAGTATCACAAAGGTATGACCTAAAGCGCTTTGAACGAATCGACATGTTGGTGCCGTTATCTCCCACTCAGACTCCGTCTCTCAAGAGTGAGAGTCTTACGAAACGGATAAAAATGAAATCACCTAAGTATATGAGCACTAATCAAGTTGCTTTATACGTTTTAAAATGAATAATAATGTAGCACAGAAACGAAGGAAACCGGAATATTTTTTTACCTATAAATTTAAATACAATTAGGACTTATGTGCACTAAGGTTAAGCCTGACTATGTTTTCTTCACATATAAATTCTGGTAAACTAAAACGTAGCTGAGAAGGTCATATTTTATTTCTTCACTTCTCAGAATGCCGTGTCAACCAATCAGAATCCATTTAGAAGGTCTATACCATTATGCTAGAAGTGAGCATTATACAGCCGCCTTAGATACATAATAAACAATAAGGAGCTCAAAACATGAAATTGGATAATATAGATAAACAATTACTAGCAGAATTATCTGAAGATGGGAGACTATCATATGTAGAGCTAGCAGAAAGGGTTGGGCTATCTCGAGTAGCCGTAAAGGATCGAATTCAAAATTTAAAGGATAAAGGCGTGATTGAGAAGTTTACCGTTGTGATTAACTCTGAAAAATTTGGCAAACAAGTCTCTGCTTTTTTTGAAGTAGATGTTGAACCAATGCAGCTTCAAGAAGTTGCGCAAAATTTAGCAAATAATCCTCAAGTAGCGAGCATTTATCAAATGACTGGACCGAGTACATTACATATGCATGTACTTGTAGAAGACTTTCAAAAATTAGAAGCCTTTATTAATAAAGAACTATATTCCGTTAGTGGCATTACGCGGGTAGAAAGTTCAATTATTCTAAAACGTTTTAAAAGCCGGACAAGTTTTAAACTATAAGCTTACAACTTCTCTTTGTTATGATCATCAAAATTTTTAATGGAGTGCTATGCTTCAAGAATAGTGCCTGTTTACCATGTTATATTCAGGTAAAGTTTCCTATGCTGAATTGTGAATTCAATAACATTACCAAGCAAATCGGATGGAAAAGAGGTTATACTTATGTTTGATCTTTTGGTTTTGATGCTAGAAAGACTCGGTATCATTGTTATGCTCGCCTTTTTATTAACAAGATTTCGGTTCTTTCGTAATTTGATGTCCCCACGTACATTAAGCCACAGTCAACAATATAAGGCCATGCTATTCTTTGGTTTGTTTGGGATTATTGGAACGTATACTGGACTTATTTTTAATTCAGCAACTTCGGATATTGAGCGTTGGCGAATAGGAATTGAACCAGATGAAGCAATTGCTAATTTTAGAGTCATTGGTGTAGTAGTGGCGGGACTACTTGGTGGTTATAAAATCGGATTCGGTGCGGGAGTTATTGCAGGCGTCCATCGTTTTATGCTCGGTGGCTATACCGCATTAAGTTGTGGACTTGCAACGATCATTGCCGGCGTTTTTTCAGGTTATTTCCATAAAAAACAAAGCTATAATTCCTTGCCAAAAGTATTTACAATCACGGCCTCAGCTGAAATTATACAGATGCTACTTATTCTTTTATTATCAAGACCGATTGAAAAAAACATTCCACTTGTAGAAGTAATTGGACTTCCAATGGTGCTTGCAAACGGACTTGGTGGAGCTTTATTTATACTGATCATTCAAATGGTTGCCAATGAAAAGGATAGAATAAGCGCACACCAAGCTCAGTTGACGTTACGTATCGCAGATATGACATTAGCGCATTTGCGAAAGGGGTTGGACTATCATACAGCTCAAGCTGTTTGTAACATTTTATATCGAGAGATGAATGCAATTGCCGTTTCGATGACAGATGATAAAGAAATTCTTGCTCACGTTGGCTTAGGAGATGACCATCACACACAAGCTAGCAGTATCCAAACCCAAGTTACTCGTGACACGATTCAATCAGGAGAGCTTACCGTTGCAGCTTTAGAACAGATCCATTGCAGCCATGAAGATTGTCCGCTTAAAGCTGTAGTTATCGCTCCGTTAAAGCAAGGCGAAAAAACAATCGGTACACTCAAATTTTATTATCATTCTAAAAATGAGATTAACACGGTGGTTAAGGAAATGATGTCAGGTCTTGCAAAGCTGTTGAGCAATCAACTTGAAATTGCTCGAGCTGAACAGGCGTTACAATTAGCAAGAGAATCTGAAATTAATGCATTGCAAGCACAAATTAGACCACATTTTCTATTTAACACATTAAATACGATTACATCACTTATTCGAATCGATCCAATGAAAGCACGCAAATTACTCGTATCGTTATCCAATTTTTTGCGAAATAACTTAACCGTAACCACAGATAAAGAAACTACGATTGAGCAGGAATTAAAACATGTTCAGGCATATTTAGATATTGAATTAACACGATTTTATGATCGCCTTCATGTTGATTACAATATTGACGAAAGCTGTTTACAAGAAACCATTCCTCCATTGATTTTACAGCCAATTGTCGAAAATGCTATGAAGCATGGACTAAGAGATAAAGCAACGAATTGTCATATCGAAATACAAGTGAAAAGGAAACATAAACAGATCCATATTTCTGTTATAGATAATGGAAAAGGAATGGATCCAGCATATGTAAAGCAAATTGGCAACCATGTTATACATTCAAAGTCCGGAACAGGGATGGCGTTATATAATATTAATCGTCGACTGGATATGAAGTTTGGCGAACAAGCAAAGCTGCAAATTCATAGTAATTTAGGCGAAGGGACAGAGGTCAGTTTTATCATACCAGCAAAAGAGCGTGAAACGGAGGAAAAATAATGCGAGCGGTTATACGTACGATAGTTGTTGATGATGAAAAATTAAACCGTGAAGAGCTAATCTATTTACTAGGGTCCTATCCATCTATTCAAGTTATCGGGGAAGCAAACTCAGGTGAATCCTGTATTATGGAGGCAATGAAAAAAAAGCCTGACCTTGTATTCTTAGATGTAGAAATGCCGGGGATGGATGGTATGGAAGCGGCTGAATCTTTAATGGAACTTAAAAAACCACCATTATTAGTTTTTGCTACCGCATATCCGCAATTTGCCGTACAAGCTTTTCGCTATGAAGCAGTTGATTATTTATTAAAACCATATGATGAAAATCAACTTGCTCAGACAATTACGCGTATTGAAAAAATAGTGCTCGGTAAAGCGAAAATAGAACAGGAAACGGCAAATAAACTAGGTATTGAAAATGAAGATGGTGTAGTATACCTTGAACCAAATGATATATTATATATTCAAAGCGAAGAGAAACAAGTAAAAATTATAACTGCTTCTAAAACATTTTTTACTAAAAAAACATTAAAAGATTTAGAATCGAAATTGATCCCGTTTGGTTTTTTTCGTATTCATAAAAGCTATCTCATTAATTTGAATCATGTCAGTCAAATAACACCTTGGTTTAACGGTGCTTATAATTTAAAAATACAAGGAAGCGAAAAGCTTCTCCCGGTTAGTCGTAATTATGTGAAAGGTTTACGCGAACGCTTGGAACTTTAATTATTAGCTAAAACTAAAGTACAGTCATGTCATTACAGGAGTTGTTCCATATATTGATGTATTGGACGACTCTTTCTAGTCATGTATAGAGCACCGATGGTAAAGGTATATTTTCGAAAAACTTGGCTTATCGTAAAGTCTTAGCGAAAGCTGTCGTTTTTCTTATACGATAAAGTGAAACTTCATTCCGTAAGAGTTTGCTTCCCTCTCCTACTGAAGGTTAGTACCATATTAGTACTTTTTTCTTATAATGACGTTCCCTGTTCTTCAACCAGATTCTTGTTTTTGGACTTCTGGTTTTGAGTGCTCTAGCCACTACCTTACTTTCGCTAGTTAGGAGGTTATTCTTTTACTTCGTATCTCTTACACGAATTTAGGAATTTTTCTAAAGCTTCTTCACTTTAGATAGGACTACTATTAAATTTATTACTTTTTTTACTCCTATCCTATAATCTTTCCCTCCATCAAAGTTTGCCCTTTTCTTCATCAGCTTGAAAATTATTTGCTTTATCGGGTTCCGATCCATAGTTAGATAATGTATCCATTTACAATTAAGTTTTATCTAATTTTGCTAACTCCGCCATTCTGTAAATTTCCTCAACCAACTCGAAAAACTCCCTACCGTATTTGATATCTTTTCATCCTCACTTTTTTGCATGTTAGTTCCTAAAAAAGACATCTTATCTAAAATCTCTCTTTTTAAAACGTCTTCATATTACATTAAATATGTAAACGAATTCATATGGAGGGGAGTGTTTATATGTTTACATTTATAGGAGGTATCATATTATTAATTGTAGGTTATTTCACATATGGTAAGTTTATTGAAAAAGTTTTTGGAGTAAAACCTGATCGTCCTACTCCCGCTATAACAAAGCAAGATGGCGTTGACTATCTTCCATTGCCTAGACGGAAAAATGCGATGATTGAATTAATCAGTATTGCGGGAGTCGGACCCATATTCGGTCCAATAATGGGGGCATTGTATGGACCTGTAGCCTTTCTTTGGATTGTCCTCGGTTGCATTTTTGCAGGAGCCGTTCATGATTACTTGACCGGTATGATTTCTATCCGTAATGGAGGAGCACATCTTCCACAACTCGCTGGTAAGTTTTTAGGAAAATATATGAAGCATTTAGTTAATCTGTTTTCAGTAATCTTATTATTATTAGTTGGTACTGTTTTTGTTAGTTCATCCGCGAGTTTAATTTTTGATTTATTTAACGGTTCTATTGCATTAGTAACTCTTACTATTATCATTTTTGGATATTATATTTTATCAACGATGTTGCCTATAGATAAAATCATTGGTAAACTTTTTCCAATTTTCGGTATCTTTTTGCTTGTTGGTACACTTTCATTAGGAATCAGTCTTGTCATTAATCAAGCTCCTATTCCTGAAATTTCCATAACAAATATGCATCCAGAGAATACTCCAGTATTTCCACTATTATTTTTAGTTATTTCCTGTGGTGCTTTATCTGGCTTCCATGCAACACAATCACCGATTATTGCCAGAACAACTAAAAATGAAAAAGAAGCACGAAGCGTTTTCTATGGCATGATGATTGTAGAGGGAATTATTGCTATGGTTTGGGCTGCAGCAGCAATGAGTTTATTTGGCAAAACGGTGACGTTAAATGAATTGATTCAAACGATTGGAACAGGAGGAATTGTAAGCGAAGTTGGTACAATGATGCTTGGATCTATCTTGGGTACTGTTCTCGTTATGTCCGTTATCTTTCTTCCACTCTCATCAGGAGATACAGCATTCCGCAGTGCTCGTATGATTATAGCTGATTATTTTAATATGTCCCAAAGTAAAATAGCTAAGCGCTTAATTATTGCTCTACCATTATTTACGATTTCCGTTATCTTAACCAATATGGATTTCACATTACTTTGGCGATATTTCTCTTGGGCAAATCAATCCCTAGCAGTAATTGCATTATGGGTAGCTTCCATGTACCTGTTTATTGCTAAAAAGAATTATTGGATCGCCATGCTCCCAGGTATTTTTATGACCTATGTAACGACAGCATATATCCTTCATGCGGAAATTGGCTTTCGAATACCGATGAATATAACCTATATTCTTAGTGCTGTTATAACTATAGGAATTATTGTATTATTTTATAAATATGCACAGCAAAATGCAAAAAATAATATGCAAATTGAAGAAAACATCCCAGTCAATCCAGGAGCCGATGCAGCTTAAAGAGTAAGAGCAATTAACTGTTAGGCACTAACATTGACAGACAGAAAGAGCAATGAAGCTAGATACTACTTGAAAGTGTAGACTCTAGTCAGACTTTCAAGTGTTCTAATTCAACTTCACGTTTCTAGTTCGACTTTCAAGTATTCTGGTTTAACTTCACGGTCTTCCGGTTCGACTTTTGAGCGCTCTGGGTCAATTTCGCAGTGTACTGATCCAACTTTCGAGCGCTCTTTTTCGACTTTGCGGTGTTGTTCGATCTTACTCTTACTTTCTAATTCACAGGTAGCTAAAGCAGCTGTGACCGCTTTGTAACATCCACATTTCTACTGTACGCTTTCACAGCTGCAAGTTTACTACAATTTACATCTTCAGGAACAATAATTGTACGAGCATTCCCAATTGGTTCGCAATGTAGGTAACAGCCTGACCATGGTTGCAGAAGATGCAGCTGATAAACGCTTCTCTCCCTCACTAATAACTGGCTTCACCTTATTGGTAACCACGTAAATTTCAAATGATCCTGTTCGTTGTAAATGCGCTGCGATTAAAAATAATTGATTATGGCATAACGCTGATAATTGAGACTAGAAAATCGGCGTTTTTTAACTACATCACTTATGGTTTCTCTCACCTTTTTCATATCATTAACAGTGATCATTTTCTCAGTATAAAACGAATATTCAAATATATGATTAGAAGGCTATCCTTAGCTTATATGTAACTACCAATAGCTAAGTCTATAAATCAAAACATAGAACAGTGCGCAAAAATGGTTCTTCTACTTTATGGAATTTAGCTTTATATGAGAAGATTTTTGTTTCTCTCATCTATGGAGAAGTGTTTCATTCATTTTATTGTTCAAAAAAGCCCTCCAATCAACAAAATCTAGAGGGCTTCTACGTTGTTATTTTTTCTCAGGAAATGAACGGATAACCGCATCATAGACATCGGTAAGCTGTTTACCCATTCCAGATTCAACTGCCGCCACATACGATCCTTCCACAATTGGCGCTTCCACTAATTTCACATCATCCCGTTCTGCCAATTCTATCGCCATTTCTGCATTCATTTTTGCACTGCCAAGATCATAAAATAACAGTACACCCATACCTTGATTTGCTTGATCAATAGCTGCAGATATTTTTTCAATACTTGTCCCAATTTCGTTTTCATCTGTTCCACCGGCTGTTTCAATTGGTATATCCTTCATTACTTGGCGAATTAATTCTTTTGTTCCTTCTGCAATTTTAGCACTATGGGAAATAAGTACAATGCCTACGTAGCTCACGCTTTGCTGTCTCCTTTCCAAATTTCTGCTAGAGCTTCAAAAATATAATAGCTTGAAGCCGCGCCAGGATCTTGGTGACCTACCGATTTTTCCTTGAAATATGCCGCTCTTCCTTTTGTTGCTTTCATTTCCTTCGTTTTTTCCAACGCCATTTTAGCGGTATCTACCACTTTATCAGCAGTAATGCCCTCTTCTTGTTGAAATAGTTTAGCAATTGGTGCCCACATGTCAATCATCGTTTTTTCGCCTTCTTCTGCTTTTCCACGCTGTTTCAAGCCAGCAACTGCGGCATCTAAAGCACTTGCAAATTGCTTTACATCTAATGTTGCTTCCCCTTTAATAGATGTAGATAATTTTAAAAACGCTGTTCCGAATAAAGGCCCTGAAGCACCACCAACTTTTGCCATTAGTGTCATGGCTACATCTTTCAACAGCTCCGATATATCTTTATAATCTTTACCACTTATTTTAGCCTCTACTTCTTTAAAGCCCCTTGCCATATTAATCCCATGATCGCCATCTCCAATTGGCTGATCGAGGCTAGTTAAATAATCTTTCTTCTCCTGTATTTTAGTATTAGCTAATTGCAACCATTCCATTGTTTTTTTTACATCCAATTGCATCGTAATTCCTCCTAATTTCGAAAAGCAGGTGCACTACATGGGGCATTAAGCAATGTCTTTAGTTCATCATCAAGCTGTAATACCGTTACGGAGCAGCCTGCCATTTCTAATGATGTCATATATTCGCCAACAAACGTTCTATATACGTGTAATCCAGTTTCTTTTAGTATTTGTTGCACTTTTTTATTTACAATATATAGTTCCATTTCCGGTGTAGCACCCAGACCGTTTACCATCACTGCTACTTCCTTACCTTTTGGTATTTCCATATCCGCCAAAATTCGTTCTACTAATTCAGTCGCAATATCATCAGCGGATGCTATTGGCTTTCGTTCAATACCTGGTTCACCATGGATCCCTATTCCAATTTCCATCTCATTTTCTGCTAATTGAAAACTTGGTTTGCCCGCTGCCGGTACGGTTCCAGATGTTAGCGCCATTCCCATGGAACGTACGTTAGCAACTACTTTATCAGCAACTCGCTTTATTTCCTGAAGTGTTGCTCCGCTTTCAGCCATAGCACCGGCTATTTTATGGACAAGTACTGTCCCAGCGATTCCCCTTCTGCCAGTGGTGAACGAACTATCCTCTACGGCAACATCATCATTTACGACAACTTTTTCTACTTCAATACCTTCCGCTTCAGCAAGCTCAGCAGCCATTTCAAAATTAAGAACATCTCCCGTATAATTTTTAATAACTAGAAATACTCCTTTTCCTCCATCTGCTGCTTTTATTCCTTCTAAGACTTGATCTGGTGTTGGGGAAGTAAATACCTCGCCAGCGACAGCAACATCTAGCATCCCTTTACCGACATAACCAGCATGTGCTGGTTCATGACCGCTTCCTCCGCCACTAACTAATCCAACCTTTCCTTGAACGGGTGCATCCTTCCTTGCAATAGCCAATGTCTCAGGGATGAGCTTTAACTGGGACGGATATGCAGCAATTAAGCCTTGTACCATATCCTGAACAACTTCATCTGGTTTATTAATGATTTTTTTCATATTTACATTCCTCCTTAACCCTATTGTATTATATTTTGGCTTAAGAATAAAAAGAGGTCACTCCCACCTTCTTAAGATAATCATGACCCCTATTTTCTATTCGCCTGCTTATTTAAATGCTCGGGTTGCTTCCACTGCTTTTTTCCATCCAGCATAAAGTTCATAACGCTGTTGCTCGCTCATTTTGCTATGAAATGTCTTTTCTACATCCCATTGTGTAGCAATTTCATCTTTATCTTTCCAATAACCAACTGCTAATCCAGCTAAATATGCAGCCCCCAATGCTGTAGTTTCTTGAATAACAGGGCGTTCGACTGGTACTTCGCCTAGAATATCACTTTGAAATTGCATTAGGAAGTCATTCTTTACTGCTCCGCCATCTACACGTAATGTTTTTAATTCTAAGTTTGAATCGGCAACCATTGCCTCGATAACATCTTTTGTTTGATAAGCTAGTGATTCCAATGTGGCACGAATAAAATGACCTCTTGTCGTTCCACGAGTAAGACCGAATACGGCTCCTCTAGCTTCACTATCCCAATACGGTGTACCCAATCCTACAAATGCAGGAACCATATATACACCTTCTGTGCTATCTACACTTTTAGCATAGCTTTCACTTTCTGGCGAATCTTCAATTAACTTTAGTCCATCACGTAACCATTGAATGGCAGATCCTGCTACAAATACACTCCCTTCCAATGCATATTCAACTTTCCCATTAACACTACAGGCCAAAGTTGTTAATAAGCCATGCTTTGAGGGTATACCCTCTTCACCAGTATGCATTAACATAAAGCAGCCAGTTCCATATGTGTTTTTAACCATGCCTTTTTCAAAGCAAGCCTGACCAAATAGTGCAGCTTGTTGATCACCAGCAATTCCAGCAATTGGTACTTCTTCTCCAAAGAAATGATAAGAAATAGTATGGGCATATATTTCAGATGATTGTTTTACTTCGGGAAGCATACTTTTCGGTACAGTCAAAATATCTAAGAGCTCATCATCCCATTTCAAATTGTAGATATCAAACATTAATGTACGTGACGCATTGGTATAATCTGTTACATGTACTTTTCCAGCAGAAAACTTGTAAATGAGCCAGCTGTCAACCGTACCAAATAATAAATCTCCATTTTCTGCTTTTTCTCTTGCACCTTCTACATTATCTAAAATCCATTTTACTTTTGTACCAGAAAAATATGGATCGAGCAATAATCCCGTTTTTTTCCTAAACAATTCATTATATCCAGCATCCATCAATTCTTTAACAATACCCTCTGTTTGCCTGGATTGCCAAACGATGGCTCGATAGATCGGTTTTCCTGTATGCTTATCCCAAACGACTACCGTTTCTCGTTGGTTTGTAATCCCAATAGCAGCAATTTGATTAGCTTCTAGATCAGCTATTCGTAACACTTCAGCAATACAGGCAAGAACGGATGTCCAGATTTCATTAGCATCTTGCTCTACCCAACCCGGATGTGGAAAAAACTGTTCAAATTCCCTTTGTGCAGTAGCAACAATCTCTCCATTATGATTAAATATGATTGCCCTAGAACTTGTTGTGCCTTGATCAATAGATAGGATATATTTATCTTTCATTTTGTCATCCCCCTAAATAATTTCATTCTTTATTTTAGCAGAATTATCTCCCTTATTCTTTAATTCTACACTCAGTGCCCCTAAAATAAGAATAGCAATTATCCCACTTAACAGCCAAAATCCAATGGTCAACTCTCCTACGAACAATGCATCATAAAAGAAAGCTCCATAAATCCCTCCAATAATAGGTCCAACAATCGGCACCCAAGAATAGCCCCAATCGGAACTCCCTTTTCCGGGTATTGGAAGTATTGCATGAGCAATTCGCGGTCCAAGGTCACGGGCAGGATTGATTGCATATCCAGTTGGCCCTCCTAAAGACATACCTATTGCTATAATTAATACCCCCACAACAATTGGGTTTAAACCTTCTGTAAATTCATTTGCCCCAATAAACAATAACCCCATTACAAGAACGAACGTACCAACAATCTCAGATAATAAATTGGCTAATGGACTGCGAATGGCTGGGATCGTTGCAAAAACGCCGAGCTTTGTTGCTTGGTCTTTTGTTTTTCTCCAATGGGCTAAATAATTTAAAAAGACAATCGTTGCCCCAATAATCGCTCCAATTATTTGTGCAGTAACATACATCGGTACTTTCGACCATGGAAATTCGCCAATAGCAGCAAATCCAATCGTTACAGCCGGATTAATATGGGCAGGAGAATAATTGCCAACCGCATATACTCCAAACGTGACCGCAAGTCCCCAGGCAATCGTAATAACTATCCAGCCTGCGCCTTCAGCTTTGGATGATTTTAATGTTACCCCGCCTACAACGCCACCACCAAGGATAATCAAAATCATTGTACCAATTAACTCAGCTAGAAATTCAGATTCTGCCATATGTAACACCCCTTTGTATCAGTTTGATTAATTATGAGCAAACAAAAAAGACCACACTTTTTATCCATATTTTCACCTTTGGAACATACGATAAAAAGTGTGGGTCTCCTATTCTCCGCCACATAATTAACTTATGTTTAAATATTAGCTGATGTTGAAAACGTTGTCAAGATAAAAACAATCTTTATATGCATAATCTTGACAAGTCTTTGAACGGATTAACCTTTCTGTGGGCAGTGTTTGACTGTAAGCTATCGCTGAGGGCTTTATCATAAATGATGATGTTGCTTCAATTACTGCCAAAAGAGGAAACGCCAAAACCTGAACCAAAAAAACGTGGACGTTAAATCTAAAAACGTGTATAAACAATTGGCTAAAGAAACAAGCTGAAAAGGAGGTATACCTACCTCTTTATAGAGGAAAATGGAAGCACAATTAGATGTTTCTTTAGAGGTGCACCGGGTCATCCGGAGTATAGAATAACGAAGATGAAAATTTTATAACACAACCTATTTAAGATGTATAGATATAGTTAATATTTGATCATGGTGGAAAAAAACTAGAATCTTATCCTATGATTTAAAAACTTCAGTCTAAACCGGAATTTGTACCCATTAGGTAAACTTCCATGGTAACAGCCAAAAATCCCGCAGGAAGCCACTCTTTGCTTACGAGGAGTTGAGGCGTTGCCCACGGAAAGTAAGTATATACGGGTGGGATTTTTTAAAGTATAATATTAAAACACTGAAAATATGAACTTTTTTAATAGGTGCTATTATGAAATTGATTCACTCTTAAAATTAGGAAAAAATATCTATTCTCCAACTTATTTCCCGGGGAATAATATCAACTTTTCGTTTCAGCTGTGAAATCAATTGTTCTATGCTGTTTTAAAAGGACGCTATGATCTTAGCTGATTCTGTCTTTATTCTTTTTAAATACACGAAACCTAATTATCTTTTTTAGGCTGCAAAATCAATGGTTTACCTACTGTTTCATTCAGCTTAGTTATATGATAATTGCCAGTAACCCAATCCTCTAATTGATCATCATACCATTTACTTTTAATATGTCCTGACTGTCCGGGTGCAACAAGATGATATCCTTGATCCGCTTGACTCATATCAATAACAAATCGCCATGGTGCTCCGTGATTAATAATTCCCGTTTCAGAGTCATAATCTGCCGCCATTGGAGTTACACTGCTCCCATTTGACGGGATCGGACCCTTACGATTAAAAAGGAATGCTAACACAGGATGGATACTGGACAGGGGATGCTTAAACTCTACCTGGTGATAATCCCCCCACTGCCATTTTTCCGAGTTCTTTCCGTATTCCTTTTCCAGATTGGATAATGCTTGATTTAAAGATTCAGATAAAATATTTTGTAATCCGCCTTGATCATTAATCCACTGTGAAGTTTCTTCTTTTATTGCCGTTCGTAACAACTCATCGGTCGTTTGTCCCTTAGATGTGAACAAATTCATCATTGAATCCGGAATATCTTGATAAATAATGTTTTCTAATGTTTCGTACCAGTGATGAAATATTAACGGTTGCGCAGCTGTCGATAAATCTTTATAGTCCCATTTTCTTAAAAGTTCGATTGCTTGTTTCGCTTGACCTGATAAGTCGATTCCTTCTAATTCAGTAATAAACAAAGGTACGAATTCTTTAGCTTGCCTATTAAAGCTATCCATTTGCAGTTTTTTCATATCCTGTATTGTTAATCTCTCGTTCGCTTCAAGTACTTCTACTATCCGTTCATAACGATAAGGCTGTGCCCATACATTACTTATATGATAAGGATAATCATCCATTGTAACTTTATTATTTGCAGTGGCAATATAATCTTTTTCAGGATTTACGATAGTTGGAAGCTTGTCAAAAGGTATATATCCTTTCCATTCAAAATCCTTATCCCAGCCAGGAAGTGGCAATAATGCCTCCTTTCCATCTCTATAAATTGGAATATTGCCATTTGCTTTAAAGGCAATGGTTCCATCAACGGAGGCAAATACAAAGTTTTGTGCTGGAACTAAAAATTTTTCCAGTCCCTTCTCGAATTCTTGCCAATTTTCTGCCTTGTTCATTTGTAAAATTGCCTCTAACTCCGTTGTCGGCTCTAATGCTGTCCATCGCAATGATAGTACATTATCTTTCCCACTATCTTCAGCAAATTCGGAAATGACTGGACCATGCCTCGTCTCAACGACTTGATAATCAATTGTTTTCCCGTCCTTCACAGCAATGGGTTCCTTTATAACTTTTGCTTGTTCCCATTTTTCCTCATACAAATATTCTGTCGGCTGATCAGGATTTCTTTTTTCCAAATATAATTGCTGAACGTCTGGTCCGGTATTCGTTACGCCCCAGGCAATTTTGTCATTATGCCCTAAAATAATTCCTGGAACGCCTGCAAAAATTACACCACTCACTTGTTGTTGATTTGTTTTTAGTTTCATTTGAATCCAAATAGAGGGGGTTGCTAATCCCAGGTGTGGATCATTTGCTAATAGCGGTAAACCCGTTTGCGTTTTTTCTCCGGAAATAACCCAATTATTACTGCCATTCAATTCATGGGGAATAATTGCTTTTTTTAAACGATCATGAACAGAAACAAATTCTTCTTCCATAATAACTGGCTTGTGACTAGGATAAGAAGGAAATAAATCATACGCTTTCTTTTCATTATAGTTTTGTAAAAGAAAATAATGAAAAGCTTGACGCTCCCAATGTCCACCCAGGTCAAACGCCATATATTTACCAATCGTTAATGAATCCAATGCCGTCCATTCTTTTGGTTCAAATCCCATTATGGTAAATTCTATTGGCAAACTACTATCTTCCTTTGCTTGGTTAATATACGCATTTATGCCTTCTGCAAAAGCATGTAAAATCTCCTTTGCTTCCTCACTGTAAACGTCATATGATTGTGCTGCAGCTCGGCGTAACCCTACCGTCCGAAAATATTTATCCTGATCCACAGCTGCTTCTCCGACAACTTCACTTAATGTACCAGAGGCTTGTCTACGCGACATTTCCATCTGGAACAAGCGATATTGTGCTTGCACATATCCTTGTGCCATATATAAATCATGATCATTTTTAGCGTTTATTTGTGGTACACCCTGTCCATCCGTTATGATTTCAACCTCCTTTTTCAACATCGGAAGTTCAATGGTACCTTCTATTTGTTCAACCGGTTTCTTTGTGTATTCGTTCCCATATAAAGCAAGTAAAAACAATAAAACTGCCAACATACCACTAATAATAATAACCCACTTTTTTTTAACTCGTTTCTTTCCTATTTCTGTTTGTTTATCCAATACACGCTCTGCCATACCCTTCCTCCTTGCTTATTTTCCGCTTTAATGTCTTCCCCCCTCTTTATTTAATATATTCTGTAAAATAATGAACTATGTTCGTAAAAAAATATCCCGTATCACCTTTAAAAGATACAGGATAACTGATTTTCATATCATATTGTTTATCTGGTAAAACATCCATATAGCATTTATTCAGAACTCTAAAAAAGCTTGTTTAAAGCTCAAAAAGCTCTCTAAAAATCTAGTAAAATCTATCATTGTCTTCATTTATTGCTATTCAAGTATCAAGCTACATAAAATAAAACTTCCATCAGAGGGGGTTTTCTCTTATGGTTAGTACCTTAATGGTATGCCCTAAAGGCCTTTAAACCAATCGGACATTTGACTTTCAGTTAGATGTGGGATAAATTGTTGGCATTGAATCTTCTCAAAAACGGCTTCAACTTTTTTCCCTAATTTGTATCTCCCTATCAGTCTACTATATTAACATCATAGATGCGTAACCAATAATCAATTTGACACAGGTGGGCAATTAATTGTGGTCCTTTCATTAACTGTCCATACCAAGGGTCTTTAAACTCTTTGCCTTCACTTTCTAAAATCGCTTCTACCTTGTCTTTCTTTAAAAACTCAAATAAGCGCGCATCTTTATCATTGATAATCTCATGCATCCAAGCTTTTACTCCATTCGTATATTCTGGTTGAAATGTTTTAGGAAAAGGGCTTTTTTTACGATATAAAACATCATCTGGTAAAATACCCTCCATCGCTTTTCGCAAAATTCCTTTTTCCTGCCCACCCATCATTTTCATTTCCCATGGAATATTCCATACGTACTCAACTAATCGGTGATCTGCATAAGGAACTCTTACTTCTAAACTGGCACCCATACTCATCCGATCTTTACGGTCAAGTAACTGTGCCATAAACCAATTCATATTTAAATAGAATAGCTCTCTTCGTCGTGCATCAACATCAGACTCCCCTTCTAAGCGCGGTGTTTCATCTAACGTTTCTTTATACCGCTCATAAACATATTCCTTCAACTTTAACTTTTTACTCCATTTTTCATGGAGTAAGTCTATCCGTGATTCTAATGACCGAATCCACGGAAATCCTGTTCCTGCTGCAGTTGACGGATCATGAAACCATGGATAACCACCAAATATTTCATCGGCACACTCTCCAGAAAGACTTACGGTCGCATGCTTTTTAATTTGTTTGCAAAACCAGAGCAGCGATGAATCGATATCTGCCATTCCTGGCTGATCTCGTAATGTTACCGACTCTTTTAAATGCTCGGCAAGTTCTTGTCCGGTAATCACTTCATTATAATGTTTTGTAGTAAATTCCTTAGCCATCAACTGAATAAAAGGTTGATCCATAGAAGGCTGAAATTTACTCACTTTAAAATATTGTTCATTACCTTCATAATCAACAGAAAATGTGGTTAACACACCTCTGCGTTTAGCTTGTAAATAATTAGCAGCAATTGCTGTAATCGCACTGGAATCCAGTCCCCCTGATAAAAACGTAGAAACTGGTACGTCTGCTACCAGTTGTCGCTGTACGGCATCGATAAACAACTCCCTTACCGTTTGTACCGTTTCCTGTTCCGAATCCGTATGCTTACGGCTTTTGACATTCCAATATCGCCACGTTTTTAAACCATTTTTGGAAAACGTAAGTGCATGACCTGCCCGCAATTCTTGCATATTTTTAAAGAGACCGTGTCCCGGTGTTCTTGATGGACCCAAGCCGAAAACCTCTGCCAACCCGGTGGAATCTATCTCAGCCTTTACAGCTTGATGAGCAAGTACTGCTTTTAACTCCGAACCAAAAATAAATTGACCTGATTTTTCTTGATAAAATAATGGCTTGACCCCTAACCGATCCCTGGCTAAAAATAACTGGGCTTTTTGCCCATCCCAAATAGCAAAAGCATAAATCCCATTCAAATAGTCAACACATGATTCTTTCCACTCCAAATAAGCAGTAAGTAACACCTCCGTATCAGAAGTCGTCGTAAAGGAGTAACCTTTATTTCTCAATTCATTGCGAAGTTCTTCTGTATTATACAGCTCGCCATTATATATGAGGGTATAGGTGAATCCATCCTTAATACGCTGCATTGGCTGTTTTCCACCCTCCATATCAATAACAGACAGACGCTTATGACCAAAAGCGACATGTTGATTCATCCACGTATTTGTTTCATCTGGGCCACGATGGGCTAATGTTTCTGTCATATTTACAAGCATCTGTCTATTTCTTCGCACATCGTTCTGCCAATCCATATATCCTGTAATTCCACACAAAATCTGTCACCCTCCCTGGAAGCATAAAAACTAGCTTACAAAACAGTTTATGCGGAAAATGTCAGCAGTATGCCTTTCATGGGTTGGGGCCATATTCTAGAAGAACAAAAGCTAGAAGGGCTCGATTATCAGCGAACAAACGGAAAGTTTCCTGAGCAATAAAAATAGGCAGTCTGTCGAATATTACAAACAGACTGCCTAAATGATATGTTATTCTGCTTTCATTGGTTCTTCTTTGGTTACAGCAATTTCATGCCGCTTTAAGCCATAATACTCTATTGTATAATTTAAAACACGATTATTAACAGGAACGACGACAGCGCGATAATGAGTTGGAATAACTGGAACTTCATCTACCATTAATTGCTGCCATTCTTTATACACTTTCTGACGATACTTTTGATCCATCGCTTTTTCGGATGCACCTTCAGCTAACAACTTATCATTTTCTTCACTTGCATAACGCGTATAGTTAAATAATGCATCGCGACCGTATAAACCAGCAGGATTCACATCTGTGGCTACGCCCCATGCCGCCATATAAACATCAATCTTAGGATCATCTTCTCCAGTATTGCCGATTCGATCATAAAAGGAGTTAAATTCATGCAAGCGACCGTCCAGCAATTGTACATTTAGCCCTACTTCTTTCCAAGCCTGAATATAATAATTAGCAACTGGTTCAGCAGTATCCCCACCGGACATCGAAGCGAAGTTAATCACTAGTTCTTCCCCATCCGGATTTTCTCGCATACCATCGTTATTTACATCCTTATAGCCTGCCTCTTCCAAAATTTTCTTTGCTTTTTCCGGATCATATGCTATTCCCGGGTTTTCCTGATCATGGAAGTTCGGATGAGACGGTGGAATTAAGGTAGTAGCATTCCAGCGTAAACCATTATAAAACTGTTTTCCCACAGCTTCGTTATCAATCGCATGCCACATCGCCTTACGCAAATTCACATCTGCCATTTTCTTATTCGGGTCAGGCTTGACTTCTTTCTTCTTTTTATCCCATGTTCCTAATTTAAAGCCAATATAGGAATAAGCCATGTCAATATTTCCTAAAAACTCAACATTTGACATATTGGCGTTATCCGGATATTGATCGACTGGAAATTTATCAACTGTGTCCACTTCTCCCGTTTTCAACGCTTGGACAACCGTTTTTGGATTTACTACTTTAATCGTCACCTTATCTAATTTCGGTTCTCCCTGCCAGTAATCTTCGTTTTTCGTAAGCACGACAGCTTCTCCCGGAGTAATACTCTCTACTTTAAACGGACCAAAGCCAATTGGCTTTTCCCGTACTTCTGGTGATTCAGCCATTTTTGCTACCGGAATATCCTTAAAGATATGTTTCGGTAAAGCATAAGACCAAATACCTCCACTTAATAAAGACGGTGATGCTTGTTTATACGTTATTTTCAATGTTTTGTCATCGATCACTTCAATCCCTGAAATAGAATCCGCTTTGCCACTATGATACTCTTCCATTCCTTCAATAATGGTAAAATCTTCACCATAGCGAACACCCGTATAATCGGGATCTGCAATAACTTCATGGGCAAAGGCCCAATCTTCGGCAGTTACCGGTTTTCCATCATGCCAATTCACATTATCCCGAATCTTAAAAGTAAACACTTTCCCACTGTCGTCTATTTCAAATGTTGCAGCTCCATCTTGTGTTAAATTATGATTTTTATCAGTAGCTAATAACGACTCATCAAACCATTTGATAATTTCATCATCATGTTCACCTGAGTAAAAATTAAAGTTTAATAATCCCTCAAAAGCCGTATCTGTAACGAGACCGTATTTAAAATGACCTCCGTCTATCGCTTCACCTTCATTTTTCTTCTCTACATTAAAATCCTCAATCGAAAATACTTGTTCACCGTTTTTTTCTGACTTCTTATCGCCAGATTTGTCTGACTTGCTTTTATCATCGCTGTTACATGCTACTAGAGCAAGCAATAATCCTAGCATACATGCATATAGCATGAAACGCCAATTTCTTTTTTTCATAAAATAAACCTCCTTTTTTAATTCACGTCATGTTGACGTCATCTATACCTAACATCATCCTATGATGTAAGTAGCTTAAAAAATTACGTGTTTTTTATCAGCCTCTACGTTGTCGGGCATCCGTTGCACGTTTTAAAGCCTCTCCAACATTTCGAACAGCCAACATCAATAGGAAAACCATTACCGCAGCCGGCAACCAAATCCACCATCTTAACTCTAACGTTTGTGGATTTCGCGCATATCCTAACAATGTCCCGAGACTTGGAGTTGATTCAGGAAATCCAAAACCTAAAAAGGAAAGCCCGGATTCCAGACCAATATTAGCAGCTAAGTTTAACGTCATCGTTACAATGATAATTGAACTCAAGTTTGGTAGTACTTGCGTAAACATAATCTTCCAATCTGGTGTACCTAATGTTTTGGAAGCTTGGGCATAGTCCAACTCTCTTTCTTGCAATGCCTTTGAACGAATTAAACGAGCTATTCCCATCCATAAAAAAGCTGTCATAATTAAAGAAAATGACCATATGCTATACTTGGGCACAATTGCTACAAATACAATAACAATCATTAAAAAGGGTAAGATTAAGAAGAAATCAACAATTCGCATCATTATATTGTCGATGGTTCCACCATAATAACCAGAAACCAATCCATAAACAACACCAATAATCCCTGTCATCAATGTTACTAATATACCAATTGATAAAGAGTTGCGTGTTCCGATAATGAGCTGTCCAAAGATATCCCGTCCACCATAATCGGTTCCCAGCCAAAATTCAGAAGACGGAGGTTGGTTAATCACAAATAAATCAACTTTAACAATTTCCTCTTGGTTTAAAAATAAAGAAATACCATAGACAAATGCTGTAATGATCACAAGAAATAATAATGAAAGAAGTGCAATTTTATCCCGGACAATTTCTCGCCAAATAATGCTTGTCATCGAAGGGGCTTTTTCTGTATCTGTATGAATAATGTTGATGTTTGTATGTTCCAAACCATATCACCTCCATGTTAGATAACCAAATAAATTTACTTAATTCGTATCCTAGGATCCACTAAACTTAAAATAATATCTGATAAAAGCGCACCTAAAATAGAAGCAATTCCGAATAATAAGACAACAGATGTTACGACACTATAATCGCGTTGTAAGACAGATTCCATAAATAATAATCCCATTCCGGGATAACTATAAATCGTCTCAATAAAAACAGTTCCACCAATTAAGCCAGTAATTTCAAAGCCAAAATATGCGGCTATTGGCAGTAAAGAGTTTCGCAAAATATGCTTGTTATAAACTCGTGACTCCGAAGCACCTTTAGCTCGGGCTGTGATGATAAAGTCTTTTTGTTTCGTGTCAATAATTTCACTTCGCAAATACTGTACTGTATTTACAGTAGTAATTAATGCCATAGAAATTGCAGGCAATAATAGATGATTAAACTTGCTCATGATATAAGCAAATGACCCGGGCTCTAACCCTGGCTCAACGCTTCCGCCTGTAGGAAACCAGCCAAGTGTATACCCAAATAGCCACAGCATGACAAGTGCAAAAATAAATAACGGTGTTGCAAACCCAATATACGTATATCCGGAGATTAATTGGTCACGTAAAGTATCATTATAACGACCGCTTATAATACCAAGAGGAATAGCTATAATATAAGTGAAAATTAACGTTACTAAAGAAAGCCAAAAGGTATTAACAAGTCGCTCTCCAATTAATTTTTCAACCGGCATTTTAAAGCGAAAAGATTGCCCTAAATCTCCTTGCAAGGCTGAAGTAAACCAATCAGCATATTGCTCATACCAAGGATCATTAAGTCCCAATTTTTCCCGTTGCTCTTCCATAGCAGCTGGATCGATATTCGGATCGATTAAACCTGATAATGCATCTCCAGGCATCATTTGTGCCATAATAAAAACTAATACACTTAACAAAATGATTTGCGGCATCGTAATCAATAGTCGTCTAACAATAAATTTCCACATGTTATCAACCTTTCTGCGGCAAAGCTACTAAATGAGTATTGGATATACTCCGTAAACCGTAAGCCAAGCCTTCATGATCAAAATAATCATCATAATGTTTCTTATATTCTTTTTCTACTTCATCTCGCCATTTCTGTAGTTTTTGTCGCTTAAAAGGATCGATATCCGGAATCGCCGAAATGAGACGTTTTGTATAAATATGTTGAGGATTATAAAAAATGTCATCCCTAGAACCCTCTTCTACATAACGTCCTTTGTACATGATGCCTATTTCATCACACATATGTTTTACAATACCTAGGTCATGACTAATGAAAAGATACGTTAAATTTAAATCCTTTTGAATATCCTTTAGAAAATTTAGAACTTGAGCTTGAACCGATACATCCAGAGCAGATACTGGCTCATCTGCTATAATTAATTTTGGCTTTAATGCAATCGCTCGGGCAATTCCAATTCGTTGCCGTTGTCCACCTGAAAATTGGTGTGGATATTTAAAAATGCTTTCTGGGCTTAAGCCAACATGTTCCAGCAATTCTTGTACTCGTTTTCTTTCTTCCACTTTTGATAATCTTTCAAAGTTGCGTAGCGGTTCTGCAACAATATCGAATACTCTTTTTTTGGGATTTAAGGAAGAGTAAGGATCTTGAAAGATCATCTGAATTTCTTTACGAATATCCCTGCGGTTTGATTTTAAATTCGTTAAATCAACACCAGAAAATCGTATATTTCCGCTCGTGACATGATTTAATCCAATAATCGCACGTCCTGTTGTTGTTTTACCTGATCCTGATTCACCTACAAGACCATATGTTTTTCCTTGTTCAATAGAAAATGAAACTCCGTCTACAGCCTTGATCTCGTCAATTTTCCGATTTAAGACTCCTCCTCGAATTGGAAAATGGACTTTTAAATCTTTAACTTCTAAAAGTGCCATTACCAAACACCTCCTTATTTTGTTCCTCTGGGAAGTAAAAGTGTTGATAACACGTACAGCGAACAAAATGATCAGGAGCGACTTCACGCAATTTCGGGTCCGATTCGTGAGCTGTTCTCTCTACCCACGGAATTCGTGCAGCAAACCGACACCCTTCACGCGGTAGATTTTGCAAGGAAGGTACAATTCCTTGAATGACATGAAGCTTATCGTTTACTTGATCTGTATTTGGTATGGAGTTTAACAACGATCTAGTATATGGATGTAGAGGGTTTTTAAACAGTGTTTGTACATTTGCTACTTCAACAACTTGCCCTGCATACATTACTGCTACACGATCTGCCATCTCTGCCACAACCCCTAAATCATGGGTAATCAAAATGATACCTGTGTTCATCTTGTCTTTTAAATCATTGATTAAACGTAATATTTGAGCTTGAATGGTTACGTCTAAAGCTGTTGTAGGTTCATCAGCAATTAGTAATTTTGGTTTATTTGAGATAGCTATTGCAATCATAACCCGCTGTCGCATTCCACCTGATAATTGATGGGGGTATTGTTCACATGTATACGCTGGTCTAGGTATGCCAACTTGTTTTAGTAAGTGAATAACCTGATCTTGGCGCTCTTGCTTCGTTAGTTCCTTATTGTGGAGTAATAATGCTTCACCTATTTGTTCCCCAACAGTCATCAATGGATTTAATGCTGTTAAAGGATCTTGAAAAATCATAGCCATGTCATTACCTCGGAGCTTATTTAATTTTGCAATTGGTAAATGAACAATATCTTGGCCATGAAAGTAAATATTCCCCTCTATCTTTGCTCGATTATGTAATCTCATTATCGAGAATGCTAAAGCACTTTTTCCAGAACCTGACTCACCTACAATCGCCATCGTCTCATTTTTATTTACCAATAAAGAGACATCGTCCACTGCAGCATAATAATGATCTTTAATTCTGAAAGAAGTTTTTAAATTTTTGATTTCTAATAAATTATTGCCCATGTTGATCCCTCCTTTTTAAATTAGTAGCATTAACCTTATTCTTTATTATTTCGGAATTTTCCGACCTATATAATTCTAAAAATAACTGTCAACTTTAAAACAAACAGACCAAACCTAAATTTTTAAAATAATCTAAAAATGGGATAGTATATCATATGCTGCTTTTTAAAAAAAGCTACATTTTTAAAAAAATCTAACTCATTTGCGTTAATTGTCTGAAAATTACAGTTATAAGTCATTTGCAGTCATTCATTGGCATTTAAATCCCCAAATAGATAAAAGACTAAAGAATATAAAAAACAATTCTAGTTTTAAGTCTAGTTCGGTGCTAAATGTTTAGCTTTACTTGTCATATAAAAGCAAAATACCCCCCCTTGTATATTTTCAAGAAGAGATACCATTTCATTGGGGTCTCCTCTTATTTATCAAGCATAAAATGCTTGTTGGACTTGGCACAGGAAAGTATTATTCCCGTTGCCGAGGTTTCTTTGGGCCAATTCCCTCCACCTCTCTTAATAAGAAGTATTGTATATTAAATTATTGTTACTATAGTATTACTTATTTTATTTTCTGTCAAATACTATTTTTGTATTATCTTACTTTTTTCCTAATTAATATCATTTTATTTAAAATTAATAGTCTAGAAAGCATGATTATATTAAAACGCGTCTTGAAATATATTTGCAACAAAAATGTAAGACTATACTTTAATACAGACGAATAATATTATAGTTTTCAAGTAACATTGGAATAAAGTGAAACTTCATTCCGTGGAATGTTTTTTACACGGAATGTTAGTACCACAAGGGTATGACCTAAAGGCCCTTGAACGAATCGGGCAGCATTTATATGCCGTTTTCTCCCACTTAGACCCTTTTGTACCAACTCAGGCTCTTAAAGTGGGAGATTACGGCACCTTACATGCAGGATAAATCTTCAATACAAGGGGAACAATGAAAGCGGTTATTTTAGCTAGGGGAAAATGGTTCCCAGACTTTCTTCAAGCAGGATAGTATAAATAAGCATTTAAAACCGATGATTTATTACCCTTTATCTGTTTTCATGATAATTTATTAGAAAAACTGGAAAATTCAGTGAAACAACTCTATATGATCCCGGAAACTCTTATAGAGATTCTACAGTTGGGGCAGATATGTTCGTTAACAGCTTTGGTACCATGTAAAGAAGATTGAACATTTAAATATAGATACAAATGCACGAAAGGATTTAGGAATAGGCTAAATTTTTTCAGCTGTTCCAATTGTTCATGCAAACGAGCTTGGTCTTTCTTTAGAGCGAATGGGTAATCACAAAGAGGCAGTATGAATATCTGACTTTATCAGGTATCGTAAATATAATTCGGAAGGCATTTTGACACGTAGAAAAGGAGTAAATGTACGTTTTTAGATTAGAAAAACTTGGCTTATCGCCCAATCTTTAAAGCTATCGTTTTTCTTATACGATAAAGTGAAACTTCATTCTGTGGAATGCTTTTTACACGGAATGTTAATACCACAAGGGTATGACCTAAAGGCCCTTGAACGAATCGGGCATTTAGGTGCCGTTTTCTCCCACTTTGACCCTTTGTATCAACTCAAGATTTTGAAGCAGGAGTCTTACGGCACCTTACATGCGGGATAAAGCCTAAAGTTTTATACTTTTCTATAGCGAAAGGGAAACGTTTACATTAATGAAGAAACCAGACAACAAAAAAGCCCTGTAATTCACCACTCCCCATTTTTTATTCACTCTCGTGACTGCTTTCACCGACATTTTTATAATCCCATAAAACCGACCATTCTCCTTCTACCTCCGTCATATATACGTCTTGAACGATTGTAATATTTCCATATTTCCCATTAAAATGTTGTGATACTGTAATTCGGTACACAGTTGGTATCGGCTCGGCATCCGTTGTTGGAGCCCAATCCTTTATTTCTTCCACCTCACCAAAGCTATAGGTAAAGTACAATACACCAAAATAGTTCATAATTGCTTCTGAGCGATCTTGTATATAGGTATCTTTCGCAAATTTATCTTTCACAATGGGATGGAGCATTTCCCATGATTTCGAAAAAGCCCCTTGCTGTTCATATGTAAAAAATTCTTTGCAAGCTTCTTCTGCTTGATTTTCAGGAGATGATTTTACTACAAGATAAGCCGATATCACTAAAATACTAACCATAATAATTCCAAATAATAGAATGACTCGTTTGTTCATCGCGCTCCCCCATCTCCTGATAATTCTCATACTAGCTTATTCGGAACGGCTTGCAATTATTAACATTTGTCAAGCATAAGGATGGAGAAAACCCGATCAACGTTTGAGCTGAAGTTTTTAGAAGTTTCCTAGTTTTAACTGCGAGTCACCTATTATATTCATGGCTGCCTTTTTTTCTTCTAACGATTATTCCCTTTTTTCTTAGATTTTTATTAGCTTTCATTTATGTACTTGTACTTCTTAAGTTAGCATTTCTTAAAATTCATTTTCACTAGTCTGTTTGGTACAGATTATCGTATTTAAACTCTATTTTTGTGTATTTACAAAAATACTTGCTTAACAAAAATACTGGTGACACGATTTAGAGAACATAACAGCTTTTCATTGTGATTAAACTGTTGGAAAACGTCCTTTTCATAATAATTAATCATTTCATGTTTTATCAGTTACCGTCTTGTTATCTCTAAAAATACAGTCCTTGAAATTGCCACTAAAAAAGAATCGCAAGCTGTAATGATTATATATTTCAACTATTATTCATTACAGCTTGCATTGTAAGCATTAGAAGTTCTTTATATACTTCCGCCTTAATCAGACAAGTAAACAGAATCGATAATCGTACGTTTGAATGGTGATCCTGAAGCTGTTTCACCTTTAATGTCAATCGTAATATTATAAGCACGATTCTTTTTTAAATGCGAGAGTTCTTCTGATAAATTAATAGTTCCCTTCGTTTTCCATGTCGAGACATTATTCTTCTTTCCTGATTCAATTACCGTATAAACAGCTTCAATACTATCTTCTTTAACATAAGATTTATCCGCCTTTAGTTGGTATTTTCCAGAGATATTTTTATCTTGATTGACATGTGAAATAATTTTCTTGTCATTTGCTTTGCTAAACTGAACATGGAGCAAATAAGCATTTTCTTCAGGACTTTGCATTTGTATCGACCAATCCCCTTGTGGAGGGTCATCTACTTCAATATTATAGGCTATTACACCATCAAAAACGCCCGTTTCCTCCATTGTCGCAACTTGATTTGCTGAATAAGCATTGCCCTTAGGATCTACAAGCTGTACGTCAGTTAGTTGGTATCCTGTGTATAATTGTAATGTCATCTTATCTACATCCGTTTCAATTGGAAAAACTTGTTTCGCTTGCTTACCCTTGGTTAATTTATTTCCATGAATATACCGGTCAGCATCAGGGGCATTCGTGTGCATCAAGTTGGATTTACTCTGATTTCTATTCTTCATATCTGCTGAAATATAATTTTCAATCACAGGAAAGATAATATTACTGCGAATGGAGACGTGATTCCAATCACCGATCCCGATTTCTTGACCCTTCGGCAAACGGGTACTTACTGCTGTAACTACTCCATCATTTTCACCATAACTGGATAAATAAACGCCGCCAAACCAAGTTGCAGAAAATATATTTCCCCAATCTTTTCCGCCAACTGTGTAAAAATCATTTACATACGCATACGGTTTGTCATCAGTGATTGAGCGAAAATATTCCATATAACCTGTTTCTACTGCCGATGTACCTTCCCCTCGCAAACCTAATAGTTGCGCTAACCAGCCAGCCCAGTTACTATTTGCTAAATCCGCTAATTCTGACCCATAGTGAGGACTAGATAATGTAATTATATTGTCAACATATCGCCATGCTCCATAATACGTCACCGCTGCTTGTGTATCTACTCCCCCCTTACTGTAGGCTATGACTGTAATCGGCTTACCATTAAAATACGCCGATATCTCTTTAATTTTTTCGGCAAGTAATTTTCCATTATCCCACATATCCGCCGAGGCTCCACCTGCATCATAAAGCTGAATAAAAGCAGTTTCATACCCCGCTTCATTTGCTGCTGAATACAAGCCATTTTCTTCCCAAAAAGTTTGCGCAACACCATTTAAACCAGGGACAAACAATAAAACCGGAGCATTTGGTTGTGGATCAGCCGGCGATTCCCCTACAAACCATTCACCGGGTGTTTCATTATTTCCATTCCCTCCCTTCCCCATTATCGAGTGCTCTTTTTCTTTGCTAACCAATTTTGGCTCAGCCAAACCTTCTGATTGGGCAATTACATAAGATGGAATGGATACGACAAACAATCCTAAAAGAAACAAGATGAACAATCGTTTTGTCATTTGGTTCTCCTCCATTTAATTTGTAATTATATTTAAACATCATTTAAAATGATGGAATTAGAAGGTAGATTCTATTTTGTTTTCAGCTATCGATAATTTGCACATTGCTTGGAAAGCATCGTAGTAACTCAAATTCATTGTGGTGTTTTCGTTTTGTGAGGATTGGTTGACGAAATATTAAAATTTTTCTAAAAAAATCAAACAATTTATTTAAAGGTGAAACAAATAAATGTATTGCATAAATAAATCACAGTTAGACAAAGGCGTTAACGTGCATGTTCAAAAGAAGATAAATAGAATCGAGGTAGGCTAAGTTCTCAGGGATCGTTGTTACAATGCCGACACTAGCATGTCCTATCTACTCGAAGTTCCAGATGGTGAAGTTTTGAGTAGCGCGCTTGTACAGGATGTACTAACTTCAACGGGGCCCACAGGACGTACGGCACCTTTAGTAGGAAATCCTTTAATAAATACATGAGCACTCGTATAGCTTCCTTGAGACTCATTTCCAAGAAGCGAGGGAAACAAGCCAATAAAGTAAACTTGGCTAGCGATAAGCGAAGTGTAAACGCTACCTAATTGCACGTATACGTAGAACTTAAAATTTTTTAACTACGTTGAATGAACTTAGAGCGCCAAAATTTTATACGTCCGAACGTGTGAAGAAATTCGATGTGTCATTTTTAGCGTCCTTTTTGAACAACCTCTTAAGTTCCAATAAAACATGCAATCTTTCAAGAAATCTAGTTGATGCGAACATAGTCCATTTTAATATTGCTTGCGTATCCATGATTCGATTTCATTTCAGTTTACCATTTATATGTTAAATGTACACGATAATGTAAAGCTTGAAAATAAGGAAATAGAACCGTGAAATTAATCCTACAATCTACTTCGACATTTATTAGACCTATCAAATGCTAAAGAGTACTTGGCTACAACTGCCTAATGATGCTTCCTTACGACGTCGATTAAAGTTATTACTATAACTATTACTTTTTTAGCGAGAATCTAATGTACTTGAAAATAAACTATGGTTCTGTTCGTGACTGCTTGTTCATCATATGGAGTATGCAGATCCTCCCTGTTTTATTTAATTCTGAGAGGTACAAAACGTTGTTAATTCAACTTAACAAAAGTTTGAATCAACTTTATATAAATGTCCAAAAATTATATTGGCTGAATATCGTATCATTACTTTTCAACGCACGGACTGAATTTTATTCATTAGCAAGAGAAATAGCAGAAAGATAGAAAAAACAAACCGGAATCTTTTGAAATAGTTTTCGCTTTCTCTATTATTGTCATATATAATTGGAAATTGATAGGTATTTTTTTCTCTAATCGGTTTAATTCTAAGCAGTATAAAAATATTTCATTAAAATCATGTCGGAAGCGAGAAGATGTTAACAGCTAATGCATGCAGAAGATTTTATATTTTTATGCAGGCAACTTTTGGAGTTATGCTGTTACTGATGTTCCTCTACAGCTCACCCTGTATTCGTATTATTTAACATGCATGTAGCACAAATAAAATAATATAAGTGATTCAAAACTATTGATTATCTATTTTCAGATTATATTTTTTGAGTATCCTAATGTTTAAAAGCACCTCATGAGGTGCTTTTAAACATTTGATAGCGGGCTCTATCTAGCTTGTCTTCATATTTTGTTGTAACTTCAATGTTTTGTTTTGACTTTGTGGCTCTCTGTTGCGACTTCGCTCATTCTGATTCCAACTTCGCCGTATTCTGTAAGTGAAACTTCATTCCGTGAAACGCTTTTTACACGGAATGTTAGTTAAACCAATCGGGCCTTTAGGTGCCGTTTCTCACACTTTGACCTTTTTGTAGCAACTTACGCTCTTGAAGTGGGAGATTACGGCACCTTACATGCGGGATAAAATTTATTTCTTTCGCTGACCTGTTATTTATTTAATACATCAATAAATCGTGCAAATGCAGTGCTGTTTTTAAATACACCCGCATCTTGTAATATTCTTACAAACTTTTTACCGACCTCTTTTTGAACAATGTCCTCTGCCATTTCCTTTGACTTGACATTTCCATATTTACTTTTTAATTGCTTGGCCCAAGTTTTGTGATAAGCGGCTAGTTCATGCTGTTTGCCTAATAAATAATTTTTAATTTGAGCTAATTCATCCTTTAATCTTGCTGGCAACACGGCAAGGCCCATCACTTCAATTAACCCAATATTTTCCTTTTTTATATGATGGACATCCTGATGTGGATGAAAAATACCTTGTGGATACTCCGCTGTTGTTCGATTATTTCGTAATACAAGGTCGAGTTCATACAAAGCATTTCGCTTTCTGGCAATTGGTGTAATGGTATTATGTGACATATCATCTGTATAAGCTAGAATATTGGCTGTTTCATCTGAATAGTTCTTCCAAGTATCAAGTATATGTTCTGCTACTTTAACTACGTCATCCGCTTTTTTCCCTTGTAATCGAATAACGGATAGCGGCCAATGTAAAACAGAAGACTTCACTTGAGGAAGGAGTTTTAATTGGAATGTATATGCTACTTGTGCATTTGTCATAGCAAACTCATAGCGCCCCGCTTGATAATGATCATGACTTAAAATTGAACCGCCGACAATTGGCAGATCGGCATTGGAACCAATAAAATAATGGGGAAATTTATCTGTAAAAGCTAGTAATCTTTTGAATGTGTTGCTGTCAATTTTCATATCCCGGTGTTCCTCAGAAAGTAAGATACTGTGTTCATTATAATAAACATACGGAGAATACTGAAAAAACCATGTTTCATTGCATAATGGCACTCTAATCATTCGATGATTAGAACGTGCAGGGTGATCAATTCTTCCTGGATATCCTTCATTTTCAATACATAAACGGCATTTAGGATAAGCGATTGCTGTTTTTGTTTCCCGTTCACGTTTTATTTGTTCTGGGTCTTTTTCCGGTTTAGATAAGTTGATGGTAATATCCATTTTTCCATACGGTGTTTCCACTGGATAGCTAATATTCTTTTTAATACGTTCCATTTGAATGTAATTACTTTTCATACAAAGCTCATAAAAGTAATCTGTAGCTTTTTTCGGTGATTCATCATATTTCTTATAAAAAATGTTATTTATTGTAGATGGATGAGCAATAAAACAATTCATAATCTCAGCAGCCAGTATTTCCTTGTCACTAAAAATATCATCAATTACTTTATGTTCAACAGCATATGCTACCAAATCATCTAATAAATTTGGAATTGGCAATTTTTGTGCAGGAACTGATGGATCAGGATATGTTTCTAAATGTAACAGCTTCATCACCTGATTACGTGTATAGGTTTTATCCATTGAGTTTATTAGTTCGGCATGTATGGCCTGTTCGATTAAACCTTCTATATATGCGTATATCATATCCGTGTCCTCCTTTAGCAAATTCATGAAAGCAAATCGTTTACAGGACACACGCTCTTAACCCTGCACCGATAATCCCTTGTCCATTATTTAGTTTATTTATCTCCATGCTTTCTAAGATATGTTTCTGTTCGGCAAGCAGGTATGGTTCAAGCTTCTTTTTGATCTGCTCAATTAAATATGGATTATATGCCATCACACTGCCACCAAAAATGATTTTATGCGGATCTAATAAGCAGTTAATTAGATAAACCCCTTTAGAAATAACAAAAACCATTTCCTCAATTAATTGCTCGGCCTTTGCATCTCCTCGGATATAGTTTTCAAAGATATCTTTTGTGAACATTTGATCATTTTTATAAATATCCCTTGCTTTCTGTTGTATTGCGGGACCAGAAGCTGCATTTTCCAGCCTGACGAATGGTTGTTTTCTATTTTTTGTATCAATTGGGATTAACCCTAATTCTCCAGCAAACCCAGCTCCTCGGATATATCGGCCGCCTTGAATGATCGAACAGGAGATTCCAGTACTAATCGTAAGATAGACAAACAATTCTTCATCTGACATGTTGGCAGCTCTCCATTCAGCAAAAGCAGCCATGTACACATCATTATCAATAATAATTCTCTCCATACCTAGAGCTTCACGAAGACGATCGACAAAAGGGAAATTTCTCCATGGTACATTATTTTGGAAGACAGCTATTCCCTTTTCTCTATCAACTTTACCTGGTATACCTGCGCCAATTCCGTATATTTCTTGTAAAGGAATACTTGAATGATTCATCAGTTGCTCAACACATTGAACGACTCGTTGAAACATCGCTTCTTTACTTGAAGGATCACTGCTCACAAGTTCCTGCTGAATTAGATCACCATGCTCATTAACGATTCCTGCTGCTACTTTTGTCCCACCGATATCAATCCCAATAGCATACTTCATTTGTCTCCTCACCTTCATAAAACAGCTGTTGTTTTCTCCAAATTATCATTGCTTCCGCTTTTAATTGGATTTCTAAACAAATTTCCTATTGTAGTTCCATAGTAGGAACAATAATCCAGCTAGACCAACAAGCTGTAGAAACAACTCCCATTTACCCACGGTTTGTTGTCCGTAAAAAAGTAGAAACATACAGAATAGAAAAAAAGCAATTTTTAAACCGAAAAAGATTTTATCCTTCATGAGAATAATCCTCCCATAAAATTTCACTAGCTTCTAACGTGACGTTATGTTTTTTTCCGGCACCATTGTAGACATCTGTTACCTGTCTTTCAATCGAATTATTAATTACGGCATACTTATTAATTTCCGGATATGCATGGACCTCACAATGAACATTAGAGGCAAACCATTTTTTCATTTCTTTTTCCTTATGAGCTGCATAGTACATAGCCCGCAATAATAACCTCGTATTTTCGTGACTATATGGTAGACCAGCAATATAAATCCCTCTACCTTTACCAAATGGCGAACTAGACAAATGAACCCCACCATTCGAGTACTCAATGATTTCCGTATTTTCCGTTAAAACATAAACATTCTCCATACTTTCTCCAAAATCAAAGTTCGTTGCATCCGCAGCAATAAAATGTTCCTCTTTCGTTTCCGTGAAATATTTATTGGTCGATAAACTGAATCCTAATTCTTTATCAACTCCTAATACATTTGCAAGCTGATAAAACTTGCCTTGATAGTGATATGCGCTCGGATCGCCAATCCCGATAAAGCCGCCGCCATTATAAACCCATTCACGTAAGATAGTAGTTAACTTCTCATTTTTCCACCAAACTCCACCCGAGAATGCCGTATCTGCATCACCGGCATTAATAATGACATCTATATCCTTTGGAATACCATTGTTAATTACTTCATCAAAACTAATAAAAGACACATCGACAGCAGATCCGCTAAGCGCTTCTAAAACTCCATGATAAGAATACGCTTGTTTATACCATTTCCCATGAGCTACAATATGCGTTTGCCATGTTCTTAATTTTCCCCACGCATTTAAAATAGCTACTTTTAAACCGGTATAAGGCTTAATACCATTTATTTTGTCATATATATCTCGAAACTCATCCGTAGCTTTTTCTACATAATCAACGAACTTCGGAAACTTGTATGCAAGGCTAAGATAGCCGCCGTAACCAATTCGATCCAAAGGTTTACGCATGAAGGCCCTTCTTGCAGTCAGCCAATTTTCGTTTGCTTCTATAACCGGGTCATTTCCTTCATAAAAAGTATCCGGGAAAAAGTAAGGCAAAAATCTTCCTTCTGTATACTTCACACCTGGAATGTCTGAAATAATTCGTAACGTAGTACCATCACCTACACTGCCGACTACTGCATCCATACCAATATGTTTGAAATACTTTCCATACGGCTCTGTTCCTATCCAATTGTCACCTAAAAACATCATCGCTTCTTTATCATGCTCGTGAACAATATCTACCAATTCTTTCACTTCTTTTGCAACAAACTGCTGAATAAAATCAAGGTAATCCAAGTAGGCTTGTGATGGGACACGGAAAGTAGAGTTATAGTACCCTTCATCCACAATATCTTCTGGTCTTAGACGATAGCCTTTTTCTTTTTCAAAAGCTTCGAGTGCAGCTACCGAAACACTTGCTCCATAACCGAACCAATCAACAAACTTTTCCTTGCCAAGATGATTAAAGATAAGTGTAAAATGGTAAAAAAAGGTTGTAAACCGTACAACATCTGTTTCCGGATTATCCTTTAACCACTTTCGTAAATACTCCTTGACATATTGGTTAGCATGAGGCTGTCGTACATCAAATGGAATATCGTGTGGTGTATCTCCCCAATCATTTGTTATATGATTATACATATGTGTTGGATCCCACTTCATATATACTAAAAAGGATACGGTATATTCATGCCATTGTTTAGCTTCCGTAATGGTTAGTGTATTTGCTGTTTGATTAACACTCCAATGATCTGGTGAAACAACTTCTCCCGTGGTACGGTCAATCACTTCCCACCAAACTTTCGGATCGTGAATATAATCTGGTTCTATTTGCTCTGTAAAGTATCCTTTTAGAAAATCAATTTCAATCGTTGTACTTATAGCTGTATTATATTGTGACATTAAATAGATTTGCTGTCTTTCTTCCGGATGCCTTATAGCGAAGTCATTATGATTACGGGCAACAAAGTAAGTCGTATATATTTTTGCATCTAATTGCTTAATCTCCTCATCAAGCTTCGTACCATCACTGTCACGAATTGCGTCTGCACCCCATCGTTTCATTAATTCTTTTGTCTCTTTTAGAAAATTTTGCTGACTAGGCAATGTAACTCTTCCTGCTGTTTTTTTCATATCTAACACCTAACCTTTCACTCCACCTACTGTCATACCTTCTGTTAAACGCTTTTGCACCAATATATAAAGGATTAATGTCGGCAACATAACAATCACCATTCCTGCATATAAAGGTCCGTAATTAACAGCAGCTCTTTCTGCTGCCATCAAGTTTAATAAACCAACTGGTAATGTTTGATTCTTTGCCGGCATTAATGTTAATGCCAGAATATATTCATTCCAAAACAGCAAAAAATTAAATAAAATAACAATCACAATACTTGGAGCTGCCATTGGAAACATAACCGAAAACATGGTCCGATAATATCCTGCACCATCGATACTAGCAGCTTCTTCAAAATCAGATGGCAATGTTTTAAAATAACTCGACAATAAATAAATCGTAAATGGTAAAGCTGTTGAAGCATAAATAAGGGCGAGCATAAACCGGTTATTCAATAAAAACTCTTGACCAAAAATTGTATTTAAACTCGTATCCCAATCCAACAACATTAAAAAAATAGGTACCGCAACATAGCTGACATTTATAAATAAGCCTGCTTTAACAATAGAATTCAATAGTCGATTGCCTTTAAAATTAAATCTTGATAATACGTAAGCGGCTGGTAAAGCTACAACCAATAAAATGATTAATGCCAGGGCTGTAACCATCATTGAATTAAATAGATACTCTCCCATTTGAGCTTCACGAAAAGCTTCGATAAAATTTTGAAAATGAACCCCTTCTGGTAGAGACCACGGACTACCATAAAACTCCTTATTTTGTTTAATTGAAGCTAAAAACACCCAAGCAACTGGTACAATAATAGAAATAGCTAACGTTATTAAAGCTACGTAGATAAATAGTTTAATAAGGGTATCAGTACTTAACCGGTTAGACTTTCTCATGGACCTTTCGAACCTCCTTAGTACTCTAAAACGTCACGTTTTGTAATGTGACTGACTATAGCTGCTAACAAGAATGAAAATAAAAACACAATTACACCGATGGCCATGCCGTAACCAAAGGTAGAGTTCCCATATGCCTGATCATACATGTAGGAAAGGAATACTTCCGTTGATCCATCAGGTCCTCCGCCTGTCATTGCTTTCACTAATAAAAAGCTTAGATTAATTGTACTAATGATAAAAAAGGTCAGTGTTGTCCGGATGTTATTCCAAACTAAAGGTAATGTAATGCTTGTAAACTGTTTAAATTTGCTTGCTCCTTCAAGAGAAGCAGCTTCGTAAAAACTTGGCGGTATTGCAGCCATGCTCGACATATACATCACCATATAATAACCAATTGCTTGCCATACTAAAGCAGCTGCTAAGCTGTATATAACGATTTTCTGATCACCTAGCCACATTTGTTGCAACTTATCCAGGCTGAACAAACCGAGGATACTGTTTAATAATCCATTGGAAGGATCATAAACAGCTGAGAATATCCCAGCAATAACTACAATAGATAAAATATTTGGTATATAAAAGATAATCCGAAAAAAGTTACCTCCCTTTACCCGCTCTTTTGTTAAGATAGCAGCAAAAAAGATGGCAAAAGTAAATGTTACGATGGCTACAATTACAATTAAGAATACCGAATTCTGAAATGCACGAATGAAATTCATATCATTCCACAATAATTTAAAGTTATCTAATCCTACAAATTGTTTTGTATTGGAAAAGCCTCCCCATTGATAAAAAGACATACGAAATACCTCTATCGTTGGTAAAAACATAAAAACAAAAAGTAGAATAAGTGCAGGACTAACACATAAGGCAATAAATAACCCTCTTGACTTTGTTTTACTCATTTTCTCACCTCTTTTAGTTAACGTACGCGTTCAAAAAGGGAATAAGAAGATCCAAAGTCAGCTAAAGTCTCAGGCATCTTGTTTAATCGCCAATACTAGCACTCCCTATCCAGCGAAGTTTTGTAGGATGGAAACATGACACTAGTGTAGCTTTTTTGAAACTCATTCCCATGTAGGAAAAACGTTTTATTTTTCAAGAAACAAAGAAGCATGCCAATAAAGAAAACATAGCTAGCGACAAGCATAGCGTAAACGATCAGCCTAGTTGCAGTATACGTAGAACTAAAAATTCGTAACTATATTAAATGAACTTAGAGCGCGAAAATTTTATATGTTCTAACATCCGAAAAAATTCGATGTCACGTGTTTTTTGCACAACCTCTAAAAGGAAAAGAGCAGTAAGGAAAAGACAACCACCTTCATTCGTCACTGAAACTCAGTTAATTCTGTGTAATGATGAACTTTTGAATTTGGTTTGGATACTCAGATTCCGCTTTCATTCTCTTCCTAACTGCTTCTCATTTAACCTAATTAACAGCCTCATACAAAGATCTTTATTGTTTCATTGCTTCTCTTAACTTATCACTAACTTCTTCGATTTTATCCTGCCATTCTTTATACATTGTTTTTCCACTTATTACACTGTCAATCGTTCCATATAATGTCTCTCCCATATTGGCTCCTGGTACTGGTTTCGTTGAAGCGAAGGTACCCATTGCAGGCAAGACATTATCTTCTTCGTAAATGCTATAAAACATCTGCTTTTGTCCTTCCAGTTTTTCCGTAATATCCTTTATTGGTTGGACTGCTCCAGCCTCTAAGAAAATATCGGCTGCCTCATCAGAATACATGTATGCAATAAAATCTTTTGCGGCTTCTTTATTCTTGGCTTCTTTTGGAATCCAAATCTGTTCAAAGAAAGTAAATGCATAACGATCACCATCTTCTTCAAACGCTGGAACGGAGGTCATCTCCCAATCAAAGTTTTCGGATCTTGGTGCTTCCTTCATCTCATCTACTACCCAGTTGCCATTTGGCATAAAAAGGGCTTTATTATCCAATATCAGCTGTTGGTTTTTTGTAAAGTCATTAGGATTTGCATTCGCTACTGTATTCGGATGAACATAGTCAGCCATTTTTTCAACCGTTTTCAAAACTAGTGTGGCTTCTTCTGTTTCCCAAATTCCGTCTTTATAAGTCATTGCAGAACTATAAAAATCAGGTCCTCCAGCAGCATAAAGCATAGAACCAATTAAGGTATCAAAATAATTACTAGTTGGATACGTAAAAAGAGAGATTCCTTCTTCTTTTGCTTTGTCTCCTAATTCCCACATGTCATCCCATGTTGTTGGAACTTCCCAGCCTTTTTCCGCAAATAACCCTGCATTGTAGAATAAACCTGTAGGACTATAAAACATCGGAGCTAGATACATTTTTCCATCATTATACGGATTTGTAGCCAATGTGTCGGTAAAACCATCCAATAATTTATCTTTTACAGCGTTTTTTTCTCCTGGAACCTTCATATCTAATACATCGGTTATATCTTCTAACCCATTTTCTTTAATTAGCGTTTCAGTTAGAGCTTCTTCCCGGTTTGTTGCTAATAGCATAACATCTGGATATTTACCAGCCTGCATATTCGGACGAACTACTTCTTCCAGGTTTTTTTCAATCATTAATTCTACTTTCACATCAGGATTCACTTTTTCATATGATTTGGCAATATCTTTCCATATATCCGCTCCATAAGCAGACTCTAAAGCTGCTACTTGAAGGGTCGTTTTTCCTTCTCCATCACTATCAGATGATTTTTCTTCTTTTCCACCGTCAGAACAAGCCGCTAAACTAAAAATTACCAAAATTAGTGATAAACTGAGCAACCATTTTATCCGTTTCATTAATAAAGCCTCCTTAGCTTTTTATTAAATTCCTTGCTAACTACTATTCTATCTATTGTAAAACGCTTTCACAATAAACATCTTGTTAAGTTTTTTAGGAATATTGCTATTTAGAAGAACTCCTATAAAATTTTTCCAAAACCACGTGCTTTCAATTAGTAAAGCCCTTCCATTTCTAGTTAAATTATCGTTTAATAGAAAGTAGGTATAGGGTACCCAATCGACTGCAGTCGGGTTAAACTATTAGAAAATGTTCAAAATTCCCCATAAACTACTGTGTATTAGCTTACCCACTTAGGATAATGGATCAGATGGATATTGTTTTAGAAATAGCACTTAGAAGTTCTTTTGAGTGCTTGTTAAAAGGAGGGGGAAATGATGTCGTACGAAATTTATAAGGTAAAAGATACAATAAACAAAAAGCCACCATTTAAACTGCTTTATATAACACACTCGGAATACGATAAAGGGTGGCACAGTACACAACATACTCACCATTTTTCTGAATTGTTCTATATTGTCAAAGGAAAGGGATCATTTGTACTTTCCAACCTCGAGCTTCCTATAAAAGAAAATGATTTAGTTATTATTAATCCAAATGTAGTTCATACAGAAAAGTCGAATAAGCACGATTCCTTAGAATATATTGCTTTAGGAATTGAGGGACTTTCCTTTAGTAAAGAAGATGATGAAAATTCACAGCTTGGTTTATATATTTTTCAAGCCGATCGCGAGAATATCCTATTTTATCTTAAAAGATTGTTAGAAGAAATACAGGGGCATAAGGAAAATTATGAGATCATCTGTCAAAACATCATTGAAATACTAATTATTAAACTTACACGCGAAAAACAATTAACCGTCACTAAAACGGAAGCCCAAAATATGAATAAAATCTCTGCTTTTATCATGTATTATCTGAATCAAAATTACCGAGATCCAATTACGCTAGACAAACTGGCTAGTGTTGGGCATATAAATAAATATTATTTAGCACATACCTTTAAAAAAGATATGGGGATTTCTCCAATTGAATATTTAAATCGTATTCGAATAAAAGAGGCAAAATTGCTATTGGAGACAACGGATTATTCCATAGCGCATATTGCAGCTTTTACTGGCTTTTCATCACAATCTTTTTTCACGCAGGCATTTAAGCGGACGACAAATAAAACACCTTCTCGTTACCGGAAAGTAATGAAAGGGATTTCATATAATGTGAAAAATTGAGTTATTATATAAAAGACATGTTAAATAATTATTTAGGTGCATATTTCTAAAAGGCGTTAATTAAATTAAGTTAGAAGTGTCCTAAATTTTGCGAGCGAAAGGCTTGCCATTAGAGACCGATAACCGAACGCTTTTGTTCTTCTTAAAAAAGAAAAATATTTTTCTTCGTGTAGAGTATCGCTGTTGTTGTCCTTTCTTGTCCTTGAAAAACCGCGATGTATCGCTGTTGCAGTCTTTCTTGTCCTGTCAACCTAAACGGATTGCGCATTTATGGACTGTTACCTCCCATTTCATTTCCTCTATAAATCTTGAAGTGAGAGTCTTACGTCCCTTACATAGGGGACAAAATATAACTAGCTCGAAAACTGCATGCAGTTTCGAGCTAGTTTATAATAATTCTAGTTTGATAGTGTCTCTACTCGCAAATTATCGAGGATAAAAGTACCTTCACCCGTATCACCATCTAAAGTGGTTCCGTCATTGAAAATACCAATATACGTTTGCTGGTTATCAGATCCCTTGATTGTAAAGCTTACTGTCTTGGTGTTTAAAGCATTTGGAAGCTTTTCATTTACATGGAGCCCCTCGGCTTGATTAATGTCCTTCACATCAATTTCTTTATCTCCTGAGATAAAACGATAAGAGTCTGCAGTTGTTTGGTAATCAAACGTTATTTTATACGTTTTTCCTGGTTCAAAATGAAAATGCTGCGGGAGTGTCCGATATACTAAACCACGATTACCAGTATTGACTTTTAATGACCACTCACCATCTATAACATCATCCACGAGTTTTTTGCCAGCCCACCCTTTTTGAGTATACGGGGCATGAAGTTGTGATAAATGAATACGATTATCTTCCACACCTTCTGTATTACCAACTACAAATGGATAGATACCTTGGACGACGGATTCGAAGTCTTGTTCAAATACCGTTACTGAAGGTTTATTGTTAAGACTTTTTTGCACGATCCGGATATCATCAAATTTGGTAATTCCTTTTCCTGCTTCACGGCTTAAGATTAACTTGGCGGAAGATTTTTTCGCAGTAAATGGAACTTGTATCCGCTGCATTTTGCTTTCATATCCATCATTGGTTGCATGGGAATCTGCTTTGACGTAATTCTTTTGCAAACTACGATACGTATAATTCGATACATCTTTAACACTTCCACTTACATGAATCCCTGCTTTCACATCACTGGAGTTGTCTACATAGACTTCTGCTACATAATCCTTACCCGGCTGTAAATCGGTGATTTTTTTCGTTACGTTAGAATCTTTTTTCGGACTATTAAACTCGAGATAATAATCGCCACTGCTTAAATTTCGTGGCGCACCAGATTGATTAGTCCGCTTAACCTGAATTGCTTTTTTATCCCCAAAAACCTTTGTATGTTTACTTTTCAATATCCCAGTATTAAATCCTGTATCAGAAACATGGGCATTGGTGCTCCATTCATCTACCTGAATTCCTTTCGTTTGCTTTGCTTCTACCACATATGCTGTCGCTGGTTCTGCTTGTAGGGTGATCTGGTTATTTTTAATGTCAACTTTTTGCTTTTTCGATCTACCTTGATCTGTCAGTTTGTAAACATATACCTTGGAAGCATTTTTATACTCATCTGGGAGTGTCCACGTCGTTTTTCCACCTTCCAGATTCCAATGGTACAACTTTGTAGAATCTGGTGTTGGATTTTCAAAATCCTGCTCTACCCATGGAAATAAATAAGCATGGCCATCAAGAATAACGTGATCATTTAGTGTGATAACACGTTCTCTAGCATTTTCTTTTCTTGTCACTTTAACGATATCGCCATTACTTGGATCCTTTAATGTGATCTCTTTTTCTAAGTTAGTCTTAGAAGGATCTCCTTCTACAGTTTCCCAATTCGTTACATAGTATTTTTGTAAAAACTTTGTTGGAACATTGGTATCAAACGTCATTTTAATAAATTGATCAAAGTTTTTATCCGATTGCCAGCCCTCAAAACCAGCTAGTTCAAAGCCTCCAAGCAATGGATGATCCGCTGTTCCTCCTTTTTCAGGCCAATTTAATACCCATGAATCCTTTTGGTGGTTACTAATAAACCGAAGAACTTCCGAGTTTATTCCTTTATCCGTTGATCCTCCGTAATTTTTATCGGTTGCCCAATGCTGCCAAGTTGCATAATTCGCAATCGCTGTACCGAACTCCGTTGTCATTCTCCAACCACGATCAGCAAATTGTTCTGCAACTCTATTTGATTCCCACTGATCTTGGTACCATACATCGAGGTAAATAAACGCTAAACCTGGGACGTTTGCTTTTAGTTCATCTAAGCGTTTGGCCCTTGAACCTGTATATAAATCTCTTAATTTATCGATGGTATACGATTGATCCAGCCAGCCCCACCCTTTGGCATTAGGCCCATTGATTAATGCTTCACTGAACGAGTTAGCTTCCGGATAGGCTTCTTGTGCATTAATATGCACTCCAAAATCAGCATTATATTTTTTTCCTTCGTTAATGAGTGTATTTAAGTCCTCTTTTCCCCCCATTCGTTCTCCAACATCTCCGTAGTCTGGATGACCACTATCATGTCCTTCATTTGCGTATCCTTTTAAAAGAACAGCTTGACCCAAACCATCTGTTGCAAGAGCAACCTTTTTAACATGATCTAACGTTTTTAAAAATGGTTGCTGGGCATGTGAACCAAAATTCATTGCAATTCGCATTCCTACCGTATTATTTACATCCTCAGCTCCTTCTATTTTAGGCAATAAATCTCGGTATTCAATAGCAGCATCCTGCCAATCTACTCGATTATCATCGTTTATATTTTCAGCTATCACTATTTTAACTGTTGGTGTGTTAGATGAAGGTTTATCCATAAAATCGCGATGAAAGAATAAGGTATTCGAACCAATTCCAATTGCCTTGTGACCGTTCTCATTTTCATAACGTGTTGCAATTAAATTACGATAGCCATTTACTTCAGAGCTTGACCAGACTCCTGCACTTAGCTCATTCGTTGATAAAAAAGCGGTATAGTACTCCATTTTTTGACCTACATTCTTCATTGAAGAATCAACATTTACAGTAATATCTCCCGGCTTGGTTACATCACTGCTTAAATTTGTCAGCTTCGCCTCTGCATCTTTTTGTCCAGCATGTACCGAGATAAAATTTAAATCAGCAAATTCAATGGTTTCAATGCTTACATCCGTTTTATTATTCACTTCTTTCATTTGATAAATGACTTGATTATCGTTTACCCTTAATGAAAGCTTAATGAGAACATTAATATTTTCATACTCATCTTTTACATGTAGAGAATATATGGCTTCATTATCGCTTATTTTTTCGAAGGTGACTTCTGGATAATAGAGTGTACTATTGATTTTCAACCCGTATACAGGAGTTTCTTGACCATGCATTTTCTTTCCATCTACATCGTAGGTGATAATGCGTGGGTACACTTCATCAATGGTAACATCCATAAAGTCCGATCGTAATGTTTCTATAACAGGTTCTGTATGAGGTGGTTTTGGAGGAACATACTCTTTAATTTTAATATTGGAAATCGTAATATTTGCAGCACCCCGACTCTTTTCAAGCCCGATCAATCCAGGAGAATCAACTCCTTCCGGTTGTGTCCAAGAACCTATTTTTTTATCGTCAATATATAAGCTGGCCGAATCGTCAATAAACTTAACGCGCAGCTGATACGTGTTATTAGCTTCAAGCGGTACACTGCTTGTCATCGAGGTCCATTTGTTTGTTGGACCGAACACTTCGCTGAAATACTGATCATTACCATCACCAGTACCAACATACGTATAAGTGGAAGGGTCCTGAACTCGATAAATAACACCAAAACGATGCAAATCCGTATCTGTAGAAATAGTAGCTTCAAATATACCATTTTTTATTTTTGGTATGTTGTTATAAACTATTTTGTTTTTTTGGTTTGAGGTCACTTGATACGTTACAGACCCGTCATCATTTGATGTTAGCTTCCCATCGCCCTGGATTATTTTAAAATCCCCTTCTTCTAAATTTTTATCAGAAATATCTAAAGGTATTTCCTTTGATAATTGCGATGCTTGCTTATCTTCTTTACTTTTATCAACAGCTGCACTTGTGAGTTCACGTTCGAAATTTGTCTGAGAGTTTTCCGCCTCCACACTTTTAGGCAAAGCACTATGGATTAACACTGAAGTTAGAAGCATGCTAATGATTAAAAAGATTGACGTCCTTTTTTGTTTGTTCAACTGCTTAACCTCCCTCAATCTAATAAAATGAGTACTAGTACTATTGTTAGACTACATGCAATAAAGCGCTTTCACAATAGGGATGTTGTTTGCTTTTTTAGATATATTGCTTTTAATTAACCAAAATAGTGAGAAAGAACTATACTTTACCTAGTGTCGTCTAAAATGCTCTCCAGCCTACTCCCAAACTAAACAAAAGCACAGACTCCCGGTTAGCAATGTACCAACGGCAGAAATTTTGCCGAGGCAAAAAAACTTCCTTGAAGGAGTGCTTTTCTCATTGACTATTAATGAAACGAATGAGGTATTGAGGTCTTGTTTCTCGAGCTATCTTATCAAGATAAATACAGATTCTTATATTCGGGTTCAAGGAAATATGCCTCTAAAACAGGGGGATGCCGACACCTGAGCGCAAGTTTGCTTTTAGTCAGCCTTTCTTTAGATTTGAGTCGATGTTGACTTATCATTGAAAGAAGAGCGAAGTTTTCTGTTGCTTGAGTGCTTAAGCTAGTCAGCGAAGCAACTATTAAAAAGCTATGTAAAAACAAACACCTAAAAAAACCAGCAATACTTTTTTAATAAAAGCACTACTGGTTTTAACCTTTAGTTTAGAGTTATAAATTACTTTCCATTATAACCATCTGGATGGCTCAAATGCCAGTTCCAAGCATCATTTATAATTTTAGTAATAGAAGTACGAGCTGGATTCCATCCTAGTACCTTTTTAGCTTTTGCTGAGCTGGCAATTAGTATGCTTGGATCACCAGCTCTCCTTGTTCCAATTTGAGCAGGAATTTCTTTTCCAGTCACTTTTCTAGCCGAATCAATAATCTCTTTTACAGAGAAACCCTGGCTGCTACCTAAATTAAACACATCACTATGACCGCCACGCTGCAAATAAGCAAGGGCAAGTAAATGCGCATCGATCAAATCTTCCACATGTATATAATCACGGATACAAGTGCCGTCTTTTGTGTCATAGTCATCGCCAAAAATAGTTATATGATCACGCTTTCCCAATGCTGTTTGTAAGACAATTGGGATAAGATGTGTTTCAGGTTGATGATCTTCACCAATTTCTCCAGTCTCCCGTGCTCCCGCCACATTAAAATATCTTAACGAAACATAACGAATATCATGTGCTTTTTGTACCCACTTCATCATTTTTTCCATGGTTAGTTTTGTTTCTCCATATGTGCTTGTCGGATGCGTCGGCATGTCTTCCGTAATTGGTACTTGTTCGGGCTCCCCATACGTGGCGGCAGTCGAAGAGAACACAATATACTTAATGTTAAATTCAGTCATTGCTTGCAGCAATACTTGTGTACCATATACATTATTATCAAAATATTTTAAGGGCTGCTCCATAGACTCTCCTACAAGGGAGTTAGCAGCAAAATGTATTACCGCCTCAATGGATTCACGTTTAAATACAGTTCTTAGAAAATTTATATCACGTATGTCCCCTTCATAGAATGTAGCTTGAGGATGAACGGATTGTGAATGACCTGTTTCGAGATTATCAATGACAATGACATCTTTACCTTTATCAATTAATTGATAAACAGCATGTGAACCAATATATCCTGCACCACCTAAAACTAAGATACTCATTTTTCTTTCTCTCCTTAAAAATTGATGTCTTCATTATAAACTTTCATTTTGTCTATTTCTACCACACATCCTACAACTTAGCCTAATAATAAGCAAGTTATCTTTTCCTTTATCCATGAATTGTTCACATATTTCTTGTTCTCTAGAAAATAAAGGAAATTATAAATTTTGTTCATTGTGAATAATTTTTGTGTTAAATTTTTATCCAGATCCTAGCTCACTCGAGGGAGCGGGTCTCCTCCTCGGAGTTCCAGCGCTTGTCTGGGCTGAGCAAAGCACTTGTGCTTCCGTTCTTCAAAAAGAAACTTGCGCTTTTACAGACGTACACCCCCTGAAAGAAGGATCAATTATTGCTGGACTACTTGTTGGAGTACTCCGATAAAGTAAATCTTTATTGAAGCGGTCTTTTTCCTTACTGATAAAAGTTGAACAAAGGCTAAAATCTCAGGCGTCCTCGTAAAAGAAGAACGCTTTTTCTGCGTGAGGAGCTTAGTCAAGAAGTCTTCCTTGTCCTTGAAAAATCGCGATGTTTAATCAAGAAATCTCCCTTTTTCTGTCATCCTGAACGAATCGAGCATTTATATAGGGTGTTATCTCCTACTTAGACTTCTTCATATCCTCTATCATCCTTGAAGTGGAAGTCTTACGGAGCCTTCAATACAGGATAAAGTTTTAGAAAACGGTATACTAATTTTTTACTTTTATGCATATAAATCAAAGGGTATGGAGTATGTATATAACATGAAAGAGAATGTTCAAAAAGTCCGGGGAAAAACGCATTGAACTTTATGTGGCTTCGTTCCTTGGAAAAGAAAAACAGTTTTCCGATGCAATTGAGTTTAAAGGAAGCCAGCCCCTTTTTATTCCTTTTTTGAACACGTACTTAAAGGAGGTAATTGTAAGTTGCCAAGCAGCAGTTGTGAAAGAAAGGTTATGATTCCAATTGAAGAGATTTGGAATTTTATTAGTGACATGAATAATTGGGCACCACTAGTACCCGGGTATAAAACCCATACGATGATCAATAATGAACAATCGATTTGGGTATGTAAAGGGGATATTGGAGCTATACAGAAAACGGTTCAGTTAACCATCTTTATTACCGAATGGAGACAGCCAGAGAAAGTAGCTTTTACGTTATCAAATACTAGTAAACAACTCGTAGGCCAAGGGTATTTTCAGGCAGAAAAACTCTGTAATAAACAAACAAAAATTATTGGTTCCCTTACCATTACCGTGAAAGGTTTATCGGGAAAAATTATCAACTCCGCTTTACGTGCCATTCTTCCGAAAATCATTGCTAATTTCACGGATACTGTTATTAAACAAATTCAAGAAAAAAAGCCTGCTGTTATGCAATAATACGTTTAAATCTCTATGGAATCCATTTGTGGAAGTCGACAGTAGGAGCCCCTCATGTTAGAATTATATCCGTTAGTAGGAGTTAGAGAGGGGGTCTAGGATATGACAGCAATAACACAAAAAATGAACAAATCAGTGATTTCATATACACAAATTATCGTTGGAGCAACCCTTGTCGGTTTATCCTATAACATATTTATATTACCGGCTAAATTAGCTGCTGGAGGAATTTCCGGAGTTAGTACGATTCTCTTTGAATTATATGATCTAAGTCCTGCTTATGTACAATTTATCATTAATATTCCGATATTTATTATTGGCTGGTTGGCACTCGGAAAGGATTTTAGCTGGAAAACGCTTGTTGGGACATTTTGGGTGCCTTTTATTATTTGGTTGAGTTCCGATATTCCCTTCTCCATTACCAATCCATTGCTTGGAGCGATCTATGGAGGGATAGTACTTGGGGTTGGATTAGGTGTTGTCTATAAAGGAAATGGTTCGACCGGTGGAACAGCAGCAATCGCCCAGATTGTTAAAAAGTTTACCGGTTTATCTAGCGGTTATTCGCAATTTATCGTTGATGGCTTAGTTGTCATCTCTTCTATTATTGTATTTAATATCGAGTTAACATTGTTTGCCTTAATATGTATTTATATAACGAGTAAAACGATCGATATTGTTCAGCTTCAAACTGCCGCCACTAAACTCATCATGATTATTACAGAAAACGAGGAACGGATTCAATCTCTCATTCAAAACGAGCTTGACCGTGGTTTAACAAAGGTGCGTTCAGTTGGTGGCTATTCAGATCAAGATAAAACGATGATTCTTTGTGTTGCCGAAAAGCAAGAAGCAGTACGTTTGAAAAAAATTTTACAACAAGAAGAAACAGAGTCCTTTGTGATTTTTCTAAACGCTTCAGAAATATTAGGAAGAGGTTTTTCAATCGATAAATATTATGGTCAGAAACTGTAATGATGTTAAACACCTGAAATACCAGCTAAAATCGCAACGCCCTTGAAAAGCCGCGATGTATCGCTGTCGTAGCTTCGTCGAAAGCTAAGTCTTTTAGCACAGAAGATTACTTATTGCTCTTATAACAAAAAATTTAAGACGGAGAATTAACGGTAGTGCTAAAAAAATTATACGCTTAACGCAAAAAAGGATTCATCTATCTGGACGAATCCTTTTTTAATTTTATGAGTGAACGAGTACGGGATCATGTAATCGTTCTGCTAGCTGCTGTATTCTTGGCATTGTACTAATATCCATATTTCCTCCACTAACAATGACCCCGCAATGCCTGGAATTGATTTGCTTATTATGGGCGAATAAGGCAGCTATTGCAGCAGCGCCTGCCCCTTCCATCAACGTTTTGTTACGCTCCAACATATAGACAATAGATGCAGCAATTTCTTCATCCGAAACAGTAACCATGTCGTCTACATATTCTCTAATGATAGGCAGTGTTCGCTGACCAGGCTTTTTAACTGCAATTCCTTCAGCAATCGTTTTAACTGAATTTAAATTTTCAGTTACGCCTGTATGATAGCTTCTATACATTGCATCAGCTCCACTGGCTTGCACACCAATAATTTTCAGATTGCGATTGACATGCTTTGCAGCAACGGCAATTCCACTTATCAGGCCACCGCCACCTACTGGAACTATAATCGTATCTATTCGATCTTCCTGTCTTAACAATTCCATTGCAATTGTTCCCTGTCCGGCCATCACATCATAATCATCAAATGGATGAATATATTCTGCTCCTGTCCGCAATTGATGTTCAAGAGAAGCTTCATATGCCTCTTGAAACGTTTCCCCGGAAAGAACAACTTCTGCTCCATAGTTTCTAGTTGCATTTACTTTTGCTAAAGGTGTTTTTTCAGCCATGAAAATCGTTGCCTTTGTACCTAATTTGGTTGCAGCATAAGCGACACCCTGTGCATGATTTCCAGCAGAAGCTGTGATAACGCCATTTTTTAATTGCTGCTTTGTCAGCTGCATTAACTTGAATGTAGCACCTCGAAATTTAAAGGCACCCGTTTTCTGCTGATTCTCCATTTTAAAGTAAACTTTTTTCTGTAAAAAATCATTTGTCGTTTGTGATGTTAATAATGGTGTTCGATGCACGATTGGAGCAAGACGCTGCATCGCATAATATACCTTTTCACCTGTTAAGCAATCCCCAATTTCCCCACACTCCTTGTATCGTTAAGTTTATTTAGGATCTCATCCTATTTTCATAGAGAGAGATTTTGTCCTCATGCTGTAAAGTAAGAGCAATATCATCCCAACCATTCAGCAGCTTCTGTTTATGGTATGCTGGTATGTCAAAATGATATGCATTATCTTCCTCGATAATTTGTTGTGTTTCTAAATTTACTTCTAAAACGAGTGTTCCTTTTTCTGCTTTCTCCATCCAGTATTGAACTTGCTTACCGTCAACTTGAATTACAATAATTCCATTTTTTAACGCATTATTATAAAAAATATCCGCAAAGCTTGGAGCAATAATAACGCGAAAACCATAATCCAATAAAGCCCAAGGCGCATGTTCTCTAGAAGATCCACAGCCAAAGTTTTCACCCGCAAGTAAAATTGTTGCTTCCTGATAGTGATCTTCATTTAAGCTAAAATCTTTACGTTTATTGCCATCATCATCAAAACGCCAATGGTAAAAAAGAAACTGCCCAAAACCAGTTCGTTCAATTCGCTTTAAGAATTGCTTTGGAATAATTTGGTCTGTGTCTACATTTGTTCGATTTAAAGGATAAACAAGCCCTTTATGCGTTTGAATTGCTTCCACTTTTTTACCTCCTTCGTAAAATGATACGGATGTTTCGGTTAACTAGCTTCTTGATAACACCGCATCTGCATAGTCTCGAACATCTACGAAGCGCCCTTCAACCGCTGCTACTGCCGCCATTTCCGGACTTACGAGATGAGTACGGGCGCCATTTCCTTGTCTGCCTTCAAAATTACGATTGGAGGTAGAAGCGCAGCGTCCGCCGGGTGGAACAACATCATCATTCATTGCCAAGCACATGCTGCAGCCGGCATCACGCCATTCAAACCCCGCATTTTTAAAAATTTCGTCAATACCTTCGCGTTCAGCTTGGAGTTTAATGCTAAAAGATCCTGGTACGACAATAGCCCGTACAGTTGGATGCACTTTTTTTCCTTTAATAATGCTTGCTGCTCGCTGCAAGTCGCTTAGACGTGAGTTCGTACAAGACCCTATAAACACATGATCTATTTCAATTGAAGAAATTGGCTGATTCTCTTCCAACCCCATATATTCTAAAGCCCGCTTTACATCTTCCGGGTGTTCAGTTTGCTCCAAGCTAGGAGTTGATCCGCTCACGGGAACACACATAGAAGGATTTGTTCCCCATGTAACTTGCGGCTCTACCTCATCTCCACGTATCGTTACTTGGTGATCATATACCGCTCCTTCATCTGTCGCTAAACTCAACCACTCTTTCGTACGTTTTGCAAATGCTTCTCCTTTTGGAACATAGGCTCTTCCTCGGACATATTCAATCGTTGTTTCATCTGGACTAATTAACCCCGCTCTGGCTCCGGCTTCAATCGACATATTACAAACAGTCATACGACCTTCCATTGATAACTTTCTAATCGCATCTCCCGTATATTCAATGATATAACCTGTGCCAAAACGTACTCCAAACTTAGCTATAATTGCTAAAATCAAATCTTTTGCCGTTACTCCTGATCCTAGGTCACCTTCTACATGAACATTTAACGTTTTTGGGCGTTCCTGCCAAATCGTTTGCGTTGCTAATACGTGCTCCACTTCACTTGTACCGATTCCAAAAGCAAGTGCACCAAAAGCGCCATGGGTTGAAGTATGACTATCGCCGCAAACGATTGTTTTGCCGGGTTGAGTCAACCCTAATTCTGGACCGATGACATGGACAATTCCTTGATCAGGATGGAACATATCAGCTAATGGAATATTATGCTCTAAACAGTTTCGCTTCAGTGTCTCCATTTGTTTACGAGAAATCTCATCTTTAATAACATCCCTATTTTTAGTTGGAACATTATGATCCATTGTTGCATAAGTCAAATCGGGTCTGCGCACTTTACGATTGTTTAAGCGTAGCCCTTCAAAGGCCTGTGGAGAAGTCACTTCATGGACTAAGTGCAAATCAATATAGAGTAAATCGGGCTTTCCCGACTCTTGATAAACAATATGATTATTCCAAATCTTCTCAATAATCGTTTTCGGCTTTCCCACTTATTTCACCTCCAGTTTTATACATATGAATTACATATACAATTAGACGCTTCATTACTTGATAGATTATTAATAACAATATCTGTCATTTCTTTTGTACCAACGATCGTCCCATTTTTTATATTCAAATCAGGAGTATGGTACCCTTGATCAAGACTTTTTTGCACTGCTCTTTCTATTTCATCTGCTTCTTTTTCCATACCAAAAGATTGGCGAAGCATCAGTGCTGCTGATAAAATCATTCCCAATGGATTAGCTATCTCTTTTCCAGCGATGTCTGGGGCTGAACCATGAACAGGCTCATATAGGCCAACTCCATCAGATCGTATGCTAGCTGACGGTAGCATGCCTAATGACCCAGTTAATACGGATGCTTCATCACTCAAAATATCACCAAATAAATTTTCGGTTACAATAACATCAAATTGCTGCGGACTAGCAATTAGCTTCATTGCAGCAGCGTCTACTAACAAATGATTTACTGTTACATCCGGGTACTGCTTGCTTTTCTCTTCTACGACTTCTCGCCAAAGTCTGCTTGATTCTAGGACATTCGCTTTGTCAACAGATGTCAACTGTTTCTTTCTCGTTCTTGCAGTTTGAAAAGCGGTATCAATAATTCGTTCCATTTCCATTCGAGTATAGTACAATGTGTCAACTGCGGCATTGCCATCATCCACACGCTTTTTCGGTTCACCAAAATATAAACCACCTGTCAGCTCTCGAATTATTAAAATATCGCTTCCTTTAATAACTTCTTCCTTCAAAGGAGAAGCATGCAATAAGGGGTCAAATCCTTTTATAGGACGTAAGTTAGCAAATAATCCTAATGTTTTGCGGATTCCTAAAAGCCCCTTTTCCGGGCGTTTGTCTCCAGGCAGTGAATCCCATTTTTCTCCGCCAACAGCTCCTAGCAGTACAGCATCTGCTTCTTCACATGCTTGAACCGTAGCTTCTGGTAATGGATCATTATATTGATCAATCGCTTGCCCACCAATGGCATGTTCCTCAAAAGTAAATTGGTGATTAAAATCTGCTGCAATCGTTTCTATCACTCGGATTGCAGATTCCATGATTTCCTTCCCAATTCCGTCGCCAGGAAGAATAGCTATTTTCTTATCCACATGAGTCCCTCCCTTTTAATGTGATTTAACCACTTTCTGCTTATCTGTATTGACTTGTTGAATAATATAGCGATTTACTGCGTTTAAATATGCTTGCACAGATGCTTCCATAACGTCTTGTGCCGCTCCTCTTCCGTTCACTGTTTTCCCATTCACCATCAGCTGAACACGTGATTCAGCAAGTGCATCTTTGCCTCCGCCTACGGAGTTTATCTGGTAATCAATAAGTTTTGTTTCTTCTTCTGTTAAAGCTTCTAATGTTCTATAGAGGGCCTCTACACTTCCATTTCCGGTACAGGCTGTTTTAACTACTTTTCCAGCAGGCGTTTTTAGTTCAACAGCTGCGGTTGGAATATTATTCGAGCCGTATTGAATTTGAAACATTTCCAGCTTATATTTATCGACAGAAGCTGTATTCGTTTGGATTTCAGTAATAATCGTAAAAATATCGTCATCTGTAACTTCTTTTTTATGATCTGTAAGCTGTTTAAAAGCTGCAAACGCTTTGTTAATATTGTCTTCGGAAAGCTCTATGCCAAGCTCCGTAACCTTTTCTTTAAATGCATGACGTCCGGAATGCTTACCTAAAAATAGTGTATTGGCATTGACTCCGACAAGCTCTGGTGTAATAATTTCATAAGTTGAAGCATGTTTTAGTACGCCATCTTGATGAATACCCGATTCATGAGCAAACGCATTTCTCCCAACTACCGCCTTATTTGCCTGAATATACATCCCTGTCAGCTTAGCTACCATATCACTTGTGCGCTTAACTTCTTTTAGATTTAAGTTTGTTTGAAATGAATAAAAATCAGAACGAATATTTAAAGCAACTGCAATTTCTTCCAGTGCTGCATTACCTGCTCGCTCACCAATGCCATTAATGGTACCTTCAATTTGCGTTGCTCCATTTTCAACAGCTGCAATCGAGTTTGCCACCGCAATCCCAAGGTCATTATGACAATGACAAGATAAAGTAACCTGATCAATATTCGGTACATTTTCACGAATATACTTGAACATATCTCCATATTCTTTCGGTGTTGTATAGCCAACTGTGTCTGGAAGGTTAATAACTGTTGCACCAGCATCGATTACCTTTTCAACAATTTGCGCTAAAAAACTCCAATCTGATCGTGAAGCATCTTCTGCAGACCATTCTATCTGTGGAAACTTCTTCTTGGCATAAGCTACCATTTCTGTAGCCGTTGCAATGACCTCATCTGGTGTCTTTCTTAGCTTATAGGTCATATGGATAGGAGAGGTTGCCAAGAAAATATGAAGGCAAGGTTCATCTGCTCCCTTCAGCGCCTCCCAAGCGATATCAATATCTGACTTTACCGTTCTTGACAATGCAGTAACAGATGTATGTTTAATCGTATCTGCAATGGCTTTTACCGCTTGAAAATCCCCTTTGGAGGAGGCAGGAAAACCTGCTTCCATCCGATCAACTCCTAACCGTTCCAATTGCTTTGCTATTTCTAACTTTTCTATTTTATTCAAATTCACTCCAGGGGACTGTTCACCATCTCGAAGTGTCGTATCGAATATTTTAATTCGTGACATGAACATTCACATCCTTTTGTTTATTTTTTTTTGCTTGTAATGGCTCTGAAACAAAAGGCATTAATGCACGTAACTCCTTCCCTACTTTTTCGATTGGATGTTGATTTTCTTTTGCGTTTATGGCATTAAATTGTGGACGGTTAGCTTGGTTTTCTAAAATCCACCCTTTGGCAAATGCACCTGTTTGCACATCTGTTAGGATTTCTTTCATTCTCGCTTTTGTTTCATCATTAATCACCCGAGGTCCAGAAACAAAATCTCCCCATTGTGCCGTATCTGAAATGGAGTAACGCATATTTTCCAAACCACCCTCATAGAGAAGATCCACAATTAGTTTCATTTCATGTAAACATTCAAAATACGCCACTTCTGGCTGATAACCAGCTTCCGTTAATGTTTCAAAACCTGCTTTGATCAAGCTCGTAACTCCACCGCATAGCACTGCTTGCTCTCCAAACAGGTCTGTTTCTGTTTCTTCTTGGAAAGTTGTTTCCAAAATCCCTGCACGTGCTGCGCCAATTCCCTGTGCATAGGCCAATGCAATGTCCCTTGCTTTTTCCGATACATCCTGATAGATTCCATAAAGTGCTGGTACACCTGCCCCTTCCTCATAGGTACGTCGCACTAAATGCCCCGGCCCTTTTGGAGCTACAAGAAATACATCTACATTAGAAGGTGGAACAATTTGGCTAAAATGAATATTAAATCCATGAGCAAAAGCAAGCGCATTACCCGGCTTCAGATTTGCTTCAATGCTTTCTTTATAAACGGCTGTTTGCAGTTCATCAGGAAGTAAAATCATAATTACATCCGATTGCTTGACAGCTTCTGCTACAGAAAGTACGTTAAAGCCATCCTCTTCTGCTTTTACTTGCGATTTTCCTGGACGCAACCCTACAACGACATCAAATCCGCTTTCTCTCAAGTTTAGTGCATGCGCATGACCTTGTGAACCATAGCCAATAATTGCGATTTTCTTTCCTTGTAAAACTTCTGTATTTATATCCTTTTCATAAAGTACTTTTGACATGTTGATTTCCTCCCTGTTTTTTAAATCGTAAATGAATTTATTTCTGTCACTTGAGCCGGCTGTTGCCCTCGCAAAAATGCAGTGACACCGGTTCTTGTTAATTCTTTTATTCCATAAGGTCGTAATAAAGAAATAAGTGCATCTACCTTGTCAGGTTTTCCGGTTACTTGAACCGTTAAACTATCTCTACTCACATCGATAATGGATGATCTAAATGGCGTAATAATTCCTTGTATTTCCGCTCGTAATTGTCCGCTTCCGACAACTTTAATAAGTGCTAATTCTCTCGCTACGATTGCTTTATCTGTAATATCAGACACTTTTAAAACATCGATTTGTTTATTTAATTGTTTCGTTAATTGCTCCAGTTTCTGATGATCCTCAATATCGACAACAAATGTCATCTTGGAGAGCCCTTCTGTTTCCGATGCGCCAACGGAAATACTCTCGATATTGAACTGTCTTCGATACAACATCCCTGTTATTCGATTAAGCACACCACTTCGATTTTGCACCGTGGCAGTGATAATACGCCTCATTTTCTCACCCCGATCATTTCTTGGATTCCCTTTCCTGGAGCAACCATTGGATATACACAGGTCTCTTGTTCTACACGACAATCAACTACAACAGGACCTTCGTAGGCAAACGCCTCTTGCAATACAAGCGGCACATCCTTTTCGCTTTCTACACGCATTCCACGAATTCCATAACTCTCTGCTAATTTTACAAAATCAGGATTTTCCATAAATATAGATTCAGAATATCGTTCTTCATAAAAAGTTTCTTGCCATTGCCTCACCATTCCTAGTGCCTGATTATTTACGATAATCGTTTTAACCGGTAGCTTCTTTTCTTTTACAACCGAAAGTTCCTGGAAAGTCATTTGAAACCCTCCATCCCCAACGATCGATACCACTAAGTCATTTGGGGCGCCTAGTTGTGCTCCAATTGCTGCCGGGAAACCAAAGCCCATTGTTCCAAGTCCTCCTGAAGTGACCCATCGATTTGGTTTTTCAAATCGATAGTATTGTGCTGCCCACATTTGATGCTGACCAACATCTGTTGTCACAATTGCCTTTCCCTCGGTGATGTCATATATTTGCTCAAGCAGCCATTGTGGAGAAATATAGCCATTCGATCTGTCATACCACAGCGGATAATCTCGCTTATATTTTTCTAAATGATTCCGCCAGTTTTTGGGATTGATTGGTTCTGCTGAACTTAACAGCAATGCATTTAAAGCTTCTTTTGCATCTGCTACGACCGGGATTTCGGTCGGTACATTTTTTCCAATCTCAGCTGGATCAATGTCGATATGTGCAACTTTCGCTTTTGGAGCAAAATGCTTGAGGTTACCGGTTAGGCGGTCGTCAAAACGTGCCCCAATGTTAATTAGTAAATCACATTCATATAAAGCCATATTTGCTGCATAAGTTCCATGCATTCCAGCCATTCCGAGCGATAAATCATGAGAACCCGGGAAACTGCCTAAACCAAGCAACGTATTAGCTACAGGAAGATTAAACTTTTCTGCAACAGCTTTTAACTCATCGCTTGCATTAGCAAAAATTACTCCTGCTCCTGCCAGAATCATTGGTTTTTTCGCTTTTGTCAGAGCATCCATCAGTTTAACTATTTGTAGTGGATTTGGTGTTTTATTTGGC